>NZ_JBXWOE010000001.1:0-1036634 GCF_059610725.1 Ruegeria sp. CDSC045
TGGTAGCCCGTAGGGGAATCGAACCCCTCTTTCCAGGTTGAAAACCTGGCGTCCTAACCGATAGACGAACGGGCCACGCTAGCTTGTGGGGGGCCTTTTACGGTTTCACTCTGACCCCCGCAAGCCGAAAAACGCAGGGTTGTGAAAGTTTTTTGGCGGTGGCGAATGCGGCCTTAGATCGCCTCGGCGGCATCTTCCAATCTGAGTTGTACGGTTTGCCGTCCACCCCATGTGTTCACCTCAAGTCGTCCGGCGAAATGAAAGCGCGCGCCGCCGTGATTGGTCAGCCGTTCCCCCATTGGTCCGTCAAAGGCGCCAAACGCGATGGCTTCCAACCCGGCACCCACCCCGTCTGATAGCGACAGCTTCAGATGGGAGTCGCCGACCCGCTTGGCAAAGCGCACCTGTAAGTCCGGAAAGGCATACCGCGGAGCCGGAGCACTGGCGCCGAAAGGCCCTGCTTTTTCAATCTGTTCAATCAGATCGACAGTGGCCGCGCCGGGCATAAGTGTGCCTTCCAGTTTCAGGTCTGCAGGGCCGGTTTGACCTGCCCCTTGTTTTGCCAGCAATTCGCTGAGCCGTTCCATCGCCGGTTCCAGCTGATCACGCATGACCGTCAGGCCAGCCGCCATCTTGTGGCCGCCGCCCTTGACCAACAGACCTTCCGCAGCCAGCCGCTGAATCGAAGCGCCCAGATCGACACCGCTCACGGATCGGCCCGATCCTTTGCCCTCATCCCCGTCCAGACCGATGACGATGGCCGGGCGGTTTGCGGTTTCTTTCAGGCGCGACGCGACGATGCCGACAACGCCCGGATGCCAGCCTTCCCCGGCCGCCCAGACCAAGGGTGCATCAAGGCCCCGTTCTTCGGCCTGTTCCATGGCGGCTGCCCGAACCGCATTTTCAATATCGCGCCGCTCGGTGTTCAACTCGTCCAGCCGTTGGGACAGAGCCTCTGCTTCATGGGTTGAATCGGTGCTGAGCAGCCGGGCACCCAGATCGGCCTGGCCGATCCGGCCCCCTGCGTTGACGCGCGGGCCCAGCATGAACCCCAGATGATAGCTGTTGGGCGCGGAATCCATCCGCGCCACATCCGACAGCGCCACCAGACCCGGTCTTTGTCGTTGCGCCATGACCTTCAGCCCCTGACGCACAAGCGCGCGGTTTGCACCGATCAACGGGGCCACGTCCGCCACCGTGGCCAGCGCCACAAGGTCTAGCATTGCAATCAGGTCAGGCCCTTTTGCACCCGCTTCGCGCAACTGCCGTCCGGCCTCGACCAGCATCAGGAACACAACGGCGGCGGCACAAAAATAGCCAAGATCGCCGCTTTCGTCCTGTCTGTTCGGGTTCACCACGGCCACGCAATCGGGCAAAGTTTCACCACCAAGGTGGTGGTCCAGGACGATGACATCGGCCCCCTTTGCGGCGGCGATGGGTTCATGGCTGAGGGTTCCGCAATCGACGCAGATAATCAGATCATGCGCGGCGGCCAGTTCCTGCATCGCCGGGACATTGGGGCCATAGCCCTCATCAATCCGGTCAGGCACATAGAGCGTCGCCTGCAGGCCCATCTGACGCAACCACGTGAGTAGCAGAGCAGCCGAGCTGCCGCCATCCACGTCATAATCGGCAAAGATCGCAATGCGCTGCTTTAGACGGACCGCAGTCAGAAATCGCGTTGCAGCGGTTTCCATGTCTTTCATCGCGCGCGGATCGGGCAACAGCTCTTTCAGTTTGGGTTCTAGAAATCCCGGTGCTTCCATTGCCGGAACACCGCGCCGGGCCAGAACCTGGCAGACAGCCCTCGGCAGGCCGGCTTGTTGTACCAGCATCTCGGTCGCGCGCTCTACATCCGCCGAGGGGCCGACCCAGCGACGTGCTGACAGTGAATGTTCAACCCCAAGAAAGCTCATGTCCTGCCCCTGATGTGCCAAGGCCGGACCCTCGCGGACCCGGCCTTATCATTTCTATGGATAGCCCTGCACGATGGTCAGGCGCAAGAACTTAGCCGTCGCTATGCGACCACGTCGGCGTGCGGTACGACATACGCCGAACCGACCCGGTTTTCGACCGCATCAACAGGGTGGTGGTTTCAACCCAGCCCGGCTCGCGCTTGATACGCGGCAGCAAAGAGCCGCCGGTGACGCCGGTTGCGGCAAAGATCACATCGGCGGTTACCATCTCATCGCGCGAATAGATGCGGTCCAGATCGGTGATGCCCGCTTTGGCGGCGCGGCCGCGTTCGTCATCATTGCGGAACAGCAGGCGGCCAAAGATCTGCCCGCCCATACATTTCAGCGCTGCGGCGGCCAGAACACCTTCGGGGGCGCCGCCTTGGCCCATATACATGTCGATCCCGGTGACTTCGCTTTCGGCGCAGTGCATGACGCCAGCAACATCACCATCGGTGATCAGGCGGATAGATGCACCGGTTTCGCGAACTTCGGCAATCATAGCCTCATGCCGAGGGCGTTCCAGGATGCAGACGGTAATGTCGGCAGGCTCGCAATTCTTGGCCTTGGCCAGCGCTTCCACACGTTCGCGCGGGCTCATGTCAAGGCTGACAACGCCTTCAGGGAAACCCGGGCCAACGGCCAGTTTGTCCATATAAACGTCCGGTGCATGCAGCATTGATCCGCGCGGGCCCATTGCTATCACAGTTAACGCGTTGGGCATGTCCTTGGCGGTCAGCGTGGTGCCTTCCAGCGGGTCCAGCGCGATGTCGACGCCGGGACCATTGCCGGACCCGACCTCTTCGCCAATGTACAGCATCGGCGCTTCGTCGCGCTCGCCTTCACCGATCACGACAACACCGGCGATATCCAGCAGGTTCAACTGTTCGCGCATGGCATTCACAGCAGCCTGGTCAGCGGCCTTTTCATCGCCCCGTCCAACCAGCGACGCCGAAGCAAGCGCAGCCTGTTCCGCAACCCGCGCCAGGCCCAGAGACAACAGGCGGTCATTGAAATCGATCTTGGCAGCACTCATTTTCACTATCCTCAGGTCAGTATCGGCGTCTTGTCCGGCATAGCCTGCGTATCGTGCAGGCCGCAAGTGTCAAACCTCTTCAATCCGCAAAGCAACCGGTGTGCCCGAAACAACATCGGTCTCGTGCAGGCCCAGCAAGGCGACATCCAGCGTGGCACGGGTGGTTTTGTGGGTAACTATCAGAACCGGCGCGGTGCTTTCCGCATGGGCGTATTGGCGCATGCGATCAATCGAGACCCCGGCATCGCCCAGAATGGCCGCAACTTTGGCCAAGGCGCCGGGTTTGTCCAGCAGACCCAGACGCAAATAATAGGGGGCAGGGCGACCAGTCAGCGCTGGCACTGCGTCCTGCAACGAACTGGCAGGGCGGCCGAAGGTCGGAATCTGAAGCCCACGTGCCAGATCGCAGACATCGCCCATCACCGCGCTGGCCGTTGGCCCTTCGCCAGCTCCGGGGCCACGCAGAACAACCTGCTCGACCGCGTCGCCTTCGATCACCACCATATTGGTGCCGCCTTCAAGCTGGCCCAGGGGCGAGTCACTGGGCACCAGACACGGCTGCATCCGCTGTTCAAGCCCCCGTGCCGTGCGCTGAGCCACGCCCAACAGTTTGATCCGGTATCCCATGTCATGGGCCTGGTCGATGTCATCCAGACTGATCTGCTGAATGCCTTCGATCTCGATCCCGTCGAAATTCGGTTTGGTGCCGAATGCGATTGAGGCAAGCAGCGCCAGTTTATGGGCGGCGTCTATCCCGCCCACATCCAGATTTGGATCGGCTTCAAGGTAACCCAGCTGCGCGCATTCGTCGAACAGGGCGCTATATCCCTGCCGCTGCGATTGCATCCGGGTCAGGATATAGTTGCAGGTGCCGTTCATCACTCCCATGACGCGGGTGATTTCGTTGCCCGCAAGTCCTTCGGTCAGGGATTTGATCACTGGAATGCCGCCAGCCACGGCCGCTTCGAAGCGGATCACACGGCCCGCGGCTTCGGCCATTTCAGCCAGTTCCTGACCGTGAATGGCCAACAGGGCCTTGTTGGCGGTGACGACATCCTTACCACTGGCTAGCGCCGCTTCGACCGAGGCTTTGGCAGGTCCGTTTTCCCCGCCCATCAGTTCAACAAAAACATCAATATCGTCGCGCTGCGCCAAAGCGACAGGGTCAGTTTCCCAGGCATAATCCGACAGGTTCACACCGCGATCCTTGCCAGCGTCACGCGCGGAAACCGCTGTGATCTGGATGGGACGACCCGTTCGTGCCTGCAGCAGGTCGGCATGGCGGCGCACGATCCTGACGACACCCACACCAACAGTTCCCAAGCCCGCAATTCCAAGCCGCAGCGCCTGTGTCATCCTGTGGGTTCCTTTCCGCTCGAATATCCTAATCTGGGGTGTTTCCCCGTTCCCGCTGCCTTAGCGGGTTCGGCGCCGAGGCGCAATCCGCGACACCCATGCCGGGCGACAGAAAACCTGAGGATTAATTGGTCTGAGCGTTTTGCAATGCCGTTGCCTTTTTCTTCAACGCCTTGCTGCGGTCGGTCAATTCACTTTCGACCTCTGCCGCTTCGTACAGCGGGTCAACAGGCACAGCGAAAACATCTGCCAGTGGGGTTAATTTGGGGTAGGGGGCCGATTGCACATTTGGCCCTTCGCGGTCTTTCAGCTCGGGAAAATTGGTGCATCCCAGGCAGAGCAAAACTAGGGGCAGAAGAAGAAGGGGCTTCATGATGAAACCTTATTGTGGCAACTGGCATCGGTGATGCACTTTTTGTCCGGTCGTTTCAAGCGGGCTTCTATCTGAACATCCGTTCAGATATGGTGGATACATGGCACGTACACAAGGCTCACACTCGGACATTACCGGCCCGCGTATCCGGCAGGCAGCGCTTCGGCTTTTCGCGCGCCATGGGTATGCTGCTGTTTCCATGCGGAAAATTGCGAGCGAGGTTGGGGTGCAGGCCGGGGCATTGTACAATTACACCCCGGATAAGCAGAGCCTTCTGTTCCGTTTGATGCGCGACCATATGCAGGATTTGTTGTCCGCCTATGGCGAGCAAAAGCAAACTGGCGATCCGCAGGATGCTTTGCGTCGGTTTGTTGGATTTCACATCCGGTTCCACCTGCAGCGCCCTGACGAGGTATTCATCGCCTATATGGAACTTCGGAACCTCACGCCCGAAAACTTCGCCGAAATAGAGGATCTGCGCCGCAAGTATGAAGACGGGCTTGAGGCCATTTTGCGCGAAGGTCAGCGGGCGGGTATCTTTGCGGTCGCGGATACGAAGATTGCGACATTGGCGGTCATCGCCATGCTGAACGGCGTCATGACGTGGTATCGCGCCGGTGGGCGGCTTTCGCTGGACGAGGTTGAAGCCGTCTATTGGGACATGGTCCGAAAGGCGATGACTGCTTAAGGGGCAGTCAATGTGCCGGCCGAATAAACGTCCCGTTGCGCAATTCGCGAAAAGCCTGTTCCAGCTCGGTCCGGGTGTTCATGACGATGGGGCCGTGCCACGCGACCGGCTCATTGATCGGTGCGCCGGAAATCAGCAGGAACCGGACACCTTCCGGACCTGCCTGAACGGTCACTTCGTCACCACTCCCAAAGCGAACCAGTGTTCGGTCTCCCGACATGTCACGAATGTTCACCTCTTGGCCACCAACTTCTTTTTCCAAAAGGACCCCCGCAGGCCGCGAGGAATCAGCAAAGGCGCCCGCGCCTTCGAATACATATGCAAATGCGCGACGGTAGGTGTCTATGGGGAAGGTCTTCTTCACACCTGCCGGAATTTGGATGTCCAGATACTGAGGGTCGGCGGCGATGCCGTCGACTGGGCCTGTCTTGCCCCAAAACGTCCCCACGATCACGCGGACAACGGTTCCGTCATCGTCCATGATTTCAGGGATCTCTTTGCGCGGCATGTCCTGATATCGCGGTGTTGTCATCTTTTGGGCCGCGGGTAGATTGCCCCACAGCTGAAACCCGTGCATTTGGCCGGTTCGGCTTCCCTTGGGCATTTCCTGATGCAGGATTCCGGACCCTGCCGTCATCCACTGCACATCACCCGCGCCAAGTGTTCCGTTATTGCCAAGTGAATCCGAATGCTCAACCGAGCCGGACAGAACATAGGTGATCGTCTCGATCCCGCGATGCGGATGCCATGGAAATCCAGCCTGATAGTCCTGCGGGCGTTCATTGCGAAAGTCGTCGAACAGCAAAAAAGGATCCAGTTCTGACGGGTCCTGAAAGCCGAAAGCGCGGTGCAGTTTAACGCCTGCCCCCTCCATCGTCGGTATGGCCTTTCGGGTTTCCAAAGTCGGTCTGAGGGACATTGCTGCGCTCCTGTTGCTATGGGGAAGATGTACCGCACCGCCATGGCGGGTCAATTTGCGCTGAAACACGCAACCTGTGCGAAATTCAGCAGGTGCGTTCGCCTCTGTTGTTTGGCTGGGAAAGTGGCTAAACCCAACTGCAAAGTGGGAGAGCAGCAAATGCAACATGAAGTTCTGGCCGTGGTCAAAGCCTCATCACCCAGGCGGTGGATGGGTGTCGGAATGTTGTCGACCGTGGGCTTTCTGGTTGTTTTCGTCGCGCTTGCCGCGCCGCCGGAGCCATCCTGGCAAGTATTCCTGTTTGTGGTTGGCGCGGCGTCCTTTTGGCTGGCCTATCGCATGTGGCAGGCAACCTCGGATTGGATCGAGCTGACTGAGACCGAACTCAGAACCGGGGCAGGGCAGCCGATCGCCGCAATAGAAGACATTGAAACCGTCGAAAGAGGTGCGTTTGCCTTCAAGCCGTCGAATGGCTTTCTGGTAACAACCCGGCAATCAGGTGCAAATAGATGGGCGCCGGGGCTGTGGTGGCGCCTGGGACGCCGCGTTGGCATAGGCGGCATGACATCCGCCGCCGAAACCAAATTCATGTCCGAGATTTTGTCTGTGATGGTGGCAGAACGCGGCTAGGTCAGACCTTCAGCGCCACCTCGTTATTCGAAGGCGGGGTGGAAGGCACTAAGATGCCAACCCACCCTGTCCTAGTTCGTTGCGCTTTCCGCACTCGCACCGGAATCCCCTGTGCCAGGGTCCTCGATTTCACCGATCTCGCCAGACCCGTCGGGATTTTCCTCAATTTCAACAACGCCCGACACATTTGCCGCAACCTCATTGGTAAAGCGTGGGCGTGTAAAGACGAAATTTTCAAAGACATGTTCGCCTTTGAGGAAATCTACCCCATAGATCGAGTCAAAGACCGGAATGTAAGCATTCGCCGTTTCAACAATGATCAGTGTGTCCTGGTTCGGCATAGGCGGCAGGTTATCACGCATGCGGTCGATATTGTCGTCGGTCCAGATGCTGTCGTAACCGCGCGCGGTTGACCATCTGACGTAATGACGATCATCCTGTTCGTCGAACACAACCAGCGACACGCGCAGATTCATCTGTGATCGGTTATTGACCATCGCCACCAGCAGCGAATGCAATGAGGTGATATAAGTGTCCGTGATCGTGCCGGTCTCGCGAGAGATCAAATCGCCAACCGTATATGCCGCTTTAAGGTTAGATGCGCTTTGGCGGAAGCCGTCGAAATACGTGAAAGCGCCTGTGATCGTCCACACCAGCATCGGAAAGACAAGCAAAGCCTCAACCGTGAGTACCCCACTCTCGTCTTTCGTCTTGGATTTCAGAAGATTCCGGAGCTTTGAAATGAAAAACATAGGCTTACAGAGGCTCCTGTACGAAGGCAGTCGTCGCGGTAAGTTCGATCTGGCCTGATTCATCCGACAAAATACGCCCCATCGCCGATGTAGGGAAAATCGGATCGACCTTTGCGCAGGCCCGAAGGATCATCAACTCGTTCGAAAGGCCATTTTCGAAAGCGCGAACTGGGTTCACTTCTTCAGAATTGTCAGTGCAATCCGGGACAGGCGGAAGGTTCAACCCGACAAACGCGCTTTGTTGCAGCATCTCCAGCTGCAAGTTGGTGGTACAGCGTTTGATCACTACGACGCGATCACAGATCGTACTTTTTATCTGATCATGCGTTGGGTTGGTGCCCGTGCCGAGGCGAATGTCGCGAACTGTCTGGTCCACAGCCCGCTCTAACATCGCCTGCTGCAAGGTGACCACCGAATATTCCATCGCACTCAGGATGAAGAACATGAATGCCGGGAAGATGATCACAAACTCGACGGTGACCGCCCCATCTTCCCTGCGTCTCAGGCTTCGCAGCTTTGAAACAAGGGCTCCGATCATTGGGTCAACCGCAGTTTTCTGATCGACGACGCGATAGAAGCAAATGCGTCTTCCAGGTCCAGACCGTTCACATTGTATACATGGCTGTCCGAGCTGGCACAGTCCTTGATGGTTTTGTACCCGGCTCTGGGTGCTTCGAAGGCGATGCCATAGACAATGACGCCCTCATCCTTGGCTGCGTCACAGATATGCTTGGTGCGCTGGTTCTTGGCCGAAGTTTCAACCTTGGCATACGCTTTCGAGTACCACTCGGCCCAAGCACTTGACTGCCAGTAATAGTTATATCTTGCATTCCAGGCCAACGACACACGGTTGAAAAGTTCTGGATAGGTCAGGCGAACAGCCGTACCCAATTCTTCGTTGGCTGGTGTCTCTGGATCAGGATTTCCGAACGGATGGTCCGCCCATGTGTTCTGCTGTGGCCAGAAAAAGTTCGGGCGACCCTGCGAATGGTAGACTGTGTATTCGGAGGCCTCAGCATTGTACCAGACATCAGACAAGCCCTCCCGAAGGGACGGGTTCAGCATATACTGGTCCGTGTTCTGACCGTCGGTCATTACGATTACAATTTTCAAGATGTCCGAGTTATAGTCTGACGGGCGGGTCCGGAAGTGATTTGGAACGATGTTGTCGTCAGCCAGGTCGCTCACAATGCCACGAACGCTTGGGTCCAGGAAGGCCACGCCCCATTTCATGCCGACATCAATCGAGGTGTTCCCGGTTGCAGTCAACGCCTTGATCTGTTTGGTCAATGCCTCCAGATTATCGGTAACAGGCGTAATCGCACTGCCATCGCGGACAGGGCAAACCGGTGTTCTGATCGAGCCTTCGGAATAGGTGAAGGGGTCAAAATGCGCGGTGCGTTCCAGCGTGTCATCACGCTCTAGGTCCGCGTCGCTATACTGTTCCGGGATAAAGTTCACACAATGGGAGTAGTTGTGCTCTGCTGTAACGTTGGTGAATTTGCTCAGGATGGGTTCACCCGCGTTGACCTGAGTCGCGTAAGGCACGATCGAGATCGAAATGCCCGTGCGGTTCGGATCATCTGAATCCAGCATCAGCGTGACAAATTCTGTGGCCGCATCCTGCAGAAGCGCAATTTTGCTCTTCCCGCCAGAACGCGAATAGTTGTTCATTGAGCCTGAGATGTCGAGAACCAGCGAGATTTCAACAGCACCAATGCTTTCGACGGCCGTGCTGGCCGCGTTAGCGGTCAAGCTGTTGACACCAGAGAAATGCATAAAGTGGGTTTTGATGGTCGCCTCGGCGGTGGCTGATACTTTACGTGATCCAAAGCCTTCTTCCACCACGACAGAAGTGATTTTGCCGCCCAGCCCGGCCTTCTCGAAATAGGCATCGACAATTTCGCGTGCGGGCTTTTTCTGATCAAGGTCAGCGGCCGCAAGAACGGCGCGGTCCAATGTTGATTGCAGATTGGCGCGGTCGCGTTCAAAATTCATTAGGTCAACGCCAGCTCCGGTCGAAGCGAAGATCACCAGGAAACCCAACAATACAAAGATTGTGAATGTACCGTCTTCGCTTTTTGCGAACCGGCGCGCGCTTAGCGCGGATTTAGCGCCGCTTTTGCTTTCGCGTAGAAACTTGGGCATTTTCATCTTGCAGACCTCGCTGAGCAGACATCCAAAGCTGCTAAGGAAAAGTTAACGTATGGAAATTAACTGCGAAACGTGGCGGGAATTGGGCGAAAAGGGCCCAGTTTTGGCTGGTTTGAGGGAAATTGAGGGATAATTCCGGACTGTCGCGCGGGGCTGTATTCGATGCGTGAACAATTCGGCGGATAATGTCTGGGTTTGGCGACTCAGCCAGAGTTCGAATATTTCCCCGTAACTTGAGATTTTATTTCTGCTTAAACATTGATCGTTTAGCAAAGGGGTGCGACAAAACGTCAGAACGCAAGTCGTTCGCCGGCACGGAGGTTTAAATGACGGCCACAAAAGAACCCAGCTTTCGAGAGAGTGTAGATCTAATGTTTAACAGGGCAGCGTCCCTGATGGATCTGCCTCCGGGCCTTGAAGAAAAGATAAGGGTCTGCAACGCCACCTACACTGTACGCTTCGGCGTCCGGCTGCGCGGTGACATACACACATTCACCGGATATCGATCGGTGCATTCCGAGCATATGGAGCCGGTGAAAGGCGGTATCCGCTTTGCCTTGGCGGTCAACCAGGACGAAGTCGAAGCGCTTGCGGCGCTGATGACCTATAAATGTGCTCTGGTCGAAACGCCGTTTGGCGGATCAAAGGGTGGGTTGTGTATCGACCCACGCCAATACGAAGAGCATGAGCTTGAACAGATCACCCGCCGGTTCGCCTATGAGTTGGCCAAGCGCGACCTGATCAACCCGTCACAGAACGTGCCAGCCCCGGATATGGGGACGGGTGAGCGTGAAATGGCGTGGATGGCGGACCAATACGCCCGGATGAATACAACTGACATCAACGCGCGCGCCTGCGTGACAGGCAAGCCGCTGAATGCTGGCGGTATTGCCGGACGGGTCGAGGCCACGGGCCGCGGCATTCAATATGCGCTGCGCGAGTTTTTCCGCCATCCTGAGGACATTCAAAAGGCAGGGCTGTCGGGCAAGTTGGACGGCAAGCGCATTATTGTTCAGGGTCTGGGAAATGTGGGCTACCACGCTGCCAAGTTCCTGAGCGAGGAAGACGGCTCTCGTATCGTGGGCATCATTGAATGGGACGGAGCGCTGTATAATCCGGACGGGATTGACGTCGAGTCGGTTCGCCAATGGATTGTCAAGCATGGCGGCGTCAGCGATTATCCCGACGCCACCCATTCCGCCGAGGGAGGGGCCGTGCTAGAAGAAGAGTGCGACATCCTGATCCCGGCGGCGCTGGAAGGTGTGATCAACCTTGATAATGCCGATCGCATCAAGGCCCCGTTGATCATCGAAGCTGCAAACGGCCCAGTGACAGCTGGTGCAGACGAAGTTCTGCGAGATAGGGGCGTCGTGATCATTCCTGATATGTACGCAAATGCTGGCGGTGTGACCGTTTCGTATTTCGAATGGGTTAAGAACCTAAGCCATATCCGGTTTGGCCGCATGCAGCGTCGCCAGGAAGAGTCGCGGCACGAGCTGATCGTCAGTGAACTGGAACGGCTGGACCGCTATCTGGGCGATGCCTGGTCCATGTCTCCGAACTTCAAGGCGAAATACCTGAAAGGTGCGGATGAGCTTGAGCTGGTTCGTTCGGGGCTCGATGACACCATGCGGATTGCTTACCAGTCGATGCGTGAAGTCTGGCACAGTCGCGACGATGTCGAGGATCTGAGGACCGCGGCCTACATCGTGGCCATTGACCGTGTCTCGAAAAGCTACCGCGCTAAGGGGCTTTGACAATACTCTCTGCGGGCGGTTGGCATCTGATCCATCGCCCGCAGGACCAAGGCGCAACAGGGCTGCGCAAGATGCAATTCGACGATGGCGCGCATCCGCGCCCGGCAGTAGACTTCAGCGACGAGAACGAATCCCGGAGACCACCATGTTGCGTATTGCCGTTGCGGCTATTTTACTGGCCACACCTCTGGCTGCTCAGGAAACAAAAGAACAAAGCTGCCAGCATCAGGCGGATGTCGTGGCGGCGATCCAGCAGGCGCGACTTGACCGCGTGAAAGAGCGCGACGTGCCGCAAGCCGTGGCCGATACAGGTCCGACCTGGCCCGCGAACTATAATGCCGCGATCCCGCTGATCACCCCTTGGGTCTATGAGCAGAAGATGCGCGATGTGCGCAAAAAGGATCTCGGCGCCACGTGGATGGAGCTGTGCCTGCAGCAGTAATCCAAAACCTTGCGATTTCTTTGCGGACAAACGCGCGCCTTCCCCTTGGCGCGCGTTGCCGTTTCTGTCAGGTTTAACCCATGTCATTACCACCCGGTTTTCTGGATGAGTTGCGCACCCGGCTGAGCTTGTCTCAGGTCGTCGGGCGCAAAGTCATGTGGGACGAGCGCAAGTCCAATCAGGGCAAGGGCGACATGTGGGCTCCGTGCCCGTTCCATCACGAGAAGACAGCATCGTTCCACGTCGATGACCAAAAGGGTTTCTATTACTGCTTTGGCTGCCATGCCAAAGGGGATGCGATCAGCTTCGTGAAAGAGACCGAGAATGTCTCGTTCATCGAAGCGGTCGAAATTCTCGCGCGTGAAGCCGGAATGCCGATGCCAGAACGTGACCCCAAGGCGCAAGAGAAACAGGATCGTCGCACGCAACTGGCCGAGGTGATGGAACAGGCGGTGCAGTTCTTTCGGTTGCAACTGAAAACAGGGGCAGGTGGGGAGGCGCGCGATTATCTGGCGCGGCGCGGCTTGAAAGTGCAGGCGCTGGATCGGTGGGAAATCGGCTTTGCTCCCGACGGTTGGCAGGCGCTTTGGGATCACCTACGCGGCAAGAACGTGGCCGAAGATCTGATCCTTGGTGCGGGTCTGGCGAAACCCTCGAACAAAGGTAAAAAGCCCTATGACACGTTTCGGAACCGGATCATGTATCCGATCCGGGATCCGCGCGGGCGTTGCATTGCGTTCGGTGGCCGGGCGATGGACCCCAATGACAATGCGAAATATCTGAACTCGCCCGAAACCGAACTGTTCGACAAGGGGCGCAGCCTCTATAACCAAGGCCCCGCGCGGCAGGCTGCCGGCAAAGGGCAGCCATTGATCGTGGCCGAAGGATATATGGATGTGATCGCGCTTGCCGAGGCCGGTTTTGGCGCATCGGTGGCCCCATTGGGCACCGCAATCACCGAGCATCAGTTGCAACTGCTGTGGCGTATCTCGGACGAGCCGATCATTGCGCTGGATGGCGACACGGCGGGTTTGCGTGCTGCGATGCGGGCGGTCGATCTGGCCCTGCCGCTGCTTGAGGCAGGAAAGTCCTTGCGCTTTGCGCTGATGCCCGAGGGCAAAGACCCTGACGACCTATTGCGGGCGGAAGGACCGGCAGCCGTGCAGGCGGTGTTGGAAGGGGCAATGCCGATGGTCAGGCTGCTCTGGCAGCGCGAAACCGAAGGCAAGGTGTTCGACAGCCCCGAACGCAAAGCAGCTTTGGACAAGGTCTTGCGCGACAAGATCAAGCTGATCCGTGACCCGTCGATCCGGTCGCATTACGGGCAAGAGATCAAAGACCTGCGCTGGCAGCTGTTTCGCCCTCAAAGGCAGCCACAAAACCGCACCTGGCAAACACGCGGGAAATGGAAGCCCCAGCCGCAACCGGCCACACCGGGCGCGCGGGCGTCATTCCTGGCATCATCCGACAATGCCGATATCCAGATGCGCGAAGCCGCCATTCTGGCCATCGCCGCATTGAACCCCCAAGTCGTGGTGCAGTTTGAACACCAACTGGAAGAAATGGAGTGCCGTGACCAAGATCACGCGGGCCTGCGCGATGCCATTCTACGGCACGCGATAGATGATCCTGAGAACCTCAAACAACATATTGCGGAAACTTTGGGACATCACGCCCTTGAAAACCTGCTGGCCCTTCGCCATGTCGCAGTGATCCCCTGCGTGAATAAACCGGGCGACGTTGAAAAGGCCGAAATGACATTGGCTGAGGAACTCGCCAAAATCAAAGCTCTCAGGGGTCTGGACGCAGAGATTGCCGAAGCCGCAGAGGAGCTGTCTGATCTGGACGATGAAGCGTTGACCTATCGCTTGGCGCAAGCCGCCGAAGAGCGCAACAGAACAAGCCGAAGCCAGAATGAAGACAGGGCCGTTTTCGACATCGCTGACAATGGTGCGCGAATCAACCGCGACGAGAAGGATGCGTTTAAGGCAATCATGTCAGGTATCAATTTCGAGCGAAAACGCCGGTAATGTGGTGTTTTCGTAAGGCACTGGAAAAGAAAAACAGGTAAACGGGTGGCCGAATCACTTCAACGCGCTAATGATTCGGTTCAATCGAATCACCCATCCCTGCAGGAGCATTGAATGGCCGCCAAGGATACAAACGAAGACAGCAAATCCGACGAGCAGGAACAGGAAATCTCGCTGGACATGAGCCAGACTCAGGTCAAGAAGATGATCGCCGAGGCTCGTGAGAAAGGCTACATCACCTACGACCAGCTCAATCAGGTCCTGCCGCCTGATCAGGTCAGCTCGGAACAGATCGAAGACGTTATGTCGATGCTGTCCGAGATGGGGATCAACATCATCGAAGATGAAGAGGCGGAAGAGGAAGAGAATAAAGGCTCGACCGACCTGATCACAACGGAAAGCAACCGTGAGGTCACGCTGGCCGGTGCCGCCGCCGAAAAGCTTGATCGTACCGATGACCCGGTGCGCATGTATCTGCGCGAAATG
Source organism: Ruegeria sp. CDSC045 (assembly GCF_059610725.1). Taxonomy (NCBI): domain Bacteria; kingdom Pseudomonadati; phylum Pseudomonadota; class Alphaproteobacteria; order Rhodobacterales; family Roseobacteraceae; genus Ruegeria; species Ruegeria sp. CDSC045. The sequence continues at coordinate 14,579 of NZ_JBXWOE010000001.1, forward strand.
GGTTCGGTCGAACTGCTCAGCCGTGAGGGCGAGATTGCAATCGCCAAGCGGATCGAGGCTGGTCGTAATACGATGATCCTGGGGCTTTGTGAAAGCCCACTGACCTTCCAGGCGATTACGATCTGGCATGATGAATTGCTGTCCGAAGACATTCTGCTGCGCGACGTCATTGATCTGGAGGCCACTTTCGGCAATCAGATGGACGAAGACGGCGATGTCGAAGAGCCGGTCGTCGACACTTCGACCGTGCAGGCCGCAAAGCCCGCCAAAGAAGAAGGCCCCGAGCTGGATGCCGATGGCAACCCGATTGCGACCGATGATGACGATGACGAAGACGAGCAGGCGAACATGTCGCTGGCTGCTATGGAAGCTGCTCTGAAAGATCAGGTTCTGACTACGCTCGAGCGTATTTCGACTGATTTTGCGATGCTGAGCGAAATGCAGGACAGCCGGATTTCGGCAACCCTGAACGAAGACGGCACATTCAGCGACACGGACGAAGCGACCTATCAGAAGCTGCGCGCCGAGATTGTCGAGCTGGTGAACGGCCTTCATCTGCACAACAACCGGATCGATGCTTTGATCGACCAGCTCTATGGCATCAATCGTCGGATCATGTCGCTGGACAGCTCGATGGTGAAGCTGGCGGATCAGGCCCGCATCAACCGTCGCGAATTTGTTGACGCCTATCGTGGGCGTGAACTGGACCCGAACTGGCTGGCTGAGATGGCTGAAAAGCCGGGCCGGGGCTGGCAGATGTTCATCGAACGCTCGACCTCCAAGGTCGAGGAACTGCGCAACGATATGGCTCAGGTCGGGCAATATGTTGGCCTGGACATCAGCGAATTCCGCCGCATCGTACAGCAGGTCCAGAAAGGCGAGAAAGAGGCGCGCCAGGCCAAGAAAGAAATGGTCGAAGCCAACCTGCGTCTGGTGATCTCGATCGCCAAAAAATACACGAACCGTGGTCTGCAATTCCTTGATCTTATTCAGGAAGGTAACATTGGCCTGATGAAGGCCGTAGACAAGTTCGAATACCGCCGCGGGTATAAGTTCTCGACCTACGCCACCTGGTGGATCCGTCAGGCGATCACCCGGTCCATCGCGGATCAGGCACGCACGATCCGTATCCCGGTCCATATGATCGAGACGATCAACAAGTTGGTTCGGACCGGACGTCAGATGCTGCATGAAATCGGCCGCGAGCCGACGCCGGAAGAACTGGCCGAAAAGCTGCAGATGCCGCTGGAGAAGGTCCGCAAGGTGATGAAGATCGCCAAGGAACCGATCAGCCTGGAAACGCCGATTGGCGACGAAGAAGACAGCCAGCTTGGCGATTTCATCGAGGACAAGAATGCTGTGCTGCCGTTGGACAGTGCTATTCAGGAAAACCTCAAGGAAACGACCACGCGTGTTCTGGCCTCACTTACCCCGCGGGAAGAACGGGTTCTGCGGATGCGGTTTGGCATCGGTATGAACACGGACCACACCCTGGAAGAGGTCGGCCAACAGTTCAGCGTGACTCGCGAACGCATCCGCCAGATCGAGGCGAAGGCGCTGCGAAAACTGAAACACCCCAGCAGGTCGCGAAAGTTGCGGTCGTTCCTGGATCAGTAACCTAGAAAAGGCGCCTCGACCGAGGCGCCTTTTTCGTTTGAAACCAATGTTCACGGTGGCTTGTAGAAACATCAATTTGGCGAGAACTCACAAGAAGCCCGCTGCGCGTCTTCCTATATCCGCAATGTCCACTCATGGGACGGGCCGGGGCGAGGCTGCAAGGCTGACGACCCCCGGCTACCTCAAAGTTACGATCAAGGATCCAGGCGGCTGCGAAAAGCGCTGGGCGCGCGACCCGTCCACCGTTTGAAAGCGGTGGAAAAGGCGGGTTGGTCTGCGTAGCCAAGTGAGAATGCAATTTCAGATAGCTGCATACCGTTGGTGATGAAAGTTTGGGCCAGATCACAGCGCAGATCGTCTGCGATCTCTCGATAGCTTGACCCTTCATCTTTTAGCCGACGCGCAAATGTTCGCGGGCTCATGCCGAGATTGGCGGCTATGTCATCGGATTGCGGAAAATTCCCCGGCATCGAACGTGTAATCAGACCCTCGACCTGCGCCCGCAATTTTTGCTTAGGCGAAGCCCGTTCTGCCAGGACGCGTTCCCCGTACTCAATCAGATGCTCTCGAAGCATCGGGTCATATGTGGGCACGGGAAGATCCAGAGATGAAGGCGACAGAACAATCTCTAGGTTTTCTGCTCCAAATTCTACCGAAAATCCTGCAAGCTTTTGAAATAGATTTCTTTTCTCTCCAACCTCGTGTTGAAAGCGAATTGCTATGGGGTGGAAGTCTGACTGCGTCAGGTTCCGCATTCGCGCCAGCGTCCCAAACATCAAAAACTCTGTGCGTCTATGATACCGGGCAAAACTTGCGTCTTCCCATTCCGCCTCGAAGGACACAAAGTTCCCGGCATGGCGCAGACTGAAGGTGATTGTGGGATCTATGATGCGAGAGAAGCGGGTTGTGTTTTCAAACACCTGTCGGAGGTCACGAGAGTACTTGCTGATATAGGCCGTAATACTAGAGGCCGAACTGACTTTCGAACCCGCATAGGCGGCAAAAGTTATGTCGCGCATAGCGTCGCAGGCATATCTGATGAACATCGCCTCAGTTTGCGCACTGTAGACTGTAGTGGGGGGAGCGATTGCCGCTCGGCTTAGACCGCTGCCTTCCAAAAGCTGGTCTGCTAACTCTGGGCCGCCCGAACGCTCATCTACCGTTCGGGTCAGGTGTTGAATTCTGGCAATATCAAGCTCCATATCCAATTCTTAATGCTTTCGCGAAAAATTTGAACCCAGTTTGCACGGGTGCAGGCAAACCCATCTGGCAGGTTTTCACAAGTTTCTGGCACTTTTCAGCAAGGATATAGCAACGCAAAGGCATAGTTACCTCGTGTTGTCGGGTCAGCACCTTGTGGGGATGAGGGTAGAGCTCCGGTCGTCTCAGACTAGCGATCGGTGGCTCCCCGGCACGTTTCATCTGAAAACCTACGTGTCGCATTGCGGATTTTACCCTTCAATGGCACGGTCCGGTTGTGGCGAAATTGATCTGGTATCCAATGCAAGACCGGGCGATCTCAGATGTGGGAACCGAGCAGAACCTCATCGTTTTTGATGGAGAATGCGTGCTGTGTTCTCGGTTTTTCAGGTTCATGCTGTGGGCTGACACAAAGAAGCGGTTCAAGTTTGTAATTGCCCAGTCCCCCATAGGACAAAGCCTTTACCGGCAACTCGGCCTGCCCACCGACGAGTTTGAAACCAATCTTGTGATCGTTGACGGTGTTGTGCATCAGCGCTTGGATGCTTTTGCTGCTGCAATGCGCAGCTTACCCGCTTTGTGGCCTGTTCTGTCGGCCTGTCGATTTCTTCCGCGGTTTTTGAAGGATCCGCTTTATCATTTCATCGCGCGCCACCGATTAGCATTCTTTGGACGGTTCGAAACGTGCCTGGTTCCGGATTCATCCCTGAAAGCGCGGTTCTTCCCCGGAGGGTATGCGTGAGGCCGGACCCATTTCTGCAGGCCCTTCCAGCCAATTCTGAGGTGCCGGATGCGGTTCGAAAATTCCACAGTGAAACGGCAGAGTTTACAGGACTTTGCAGCATCCAAAGAGGAACCGGGTGGTTGACCTCTTTGTCATTGTGGTTGGGTGGGTTTCCCCCCGCTGCAGATATTCAGACGGTCCGCATTCGAACCAAACTCACTGGCCAGGAATGGGAATGGCTCAGGGATTTTGGCGGGCATGAGACGCTGTCTCATCTGGTCTACGACGCAGACAGGCGGTGCGTGAAAGAGAGGATCGGAGGGCTGACCATCTGGATGCGCCCACAGGTTCGAGGTCAAAAGCTGCATTTGAACATCCTGCGCCTCACTCTATTGTGGGTGCCATGCCCAAACTTTCTTTTACCGCGTTCGGCGACGGTGGAATGGCAGGATGATCAAGGCCGGTTTCGGTTCGATGTTTCGGCAGAAATGCCGATGTTGGGTCAACTGATCAGATATCGGGGCTGGCTGATGCCGGTTCACGTAAATAGGAACAATGCCTGAATTGAACGTGAGGTGGCTTTGCCATGGCCTCCTGCAATCTACTTTAATATTTATCAAGAAACATGAGAGAGTAGCATTATGAAAAAAGTGATCACATCTGCGGTTCTGGCCGCCGCCACGTTGTTTGAACCGGGGGCGGTGACAGCAGCACCAAACGGTTTTCAGACTGTTGCAGTAAACGACAAAGTGTTTGAGGTGATCCCGCGCGCGCGTAGGGATGTGGATGGCTATTGGTGCGCTGCTGCAGATTTTGCTCGTCGCAGCTTGGGGGCAGGGTGGCAGCAGAATATCTATGTTGTGCGTGGATATGGCCCAAGCGAAGCCACCGGTCGCCGCACGGCGGTCCAATTCTCGTTGACCCCTCCAGCAAATGTCGAGCAGAGCACAAGCTTTGTTTCCATTGGTTTCCAGCCGGGGCAGAGCAGGTCCGTCCAGAACGCGAATGGCCTGTGTTTCCGGCAGCCAATTTTTGATTAAAGAAGGTAAGACCCGCGTTTTGCAGACCGAGTTTATAATTTCAACGCAGGGGCCGGGGCTGTATGAGTTCACCTCGGGTATACGAGACTGGCTTGCCCCAAGCGGTCGCGACGGATTGTTGACCCTGTTTGTGCGCCATACCTCGTGTTCTCTGGCCATTCAGGAAAATGCGGACCCCGAGGTGCGGACGGATTTGCAGGCCTTTTTCGAACGTCTAGTGCCACCGGCGGATGATCCGTCGATGGCGTATTTAAGGCACACCTATGAGGGGCCAGACGATATGCCAGCACATATCAAAGCTGCGTTGCTGCCTGTGTCCTTGGGCATTCCTGTCGCCGCAGGGGTGCCCATGCTGGGGACATGGCAGGGCGTTTATCTGTTTGAACACCGGACCCAATCACACAACCGACGCGTCGCTGCGCATTTCGCGTGACCCCTTTATTTAGCGGTAAAAATTTCCGACTACCCAAATCCTAGAGGCTGCCCTATAGTTGTGGATAAGTGGGCCACAGCGCTTACTAAAAGAGGCGGAACAAGAGACGAGGAGACGGCGGATGCGCTGCCCGTTTTGCGGAAATATCGACACTCAGGTCAAAGATTCACGCCCGGCAGAGGATCATGTCGCGATCCGCAGGCGCCGTTTCTGCCCGGCTTGCGGCGGACGGTTCACCACCTATGAACGCGTTCAGTTACGCGATCTGGTTGTGATCAAAACCAATGGAAAACGCGAGGATTTCGATCGAGACAAGCTGGAACGGTCGATCCGTATCTCGATGCAGAAACGCCCGATTGATCCGGAACGCATTGATCAGATGATCTCGGGTATTGTGCGACGGCTGGAAAGCATGGGCGATACCGACATTCCGTCCAGCAAGATCGGTGAAATTGTTATGGAAGCTCTGGCGCGGATCGACACCGTTGCCTATGTTCGGTTTGCAAGCGTGTATAAGAATTTCCAGGCGGCCGATGATTTCGAGGAGTTTGTCCACGAACTGCGCCCGCCGCAGCCTTCGACGGACGAGTGAGCGAAACAGATAAGCGATATATGGCGCTGGCCCTTGCCTTGGGGCGGCGCGGACAGGGGACGTGCTGGCCCAACCCATCCGTTGGCTGCGTACTCGTACAGGACGGGCGGATTGTTGGGCGTGGTTGGACGCAACCTGGTGGTCGGCCACATGCGGAAACCGAAGCGTTAAGACAGGCGGGATCGCAGGCGCGTGGCGCGACTGCTTATGTCTCGCTTGAACCCTGCGCCCATCACGGACAGACCCCGCCTTGCGCTCAGGCCTTGATTGAGGCCGGTGTGGCGCGTGTTGTTTCAGCCATCGAAGACAGTGATCCGCGTGTTGCCGGGCAGGGCTTTGCCATGCTGCGCGAGGCTGGGATTGACGTGACAACCGGTGTTCTTGCGGATCAGGCGGCCCGCGACCACGCCGGTTTCTTTCTAAAGACCGAACAGGGCCGGCCATTTGTCACGCTTAAACTGGCCAGCAGTTTTGACGGGCGCATTGCGACCGAAAGCGGCCATAGTCAGTGGATTACGGGTCAGACCTCGCGGCGGGCTGTTCATGCCATGCGGGCAACGCATGATGCTGTTATGGTTGGGGCAGGTACGGCGCGCGTAGACGACCCCTCTCTGACAGTTCGGGATCTTGGGATTGAACGTCAGCCTGTGCGCGTCGTCGTTTCGCGCCATCTGGATATCCCGTTGATGGGTCAACTGGCACGCACCGCCTCGAAAATTCCGGTGTGGTTGTGCCATGGACCGTCACCGGATGCCGAACGTGCAAAAGCGTGGGAAGGACTGGGCGCAAGGCTTATCCCCTGCGCGTTACGCGATCATCACATTGATGCCGCTGACCTGTTGCTGCAGTTGGGGCAGGAGGGTTTGACCCGCGTCTTTTGCGAGGGCGGATCGTCCCTGGCTGCGTCGCTTTTGGTGGATGAACTGGTTGATGAGTTGATCGGCTTCAGTGCCGGGCTTGCGATTGGTGCCGAAGGTTTGCCTGCCATCGGGGCGCTTGGTATGGATCGACTGGATGAGGCCCCGCGGTTTGAGCTGCTGGAGACCCGCATCATCGGTCAGGACGTGATGCATCGCTGGGCGCGGGCATTGCGCTAACGGCGCCAGAGATGCGCCTGTGTTGCGAAAACGCCCTGTAGTTTCGAGAGCAGTCTAAGGCCGGGGCCAGATCGGCTCTGGTAGCCGTCTGTCAGCCTTTCCAATACCACTTCCGGAGGGCAGGGCATGCCGGTGACAGGGTCCATATACCTCGGGTAATCGATCAGTGCGGCATGGATCAATCCCAGCAGGGAGGGCCGTGCACCACGACGGGCGGGGACGGACCCCAAATCCTGCGTCAAACCCCAACCAGCATAAAAGGGTGCACCGAGCGTTGTGACCGGCAATCCGCGCATCAGGGCCTCGAACCCTAGCAGAGAGGTCATGGTCCAGACCTCCTGAACCTCACCCAACAATGCGGCGGGATCGGTGTTCGTGACGATCAGGTCTGCTAGCCCCTCAGCCTCGGCCTCACCTTCACGCAGGCCAGCTTCGACATCGGGATGCGGTTTATAGATCAGAACGGCGGTCGGGTTCATCTCGCGGGCCGTGCGCAGAAGTTCAGTATTGGTGCGAACGGTGCTGGTTCCAAACAGGATCGAGGCATCGTCCTCGACCTGTCCGGGCACCAGAATGCGGTGACCTTTTGGCAAGTCCGGAACCGGGCCGCCGGTGTTATATTTGCTAACCGCTCCAGCTATGATCTGTGTCACCAACCGCTCGGCCCGCAATTCCTGATCCGGCCGCAGGGTTTCACGCTTGGCGATCATCTCTTCCAGCCTGCTGGGTTTGGTCGGGTCGTAATAGATCCCAAGGTCATCCAGCGACAGCGACAGAGGCGGCACAAGGCTGGCCCCCAACCCACGGGACCGAACGAAGCCATCCTCGACCCGTGTGACCTTTTCCATATCACGGCCGTGCCGCGCCCAAACCATGTGGGGACGATCTGGGTTTTCGGGAACGTCAGGCGTGAATTTTACCTTTTTCTCGCGCCCAAACATGTGCTGCAGGTGCCTGCGTTTCCAAAGCCGCATCCCGGATGCCGTCCAGCCCTTGTGATCTTGTCGCCAGGCGCGGGTCAGACCTTCAAGCGTGTCCAGCACGGATTCGAATTCGCACAGCTGATCCCGATAGGGATCGTACCACTTGGGATAAAGAACCATGGTGGCGGCGAAGAGTTGCGCGCGCGTTAGGTTTCGTTGGCGTCTTGGGAAATGGGCTTCGTCTTGGGTAAGACCCCAACCGGCGTAAAACGGTTGGCCGAAGACGCGGGGTTTGTGACCGGCCAATATGGCCTCGAACCCAAGTTGCGAGGACAGGGTGTAGACGCCCACAGCGCCCTCTAACAAGGTCCAGGGGCTGATGGCGCTGTGCTGAAAGGATACGCGGTCGGTCAGATCATCGGCAGAGTAATATCCGGGCCGGTGCCCTGCGATCGTGTCGGGGTGGGTTTTGATCAGAACGGTCGCGCCGGGGTTCTCCTCTTGCGCCATAACCAGCATCTCGCGGAACCGGGCCTCATCGCCGCCGCTTGCCCTTACAGAAGCATCGTCGCGTGCTTGATCGACAACCAGGACATACCCTGGATCCGGCGCAGGGGTCGCGGGATCATAGGCGGAATACTTACTCAGATGCAGTTCGCGCAGCCGCGCCATCCCGCCACGTGCCCGGTTCAGCAGGGCCGTATTATCCAACGGGTCGGTCGCAAGAAGTGTTTCCAGATCCGAAGGCTGTGTTGGATCAAAATGCACACCGCTGCGATCAAGCAGCAGACCCAGCGGAGCCTCGCCACTGCGTCCTGAGTGCAGAGATCGCAGGAATGCATCCTCTACGCGCAAGATCGGAGCATTGTATTTGGTCGCTATTCGCAGTCCACGATGTGCCGTCGGGCTATTGCCCCAGATACCCACCAGATCCGACCCTTTGGGCGTGCCGATGCCGATATCATATCCGGTCAGTGACAGAATTCTCCGCACGCGCGCGGCTGTCAGAAATCCGCCATTATAGACCAAAAGACGACTGCGTTCGGCCTTGGCATACGTTCCTTGTGGAACGGAGGGCATCATCCGCCTGTCAGAGTCGTGACATTGGCAAGCGGGGTCAGGCCACCGGCGATCAACGAGATGGATTTGCTCCATTGCGCGTAAGGTGCTTCGGTGACGTAAATTGTGTCATCATCGCGGATGACAAAGTCACGGGCGATGAAAAGGCCATTGGGAGCTGTCAGGTTCAGCACGTAGATCATGCGCTGCTCTCCCTGCAGGTCCGGTTTTCCCATGACTGACCGGACAATGTCCTGCCGTTCCTTTCGTAGAACGAAAATACCGGTCGGGTCCGAAGACAGGGGCTGTAAGCCACCAACCTGTGCCAGCGCTTCCAGCGCGGACAGATCCTGACTGTCGAATGCCACGCGCGACTGACCGCCCGTCGCCCCCAAGGCGACATAGGACCGGTTGTCGGCTTCGACTAGAATGCGGTCGCCACCCCGCAGGGCAACGTCAAATTCCGGGTTGCGGAACAAGTCATTGTACCAGACCGTCCCTTTTTGATTGCCTCGGATCAGTGTCACCAGGGCGATATCGGACCCTTCGATCACGCCGCCAGCCCGTGTCAGCATTCCGGCCAGTGTGCGGGTTGGTCGTTCGATCGGATAGATCCCGGGTGCGGACAGGGTGCCCGATAGTGAGACGGTTGATCCGTCCCCGGCGATACGGCGCACTTCGACCTGAGGATCAGGGGTCTGGTCCTGGAGCTTTTCCGTGATCAACATGCGAAGCTGTTCCGGCGTGTTTCCGGCTGCGCGCAGGCGCCCGGCATAGGGAACAAAGATGAAGCCCTCGCTGTCGACCTGTACCTCTTCCAGGGATGTTGAGGCACCGGTCTCTCCGGATAACAGCCCGTCATCCACGTTTTCCCAGATTGTCAGGCCCAGTACATCACCCGGACGAACCGTGTCGGCGGTCAGGTTCTGAGCGCTACGGAAGGTTTGCGAGAACCCGTATTGAGGCACTGCGGACGTGACCTGCGCCACCCGGTCGTCAACCTCAACAACATAGGCGTTTCCACCTTTCGTGGTCGAACCGGCAAGGATTTCGGATTTGTTTGGGCCAGTTTTAGGTAGTTGGCACGCGGCCAGCAGGCCAAGAGCGGCCACAAGGGTTACACCCCGTCCCCATCGGATTGGAAAGCGCTGCACTGCCGAATATCCTCGAACGTCTTGGTTTTGGTCTTTTGTTTCCAGCAGCGTACTTGTTTCCAACTGCAATCGCCAGCATCAAGAGGGGTGATTTACTCAACGATCCTCAACTGTGGCGTCCGCGCCTCTTTGTCGGTCAGCACGGATTGGTAGGGATCTTTCGCCCTTAGCATCATATCCACGGCGCGCCTAAGCAACTGTCGCCGCCCACGGCGTGAATAAAACCCGCCGGGGACCTGACTGGTTTCAAGCAGAAAACGCCTATAGCTTTGATAGGCTTCGGTATCGGGGATATCTGGATTGGAAAAGAAATCAGTGATCGGTTGGCTGGAAACGAATTCGGGCTTGTCATAGACCGATTTGCCAAAGGCGCGCAGAGGAATGCCGCGCCACAATACCTGCTGACCCGCAGTTGAATTGATCGTCACGGCCGAGCTCGCTTCGTTGAGCAATGTGGCCAGTTTGCCCCCGGGTACATAATGGACCCGATCAGCGATACCCAGTGTTTTGGCCAGTTTGCGTGCCACCTGGCGCAATGGTTCCCGATGATTTTCCAGCGGGTGTTCTTTGATGACCAGATGATGGTGCGTTGGTGCGCCATTTGCAAAACCGTGCAGTACCTGCTCAAGAAACTCGGACATGCAGTCAAAGTCCGAGTGTGACTGAACCGAACTGTCATGTCCCAGTTGCAGCAATGCCAAGTGATAGGGAAACCCGCCCCGCCGGACCCGCTCCGTCGCCATTCGCCTCCGGATTCTGTGAAACGGCATCATTGCCAGCCGTTTGAAATACAGCCTGAACTCTTTCGAAACCGGTAGGTCACGGTGGGTTCGAAAATTGCGATACTTGCCGTTCAGGAACAGAACAAACCAATGATACAGCGCGCCATAGAAAATATGCTGTCGCATATCACCCCAATGCGTCGGAGGGGGCGGCATCGGCGCATCAGTACGCTCCAGCGCTCGCTGCATCTGGGTAACTTCCAGATTCATCAGATGCGAATTGCCATTCGTACCTGTGCGTTCGTAGGTGACCCACCAGGGCCTCAGATACCCTTCTTCGAAAACATGAACAGTGATCCCGTGGGCGCGGGCGATGCGGATGGCTTGGGCGTGGATTGGACGCGTATCGCCATACAGGACTATGTCTGTCACCTCGCGGCCGACAACCAGGTCAACAAATTTTACCGGCCAGTTCTCGGGTTTGCCAGCATAGGGAATAAAGCTGGCCTTATCAGACCAGAAAGCCTGATCCCCGGCGTTGAAACCCACGCGCCACACCTCGGAACCCGCTGCGCGCAGGATCTTACCAAGCGCGCCAAAAAACGGCCCGTGCGGTCCTTGCAGGAAAAGAAATACGCGTTTTTGCGCAGCGCCGTTGAGTGGTGACATTTCTGCTGCTCTTGTCGTTAGATGAGGAATTATGCCTGTTTGTCGTATTTGCGGCAACCTGGGGCTTGCCCGTAGGCGCGCTTACGCTTACCTCGACGGTGAGCGCTGGCATCAGGTTAGAAACAGAGGGTTAACGCAATGTTTACGGGGATCGTCACAGATATCGGCACCATCACCGAACTGGAGCAGCAAGGCGATCTGCGGGCGCGGATCAAAACCGCCTACAATACCCCGGGGATTGATATTGGTGCATCCATTGCCAGCGACGGCGTTTGCCTGACAGTCATCGCATTGGGCGAAGACTGGTATGATGTGCAAATCAGCGCGGAAACCGTTTCGAAAACCAATCTGGATCGCTGGACCGTCGGCAAACGTGTCAATCTGGAACGCGCGCTGAAGGTCGGAGATGAGTTGGGCGGTCATATCGTGTCTGGTCATGTTGATGGCGTCGCAGAAGTGGTCGCCGTTCTGGACGAGGGCGACAGCACGCGGGTAACCTTGCGCGCACCCAAAGATCTGGCCCGCTTCATTGCGCCCAAGGGATCAGTTGCGCTGAACGGTACTTCTTTGACCGTAAACGATGTGGACGGGTGCGATTTTGGTATCAACTTCATTCCGCACACCAAAGAGGTGACGACCTGGGGGGATGTCGGCATCGGCGACCGGGTCAATCTTGAGATCGACACGCTGGCTCGCTATGTCGCGCGCCTAGCTGAAATGTCATAGTCCACAACTCAACGTCGCGTCTGACCGGAACGGTGCCGCATGCGGTCTGGTCTTTGACCGCGCGGTGGTCTATCCACCCGGTCAAACTTGGCATGTGAAAGGCTGCCCCATGAGCTTTGAAACTCCCGGACCGGTCGAGGCCCAGCTGCGCGCGGCAATCAGCCCGATCAAAGAGATCATCGACGAGGCGCGCAAAGGCCGGATGTATATCCTGGTTGATCACGAAGATCGCGAGAATGAGGGCGATCTGGTGATTGCCGCCGAGTTCGCTGATGCTGAGGCAATTAATTTCATGGCCACCCATGGTCGCGGCCTGATCTGCCTGCCAATGACGGCGGAACGGATTGACACGTTGGGTCTGCCTATGATGGCGGTGAACAACTCGTCACGTCATGAGACCGCGTTCACCGTGTCGATTGAAGCGCGCGAGGGAGTGTCGACTGGCATTTCCGCTGGTGACCGGGCGCTGACTGTGGCGACTGCGATCAACGAGCAAAACACGATGGCCCATATCGCCACGCCGGGTCACGTCTTCCCCTTGCGGGCCAAGCGGGGCGGGGTGCTGGTGCGCGCGGGCCATACCGAGGCCGCCGTTGATATCTCACGCCTGGCCGGGCTGAACCCTTCGGGTGTGATCTGCGAGATCATGAACCCTGACGGAACCATGGCGCGGCTGCCTGACCTGGTCGAATTCGCCAAGGAACACGGGTTGAAGATCGGCACGATCAGCGACTTGATCGCCTACCGGTCGCGCAATGACAATCTGGTGGTTGAGACATCTCGGGAAACCGTCACATCCGAATATGGCGGCGATTGGGAAATGCGGATTTTCACCGATCAGACTCATGGCATCGAACATGTCGTGATGGTCAAGGGTGACATCACCACGCCCGAGCCGGTTTTGACCCGGACCCATGCGCTGCACGAGGCGCCCGACATTCTGGGTCTTGGCCCGAAATCCTCACGTGAGCTGCCGCGCGCGATGGAAAAGATTGCGGATGAAGGGCGCGGTGTGGTCTGTCTGTTCCGCCAACCGCGCAACTCGCTCTATGCGGCTGAAGATGAGGGCCCACGCACCATCAAACAAACCGGTCTGGGGGCGCAGATCCTGTCCAAGATGGGGATCCAGGAACTTGTGCTGCTGACCGACTCGCCGGAAACCGTTTATCTCGGGCTCGACGCTTTTGGCCTGTCCATTGTCGGGACCCGTTCAATCCTCAGGGAGGACTGATTGTGGCTGAACAAGACAAACACGGCGTGTTGCCGACACCGAGTTTCGACAAACCCGTCAAGCTGTTGATCGTTATGGCCCCGTTCTATCGTGCCATCGCTGACAATTTGGTGGCTGGCGCAAAGGCCGAGATCGAAGGGGCAGGCGGCACCTGTGATGTGGTCGAAGTGCCCGGCGCCTTGGAAATCCCGACGGCTATCGCCATGGCAGACCGTCAGTGCAATTTTGACGGCTATGTCGCGCTGGGCTGTGTCATTCGCGGAGAGACCACGCATTACGAAACCGTCTGCAACGACTCCAGCCGTGCCATCCAACTGATGGGTCTGCAGGGGCTGTGCATCGGCAACGGTATCCTGACAGTCGAGAATGACGATCAGGCCGAAGTGCGCGCCAATCCGGAAAAAATGAATAAAGGGGGCGGGGCTGCCGCTGCGGCCTTGCATCTGATCGCGCTCAGCCGTAAGTGGGGCTCTTCCAAAAAGGGCGTCGGGTTCAAGCCGCCGTCCGAGTCCATCCTTGTGGCGGGCGACAGCAACGGACCCACAACAGCATGACCAAGACAGACGCGCCAAAACCGGCCAACCAGAAACGCCTGATGAAATCCGCCGCTCGGCTCTATGCCGTGCAGGCGCTGTTCCAGATGGAGCAATCGGGTCAGACAACCGATCAGGTTGTGACCGAGTTTCTGGATCACCGCTTTGGCGCCGTCTATGAGGGCGAGGAAATGCTGGACGGCGATATTCGCCTGTTCCGCAAGCTGGTTGAAGATGCGGTCAATTATCAGGCGCCGATCGATCAGATGACCGATCGCGCTTTGGTTGCCAAATGGCCGATTGCCCGGATCGACCCGACCCTGCGTGCGGCCTTCCGGGCCGCCGGAGCAGAGCTGACACAGAACGACACACCGCCCAAGGTGGTCATCACTGAATTCGTCGATGTGGCGCGGGCCTTCTTCCCCGAAGGTAAAGAGACAAAATTTGTCAACGCAGTGCTGGATCACATGGCGCACGAGGCCAAGCCCGAGGCGTTCTGACGCGTTTACACGGATCAAATATGCGTTAAACTGAATATTATAGCGCAATGAGGTCCGCCATGCCCAAACTGATCCGTTTGTATATCACGCAAGTGGCCTGGGGCTTTGCCATCTCGGCAATTTTTGTCGGGGTGCTTCTGGCCCTGAACGTCGCCAACCTGCGTCATCTGATTACTGGTTCTGATATCGGTCTGGTTGCTCTGGCGATGATCTGGTTCATGAACGGGATCGTCTTTGCCGGTGTACAGTTTGCCTATGCCATTATGAGCATGGCCGAAAAACCCGGCGGTCCGCGCGGCGGAACGCCGGTTTCTGTCAGGCTAAAGCCTGCCTTGATCAAACAAGAGGCACGTACTGGGCGTTAAGACAGGTGACACGCCGGCTGAGGTGGACGCAGAGCTTGCCCGCCGTAATTGGTAGGTCAGGGCGTCAGTTTTAGTCTGACTGCGTTGTGACTTTTGTCTGACAGGGTTCGGGTCATTCGGCAGACAAGGCGACCCCCTCCACGGTAACCCTGTGCATCAATCGTCGAAATCCATGATAGTCATTGACCGCTTTGTGCCATGTGGCCCGATTGTCCCAGATGGTCATGTCGCCTGTTTGCCAACGAATGCGGCATTGGAACTCGGGTTGCTGGCAGTGGTCATATAGCATTGCAAGGATGGCTGCTGATTCATCGGCGCTCAGGCCTTCGATATGGGTCGTGAACACTGGATTCACATAAATACCACGCCGCCCGCTGAGGGGGTGTTTTATGATCACAGGATGTCGCGCGTCTTGGGTGGCTGCCTGTGCATTGCTTAGCCGACCACTTTGCGCCGCTTCACTGTCCTGTGTGCTTGTTCCAAAAACGTGCCGAGAGGAATGAACCGCCCAGAGCCCATCCAGAAAGCTCCGCATGGTAGGTGACAGCGCCTCATAAGCCGCACCCATCGAGACGAACAGCGTGTCGCCTCCAAAGGGCGGGGTTTCCAAAGCATGCAGGATAGACCCCATCGCCGGCATTTGGTCGTAGGAATGATCGGTATGCCAGCCCTCTCCGATGGCCTCTTTCTGATCCTTTTCCTTCAGCACCATAGCGATTTCTGGATGCCCATCGACCGGCCTGAAGAAGCGGTTGATGTTGATCGCGCCAAAGCGTTGGGCAAACGCCAGATGCTCATCCGGGCCGACATCCTGCGCTCTGAGTACGATGACAGAGTGCTGAGCAAAGGCCGTATGAATGGCGTCGAACTGGCTGCCGTCTCGGATATCGGCGCCGATGATCTCTGCGCCCACACCGCCGGTAAGTGGTCTGATGTCCATCTGCTTTCTCCCTGAGTTTCAAACGCAGGGTAACGCATTGCTAAAGGTCGAAAAAACTGATTTAAAATTTGAAAAAAGAAGATTTTATTGATGATACGTTTCACTTTGCGCCAGTTGTCGTTCTTTGCCGAGACGGCGCGATGTGGCGGTATCGCGCAGGCAGCCAGGAACCTGAATGTTTCGGCCGCCGCTATTTCATCGGCAATCGACAAACTCGAAGATGTCACTGGTTTGACGTTGTTTGACCGCTTTCCCGCACGCGGGATGAGGTTGACCCGCGATGGCGCAGCCTTTTTGACGGATTCCGAAGCGTTGCTGATGCAAGCAGGCGCGCTCGGCAATCGGGCCGCTGTGATGGCTGAGGGTAAAACAGGGTCTATTGTGATCGGGACACACTATGCAATTGCGCAGAAGATCATTCTACCAGCTGTTCTGGCTTTTCGCCAAAGCCATCCCGGTATCCGCATCGAGGTTGTTGAGGATGATTTCCCAAACCTCGTTGCTGCGCTGGATGCGGGCGAGTTGGACGCGCTTGTGGTGTTTGATCAAGGGTTTGATCCCCAACGTCATCACGTTGAAGTACTTAAAGAACTGGCGCCTCTGGTTTTACTTCCGGCCTCCCACCCTATGGCGCATGCCGACAGCGTACAGCTTGAGCAGCTGACAGGCTTGCCCTACATTGCAGTGTCGCGTTCCGGTCCGGGTCCAAGCTATCTTGACCTGTTGCAGGCCGCCGGGCTTGATCCAGAAGTGCCGCTGACCTCGCAATCACGAGAGTTGGTGCATGCCTATGTTGGCAAAGGGCTTGGGTTCACGCTGGTTGGTTTTCCGCCAGAGGCGAGCCGCACGATAGAAGGCGATGCGGTCGTCGCGCGTCCGCTGGCACAGGATATCGGGTATTTCAATGTTGTGATTGTGCAGCCCCGCGCCATTCGGAAACCCGAACCCGTAAAAGCATTTCTTGATGCCTGTCTGCTCCAGGTATGATTAGCGCGATCTGGCCCGCAGGTCAGAACTCAGAGCTCGTAAATCCGGCTATTTCCTGCCGGAGTTTGGATCGAGTGTGGCGGGACCACCAGTCAACCGTGCGGTTTGATTCCCGAGGACCTGTATGTACAGGTGGGCGCCAGGTAATCAGGCCAGGACCTGAACAGAGCCAGCCCCCTCGGAATTGCTTAAGGCCACCAGAATGCTACCAGTCACAAGAAGGGCAGAACCCGCCACGGGCCTAAGTAGGGCGTCCGGCGGGTTCGCACAAGGGGTCAGGCGTCAACAGTTTCGTGTAAGGCCACGCGCATCTTGCCGAAATGCTCGTCCCAGCCATTGTCCAGCGCCAGGATCAGGCCAAAGGCATCGGCACCTTGCGGCAGACCTTCGTGCAACAGATCAAGGCGTGTACCGCCCGCAACCGGTTCCAGCGTCCATTTTACGATGCTGACTGCGTCGCCCATTGGCTTAACCGTAAACGAATACTCCAGATATGACGGCGGGCGCGCTTCGCGGACTTCTCCCCAGATCAGAAGGTCGCCACTGGTCGTTCCGAACATCTCAAGCTTTTGGCCCTGCGCCAGGGGGCGTTCGGGTTTGTGAAACCATTCCGCCAACCGGTCGGGTTCGGTCAGATAGGCCCAGACGGTCTCGGGCTCGGCCCTCAGGAAGATGGATTTCCTTAGAACGGCATCAGTCATTATGATTTCCTTTCAACAGCTTCTTTAAGAGAGTTAAGGTGTTCATCCCAAAATTGATCAAAGTAGCTGAGCCAATCCAGAACAGGGGCCATACCTTTTGGTTCGAGTCGGTTTATGCGTTCCCGGCCACGGGCTTCGACGGCAATCAGGCCGCCATCCGAGAGCACGGTCAGGTGTTTCTTGACTGCCGCGCGGGTCATGTCGAAGCGATCAGTCAACTGTGCAATCGTCATGTCCTGCAGTGCCAGAATCTGCACAATGTCCCTGCGGGTAGGGTCAGCCAGAGCGCGGAACGCGTTTTGAGTTTGATTTTCCATATGCAACCTAAAGAGATACCATTTGGTTTCACATTAATGCGATACCAAATGGTACTATGTCAAGTCGTATGGGCTCACTTTACATTTGTTCACTAATTGTTCACATTTGGGATATGACATTGGACCTGCAACCCGGACAAAGACTTGCACGTGGCGTCGCCCGTCACCTGACGGCGCATGGCTTTGTATCCGTTGAGGAATTCGTGCCTATACGCGGACTGCGGGTTGATGTGATGGGGCTGGGTCCTAAGGGTGAGCTTTGGGTGATCGAATGTAAATCAAGCCGCGCTGATTTCCAGTCGGATTCCAAATGGCATGGTTATTTGGAGTGGTGTGATCGATTCTTCTGGGCAGTGGATACGGAGTTTCCGACCGAGCTGTTGCCTGCCGAGACCGGGTTGATCATTGCCGATGCTTATGACGCCGAGATCGTGCGTATGGCACCAGAGGACAAGATAGCTCCGGCCCGGCGGAAGAAGATGATCCAGAAATTTGCCACAGATGCAGCCCGGCGCTTGCAGTCCCTGAGAGATCCCAGAATCTGATAGGTTAGCTTTTTACCGCCCGTGCGGCATGCGCAGCAGCACGGAGTTCATCGGCAATCTCTTCGGCTTCTTCCGGATCGAAATCCATTGGAATTTCAAGGTTTTCCGCTTCGATGAATAGGCGCACCATCCCCTGATCTGTTGGTCCGATCTGCAAATTCGCCTGAATGTCACTTTCGGTATTGATGCTCATGTGTGCCTCCGGGGATGAGAGTTCGTGCTAGCGCGCAAAGGCTTGAGAATCAAGTTACCTTTGCGTTCAAATAGGGGATGCACTCTATTCAGATCAGACCCTTTGAAGCTTTGGACGCGCCGTGGTTGGTGGCTGTGCATGATCTTTTGTATTCACGAGACGAAGGTTTTGACGACTCTTTTGCCGTGTTGGTGAAAGAAATCCTCGACGATTTCATCTCGGACCATGATGCCAAGCGCGAGCGTGGCTGGATAGCCGAATGTGACGGTAAACCTTTGGGCAGTATTTTCTGCGTTGCCCTGAGTGAAACGACCGCAAAACTGCGCTTGTTCTTGCTGTTGCCCGAAGCGCGTGGGATGGGCCTGGGAAAGCGGATGCTGGAGAGCTGCATGGGCTTTGCTCGCGGCGCCGGTTACACTGAAATGAGGCTGTGGACGCATGAAAGCCACAAGGCTGCCTGTGCGCTTTATGGGTCCACTGGGTGGCAGTTGATGGATAGCAAACCGGTCCATTCCTTCGGGGTTGATCTGGTCGAACAAAGCTGGAAAATTCAGCTTTAATCCTCTTGCATTCCGTGAACGCGTTCGGTACATCGCCCTTCACAAGTGCCGCCTTAGCTCAGTTGGTTAGAGCGCTGGATTGTGGATCCAGAGGTCCCCTGTTCAAGCCAGGGAGGCGGTACCATCTCCCCGATTGTCAGAAAATTCCCAAGCTAGTTCGGCCCCTAAGCCACCGCGCAAATCGAAGGGCTGCCTTCACTCAAAACGGTACCGATTATTATTTGAGAAATTGTCTTTTCCGGGGATTGCAGCGGCTGCATCCCCGGTAGGTTCTTAGCGTGCCAGATTCAGGCGAAAGCGCATTTTTGTTTTTCGTTCCGCAGGTAAATGACGGTTCAGATGCTTGTTCACCAGGCCGAACCCCCCAACGATCACAAGCGTCAGTAAGATGAAATAGAAGGCAAGGATTGGATAGGCGACAAAGGGGTTGAACGTCTTGTCCGCGAAATAGCTTGCGTAATACAGCGCATCGCCTCGTTGCTGCCAGGCGGGGAAGGCCGAGAAGAACACCAGCGTGGTGGCATGGAACAGAAAGATCGCCTCATTCGTGTAGGCGGGCCAGGCAAGCCGCAGCATGGTGGGCCAGACGATCCGCCGGAAGCGAGACCAGCCGGACATGCCATAAGCATCTGCAGCCTCGGTATCGCCCTTGGGAATGGATCGGAGCGCGCCAAAGAAAATTTCGGCTGAATAGGCGGCTGTGTTCAGAAACAGAACGATCAGAGCCCCTATCCAGGCCGACGTCAGAGAATCGAACATCGGATAGGATTTCTTCAGCGACAGGAAGAAGAAATAGGCAAAGAAAAACTGAATGAACAGCGGCGAACCTCGAAAGATGAAAATGAACCATTCCGAAGGTTTGCGCAGCCAGAAACTGGGTGAAGCTTTGCCAAGCGCCAGTGCTGTGGCCAGGAAAAATCCGGTCGCAAGCGCCATGACTCCGAAATAGATATTCCAGATCATACCAGACCCGATCAGGGTAAAGTGCTCACATAAGGTAAAGTCGGATTTTGGCAGCAGGCGCTCGCCATATCCAAGAGATCGCAGGCCGTAGTCCTGAATGGTCTGCAAGCAGCTCATGCGGTGGTCTCCTTGCGCAGCAATTCTCCGGCGGCGGTGGCCTGTCCGTGCGAGAGCCGACGCATCAGGCGTTCAAGCCCGATCTCGGACATACGGGTGAAGCCAAGGTAGAAAACCAGCAGGAACAGGAAATACCACATGCGCCAGTCACCGTGTGGGTATTGCGTAAACTTCGGAGTCTTGGTGCTGCCCAGTTCGCGGGCCCAGTACACGATATCTTCGATGCCCAGAAGGAACAGCAACGGCGTGGCCTTGATCAGAACCATCCAGAGATTGCTGAGACCGGGCAGGGCATAAACCCACATCTGAGGCACAAGGATTTTCCAGAATGTCTGGCGGCGGGACATCCCATAGGCTTCGGCGGTTTCCAGCTGTGTATAGGGTACGGCCCGCATGCCGCCGAACAGAACATTGGCGGCGAAAGCACCGAAAACAATAGAGAAAGTGATGACAGCCAGAAAGAACCCATAGGTTTCGTGCACCCATTCCGGCGAGGTGCCCAGTGGCAGTTTGGCAGATTGGCAGACGATAAAGTCGTTGCCCTGTCGGATCGAATCCGTCCAGTCCGGGCAGAGAATTTGATGCCGCGTCCATTCGAATGCCTGATCCAAAGCAATCACGAAGAACATGAAAAAGGCGATATCCGGCACGCCGCGCACGATGGCGATATAACCCTTACCCAGCCAACTGACCGGCAGAACGTGCGAACGGGCAGCCATGGCCCCGACGAACCCGAAACCCAGCGCTACGGGCGCCGTCACGGCAAGCAGGGCCAGTACCTTGAGGAAGGACAGGTAAAAGGACCAATGCACACCATTGGTCAGATAGCACGAGAACCAACGGAAGGTTCCCAGCGTGTCGGGATCAGTGCAGAACGAAAAAATGGCGGGCCTCTTCAGGTGGTAAAGGCGCTAGGGCGGCGCGCCCGTAGACTGGGGCACGCCGCCGGATCAGAATTAGAAGGTCGAAGACACTTCCCATTTGGTGATCAGCTCGTTCAGGCTGCCGTCATCCTTCATGGATTGGATGGCTGCGTTGAGCTTTTCTTTCAGCTCACCGTCGGATTCACGGACGCCAATGCCGACGCCACCACCCAGCGGAACCTCATCGGCCACAAAGCGCAGATCTGCGTCTTCGTCGACGATCGGGGCAAGGAAGGATTTGTCGGCCAGAACCGCATCGGCCTCACCGTTGCGTACGGCAGCGATGGTTTCCTCGGGGCTGGCGAACTCGACCAGGGTCGCGCCGGATTCGGCGATATAGCCAGCCTGAATGGTGCCAGTTTGTGCGGCGACCACACCACCTGCAACATCGGCGTCATCCGACATTGCTACATAGGCGGAGGGATCCGGCGGTGTGTAGTTCTGGGTAAAGTCGATGACCTCGTCACGCTCGTCGGTGATCGACATACCAGCGATGATCACGTCGTAGTTGCCCGAGACCAGGTTCGGAATGATCGAATCCCAGTCGTTCTTGACCCACTCGCAGGTCAGGTCTGCGCGTTTGCACAGCTCGTCGCCCAGCTCGCGCTCAAAGCCGTCGATCTCACCTGCGTCATTGACGAAGTTCCAAGGTGCATAGGCGCCCTCGGTCCCCATCCGGATGGTGTCTGCCATAGCCATGCCTGCGCTCAGCGCAAGGGCCGCAGTGGTCAGGATCAGTTTTTTCATTGGATACTCCCCAGTTTTGGTTCTGATCTGAAGTTATGCCGCCTGAGTGGCGGAAAGAAAGCCCTGAAGCCGTGGAGATTCAGGGGTAGTAAAGAGATCTTCAGGCAGGCCTTCTTCTTCGATGAGGCCCTGGTGAAGGAAAACGACATGGCTAGAGATATCAGCGGCCATTTTCATGTCGTGGGTCACAATGATCATGGTGCGGCCTTCTGCAGCCAGGTCTTTGATCACCTTGATCACTTCTTGTTCCAATTCGGGGTCCAGCGCCGACGTGGGCTCGTCAAACAAAAGCGCCTCGGGCTCCATGCACAGCCCCCGCGCGATCGCGGCACGCTGTTGCTGGCCACCAGACAACTGTGCGGGGTAGGCGTCGCATTTGTCGCCAATACCAACTTTTTCAAGGTATCTGCGTGCGCTGTCTTCAACTTCTTTTTTGTCACGGCCCAATACCGTTACAGGTGCTTCCATCACGTTCTGCAGGATGGTCAAATGAGCCCACAGGTTGAACTGTTGGAAAACCATCGACAGGTTTGTGCGAATGCGCAGAACCTGTTTTGCATCTGCAGGCCGGCGCGTGTGGCTGTTACCGGACCAACGAACAGGTTCACCCTTGAAAAGGATTTCGCCCTGCTGGCTGTCTTCCAACAGGTTGCAACACCGCAATAAAGTGGATTTCCCAGACCCCGAGGACCCGATCAAAGATACAACATCGCCCCGTCTGGCAGTGATATCCACGCCCTTCAGCACTTCCAGATTGCCGAAACTCTTGTGTAGGTTCTTGATCTCAATGACGGGAGTTGAATCTGTCACGGTTGGTCCAGGTGTTATTGGTGTTGGTGCGGTACTAGGGCTTAAAAATCAGATCAATGCAATGCGCAAATGACAGAGTAAGCGGGTGATTCCGTCAATTTGACGAAGCGTTCTGGTCAATTTGATCATGAATTATCCATCGCAGTTTACAATTTCGACGGATTTGGGACGCGCAGATAATCTTTGGCAGGAATTGAGATCAGGTCATGCAGGTGCAGAAGGTTCCGATCTTGCGGTGACATAGTTAGAATCGCGTTGCGAACAGCGCGTGCGATCTGAGCGGCGTCCTGATCCTTCGCTGTGATATAAGGTAGCGCGGGGGTTGGGGTTGTTTCGGCGACCTCATGCAGAGCTTCTGGAAGGTCGGAATGGACCTTCAGCATCTCCCATGTCAGCGCATCCAGCGCGGCATAATCGGCGCGGCCCTCGAAAATGGCTTGAGCAGACAGCGCATGACCACCGGATTGCAGAACCGACGATGGTGTTCGGTGGTATCGTTCAAGGTGAACCATTGGGGCGGCCCATCCGGATTGCGACAGCGGTTCATTATAGGCAAAAACACCATCGGCCAATTCATCAAGATCGCGGGGGTCGTGGCGGCGGGCTACAAAAACCGACCGGTAATGGCCAGGTGGGCAGCCAGGCAACGCGTAGTCCGGCGTTCCAACCAACTGCACCTTGCCATGCAGCCGGGTGCGATAGGGCATGCCGCAGGTCTGGGCAAAAACCAGATCCGGGTCCAACCAGACATCCCAGACATCCCGGTCTCGGTTTAGGTTTGCGGGGCCATAGCCAAGGTAATCCCGAATCGATGCCCAAAACCGATCATTCGCAGGGCGCAGCGCAGACATGTCGTACATGCCCAGCATGGCTATCAAGATTTGGCAGCCTTTTGACGGGCCATTGCAGAATCGACATCACTGATGCCCAGCAGGCTGACGACCAGTCGCAGTAAGGAGTCCTCTTCACCCGTGCGGTGCCCATCCGCCAGAGCGACCGACCACAAGGCCTGAACGACTGCCAGGCGGTCGTCATAGGCAACGGCCTCTTTGATTGCGCGAGTGAACCGTACGGTGTCCGGTGCTTCGGCCTCAAGATCTTCGGCGCGGGCGCGCAGGCCGGCGGCTTCGAACGGGGATAGGTCATAGCGTTCAACCGAAATCCGGTCGATTCGCGCCATTTCACTGTCGGCATAGTCGTTGTCAGATCGGGCAACGCGCACCAGCAGGGCCGTCAAGGCCAGTCGAGCATCGTCATCGGTGAAAGGGGCGGGCTGAGGCTGGGTCAGTCGAGACAGAAAATCACTAAACATGAGACAGGTATAGAGAGGCCTTACGCCTCTTCCAAGCGTCTTTGCACACGCTTTCTGGCGGTCTTGCTGTCGTTAAAGCTCAGACCCATGGCGATGCGGGCTTCTTCGACGATTTTCATCTCGCCCTCATCTGTATTCCCGTCGGCAAGAACCACCTCCCAGAGGGCATCCAAAGCGGCCAAGCGCTCGTGCAGGTCCGTGGTTTCCCGGATCAGCTTACCGAACGTGTCCGTTTCCGGTGCGGCTGCGTGCAGCTTCTCGCAGGTGGCGCGGACCTTTGCGGCTTCGATCGCGTTATGTTGATAAAGTCGGGCGAGGATACGGTCGATCAGGCTGATCTCTTCCAGCTTATAATCCCTGTCCGCTTGTGCAACGCGCACCATAAGCGCCCCGAGTGCAAGTTCAGCGTCTGGGTCGGGCAGATTGTCGTGTTGTGGCGGGCGGAAAGCCTGAAAGAGTTTTTTCAACATGGTCAGAGATTATTCCATATTTGATAACCCGCCAAGCACGGACTATCGCGCAAGGCTCAGAATGATCAAAAGACCGCCTGCTAGAGCCGGATAGCGCGCTGGGTCAGAGTACCTTTCGCGCTTCGTCTTGCAGCCAGGCCAGCATTTTCCGATAGGGTACAGGGCCATAGCTTATACGCGCGACTCCCAGCCCAGCCAAAGTGGCGGTGTCCGGTGTGCCGGGTAATGCTATGATATTTAGCGGCAGGTCGATTGACTCTACCAACCGGGCAATCATGGCCTGATCCCGTAGGCCGGGGGCGAAGTATCCGCTGGCCCCTGCATCTGAATAGGCTTGTGCTCGGACCATTGCCTCTTCCAGCATCGCATCATCATGGGTTTCGGGCTGCGCCTTCAGGAAAATGTCGGTCCGCGCGTTGATAAACGCAGGAACACCCGCCGCATCGCAACCTTCGCGCATCGCGCTGACACGGGCGGCCTGAGTTTCAATATCGTACAACTCATTTGATCCGATGATCTGGTCTTCGAAGTTGAAGCCGACAACGCCGGATTCAAGGGCCAGCCTGACATTGGCAGAGATACCCTGAGCATCAGCCGCATACGCACCTTCGAAATCCAGAGTAACCGGAAGATCAACGGATTCGACAATCCGGCGAGCATTGTCCAGCGCGGCCTGCATCGGGATGTTTTGGCCGTCGCTGAACCCTTGTGCCATCGCAACAGGAGCGCTTCCAGTGGCAATGGCTTGGGCGCCAGCGTCGCGCACGGCACCGGCACTGCCAGCATCCCAGATATTGTACAGGATAACCGGTTCGCCCTTTTTGTGCAGGGCCGCGAATGTCAGTGCATTGGTGATCTGATCGGTCATGGCCGGTCTCCTATCTCTGAGTTGCGGACAGTTAACCGTGCAAAGGGTCAGCGCGTACAGTCTTTTCGCGCTGACCGATACAATCTGCTTTCGTGCCTGGTGTCAGACCAGACGCGAGGTGTCCTTGGCTGCGCGCACAAAGTCGCGGAACAAAGGATGCGGGTCGAACGGCTTGGATTTCAGCTCGGGGTGGTACTGGACCCCAATGAACCAAGGATGATCCGACCACTCGACGATTTCTGGCAACCGCCCGTCGGGGGACATGCCTGAGAAATTGAGACCGGCTTTTTCCAGCTTGTCGCGGTATTTGATGTCCACTTCATAGCGGTGGCGGTGGCGCTCCTCGATGGCGGTACCGCCATAGACTTCGGCCACTTTTGACCCTTCGGCCAGAACCGCGTCATAGGCGCCCAGGCGCATGGTGCCGCCCTTGTCATCACCGACTTTGCGTTCGACCTTGTGATTGCCCTGCACCCATTCTTTCAGGTGATAGACCACCGGTTCGAACCGCTTTTTACCGGATTCATGGTCGAATTCCTCGGACCCGGCCTCTTTGATGCCAGCGGCATTTCGCGCGGCCTCAATTACGGCCATCTGCATGCCCAGGCAGATGCCCAGGTAGGGCACCTTATGTTCGCGGGCATATTGCGCAGCCTTGATTTTGCCTTCGGTACCGCGCTCACCGAATCCGCCGGGCACGAGGATCGCGTGGAAGCCTTCCAGATGCGGGGCGGCCTCTTCGGTATCGAATACCTCGGCATCGACCCATTCGACCTTGACGCGGACACGGTTGGCCATCCCGCCATGGGTCAGCGCCTCGGCTATCGACTTATAGGCGTCTTCCAACTGGGTGTACTTACCGACGATGGCGACCTTCACTTCGCCCTCGGCGTTGTGGATGCGATCACTGACGTCTTCCCATTTGGTCAGATCGGGCTTGGGGGCAGGGCTGATCTGGAAGGCATCCAGAACTGCCTGATCCAGTCCCTCGCGGTGATAGGCGAGCGGAGCATCGTAGATGGTGCTGAGGTCCTGCGCAGCAATCACGCTATCGGGGCGGACGTTACAGAACAAAGCCAGTTTTTCACGTTCCTTGGTCGGGATCGGGCCTTCGGACCGGCAGACCAGAATGTCGGGGGCGAGACCGATCGAACGCAGCTCTTTTACCGAGTGCTGGGTCGGCTTGGTTTTCAATTCGCCCGAGGCTTTGATGTAGGGCAGCAGGGTCAAGTGCATGAACAGGCATTGGCCGCGTGGTTTGTCCTGGCTGAATTGGCGGATGGCCTCAAAGAAGGGCAGGCCTTCGATATCGCCCACGGTGCCGCCGATCTCGCACAGCATGAAATCGACTTCATCCTCGCCTATGGCGATGAAATCCTTGATCTCATTGGTGACGTGCGGGATCACCTGAATGGTTTTGCCCAGGTAATCGCCGCGGCGTTCTTTTTCCAACACGTTGGAATAAATCCGCCCGGAACTGACCGAGTCGGTTTTGCGCGCGGCTACGCCGGTAAAACGTTCGTAATGGCCAAGGTCCAGATCGGTTTCTGCCCCGTCATCTGTAACGAACACTTCGCCATGTTCAAAAGGCGACATGGTGCCCGGATCGACATTCAGATAGGGGTCCAGCTTGCGCAGACGCACCGAATATCCGCGGGCCTGCAACAGCGCGCCCAAAGCCGCCGAAGCCAATCCTTTGCCCAAGGATGAAACCACACCACCAGTGATGAAAATAAAACGCGCCATGTTTTTCGGCTGCTCCCCGTGAGACGTCAATATCAGCTGCCCGGCGGTTCAAGAAAAACCGCTGCATCACGGGACTTCACGTATAAAGGATTCGCGCCAATAGCGCAAGAGAACCGCAAGATGCTGTTGCAGTTCTCTTTTCGGTTTCTAGGTTTTGTGTGTCAGTTGGCCTGCGGGATCAAAGGCGCGTTGTCACCCTGTGCCGGAGGCAACAGGTCATCCGCCGACGGAATTGCCGGTGTGCTTTCTTCGGTCGCGGCCGGTGCCTGTGTCCCAATCCGGTCAAGCACAGAGCTGCCCGAGGATTTTTGTGCCGCCAGAATGGTCAGCGTGATCGAAGTGACGATAAAGCACGCGGCTAAAATCCAGGTCACCTTGCCCAATGCTGTTGCAGCCGACCGGCCAGCCATGGCACCGCCTCCGCCGCCACCCATGCCAAGGCCGCCGCCTTCGGACCGCTGCATCAGGACGACGGCGATCAGGCCCAAAGCCAGAAGAAGATGGATAATGAGAACGACGTTTTCCATGGTGGTCCTGTACAGCGTGGCGTATATCGCGAGGTACTTATGCAAGTTTGGTTCCGGGGGCAAGTCACGAGTTACCATCACGCCAAGTGATCTTCGGGATCACAGCAAAGAGACTGGACAGGCAAGGGGATGGTAAAGCAGGCTGCGACCCATGCCACATGACGATCCCGACCATCCGCACGCCATATTGCCGCCTGAACCCGCCCTTCGCGTCAAGGCGCTGGAAACGATTCTGACCCGCAAGGGTTTGATAGACCCGGCCGCTTTGGATGAGATCATCGACACTTACCAAAACAAGATTGGCCCGCAGAACGGTGCCCGGGTTGTTGCCAAAGCCTGGACTGATCCGGCCTTTAAGGCCGCACTGCTTAAGGATGCAACGCCCGAGGTGGCAAAGCTTGGCTTTTACGGTCGGCAAGGCGAGCACATAGTTGTTGTCGAAAATACCCCTGATCTCCACAACATGGTCGTTTGCACGCTGTGCAGTTGCTACCCATGGCCTTTGTTGGGGATTCCACCGGGGTGGTATAAATCGGATGCCTATCGTGCACGGGCCGTGCGTGAGCCGCGTAAAATTTTGTCAGAGTTCGGCGTTTCTCTGGCGGATGAAACAGCCGTGCGGGTTTGGGATTCAACGGCCGAGATACGCTATCTTGTTCTACCCATGCGCCCCGATGGCACCGATGGGATGACCGAAGACGACCTGACCGCGCTTGTGACCCGTGACAGTATGATCGGAACCGGCCTGCCCAAGGTGCCGTCATGACCCGCGTTCACGATATGGGAGGACGGTTCGGCGACGGTCCGGTGATCCCCGAATCCCAAGATGCAGCGATTTTCCCAGAAGAATGGCACGGGCGCGCATTGGCACTGACATTGGCTGCCGGGTTTCTGGGACAATGGAATATCGACATCTCGCGCCATGCACGCGAACGACTTTCGCCCAAAGACTATGCACGATTCTCTTACTACGAAAAATGGGTGTCAGCACTTGCAGATCTGTTGGTAGAGCAGGGAGTCCTGACTTTGGAAGACCTTCTGGGCCAAGGAACGGATGCTTCACATCCTTTGGCTTCCCGCGCGCTGACAGCCGGGACGGTTGAGGGCGTACTGTCCAAAGGCGGTCCGGCTGATCGACCCTCGAATATCGCGGTGCAGTTTGATCCCGGCCAAAAGGTGCGTACAGTACGACCGGCTGCCAACCGCCTGAAAAACGGTGGTCATACCAGGTTGCCATCTTACGCTTCTGGCGCTTGCGGTCGGATATTACGCCTGCATGGGGCGCATGTTTTGCCAGATTCCAACGCTCATGGTCTGGGAGAGGCACCTGAACCATTATATGCGGTTGCATTCCCAGCCTCGGAGCTTTGGGCCGATCCCGAGAACCGAAATGACGAGGTCATATTAGATCTGTGGCAAAGCTATCTGGTGCCCGATGAGTGAGTGTAACGCGCAGTCATTACCCGAGCTGGCATTCGCAGAGCCCTGGCATGCACAGGCCTTTGCGGTCACGGTCGCGCTGAATGAAGCGGGACGATTCGAATGGTCGGAATGGGCCGATCGATTTTCGAAGATGCTAAAACGCCATGGTCTGAGCAAAGAGCTGAATGGTGGCAACGACTATTTCCATGCCTGGCTGGAAACACTCGAGGCCTATTTAGCCGAAATGGGTGACGCGAA
This sequence comes from Ruegeria sp. CDSC045, assembly GCF_059610725.1. Classification (NCBI taxonomy): domain Bacteria; kingdom Pseudomonadati; phylum Pseudomonadota; class Alphaproteobacteria; order Rhodobacterales; family Roseobacteraceae; genus Ruegeria; species Ruegeria sp. CDSC045. Next base: position 43,570 of record NZ_JBXWOE010000001.1, read on the forward strand.
CCCAAGTGATGTCGCCGCAGTCTCGTTGGATTGGGAGAAGGCCTATCTGGCGACACCACATGGTGAACCGGTTCATTTGTCGAATGGCTAGAAAGGGGGCGCTGCCCCCGCCGCGGCAAGCCGCGACTCCCCCGAGGTATTTTTGGCCAGATGAAGCAAGGGATCCTCTCTTCATCTGGCCAAAAATACCTCCGCCGGAGGCACCACGCACAGTGTGGTTATGATCTGCGGCGAATTATCGGTTTCCCTGTCGCTGACACATCGCTATACGAGCCGGGTTTGATATCTCAGCGCAAAAGGACCAGATATGGCCAATGTGGTTGTTGTCGGCGCCCAGTGGGGTGACGAAGGAAAAGGCAAGATCGTCGATTGGCTCAGTGAACGGGCCGATGTGATCGCGCGTTTTCAAGGCGGGCATAATGCCGGTCATACGTTGGTAATCGACGGTGCCGTCTATAAGTTGCACGCTCTGCCATCCGGTGTGGTACGTGGCGGCAAGCTGAGTGTTATCGGAAATGGCGTCGTTCTGGACCCCTGGCACCTGCTGAAAGAGATTGCAACGATCCAGGCGCAGGGTGTTGAGATCTCGCCCGAAACGCTGATGATCGCGGAAAACACGCCGCTGATCCTGCCGATCCACGGTGAGCTGGACCGTGCGCGCGAAGAAGCGGCCAGCAAGGGGACCAAGATCGGGACCACGGGTCGTGGGATCGGCCCGGCTTATGAAGACAAGGTTGGGCGTCGTTCTGTGCGGGTCGCGGACCTGGCGGATGAGGCGACCCTTGAGGCGCGTGTAGATCGCGCGCTGCAGCACCATGATCCGCTGCGCAAGGGGTTGGGGATCGAACCGGTGGACCGCGATGCGCTGGTAGCTCAGCTAAAAGAAATCGCGTCGAAGATTCTGCCTTTCGCAGCACCCGTTTGGAAAGTGCTGAACGAAAAGCGCAAGGCTGGTAAACGTATTCTGTTTGAAGGTGCGCAGGGTGCCCTTCTGGACATCGACTTTGGAACCTATCCGTTTGTGACCTCGTCCAACGTGATCGCCGGTCAGGCGGCGACCGGTGTCGGCATCGGGCCAGGCTCGATTGATTTTGTCCTTGGCATCGTAAAGGCTTACACGACCCGTGTGGGTGAGGGGCCGTTTCCAACCGAATTGGATGATGCGGATGGCCAGCGTCTGGGTGAGCGTGGGCACGAGTTTGGTACCACCACCGGGCGCAAGCGGCGTTGCGGCTGGTTTGATGCCTGTCTGGTGCGCCAAACCTGTGCCACTAGCGGCGTAAACGGTATTTCGCTGACCAAGCTGGACGTGCTGGACGGATTCGAGACGCTGAAAATCTGTGTTGCCTATGACCTTGACGGTAAGCGTCTGGATTATCTTCCCACTGCAGCCGATCAGCAGGCACGATGTACTCCGATCTACGAAGAAGTGCCTGGTTGGAGCGAATCCACGGAAGGCGCGCGCAGTTGGGCGGACTTGCCTGCAAATGCCATCAAATATGTGCGTCGGGTCGAAGAGTTGATCGAATGTCCGGTTGCATTGCTGTCCACTAGCCCAGAGCGGGATGACACCATTTTGGTGACAGACCCGTTTGCTGACTGATGGCGGGCGAACAGAAAAATGGCCTGAGCTATAAAGCGCGTCGTCGTTGGTCGATGGTGCTGCTGCTGATTGGCCTGCCGGCTTATATCGTTGCGGTGGTGACGGTGATAAACTGGTTGGACCGGCCACCAATTTGGTTGGAACTTCTGGTATACGTAGCGCTCGGCATTTTGTGGGCTCTGCCTTTCAAATTCATCTTCAAAGGTGTCGGAAAAGAAGATCCAAACGGATCTTCTGACTGAGCGGCCTATTCCGGGCTCATCCTGCGGCGGGTTCATACGCCTGCCCACAAAAGATCGCCCAATGAAAAAGGGCCGGAGTTGGTCTCCGGCCCTTCTTTCTTTTCGGTTTGAATTCAGCCTGCGGCGCGTTCATCTCCGTCAGGGCGGAACCCTATCTCGTCCGAAGCCGCAAACCGACCTCCGCCAGCTTTCTCAATCTTGCCGTCGCGCAGCAGTTGCCCGAATGAGCGCAGGCTTTCCTCGCGATTAAAATCGTCCTGCTTGAGAGAACGGATCTTGTTCATCAGTTGCGGGCGCGAGAACTGTTCCTGTCCTTCGATGAACGACAGATAAGATGCCGCAGCTTCCAGCAGGTCCGGCAGAGATTGTGCGCCCTGTTCCTGTGCATAGTGCGCAAAGCCGCTTTCCTCGATCGGAAGACCCAGCGGTTTGGATTTTACACGGCGCGGAGAAATCGGCCCCATTTCATCCTCGTCTTTATTGTCGATGCGCTGTTCAGCAACCAGCTTGAGGGGAGCGGCAGGCTCTACCTTGGGACGGGCAGTTGTAACATTGCTTTCGGGGCGGCGCGGGCTGATCTGCTGAGCCTGATTACGGTTCAGCGCATCTGCACGATCAGCATTGGTTGCGGCCACTGCATTGCGCAGACGGGAATATGTCTCGCGCTGAGTGGCAGTCGCGGGATCATCCATCTGTTCGACCGCCTTTTCCATCAGGCGAGAAACGTCCTCGTCCAGGTTCGGTTCCTCAGGCAGAGGCTCGGATGCACGGGCGGACAACACGGCTTCGACGCTGGCGATTTCGTCAAGCAGAGTTTCCTCGTCTTCTTCGGTCAAATAGCCGGCAACCTCTTCAGGTTCGTCTGCGTCCGCCGAAATGTCTTCTGTCAGGATATTGTCGATTTCGTCGCTCTCGGCTTCGTCCGTCTCGGCACTCAGATCCGAAAACAAAACCTCTTCTGCCTCGACAGTGGTCACATCGTCGGCGATGGGTGCGACATCAATTTCTGGCACGGCGGGGGTCTCTTGGGCCGGGCCTTCGATCTCTGCCTCTTCCGCGGCGGGTGGGGGCATGTCAATCTGAGATTCGGGCTCAAATTCCTGAGCTGCTTCAACCTCTGCATCGGCCGCGGGGGATTCGACCAGATCTGTGGGGGTCAGAGTTCCAGCCTGAAAGGCAGCCGATACGGCATCAGTTGGGCCGGTTTCGGATTTCATCAGGGGGGAATCTTCATCCTCGGCGTAGATCACCGAGTTTTCTTCGCTATGAGAGACTACCGCCCGGATCCGTTGCAGCTTTGCGGCGATACTATCGGCGGCTGGTTCGGGTCGACCCTCTACCGGCTCGGCCTCTGCGATGGGCGCGGACTGTGAGGGGGCAGCGGTATAGGCCGGAGCACTCGGGGTACTGGGCGGGGTCATGGGCGCGGTAGAAAGGGACGGAGAAGCGGCACGGTCTTGCGCCCGCAGAAGCAATCCGTTTTCGCTCTGGCTGGCTTCGACTTTACGCGTCGCATCTCGCTGAGCAATGCGGGTCAGCATTTCGGCGTCTGGTTGCGGGGGTTCGGACCCAAAATACCTGTCATCCGCTGCAAGGTCGCGGAAGTATTCGGCAATCGACTTCATCGTTTCAAAAGAATCGTCAAATCCTTCCAAAGTGCACGAGAAGGTTCCGTAGGAAACTGTCAAAACCTTGTTATTCTGTACCATCAGACGTACGTCCTCTACAAACTACACGAGCCATCAGCCCGGTCGTGGGCAGAGCTATTGGCTCAGAACTTTGTCCATGAACCTATCATTTTGTGGTCTCAATGTGTCAAAACCCGGAAAAAATGATCAATCTCATGAAAAAGACGCGAATTGTACGTTCGAAAGAGTCAATCACGCTGGTTGGAAGCGGTCAAATTGGCCCTGAAGATTTGGATTTGGCGTTGATTCGCACAAAGTTGGCCGTCGCCGCGGATGGTGGGGCGGCAAGTTTGTTGGAAATTGGGCGCATTCCAGACGCTGTTATCGGTGATTTTGATTCGCTCGATCCGGATCACAAAGATCAGATTCCGCTGGATCGACTGTTTCCAATTGGCGAACAAAATAGCACGGATTTCGACAAGGCCCTGCGCAGTATCGAGGCGCCGCTGGTGATTGGGGTTGGTTTTCTCGGGGGGCGTCTGGATCACCAGTTAGCAGCACTCAACGTCTTGGTTCGCAGGCAAGATCAGCCCTGTATTCTGATTGGCGAAAGTGAAATTATCTTTCACGCACCCCCCAAAATCTCGGTTTCTATGGCGCCTCGAGATGTCGTCTCATTGTTTCCATTGCAGCGTGTATCAGGGCAAAGCCGCGGCCTTGAATGGCCAATCGACGGGTTGGTGATGGAGCCGAACGGCGCTGTCGGAACGTCCAACCGCGCATTGGGCTCGGTTGAATTGCGTATGGATGGGCCGGGCCTTTTGGTAATGTTTCCCAGGGCGATGCTGGATCAGGTCATGCAGGCGCTTCTGTCGGTGCCGTCCGGGCGCTGGCCCGCTCACGCAGAATGACATAGAGGCCGGCAGCGATGGTGATGCAGATGCCCAAAGCGGCGACACCGTCGGGCAGATCGCGAAAGATCAGCCAGCCAAACACCGTGGCGACCGGGATTTCGAGATACTGCATCGGGGCCAATGTTGCAGAGGGTGCATATCGCAGCGACCAGGTCATGAACAGATGTGCGACCGTGCCGAGAAGCCCGATTGCAAGCAAAAGCCAGATATCGCCCAAATTCGGAGCAATCAGGGACAGCTCCCAGATTCCGGCGGGTGTTCCCACCAACAGGGCAGGCAGTAGGATGACAGAAGCTATGACGCCCGACACGGCCTGAAGCGCAATGGGATCTGTAGCTTTTGCAATTTGCCGGGTCACGAGCATGAACAGGGCAAACACCACCGCGACGACAAGTGGAAGCAAAGCCGCATATCCGACCTCGGCAAAGCTGGGTTGAATGACAAGCAATGTACCACCAAAGCCCACAAGGCACGCAATCAGGCGTCGTTTGCCGACTTCTTCCTTTAGTACCAGTTTGCCAAGAAGCAACATGATAAACGGCATAACAAAGGCGATGGCCACAGCGTCGGCCAGCGGCAGGTATTGCAGGGCAGAGAACATCGCGGCGATGCCGACGATGTGCAGCAGGGTTCTTATGACAGCCAGGCGAAATATACGCCCCTCCATGCGCCAGGGTCTGCTGGTCCAGACGACCAGCGGAACCAACAACATGGCTTGAATGGCAAACCGGACAAAGACCAGCATTCCAAGCGGCACGGTTTCACCCAGTAATTTGGCGACCGCATCCCCCAAGGGTGCAAGCGCGCAAAAGCCAAGCATCAGCACGATGCCAAAAACGGGACGGTCCTGTGTCATGATGAGACGCTAGCGATTTGATTGAACCGGGGAAAGGCGAAAGCTAGGGGTCGGGCAGCGGTTGTACTTTGGTGTAGTCCGGGCCGATGCAGATCGGCAGCCCGTCATCCAGTTTCAGCCAGCCCAGCTGCTCTTCATGCGCGACATGCAGCGTGGGCTGCAGTTGGTTAGGGTCGTCCAGAAGGGCCACATACAGATGCATCACGCCGGACATCGTGTCGGACCGGAATGAGATCGGCGAGCCGCAATCAGGACAAAAGCTGCGTTCTACGCCGGGTGAGGATGCGAATGTCTTTGGTTCCTGGCCCGTCCATTTCAACTGTCCGTCGCGGACCCCGAAATAAGCTGTCATCGGGGCCGCGCATTGTCTGCGGCAACTGTCGCAGTGGCAGATCACACAGGACAGAACGGGCGAGTCCACCCGAAATGAAACCTTACCGCAAAGACAATGGCCTTCCATTTCGCTTCCCCGCGTTGCCTCAGCAATTCGGCACGTTCACCGCCAAACCGCCCAAAGACGTTTCCTTATACTTTTCGTGCATGTCGTGCCCGGTCTGCCGCATGGTTTCGATGACAGCGTCCAGCGGTACGAAATGGTGACCATCTCCGCGCAGGGCCAAAGAGGCTGCCGACACCGCCTTGATCGCACCCAGCCCGTTGCGTTCGATACAGGGTACTTGAACCAGCCCGGCGACAGGATCACAGGTCATGCCCAGATGATGCTCGAGCGCGATCTCAGCGGCATTTTCCACCTGTTCCGGCGTGCCGCCCATAACCGCGCACAGCCCGGCTGCAGCCATGGCTGCGGCGCTGCCGACTTCAGCCTGACACCCGGCCTCGGCGCCCGAGATCGAGGCGTTGTATTTGACCAGCCCGCCAATAGCGGCCGCAGTTAGCATGAAATCTTCGATGTGGTTCTCTGAAGCACCGGGTACATGGTCCAGATAATAGCGCATTACCGCTGGAAGAACCCCGGCAGCACCATTGGTGGGGGCGGTCACCACCTGACCGCCAGCTGCGTTTTCTTCGTTCACGGCCATGGCGTAAACGCTCATCCAGTCGTTGATCGTGTGGGGCGCGTTCAGGTTCATGCCACGCTCGGCCATCAACGCGTCATGGATGCCTTTGGCGCGACGGCGCACGTTCAAACCGCCTGGCAGAATGCCGTCGGTGGTCAGACCGCGCTCGATACAGTCGTTCATGACCTGCCATAGGCGCGCGGTGCCTTTGGCAAAACTGTCTGCACAGCCGCGCGCGATCTCGTTGGCGCGCTTCATCTCGGCGATGCTTTTGCCGCTGGTTTTGGCCATGTCCAACATCTCGACCGCCGATTTGAAAGGAAAGGGCACCGGTGCGCCTTCATCTGTTGCCTTGCCCTGGGCCAGTTCTTCCTCGGTCAGAACAAAGCCGCCACCGATCGAGTAATAGACCTGCCGCAGGATCACGTCGCCCTGTGCGTCCGTGGCCATCAGGACCATACCGTTAGCATGGCCCGGCAGATTGTTTTCATAGTCGAAAACCAGATCGGCCTTGGGATCGAACTGCAGCGTGGGCAATCCTTCGGGGGTCACGCTGTGGGTCTCACTTATGCCAGCCAGTGCGGCCTCGGCCCGTTCGTGATCATATGTGTCGGGCACAAATCCGGCCAGGCCCAGGATCGTGGCGCGATCGGTTGCGTGGCCGACACCGGTAAAGGCCAGCGACCCGTGCAGCGACCCGCGCAGCCCTGAAAATTCGAACGGAGAGGCGCGCATCATGTCCAGAAACCGCGCGGCAGCAACCATTGGCCCCATCGTATGGGACGAGGACGGGCCAATGCCCACTTTGAACATATCGAAGACAGACAGAAACATATCAGGTAGCAAAGCCTTCCGGTGGGTTAGCATAGGTTGGTGAGGTAAAGGGTGTAACCCCTAAACCCTCGGCCGCGATTGCGGCGCGTGTGGCGGGGCGCGTCTCCAATTGCATCAGCATTCGCTGCAGATGCGGCGTGTCAGCGATCTGAAACCAGCTGCGATCAGCCTTCGCAGGATAGAGCGCCATCCAGCGCATCTGACAGGCCAGATAATAACTCAGGACCGATGGTATGTCCGGGCTCAGCCAGGGCGGCGCGCTTTTCGCAACTTCATCAAGCTGGCGCAAGTGCTGGCGCAAACGAGGGCGGATACCGGCGCGCAAAGGATTGACCTGCGCTGCGTCTATATATTTTTCGGCGTAAAACAGAATACGCAGATCAGCGTGCAGCGTATTGGAGGCAAAGAACAGCCACTTCAGAAACGCGGCGCGGTTGCTGTCCATGGGGGTAGGGGCCAGCCGGCCATGCGTATCCGCCAGCCACAACAAGATAGCAGCGGTTTCGAAGATCGGCCCCTGTGGTGTTTCCAATACCGGGATCAGCCCATTGGGGTTCAGCGCGCGATATTCCGGGCTGTCCTGTGCGCTTTGGCGGCGGTCTACCAGAACCGTTTCATAGGGCAGGCACATCTCTTCCAGCGCCAGCCGGATGACCAGCGAAGCATTGTCCGGGGCATAGTGCAGGCAGTAAGGCGTGTTCATGCGAACTATGTATACCTCACGTATGTTTTCAACAGACCTGATTGCGACGTTTCCCATAGGAAACGCGTAGTTTCGCGACATGTTGGTCTACCGATCCGGACAATTCTCTCTCGCAGTTGTCGTAGGCATTCCGTATAAGTTCCGCAGCAAATTAGGGGGATGCTGAAATGGCCGGTGATCTGTCGCCCATCGACACTGCAAAATACGTCGCAGCACGCCGTGCGGCTGACATGGTGCAGAATGGGATGCGAGTCGGCCTGGGAACCGGATCGACCGCTGCATGGATGGTGCGTCGGTTGGGGGAACGGGTCAGAGAAGAAGGTCTGGCGATCAAGGGTGTTCCGACATCGACCCGGACGGCCCAACTGGCCCGTGAACTGGGCATTGAGGTTGTTTCCCTGGATCAGGCGGGATGGCTGGACATCACTATCGACGGTGCGGACGAATTCGACAGAGAGCTTAATCTGATCAAGGGCGGCGGCGGCGCGCACCTGCAGGAAAAGATCGTAGCCACGGCCAGCGACCAGATGGTGGTCATCGCCGATGCCGGCAAAGAGGTCGAGACTCTGGGTGCCTTCCCATTGCCGGTCGAGGTGATCCCCTTTGGCTGGCAGACCACACGCACCCTGATCGAAGAGGTGCTGGATACCATGGATGTTCTCGGTACCCGCTCGGCGCTTCGCATGAACGGAGAAGCGCCGTTTGTCACGGATGAAGGCAATCACGTGCTGGACCTGCATTTGCAACGGATCGGAAACCCAAGGCAGATGGCGCTGGTGCTGAACCAGGTACCCGGCGTGGTCGAGAACGGGTTGTTCATCGACATTTGCGACAAGGTCGTGATCGGTTATGGAGATGGCCGGGTCGAACTGCGCGACATCAACGAGGGAACGGTGGAACTGGACGAGTTGTTCGATGGCGGCAAAGACAACCTGTTCACGGATTTGGCGGATTAGCGCGTGTCGGCGATAGAATTCTATGAAAGTTCCACAGCTTGGAAGAAGCGGCTGTTTTACAGAGTGGTTTTCGCCGGGTTTTTCTTTGGCGTTTTTATCTTATTGCTTCCTACCGTGCTGCGGTATGAACGGTCGAACTATGTGCTGATGACTTATATGATCTTTTTCATAGGCGCGATCATCAGCATATCTCTTGTCCTGAGATCAGATCGTAAACCGATCACGCTCGACGACAAAGCGATTGGTTTCAGATTGGGATATGTCGTTCACGGGATTTTTCAACAAGAGTCTGCATGGGCCGGTGTTGCGTGGAAGGATATCCGCTATTTCGATTTCCCTTCGGATGGAAAGTTGAACCCCAAAGACGCATTGTACATCAGCTACAATGACGACAAAGGTCGGGTTCGGAACTTTATTCTACCAATTGCTGGTTTGAGGCGGTCCGATCTCGAGGCGTTTGTGAAATCGCTACGTCGTTTCTGGCCGGACATTGACCGCCAATGGCAGGAGAAGCTTGCCGATCGCAAACAAGAGATTGCAACTCTTGACGTAAACCATATTTGAAGGTTGCGGAGATTCATCCCAATCAGAGAGGGTACGGGACCTACTATGAGCTTTGACTATGATCTTTTCGTCATCGGAGGCGGCTCGGGCGGGGTCCGGGCGGCGCGTGTGGCGGCTGGCGAAAACGGGGCCAAAGTGGCGCTGGCGGAAGAGGATCGCTATGGCGGGACCTGTGTGATCCGCGGATGTGTCCCCAAAAAGCTGATGGTATTTGCCAGCGAATTCTCTGGCATGGTCGAAGATGCGCAGGCCTATGGCTGGGACGTCAAACCCGGTGCATTTGACTGGGATTTCTTTCGCGGCAAACTCCATGCCGAGTTGGACCGGCTGGAAGGCATCTATCGCAACATCCTGAAAAACAACGGCGTCGAAAGCTTTGATCAGCGTGCACACGTGGTGGACGCACATACCGTCGAGCTGGCCGATGGCACCCGCATGACGGCCAAGCATATTCTGGTCGCCACAGGCGGACGCCCTGTTGTGCCCGAGTTTCCGGGCTCGGACCTGGCGATCACCTCGAACGAGATTTTCCATCTGGAAAAACTGCCCGAAAGCATCCTGATCGTTGGTGGCGGTTATATCGCCAGCGAGTTTGCAGGAATCATGAACGGCATGGGCGTGAAAACCACCCAGTTCTACCGCGGTGCGCAAATCCTTCGGGGTTTTGACGAAGAAGCGCGCGGTCTGATCAGCGAAGAGATGTGCCAGAACGGGATTGATCTGCATCTGGGCACCAATGTGCTTGAGATGGCCAAAGACGGTGACAAGATTCGCGTAAAGGCCACCAATGGCACGGAACAGCTGTTTGACGTGGTCATGTATGCCACTGGTCGCGCGCCCAATGCCGACAATCTGGGGCTTGAGGCCATCGGCGTTGAACGCGGCCGCAAGGGTGAGATCATCGTGGATGATTACAGCCAGACAGGCGTGCCCTCGATCTATGCCATTGGGGATGTGACGGACCGGGTTAACCTAACCCCGGTTGCGATCCGCGAGGGGATGGCTTTTGTCGAAACCGTGTTCAAAGGCAACCCGACACCTGTGGATCACGACCTGATTCCAACTGCGATTTTCACGCAGCCGGAATTCGGCACGGTCGGGTTGAGCGAAGAAGACGCTGCAGCCCAAGAGCCGGTCGAGATCTATGCAACCTCGTTCAAGCCGATGCAAAAGGCATTCGCAGGTGGCACGCAGCGGGTTTTGATGAAACTGATCGTCTCTCAGGCCACGCGTAAGGTGTTGGGCTGTCACATCGTGGCGCCGGGCGCCGGCGAGATGATTCAACTGGCTGGCATTGCCGTCAAAATGGGCGCAACCAAGGAAGATTTCGACCGCACCGTTGCAGTTCATCCGGTCATGGCGGAAGAACTGGTAACAATGCGTCATCCTGTGCGTACGGCTTGATTTGCAACCGCGCGCACACAAGTTACAAGGGAACCCGTGATCACACGGTTCAACACAAGGGAATAGATACAAATGGCGGGCAACAGCGGCGGCCCCTGGGGGGGCGGAGGCTCTTCTGGCGGCGGAGGAAATCGGGGTGACAACGGGGACGGGCGCAAGCCCCCTGAAAACGAGGGCCCGCAGATTCCCGAGATCGACGAGCTGATGAAAAAAGGCCAGGAACAGCTGCGCGTCCTGATGGGAGGCGGCGGTGGTCGTGGCACCAATGGTTCGGGCGGTGGCGGGGGTGGTCCCATCTTTACCAAAGGGACTATTGCCATTGGGTTGGTGGTGGGTGCAGTCCTTTGGGGTGCGGCCAGCTTTTATACGGTAAAGCCGGAAGAACAGTCGGTAGAGCTGTTTTTGGGTGAATTTTCAAACGTTGGAAATCCCGGTCTGAACTTTGCGCCTTGGCCATTTGTAACTGCCGAGGTCATTCCTGTGACCCGCGAGCAGAACGAAGACATGGGCGGAGCCCGTGGTAGCGATGATGGCTTGATGCTGACAGGCGACGAAAATGTTGTCGATATCGACTATCAGGTGGTCTGGAACATCAATGACCCGGCCAAGTATCTGTTCAATTTGCGCGACCCGCGCCAGACGATCCGCGCCGTGTCGGAATCGGCCATGCGCGAGATCATTGCACAAAGCGAGCTGGCACCGATCCTGAACCGAGATCGGGGTGTGATCGCTGATCGCTTGCAGGAATTGATTCAGTCGACGATGGACAGCTATGATTCCGGCGTGAACATTGTGCGTGTCAACTTTGACAAAGCCGACCCGCCACAGGACGTAATCGCGGCCTTCCGCGACGTTCAGGCCGCCGCACAAGAACGTGACCGTCTGCAGAACGTCGCCGACGCCTATGCTAATAAGGTACTGGCCGAAGCACGTGGTGAAGCCGCGCAAGTTGTGGAAGAGGCCGAAGGATATCGCGCCCAGCAGATCAACAGTGCTCAAGGTGAAGCCAGCCGCTTTAGCGCGGTTCTGGAAGAATACTCCAAAGCGCCGGATGTAACGCGCAAACGTTTGTATCTGGAGCGGATGGAGCAGATTCTGGGTGATGTCGACAAGATCATACTGGACGAAAACTCGGCCGGTCAGGGACAGGGCATTGTGCCGTATCTGCCGCTGAACGAACTGCGCCGCAATCAATCCGGGGAGAGCAACTGATGCGTAAGTCACCCATTATCCTCATCCTTGTGGTGATCCTCGGCGTTGTTGCGCTGTCTTCGATCTTTATCGTGGACGAACGCCAGCGCGCATTGGTTCTGCAATTCGGCCGTGTGGTCGCGGTTAAGGAAGAGCCTGGTCTGGCGTTCAAAATTCCACTTATTCAGGAAGTTGTCCGTTATGACGACCGTATCCTGTCCATCGACGTTCAACCGCTTGAAGTGACGCCGTTGGATGATCGTCGTCTGGTAGTCGATGCCTTCGCACGGTACCGGATTTCCGATCTGAACCAGTTCCGCCAGGCGGTTGGTGTCGGTGGTATCCCGGTTGCCGAGGATCGTCTGGACCGCATCTTGCGCGCTGAAACCCGCGAAGTTCTGGGTTCAGTTTCGTCCCGTGACATCCTGAGCTCGGACCGGGCTGCACTGATGCTGCGTATCCGCAATAGTGCGATTGCCGAGGCACTTGCGCTGGGTGTGACCGTCATTGACGTGCGTCTGAAAGCGACCGATCTGCCGCAGGCCAACCTCGAAGCGACGTTTGACCGGATGAAGGCCGAGCGGGAGCGGGAAGCTACAGACGAACGTGCCCGTGGTAATGAGGCGGCACAGCGCGTACGTGCCCAGGCCGACAGGACCGTTGTCGAACTGGTATCGGATGCGCGGCGTGAGGCTGAGATCATTCGCGGTGAGGCTGACGCCGAACGCAATGCGATCTTTGCCGAAGCTTACGGTGCGGACCCTGAATTCTTCGAATTCTATCGTTCGCTGACCGCCTATCAGAATGCTTTGCAGGGCGGTAACAGCTCGATGGTATTGAGCCCGGATTCCGAGTTCTTCAACTATCTCAAATCACCCACCGGCCGGGGCCAATCGGCGGGGCAGGCGTCTGAATAATGGGTATGATCCTTCTGGCCTTTGGGCTGGTGTTGATTGTCGAGGGGCTGGCCTATGCGCTGGCCCCTTCGCTTATTGAACGTATGCTAGAGGCGTTGCGGTCTATGCCAGAGCAGGCACGTCGGCTTGCAGGATTGTTATGTATGGTGGGAGGTCTCGTGTTGCTATGGGGTGCATATCAGGTCGGGTTTTGAACAACGGCTACACTTCATGGTGATTTCCCCGCGATCCTCAGTTGCGGGCAAGGACAAACCAGCTACATTGGATATCAAGAAGGGCCGCCTGCGGGCGATCCAGATAGTGTTGACGACAAGGAGTTCCCACGTGCAGTCACAAGCGCGCAGTATATCCGTCCGGCGGGACGACGTTGTTGGTTTCATGCGGTTGATGTGGCTGGCCTTTGCCGGGATGCTGCTTGTATTGGCGCAGTCAGTGGCCGCACAGGCGCGGGGCGAAAGCCTGGCTCCGCTGGCCGATAAGATCAGCCCAGCGGTGGTCAACATCACCACTTCGACACTGATTGAGGGACAGACCGGCCCGCAGGGGATCGTTCCCGAGGGCTCTCCGTTCGAAGATTTCTTTCGCGAGTTTCAAGACCGTAACGGGGAAGATGACAACCGCCCGCGCCGCAGCAATTCGCTGGGCTCGGGGTTTGTGATATCCGAGGATGGTTTCATCGTTACTAACAACCACGTTATTGCCGAGGCTGATGAGATACTGGTCGAATTTTTCCCGGGCGACGGTCAACCGAAGAAAGAACTGCCTGCGAAAGTGATCGGTACGGATGAAAAAACCGATATCGCCCTTTTGAAGGTCGAGGCCACCGGGCCGCTGAAATACGTCAAGTTCGGCGATAGTGACATTGCGCGCGTTGGCGACTGGGTGATTGCGATGGGCAACCCGCTGGGGCAAGGGTTTTCGGTTTCGGCGGGGATCGTCTCGGCGCGGAACCGCGCGCTCAGCGGATCTTATGACGACTATATCCAGACCGATGCTGCGATTAACCGGGGGAACTCGGGCGGGCCGCTGTTCAATATGGATGGCGAGGTGATCGGCGTGAATACGGCGATCCTGTCGCCGAATGGCGGTTCGATCGGGATTGGCTTCTCGATGGCCTCGAATGTGGTGGTCAAGGTTGTCGACCAACTGCGCGAGTTCGGCGAGACCCGCCGCGGTTGGCTGGGTGTCCGCATTCAGGACGTGACCGAGGATATGGCCGAGGCGATGGGCCTGGACAAGCCGGGTGGCGCACTGATCAGCGATGTACCCGAGGGCCCGGCCAAAGAGGCAGGCCTGTTGGCCGGTGACGTGATCCTCAGCTTTGATGGTGTTGAGGTCGAAGACACCCGTGGATTGGTACGTCAGGTTGGTGAGACAACGGTTGGCAAGTCGGTCCGTGTGGTGGTGCATCGGGATGGCAGCACGCAGACAGTACTTGTGACTCTGGGCCGCCGCGAAGATGCCGAGCGGGCCGAAAGCGAAGAGGGTGAGGCTGAAGAAGCCCCGGTTGAGGAAAATGCCGATATTCTGGGGCTGACGATATCGCCCGTGACTGAAGCCCTGCGTGCTGATCTGGGGCTGGAGCCGGATACCGAGGGGCTGGTTGTGACCGAAGTGGACGAGGCGTCAGAAGCCTATGCCAAGGGTTTGCGCGCCGGTGATCTGATCACCGAGGCTGGCCAGCAGAAGGTCACTGCGATTTCTGATCTCGAGGACCGAATGGAAGAAGCCCGCACGGCCGGGCGGAAGTCACTGCTGCTTTTGGTGCGGCGCGGTGGAGATCCACGCTTTGTCGCGCTGAGCCTTGAAGAGTGATCTCTTAGGTTGAACAAACAGAAAGGCCAGGGCACCTGCTCTGGCCTTTTTTCTGTGCTGAAAAAAGATGAGCCACACGCCGGGGAAGGCGTATGGCTCTGGTACAGGGAGAGGTCAGTGGACAGATATCGGGGATGATTCTCTGACCTCCTACGGTAACAGTTCCTAACGTAATCTTAATGCGATCCGTCGTATGTGAAGCAGGTCACAACAGGTCAAATGAGGTCGGAATCCGCCAGTTCCCGCAGTGCCTCAAAATCATGGATCATCAGGCCGCCCCGCGAAGCTTCGACAACCTTGTCGCGTTTCCAGGTTGAAATTGTCTTTGAGACAGCTTCGCGCGTGGCCCCAACGAATTCGGCCAGCTCGCTTTGGGACAGGGTAATGCGAGTGGTTGGATCGTCTTGAAGGTTGGACAGATGCAGCAGTTTGCGCGCAAGCCGGATAGGCATCGGCAAAAAGACCTGTTCATTCAGTTGCGACCCCATCCACCGCATGCGCAAACCGGCCAGTCGGATCATATCCACCGCAAGGTCAGGATGTTGGCGGATCTGGTTCATGACATCGGACCTACGCACACGCAGCACCCGAGAGGCCTCGGCCGCGGCCACGGTTGCGGTGCGGGGGCCATTGTCGAACAAGCCGATTTCACCAAAGACCTCGCCAGGCTTCATCAATGTCAACGAGAGTTTTCGACCGCTCATCGCCAAGAAGGACACCTCTAGCGTGCCGGCAAGAATGGCATAGAGGGCATCCCCTTCATCCCCTTGTTCGAAAAGGATATCACCAGGTTCGAGAGAAATCTCTGTCGCCTGTGCCGAGAGCATTGATCTCAGCCGGTCTGAAGCTTCGGATAGAAAGCCACTATTTGGGAAAGCCGTCATTTGGTGTGGTGCTCCGGCGGGAAAAGGTGAGTGGTGACACAACTTTTCATAGCCCAAGCGTTTAGCCAAGGATTTTGTTAGGTTTTATGGCCTCCCGCGCTTCACGGAAAAGTCATCCGAAGGGCGGTTGAGGATTTAGCCGTCATTAATGATCGGGATCATCCATATAGCTTTGCAACAGGCTGAACTGCAGCATGAGGAACGCCATAAGGGCAATGGGGAATCCGAAGGTTTCAATCTTGACCCAAAGGTCAGTCGACATCGTGCGCCACACGAATTCATTTGCGACGGCCAGAACAGCAAAACACGCACACAGACGACGGGTCAGGATCATCCAGCCTTCGTGTTTCATGGGCAGCATCTCGTCCAGAACATAGGCAAGATAGGATTTCTTTTGCAGCAGCCCGATCCCCAGGATCAGAGCAAACAGGCCATAAACAAGCGTGGTTTTCATCTTGAAGAACCGCTCGTCATTGAACCAGGCGGTCAGGCCGCCGAAGAAAATGACCATGAAAGCTGTGAATATCTGCATCCGGCTTAGCTTGCCGGTCAGGTACCACAAGATGCCCATTGCCCCCAGCATCAGCGGCACAAAAATGATCGTGGCAATGATAAAGCCGGAATACTCGATGCCGCCGATCAGAAAGCTGTCATCGCGCAAGCGCAGGTAGATGAAGAAAAAGGCCAGCGGAGGACCCAGTTCCAGCACCTGTTTCAGAAATGGATTTATGTCGGTCTTGCCTGTCATATCTCTTGCCCTGCTGCTTACCCGCCCATTTCAACTATTACGGCGCCGAGTGCAATCAATGCCATCAGCGCGATCCGCCTTGGGCCGACGGTTTCTTTCAGAACCAGCCAGCCGATCAGGGCGGCAAAGACGGTGGAGGTTTCCCGCAGAACGGCGGCTTCGCCGACCTTGTCCAACCGCGTGGCCAGCATGATGGCCCCGAAAGATAGAGGGGCGATGATCCCGCCGGCGATGCCGCGCAGCGCCAAGGGTCCCAAGGCCGGGCGATGGGCCATCGCGCGCCAGCGAAAGAACGCATAGATCGGCATGGCGGCCCCGTCGATCATGAAAAACCAAGCCAGAAAGGTGAACGGATCGGCCGTCGCGCGAATGCCATAGGCGTCATAGGTGGTATATAACGCCACAAACAGGCCGGTTGCGAGGGCCAAGGCTAGGGCGATCCCAAGCGTTTCGCGGTTGGTTTCGAGAAACCGCAGATTATAGGCCGCAAGCCCGAATATCCCGGCCAGCAAGACCGCGACACCAAACCATTGCGTGGCAGAGAAGGTCTCGCCAAACAAAAGATAGGCGCCGAAAACGGTGAACAGCGGCCCGGTGCCGCGCACAACAGGATAGACCACTGTATAAGAGCCTTTGGTATAGGCCATTGCCTGCAGTATCTTGTAAGCGATGTGGATCAGCCAGACGGTGGCGAAGATTGGCCACATATAGGGTTCGGGCCAGGGCACTACAAAAAACGCGAAAGGTGCAGCCAGAAGACAGTAGCTGGCGTCTATAGCCCCGCGGGACAGCCACGGGTCGTGACGGCCCTTTTGTAATGCTCCGAACACCGCGTGCAAGAAGGCGGCCATCAGCGCGAGCCCAAGGGCAAGGTCATGGCCCTTGGGCGTGCCTTCCAGAGAGATGAGCCAGTCGCTCAAGACATCGACCTTTCGCGGGTGGAGAGGGTGGGGGGCTGTCTGCCCCCCGAAGATATTTTTAGCCAGTTGAAGTTCGGATCAGCCTTTATCCAGGCCGGTTAGGGCGGCTGCGAATTCTTCGGGATCGAAGGGGGAAAGATCGTCGATCTGTTCTCCGACGCCGATTGCGTGAATGGGCAGGCCGAACTTGTCGGCCAGTGCCACCAGCACGCCGCCTTTTGCAGTGCCGTCCAGCTTGGTCATCACCAGGCCGGAGACATCGGCCAGTTTTTGAAAAGTATCAACCTGGCTGAGTGCATTCTGACCGGTGGTGGCGTCCAGAACCAAAAGGGTATTGTGCGGTGCGGTTTCGTCGACTTTGCGGATCACCCGGACGATCTTGGCTAATTCCTCCATCAAGTCGGCACGATTTTGCAGACGACCGGCGGTGTCGATCATCAACAGATCGGCGCCATCCTCTTGTGCGCGGGTCAACGCGTCGAAGGCCAGGGAGGCGGGGTCCGAGCCTTCGGGGGCTGTCAGGACCGGAACGCCTGCGCGGTCGCCCCAGACCTGCAGCTGTTCTACGGCGGCTGCGCGGAAGGTGTCTCCAGCTGCGATCACTACGTTCTTGCCGGCCGCCCTGAACTGGCTGGCTAGTTTGCCGATCGTGGTGGTCTTGCCCGATCCGTTGACGCCAACGACCAATACCACCTGTGGGCGTTTGGAATAGAGCGGCATGGGCTTTGCCACGGGTTCCATAACCCGGGCGACTTCCTGCGCCAGAAGCTGCTTGATCTCTTGTGTCGAAAGTTTGCGGCCATAACGGCCCTCGGCCATATTGGCGGTGACGCGCAGCGCTGTGTCCACACCCATGTCGGATGCAATCAACAGCTCTTCAAGCTGTTCCAGCATGTCGTCATCCAGCGTGCGGCGAACTGTTGTCTCGGTCTCGGCGCGCCCGAAAAGCCGCCCGAGCATGGATTTGGACGGCGCAGACTCGGCTGTAGAGGCCACCGGTTTGGCAACTGCCTGTTCCGGTGCCATGTCCGGTTGCGCGACTTCGGGTGCCGGTTCGGAATGCGGCGCTGGCGCTGGCGGGATTGAATCCGGTGCGGTTGTTTCCTCGCCCCCATCTTCAACGATGGCATCCAACCCTTGTTCAAGGCGGGATGAGGATTTGAACAGCTTGTCCTTGAGCTTTGAGAATAGCGCCATTTTTGGTCTCCGCAGGTGTTCCTCTCACCTAATGCGGAATTGCAGCAGTTGCAAAGGGTCAGAGGAAGGCGATCAGAA
This sequence comes from Ruegeria sp. CDSC045, assembly GCF_059610725.1. NCBI lineage: Bacteria > Pseudomonadati > Pseudomonadota > Alphaproteobacteria > Rhodobacterales > Roseobacteraceae > Ruegeria > Ruegeria sp. CDSC045. The sequence continues at coordinate 62,043 of NZ_JBXWOE010000001.1, forward strand.
GACCGGCTTGCGCCCCCCAATACAATACCCAAACCAGATAGGAGGTGAAACGGCGGCTGGGATGGTCCACTGGCAGAAGAAACTTCTCAGTCGCCAGGATCAGGTCGGACGCGATAAAGGACAAAGCCGCAGGTAAAGCCCAACGCAGCGCGCCTGTCTCGGGCAGGGCCAGGACCGTGATACCCATGCCCAGAATGATCGGAATATACCCGAGAACGGGCCATTTCAGGTCTCCGGCACGCGGCGGTAATAGGGTGACAACGACAATACCGAGGAGGATCAAAGACCAGAAATATCCGGGCTTCTCCAGAATAAGCGCGGCGTCGCTGGCCGGATGGGACAGGAACAGCCCGATATAGGCCAGATGACCAGTTGCAAAGGCACCGATCCCGGCCATGAAGGTGGCATCACTTTCCCGGGACAGAAGGGCGTCCCCCAGCGCACAGAATGCCAGCGCAAGGATCAACAGAAATGGAGCGCCACTTTGGGCGGCAATGACCGCCAAAACTGCGACGGATAGGGTCTTTAGGATTGACCGAACAGCGCCAGCGCCACGCGAGGTCAATGGCAGGTAAGCCAGAGCGCAAGCTGTCGCAATCAGAAACAGGGCATTGGTCATAGAGTTATCTCCGCAGCATGTACTGAACACTTTCGCAGCGCATAACCGCAAAACTCAATCGGTGACGTGAAGGCACCCGGTTGGAATGAAAAGGGAATTGGCCTAGCGGCCTGCCATCTGACAGAATGGTCCCATGCTGAAACGAATTGCGATTCTGTTGTCGATGGCTGCCCCGGCGGTTTGTGCCGACACATCTCTATCCGGCGCCGAATTTGACCGCTATACGCTGGGAAAAACCCTGTTCTATGGCTTTGAAGGCAGGATTTATGGGGTCGAGCGTTATCTGCCGGATCGCCGCGTGATTTGGTCTTTTCTGGATGGGAACTGCAAAGAAGGGCTCTGGTACGAGCAGGAAGGACAGATCTGTTTCGTCTATGAAGACCGGCATGACCCGCAATGCTGGGTATTCACCGAATCTGGCGGCGGTCTGATCGCTCAGTTCGAGGGAAATCCTGAGATGACCGAACTATATGAGAACGAAGACACAGACGCCGAGATGGTCTGTTACGGTCCCGAAGTCGGTGTCTAGCCTGTGCAGGGGTCAGAACAACGACCCCTGATCCGGCGCATCCTTTTTCGGCGGCTTTTTCGAAGTTGACGGTGACGCGGTAGACGGGCCGGTCGTCAATTCGCCATCTGCAAATTCAATGTCAAAGGATTGGTGTTTTGCCGCCTGTTTACGGGTTGTCAGTACCTGTCCTTCGGCGCGTACGACCGCATATCCACGTTGCAGCGTTGCCTTGTAGCTTAGCGTTTCCCGCAGCCGGTCTGCGGTTTCCAGGGATTGACGCATCCGGTCCAGACGCGCGGCTTGCGCTGTACTCAAGCGTTCGGCTAGGCGGTTGATGTTTTGCCGTTGGCTGTCGATTTCGCGCTGGATCGGCCGGACAGACAGGCGCGACGAAAGGCTGCGCAGTGTTTCCTGTCGGGTTCCGACCAGTGAGCGTAATGTGGACGGGCGCAGATGGGCGGACAGTTTCACAACTTGAAGGCGGCGGTTTTGTACGCCGCGCTCAAGTGCTGGTGTCAGTCGGTCCGCAATTAAATCAAGGCGTTGTCGCGGGTTGTTCAACAAGCTATCCGGGCGTGGTAATGCGCGGGATAAATCCCGCAACCGTTGCGACCGTCTTTGCACAGCGTCCGTGGCTGCACGGGACAGGCGGGCGCCTTGCTCTCCGGTCCAGGCCAGAAGTTCCATGCGGACAGGCACCGCAAGTTCGGCTGCGGCTGTGGGGGTTGGGGCCCTGCGGTCCGACACAAAATCAATCAGGGTCGTGTCGGTCTCGTGCCCAACGGCCGAGATCACCGGGATCTCTGATGCCGCCGTAGCGCGGGCCACGATCTCTTCGTTGAACCCCCAGAGGTCCTCGATTGACCCGCCACCACGGGCGACGATGATCAGGTCCGGTCGTGGCAGCGCACCGCCAGGAGTCAGTTGGTTGAAACCAGTAATCGCGTTCGCCACCTCAGGCGCGCAATTCGAACCTTGCACGGCGACAGGCCAGATCAACACTTTGCGCGGAAATCGGTCACGCAACCGGTGCAGGATATCGCGGATCACCGCGCCCGAGGGTGAAGTCACCACGCCGATGATCTGAGGAAGATAGGGCAGAGGCTTTTTACGCTCGGGTGCGAACAGGCCCTCGGATTCCAACTGTTTCTTTCGCTTTTCAAGCAGGGCCATCAGGGCACCCTGTCCGGCCACCGAAACCTCATCCACGTTCAGATTGTATTTGGACTGCGCTCCAAAAGCGGTCAGGCGGCCTGTGACGACCACTTCCAGACCTTCCTCGGGAACCACGGACAGGGCAGCAACCTGGCCTTTCCAAGTGGTGCAGGCCAGTACGTTCTTGTCGTCCTTGATGTCATAGTACAGATGACCAGATCTGGCTTTGAACACGCGACCGACTTCACCCCGAACACGGATTCGGCCGAAACTGCCTTCCAGCGTCCGCTTCACCTCGCCCGAGATGTCGGAAACAGTGTATTCTGGGGTATTTTGGCCGGGAGTGGGGTCGTCAAGCAGGTCGGACATTTCAGCGCCTTGTGTCAAATGCCCGGCCAGCTTAGAACGCGCGGAAGGCAAGGCCAAGCAGATCGGAGAGCAGTCATGAACATCCTCATTCTCGGCAGTGGTGGGCGCGAACACAGCCTGGCCTGGGCGGTGATGCAAAACCCGAAATGCGACCGCCTGATTGTGGCGCCGGGCAATGCCGGGATCGCCCAGATTGCCGAATGTGCAGCGCTGGATATCGAAAACGGCGGTGAGGTGGTCAGGTTTGCGGATGAGAACGCGATCGACTTTGTGATCGTCGGCCCCGAGGCGCCATTGGCTGCGGGGGTTGCGGATCGTTTGCGCGAGGCCGGTGTGCTGGTTTTTGGCCCCTCGGCAGAGGCCGCACGTCTCGAGGCGTCCAAGAGCTTTACTAAAGAGATCTGCGACGCCGCCAATGCTCCAACCGCAGGATACGCCCGGTTTACCGAGGCCGAGCCAGCCAAAGCCTATATCAAAAAGAAGGGCGCACCTATCGTCGTCAAGGCTGATGGCTTGGCCGCGGGCAAGGGTGTGATCGTTGCGATGGACGAAGCGACGGCCTTGGATGCGATCGATGACATGTTTGGCGGAGCCTTTGGTGGTGCCGGTGCCGAAGTTGTGGTCGAAGAGTTCATGGAAGGTGAAGAGGCATCTCTGTTCGTGCTGTGCGACGGGGAAAGCATCCTGTCCATTGGCACGGCGCAAGACCATAAACGGGTAGGCGAGGGCGATACCGGTCTGAACACCGGCGGCATGGGCGCGTATTCTCCGGCTCCCGTGTTAAGCGCTGTAATCGAAGAGCGCGCGATGAACGAGATTGTGCGCCCCACCATGGCAGAGATGAAGCGGCGCGGAACGCCGTTTCAGGGCGTTCTTTATGTTGGTTTGATGATCAAGGACGGCCAGCCACGGTTGGTTGAATATAACGTGCGTTTCGGCGACCCGGAATGTCAGGTGCTGATGATGCGCCTGGGCGCGCAGGCGATGGACCTGATGCACGCCGCAGCAGAAGGCCGGTTGGCCGAGGCGCGTGTAAACTGGGCGGATGATCACGCCTTGACGGTAGTCATGGCCGCAAATGGTTATCCGGGCTCTTACCAAAAAGGCAGCGTGATCAAAGGGCTGGATGACGTATCTGAAGATAGCGGCAATATGGTGTTTCACGCAGGAACCAAAGAAGCCGACGGTCAGATCGTCTCTAGTGGTGGCCGTGTATTGAATGTCACCGCACGCGGCCAGAACCTGCAGGAAGCGCGTGATCGCGCCTATGAGCTGATCGACGGGATCAACTGGCCAGAGGGGTTCTTTCGCCGGGATATCGGATGGCGGGCGCTGTAATCGCGACGGCTCCCGCGCCCAGCCACTGCATCAGAGATGCAGCGTCAATGGACTTGGGCCGGGCAGCCCTCTGACGCGGGCTGAAGTCAGGGCGAGGCTACGCAGTTAAGCGCAGAGGTCATTGCTTTCGGGCTAAAGGGGGCGACCAGATGCTGCACCCAGCCATTGTCAAAGCGGATGCTGACAATTTCGCGCCAGTCCGCAGACGCGACAACCAGTTCCGGGCCATTGCCACAGTCGCGCAGACCCCCTGTGATGAAATCTTCGCCGATCCGATGATTTGTCAGCCTTGGTAGAGCGGCAATCTGGATTAATTCGCCGTCGACAAAGCGCCAAATGCGCAATGTCTTGGCTAGATGAGGGCGGTCGATATAGGCGATCTCGATATTGCCATCCCCATCCAGATCCGCCGCCCCGACCGGAGCAAGCCATCGAAAGCGGGTACCGATATGCGGAGTTGCGGCGATTTTGTCCCCTCTGGCATCATAGATGGCCAACTGGGCGCCCGCTTGATCCTGAGATTCAACGACAATGGCCTCGGGGGTCCCGTCCTGATCCACGTCCACAAGCCGTGGAGCGAGATCTTCAAATACGCGATCAGATGGAAGACGGATGGTCACGTTTCCGCTTTGGGTAGTCAGCTCCAACGCGCCATATTCGATGTTATCACCCAGAACTCCGTGGGCGTAACGTGTTGTCGGCTCGGTGAAACGAGCGGCTGAGACGGTCTCTGCCAGTGCCAACGGGGCATGGCCCGTCAGCCAGAAGCACAACGTCAGCGCTGCGCCGCGGGCCTGACCCTGCCAAGTTCGGTAGGGTAGGCGCGGCGCTTTGCAGGGCATCAGATCTGTTTTTCCGGCATCTGAACGATCAGGCCATCCATCTCGTCTGTGACTTTGATCTGGCAGGTCAGGCGCGAACGGGCAGGGTCGGGCTCATAGGCAAAGTCCAACATGTCTTCTTCCATGTCATCCTTGCCGGGAATTTTCTCAACCCAGTCGGGGTGGATATAGACATGGCAGGTCGAACAGGCACAGGCGCCGCCGCAATCCGCTTCGATGCCGGGAATGTTGTTGTCACGGGCTCCTTCCATGACGGTTAGTCCGTTGGCGACCTCGACAGTGTGCTCGGTACCGCCATGCTCGACATAAGTGATCTTTGCCATTGCGTGCGTCTTCCTCTTGCGATGTTAGATCCTTCCTTAGTCAAGGCATTTAGGTGTTTCCAGCCTCATTTGCGACTCGATGTGCCGCGTCTGGGAATTCTTGGCCTTTGTTCCCCTCCCGTTCTTCTGCTCGCTGTATTTTTACCCGCAGCTACTGACTGGAATTGGCGTAGCCTGTCAGCGGCTGCCCGCTGTGAGGTCGAGGGTCAATAATACGCCGATTGCCGAGGTCATGAGGTTTTGCTGGAAAGCGAATTGAACGCCAAGGGTTCTGCCCATGCAAATAGCCGAGACCATCGGCGCTGGGGTAAGGGTGGGATGCCACTGCGCAGGACGGCCAGTCTCAGGGCGTTTGGGCTACGTAACAATGCCTGATAAACTTGCAACGCACCGGGGCGTGTGTAGCTGGACCAATGGCTGAACCTGCGTCTGGAGGCATGGATCGCAAAGGCGTGATGCTCCAGATGATTCAGCGTGTCCAGGCAATCCAGTTGCAGCGTGATAGCATTCGGGGCGGTCAAGCCGCTGCCTATGCTGCGATCGCCTTGTTCAGGCGGAGGGATCAGGCATTCGTAAAGAAAATCAAACAGATCATTTTCGCGGCTCGTAATATTAATGAATTCCGCCCGTCTACCCGCCGGAGTGGCCAGCGCTCTTAACGCGCGACTCTGATAGGCGGCTCCGGTCAACGAGATGATGCGGCTCAGGGATCCGGGTCGGATGTGATGCAGGGCTTCAAGCGCCAATTCGGTCCCCATCGAGTGGCCAATAAAGTGGATCGGACGTCGCGGGTTCAGATGGTGCAGTTCCCGGATCAATTCGGCCAGAACACGTCCGGCCTCGTGCGCCCGGCGGAGGGCACCCCAAAACGATCCCCGTGCATTCCAGCCAAAGGCAATGCCCAGCCCTTCGGTTTGCAAACCAGTGCCAAAACCAAGTTGCCGCGGCCAGCTGCAGAAAGATGTTGGCGAGGATGTCCGGGGCAGGGACAAGAAATGTTGGTGCGGGCAGGCCTTGGCCCGGCCTGGCCGGAACCTGTACCCATGTGACATGAGGATGACCGGGCCTTGGATGTGCCGGGTCTGACATAGCAGGCTGAAGGGGGACTGTGGGCTGTTGTGCAGCGTAAGCGTGTCGCCGGTCGCGTTGATCCGGATTATTGGCATTCTCACAGCCTCATACAAGATGTTGTGGCGGCAATATCCCAACAGCCTATGCCCCCTAGGTGAAGGGATTGTTACAGCTGCGCGACGTTGCGGGGGGCGGGGTTGACGATACTGCAGCCGCGGCGTAATTCAGCATCACCACGTGGCGATTTGTTACCGGATTGCGGGCCACGCTAAACAACACCGCTAAAAGGTCAGGATGAAAGACCCCTTTCGCTTGGCCGCGTCTGGGGTTTTTTGTTTACGTCCCTCAAGGGGCTGAAAGGAATGACATGAGCGAGAGCTGGAACAAGCGCACACAAGCCGTCCATGGCGGCACCCGCCGCAGCCAATACAACGAAGTGAGCGAGGCGATTTTTCTGACCCAGGGATTTGTCTATGATACGGCCGAGCAGGCCGAGGCGCGGTTCATCGAAACCGGCCCTGATGAGTTCATTTACGCTCGTTATGGCAACCCGACAGTTTCGATGTTTGAACAGCGTATCGCGGCTCTGGAAGGGGGCGAAGACGCTTTTGCCACCGCCTCTGGAATGGCTGCGGTGAATGCGGCACTGACTTCGATGTTGCAAGCCGGTGACCACGTTGTTTCTGCCAAGGCTCTGTTCGGGTCGTGCCTGTATATTCTGGAAAACGTGCTGACCCGGTTCGGGGTTGAAGTGACCTTTGTGGACGGTACCGATCTTGACGCATGGGAGGCTGCGATCCGCCCGGACACCAAAGCGGTTTTCTTCGAATCCATGTCCAACCCGACGCTTGAGGTCATCGACATCTCAGCCGTTTCCCTTCTGGCCCATGCGGTTGGTGCAACGGTCATCGTGGACAATGTGTTTTCGACCCCAGTTTTCTCGCGCGCGATCGCTCAGGGGGCTGACGTGGTTGTCTACTCGGCAACCAAGCATATTGACGGGCAGGGCCGCGCCCTGGGTGGTGTCATCATCGGCACCAAAGAGTTCATCCGTGGTACGGTCGAGCCCTATATGAAACACACCGGAGGCGCGCTTAGCCCCTTCAACGCGTGGATCATGCTGAAAGGGCTTGAGACCATGGCCTTGCGGGTCAACGCACAGGCCGAAACCGCCCAGAGGATTGCCGAGGCGCTAGAGGGCCATCCGGCGTTGGAGCGGACGCTTTACCCCGGTCTGAAGTCTCATGCGCAGAATGATCTGATACAAACGCAGCTTGGCGGCAAAGGCGGGACAGTGCTGTCGTTGGATATCAAGGGCGGAAAAGAGGCGGCATTTTTCTTCCTTAACGCCCTGACGATTCCGGTGATTTCGAACAATCTGGGCGATGCCAAGTCGATTGCGACCCACCCGGCAACCACCACACATCAAAGATTGAGTGACGACCAAAAAGTTGAGCTGGGCATTGCTCCGGGCCTCATCCGGTTCTCGGTAGGTTTGGAAGACGCCGATGATCTTCTTGCCGATATCAAGCGCGCATTGGACGTTTCTCAGCAATAGGGGTGTCTGCTGGACTGTTAGGCATAGTTCGAAAACGGTTTGTGACTTGTGCGCATGATGCGCCCATCACGAAGTTTCGATCCGGGCTGTGTTTCGGCGCGTATACCATTAGACTGGAAATCGCGTCGAACATATATATAGTCCGGCGACCAACCCGAGGAGCCCTGATCGATGAACGTGTATCCCCGTGACATTGATGACGCCCCCAACAATGATGAGGCCGCGGCAGCGTTGAAAACCCTGCGGAAATGGGCCGAGAACGCGACCGAGGCAGATATCGGTCAGCTTGATCCTGCTGTCGCGCGGCTTGTGCCGGGGCTCCTGCCGGTCAACTACCCATCCCTGTCGCGGCATTACCCCGAGGGGTTTGCTGTGGATGAGGCCTACCGCGCCTCGTTGCCTGACCTTCAGAATGGACCTTCCAGCCTGATCCGTGGGGCAAAGCAACAGATTCAACATGTTGGCATATCGAATTTCCGCCTGCCGATCCGGTTTCACCGCAAGCAGGGCGACGACCTGACGCTGGAGACCTCAGTGACTGGCACTGTCAGCCTTGATGCGGAAAAGAAGGGCATCAACATGTCCCGTATCATGCGTTCGTTCTACAAACATGCTGAGCGCACGTTCAGCTTTGAGGTGATCGAGGCTGCGCTGAACGACTATATGACCGATCTGGACAGCTTTGACGCACGTATCCAGATGCGGTTCTCTTACCCGGACAGGACTCAAAGCCTGCGTTCGGGTCTGGAAGGCTATCAATATTACGATATCGCGCTGGAACTGGTTGAACAGAATGGCGTGCGCCAAAAGATCATGCATCTGGATTATGTGTATTCCTCGACGTGCCCATGTTCTCTGGAGCTCAGCGAGCATGCGCGGTCTACACGAGGGCAACTGGCGACGCCGCATTCGCAGCGCTCGGTTGCGCGGATATCGGTTGCGGTCGATTGCGATGCCGATTGCCTCTGGTTCGAAGATCTGATTGCGCTGTGTCGCAGGGCGGTGCCGACCGAGACGCAGGTCATGGTCAAACGTGAAGATGAGCAGGCATTTGCCGAGCTGAACGCCGCAAACCCGATTTTTGTCGAAGACGCGGCACGCCTGTTTTGTGCCGAACTTTTGGCCGACCATCATATCGGCGATTTCCGCGTGATCGCCAGCCATCAAGAAAGCCTGCACAGCCATGATGCCGTTTCTGTTCTGACTGAGGGCCCGACCTTTGTGTCCTCTAGCCTGGATCCGAGACTGTTTACGACATTGTTTCACGTCGGATAGGCGCTAAACTTTTGTAAAACCTTGATTAAGTGTCGATGCGGTGAAATTTCGCCGCATTGCAGCGATAAATGCTGCAAGCGCGAAGTTCTTGCTGTAAACTATCCTTGAATGCAGCCATCTCGTGGTCACTGTTCTGGTGATCATTTCACTCAATCAGGAAGCCGGCACGTGCGACGCCAAGGACTGCAAGGCAACGTAATCCGCCCGTTTAGTCAGGGCGGGCAGGGTTCTTTACTCATTCGCGGGTTGCATCACTTTCACAGGAGAACAACCTCATGAACCCGTTTACCCAGCCATTTGAATTTCAGGCAGCAGCAATTCGATTTGCCGGTGAGGCAATGACCAACCATTTGAAAATCATGCAAATTCTGACCAACTCTGCGATTGAACTGCCCTTCGCCCAGGTTCAGGCCCTGCGTGTCGCCTCCGAAAAGACTGTTGCTGACGTGAAGGCACCTGAGTTCAAATCTCAGGCGATGCCTGTGGTCAATGCTGATCCGCAACCTGCGGCAAAGGTCAAAGTGGCCGTCCAGAAGAAGGCAGAAGTCAAGGCAAAGGCCGAATCGCCCAAGCCCGCCCTGGCGAAACCTGTGACAAAAGCCAGAGCGTCGGGGGGTGCGAAAAAGGCACAGACCAAATCCGCGGCAAAACCTGCAGTGGCAAAAGCCGCAGCCCCAAAAGTCGCAGCTAGGCCCGCTGCCCCCAAAGCCGCTACGGCAAAGCCTGCTGTTACCAAAACCGTAACTGCCAAATCTGAAACGCCCAAAGTAGAAGCCGCTAAACCTGCTGCAGTTAGGCCTGCAGTGGTAAAATCTGCTGCTCCCGCCGCTGCGATCGACGCTGCTGTTGCAAAAACCGCAGCCGTTAAACCCGTAGCGTCCAAGGTGAAGGCAGATCGGGTCGCAACAGCCAAACCTGCACCCGCAAATCCGGCCGCGTCGAAGACTCAGGCGGGACAGGCGGCAGCTGCACGCCGGTCACGCGCGCCTTCGAAACCGCCCGTGATGCCCGTCTCGAGCGGCAAAACCGAAAAGTAATCGGGACATCCGCTTGACACAGTCGTGCAGGCGCGCCAACGCTGCGCCTCATGACGGACATGCGCCCGGTAGGATATGTGATTGGCCTGTTGGTCGCCATTCTTGGGGCGACCATGATGTTGCCCATGCTTGCGGACCTTATCGAGGGCCGCGGCGAATGGCATGTTTTCCTTGAAAGCAGCGTTATCACCATTCTGACCGGCGCTGTCCTTTCTATGAGCTGCTCAAATGGCGTTGGCGAAGGGTTGACGATCCGTCAGACCTTTCTGCTCACGACCGGCGTTTGGGTGGCATTGCCTTTATTTGGGGCAATTCCTTTCCTGTTTGGGGAAACCGAGTTGCGCTTTGTAGATGCCTATTTCGAGGCCATGTCTGGCCTTACGACCACGGGCTCGACCGTGATTTCGGGGCTCGACGGGCTGCCGCAGGGGTTGCTTTTGTGGCGCGGTGTGCTGCAGTGGCTGGGCGGTATCGGGATCATCGTTGTTGCAATGGTTTTTCTGCCCGAGCTTCGGGTCGGAGGAATGCAGATCTTCCGTTCGGAAGGTTTCGAAACCATGGGTAAGATCCTGCCGCGGGCGCAAGAAATCGCAGGCCAGATTTCCCTGATCTACGTGTTCCTGACCGTGGTCTGCGCGCTTGTTTACACCGGTCTTGGCATGAGCTTTTTTGACGCCGTGGTTCATTCTATGACCACAATCTCGACCGGTGGGTTTTCAAACTATGATGCATCGTTCGGTACCTTCTCGGGTCCGGCGGAATATGCGGCGTCGATTTTCATGATCCTCGCTGCCCTGCCATTTGTGCGTTATGTTCAGTTTGCCAATGGCAGCACCGGCTCCCTGTTCCGCGACAGTCAGATTCGGGCGTTTTTGGCCACGATCCTGATTCTTGTAGCCGTCATGGCGGTGTTTTTGACCTCTGTCTTTCCGCATCACTGGGAACAGGCGGTGCGGGAATCGCTGTTCAACATCACGTCGATCATTTCAGGTACCGGCTATGCCAGCGTCGATTACATGGGTTGGGGCAGTTTTCCGATCATGTTGTTCTTCCTGATTGGCCTGATAGGAGGGTGTGCGGGATCAACTGCCTGTTCGATCAAGATTTTCCGCTATCAACTGCTGTTTGCATCCATCAAAACTCAAATCCGGCGTATCCGTTCACCGCATGGGGTGTTCATGCCTCTCTATGACGGGCGTCCCATCGGAACGGATGTCCTGACTTCGGTCATGAGCTTTTTCATGTTCTTCGTATTGTCTTTGGGTTTTCTGGCATGGGCGCTGGCGCTGACCGGGCTGGATTTCATTACCTCTGTCTCGGGTGCAGCAACAGCGTTGGCCAATGTTGGTCCGGGCCTTGGGGATCAGATCGGACCAGCGGGTAATTTCAGCGGGCTCAGCGATACAGCCAAATGGTTACTATCTGCGGGGATGCTGGTCGGTCGGCTTGAACTGCTCGCGGTCTATGCGCTGTTCACAGTCCATTTCTGGAGAAGTTGATGAAAAGACCACTTGGCGCTCAAATCTCGCACATGCTCCGGGATCGGGGAGTTGATGTGATTTTTGGTATCCCCGGCGTCCATAATCAGGAGATGTATCGCGGGATCGAAGAAGCCGGCATCACCCATGTTCTTGCGCGGCACGAGCAGGGGGCCGGTTTCATGGCGGACGGATATGCGCGTGCAAGCGGCAATCCTGGCGTGGCCTATGTGATCACTGGGCCTGGGCTGTGCAACATCATGACACCCATGGGGCAGGGGTATTCGGATTCGGTGCCAATGCTGGTGCTGTCCTCCTGCCTTGATGATGATCAGGCGCTGCAGGGGCAGCTTCATCAGATGAAGGATCAACGTGCCGCCGGAGAAACGGTCGCGGATTGGTCGTTGCAGGCTAATACAGCTTCGGCCGCCTATGGCCTGGTTGAACGTGCTTTCGAAGAGTTCGCGCTGAGCCGCCCCAGACCCAAGCACATACAGGTGCCGATTTCGCAGCTTAAGGCACAGGCTGACCCGGCCCCATTCCCGAACCAGCCGGGTTTGCGGACAAAGGCTCTGCCGCCGGACGTCGCGCCGGTCTTGTCGATGCTGAACATTGCGCGCAGGCCGCTGTTCATTCTAGGAGGCGGTGCAAGATCAAACCTGTGGCGGCAGATTCTGACACAGATCGGAGCGGCCTGTTTCACCACCTATGCGGGGCGTGGAATGGTGGGGTTGGATTATGCGTTGGATTTTGGCGCTGCCTTGTCTCGTCCCGAAAGCGCCCAGATCATCGCCTCCGCCGATCTTGTGGTGGTCGTCGGAGCCGAGCTGGGTGAGGTCGATCTGTGGCGCGATGCGCTGGGGCATACGGCCAATATGATCCGCATTGATCTGGACCCTCAGGTCCTGTCAGACCATCATCGGGCCTCGGTCAAGTTGCAGGCGGATGGCGAAAGCTTTGCCCACGCGATGTGGGCGTCTATTGACCATGTCAAACCGGCAAATGGCTGGTCTTCGGATGAGGTTTCCGAAGCCCGCAGTAAATGGCGCGCCGAGATTGACGCAGAACGACCCGGAATTGTCCCGGTGTTGGATGCCTTGCGTAAGGCAATGCCAGCGGATGTGATGGTGTATTCGGACATGACCCAGTTCGCCTATGTTGCCAAGGGGGTGTGGGAAATGCCCTTCCCCTATCATTGGCACCACCCGAACGGCTTTGGCACGCTGGGCTATGCGTTGCCTGCTGGAATAGGTGGCGCTATCGCGCGGCCGGGCAGGCCGACTGCTGTGATAGCTGGGGATTTTGGCTTTCACTACACGATGATGGAATTGGGCGTGGCGGTAGGGCTGGGTTTGCCCCTGCCGATCATTCTTTGGGACAATGGCAAGCTGAAAGAGATCGAAGACAGCATGGTGGGCAGTCAGATCGCGCCGAATGCTGTCGTTGCGCGTAACCCTGACTTTTGCAAACTGGCCGAGGCATTCGGCGCCTTGTCTGCTGCGCCCTCAACACTGGAAGACATGCAGTCTGCGGTGCGAAAAGCGTTTTCCGCTAAGGGGCCGACATTGATCCGGATCACTCCGGACATATGGCGCGCAGAATAAAAAACGCCGCCCGGATGGGCGGCGTTAATGCGCGATTTTACGAACTCAATCCCAGCATTGTACCAGAACAGTCATCCCATTTGCCCGGCGGCTAAGCTCATTGGGTGAGACCTGCGTGGCGGCGGTGGCGCTGGATTGACCTGCCAGCCCAGCCTTGCTCAGCGCCTTGTTCAGGCTCTCTGTATTGGCAGACAGGCTGACCGAGGCGGGCAGGGTCCGCCCATTCGTCGGGGTCGGCAAAAGCATCCCGACCACCTGACCGTTGCCGTCAAACACGGGGCCTCCTGCATCGCCGGGTTGGGTGGCCAGCGCCAGACGCTTCACGCCATCCTCACCGTTCAGGCCGCGCAGGTCGGCGATCTGCCCATATGACAGCGTCGGACCGCCCAAAACGCCCTGATACGAGAATCCGGAGACCGCAACCTCGGACTGAATCCGCGGCTTGGTGCTGCTGAACTCGGCCACGCTGATCGGGGAAAGGTCGCGGCTTGGCCGCAGAACGGCGATGCCGATATTGGGATCGGTCGAGGCGACCTCAAGCTCGTGCGCGCCGTCCAGCGTGATCCGCGAGCAGCTATCTGCCGCCTCGGTCACGGTGAGGACGGTGCCTTTGGCATCCGCAAAGAACCCCGAGCGTGACAGGCGCGGTTTGCGAACCTGCAGGCCGGATACAAGATCAATGCTTTGCGCAGCGTCCGATCCGGCGGCGGCGTCAAGAACCGCATCAGTGGTGCTAAAGCCCGCTTTCATGGCGGCAAGAACGCGGGTACGGCGCGCCTCGTCCCCTTCGGGCCAGACCAGGGTAAAACCTTTGATCTGACCATCTTTCAGCTTGGCCTCGGTATAGGACACAATGTCATTGCCGCGACCTTCCAGCGTAAAGCTGTCACCGCGCAGCTGGCGAGGGCCTTCAAGCGGAACGATTTCCAGCGACTGCATGACTTCAAAAAGGGCCCGCAGGGTTGCTTTGGTGCCATCCTGACTGATCAGCAGGGCCTGAGCATTCAGGTCGGTCGAGCCGTTGAAATGCACGAAGGGGGCCTCGTAACGGTCGAATGCAACAACACCCAGCGGCATGGCCATCTCGATACCTGCCTGTGGGTCTGTGTAGAGCTGCATTCCCGCGCTGATTAATGGCGCGTTATAGTCATCCATCAAGGCCTTGCGCTGTGCCGTGGTCAAAACCCCGGTCGCCTCGTATCCGTTGAAACTTTGCCAGTCGCCCATCGAGCGGCGTGTCCCCTGACCAAAGGCACCGTCAATCGTCGAATTGTAGAAACCGGCTGCCTGAAGTGCGGTTTGAAGGCCCATACGCTCCTGCGCGCTCAGCAATCGTTCGCTTTGCAGCGCCTGTGATCTGGTTTCATCGGCAATTTGCGGGGTTGCCTCGGCCACTGGTTGTTCCGGTTCAGATGCGACCGGCGCTGTCACAGCGGCCTGGTCCTGAGTATTCGCACTGACCGGCCAGAACTGCTGCCCCAGTGTGTTCGAGAAGGCGATAAAGCTGTCGGCTGGAATTTGCCCCTCTGCGCGGTACACCCGCAGAACTTGCTCGGCATCGCCGCGCAGATACGGGCCGATCACAATGGCATACCAGCCCGAATTCAGGCGAAATCCATTTACGTCTGGCAACGCGCCAGAATAGGTTTGTGCGCGTTCCTGGGCTTCACGCAGCGAAGGCTGCGCCTCGACCTGGACCCAAACACCTCCGTCTTGCTGCGCAAATGATGCTCGCACGCCGAAAAGGAAAAGAACTGAAATTACCGTTAATATGCGTCTCATTGTGTGCCTGTGTCCGCGGTGTTTTTCTGCGATGAAGAGTACGCGATATGCGGGTTGAAACACCATGCCTGGAATACGGGGAATTTCCAGTTTGGCCGCTCAGTGGCTTCCCGGGCACACTGTCCCGTTGACGCCCCTTGGCCCCTTGCATAGGAAGGGCAAAACCCACCGGAACAGGGCGCAATGGCGTCCAAAGGGAATGTGATGACCGTTAAGTCCAACGCACCTCGCTCTTTTCAGGAGATCATCCTGCGCCTTCAGACCTATTGGGCGTCAAAAGGCTGCGCCATTCTGCAGCCCTATGACATGGAGGTCGGGGCAGGGACATTCCATCCAGCGACTACTTTGCGCGCTTTGGGGTCCAAGTCCTGGGCCGCAGCTTATGTGCAACCCTCGCGCCGCCCAACAGATGGGCGTTATGGCGAGAACCCCAATCGCTTGCAGCACTATTACCAGTATCAGGTGTTGATCAAGCCTAGCCCGCCGGACCTGCAGGCGTTGTATCTGGGCAGCCTTGAGGCAATCGGCATCGACATGGACCTGCATGACATCCGGTTTGTCGAGGATGACTGGGAAAGCCCAACCCTGGGCGCCTGGGGCTTGGGCTGGGAGGTCTGGTGCGACGGCATGGAAGTCAGCCAGTTCACCTATTTCCAACAGGTCGGAGGCCATGACTGCGCGCCGGTTTCAGGTGAATTGACCTATGGGTTGGAGCGGCTGGCGATGTATGTGCTGGGTGTTGATCACGTGATGGACATGCCCTTCAACGATCCGCAGTCACCCAGCCCGCTGACCTATGGTGACATATTCAAACAGACCGAAGAAGAATATGCCCGCTGGAACTTTGACGTGGCCAACACCGAAGTCCTACTGCGCCATTTCGAAGAGGCCGAGTCCGAATGTGCCACCATTCTGGCGCAGGATCATGACGATCCCAAGACCGGCAAGCGTATCGTAATGGCGCACCCGGCCTATGATCAGTGCATCAAGGCATCACATATCTTTAACCTGTTGGATGCGCGTGGCGTGATCTCGGTGACGGAACGGCAGGCCTATATTGGGCGCGTGCGGACCTTGGCAAAGCAATGCGCCGACGCCTTCGTTCAGACCGATGCCGCCGGGTACGAGGTCTGATGCGGCAGTTACGCCAAACCGGGAAGCAGAACTTTAAGTCCGTCCGCGATCATGCTGATTGCGATGGCAGACAGGATCATACCCATAAAGCGGCTCATGATCACCCGAGCGTTGTCCGAAAGCCGCTTGGACAGCGCCGCGGCGTTCCAGAATGTGACGAACAGCAAAAACAGCACTGCCAGAAAAACGCCCGCATAGAGTATGACGTCCATAGGTTTGGACATTTGATGTGCATAGAGGATCAACGTTGTGATTGTGCCAGGCCCAACGAGGATGGGAAAGGCCAACGGATAAAAGGCGACGGTGTCGGGCTCGGGATAAGATTTCTTTTCGCCTTCGGTTCCGTGATGCGCCGTGCTCTCGGTGCCGCTCAGCATGTTCAGGCCGATCATCAGGACAACAAGACCGCCCGCAACGCGCAGATCATTGACGCTGATGCCGAACAGTCCCAATGTCTTGCTGCCAATGGCTGCAAAAGCACCGCCCAGGATCAGACAGTAGGTGACGGTTTTCACCGCAACCTTGCGTTGATCGGCGGGGGTCAGACCATCAGTCACGCTCAGAAAAACGGGCAAGTTGGTGATCGGGTTCATGATCGCAAAAAGCGCGCCGAAAAAACCTGCGGCGAGAGTCGTGTCCATTTTCATTACCCTAATGTCAGCCTGTATCAGGTTGGAAACTGGCCCATTTTCGACCTCAATGAAAGAGGCCACGTGAATAGGATGCTCGAACGATGACCGGAAAACTACTTGCTATTCTCCTTCTTGGGTCGGCTGTTCTGGCTGGTGGGGCCATGTACTATCTGCAAGTTTACGGCTTTTATTATGAAGTGGTCTCAAAGCCGGGACAGGATGTCCGTTTGCTAGCAATCGGCGCAGATGAGCCCGAGACCATCGCCTATACGGACTTTCAGGCGATTGATGCGGACAGCTCTCCGATTCGATACCGCGCCTGCTTTGAAACTGACCTGACGCCAGCAGATCTGGCTGGTTATCAGACCGCCAATGACCCCGAACCGTTGACGGCGCCCGGATGGTTTGAGTGCTACGATGCCATCGAGATTGCCAACGCGTTGCAGACCGGTCAGGCGCAGGCCTTTATCGGGGCTAAGAATATACACTTTGGCGTGGACCGGATCGTCGCTGTAACCCAGGATGGAAAAGGCTATGTTTGGCACGCGCTGAACAACTGCGGGGAAAAGGCCTATGACGGCACGGTCGTCGGAGAGGAATGCCCGCAGCAACTGGAAACGGGGCAATGACTTATCTCATCCCGGATATGATCGCCGCCACGTTGGGGCTAGCTGTCTATCTTTTGGGGGCGGAGTTGAACACGCAGGTGAAACTGCTTCAGCGCTTCAACATACCCGAACCGGTCAGCGGCGGGTTGGTCGCAGCGCTGGTGATGTTGGGATTGTACATGGCCACAGGCATCTCATTCGATTTTGAGATGGCCACGCGGGACTATATGCTGGTGCTGTTTTTTGCGGCAATCGGCCTGAATGCCCGGTTCCTGGATCTGCTTACCGGCGGCAAACCTCTGTTCTTGCTGTTGGTTCTGACACTGATCACCATCATCATGCAAAACGGCATTGGTGCGGTCGGGGCGGTTGCATTTGGTTTTCCTGCCCAATCCGGAGTGTTATTCGGATCAGCTGCACTGATCGGCGGGCATGGAACCGCCATCGCATGGGCGCCGGACGTTGGTGCCGTAACTGGGTTGGAAGGCGCGACCGAGTTGGGGGTCGCAGTGGCGACATTGGGCCTGGTGTTGGCCGCGGTAGTTGGTGGTCCTGTGGCCAAGTATCTTGTCGAACGCTATACTCTGACCCCCGACCGCCCCAACGAAGAACTGACAGTTGGTGTCGCAACCGAAGAACAGCGTTATCCTGATATTACGCCGCTTGGTCTGATGCGGGTCATGCTGTACCTCCATCTTGCCATTATCATTGGCTATGGCGTGAATGTCCTGATCGCAGAGGCCGGCCTGAAACTTCCCCTGTTTGTACCTTGTCTGATCATTGCCATTTTGATCGGCAACCTGCGCAGCTGGTTGCGGCCAAATGCAGTTCCCGTCAGCCGCACATCCGCGCTTGGGCTGGTTTCAGAGCTTGCGTTGGGTACCTTTCTGGCCATGTCGCTGATGAGCCTGCAGTTGTGGACGATTGCGGAACTTGGTGTGACCATTTTGGTCGTACTGGCGGCACAAACCGCCTTTACGGTAATCTTCGTTATCTACGTGTTGTTTCCGGTGATGGGGTCAGGATATCGCGCTGCAGTTCTGGCCGCCGGGTTCGGTGGGTTTGCGCTGGGCGCAACTCCGACCGCCATTGCCAATATGACCGCAGTAACCAAGCGATATGGCCCTTCACCTATTGCCTTTATCGTACTGCCCCTTGTATCCGCCTTTTTTGTGGATATCGCTAATGCCATCGTCATCCAGACGATCGTCAATTTCTAAGGACCGACTATGCCCGACCTGCTGATCGAACTGTTTTCCGAGGAAATCCCTGCACGCATGCAAACCCGTGCCGGTGAAGACCTGAAAAAGCGGATCACCGATGGTCTGGTCGAGGCCGGTCTGACCTATGCCGGGGCCGCCTCACTGACCACGCCCCGTCGTCTGACGTTGGCGGTCGAAGGCTTGCTGGCCGAAAGCCCGTCCATCCGCGAAGAACGTAAGGGTCCGAAAGTGGGCGCGCCGGATCAGGCCATCGAAGGCTTCCTGCGCGGCGCCGGTGTAACCCGTGACCAGTTGGAAGAGCGCGAAACGCCCAAAGGCGCGGTGTATTTCGCGATGATCGAAAAGCCCGGGCGACCGGCGGCTGATATTGTGGCCGAAGTGCTTGAGGCGACCATCCGTAACTTCCCCTGGCCCAAGTCGATGCGCTGGGGCAGTGGCCCGATGCGCTGGGTACGTCCGCTGCATTCGATCCTGTGCCTCCTCAGCGATGAGGCAGGCGCGCAGGTCGTGCCGCTTGAGGTCGAAGGGATCACATCCGGCGATACGACCGAGGGTCATCGTTTCATGGCCCCAAACCGGTTTTCTGTTTCTTCCTTCGAGGATTACGCCGCCAAGCTGAAACGCGCGTTCGTGGTGCTGTCGCCCCAGGAACGCGCTGAGCATATCTGGAACGACGCCCAGAACATGGCCTTTGCGGCAGGCTTGGAGTTGGTCGACGATAAGGGCCTGCTGGCCGAGGTTGCGGGGCTGGTCGAATGGCCCGTTGTGCTGATGGGGCAGATTGACGAGGAGTTCCTCGAACTGCCGCCCGAGGTGTTGCAGACCTCGATGAAAGAGCATCAAAAGTTCTTTTCCGTGAAGAACCCCAAAACGGGCCGGATTGAACGCTTTATCACCGTCGCCAACCGCGAAACCGCCGACAATGGCGCGACCATTCTGGCGGGCAACCAAAAGGTGCTGTCGGCGCGTCTGGCGGATGCCAAGTTCTTTTGGGAGAACGACCTGCGCATCGCCAAATCGGACATCGCCCAATGGACCCGCGCGTTGGAGAATGTGACCTTCCACAACAAGCTGGGCACGCAGGCCGAACGGATCGATCGCATCGCCGCGCTGGCGCGCGAGTTGGCACCGATTGTTGGAGCGGACGCAGATCAGGCCGAGAAAGCCGCGCGTCTGGCCAAGGCCGATCTGAGCTCGGAAATGGTCTATGAATTCCCCGAACTTCAGGGGCTTATGGGGCGGTACTACATCGAGGCCGCAGGTCAAGATGCTGCCGTAGCCGCCGTGGCGCAAGAGCATTATTCACCGCTGGGCCCGTCGGATGACGTACCAACCGCGCCGCTTTCCGTGACCGTGGCGCTGGCCGATAAGCTGGACACGCTGACCGGGTTCTGGGCGATTGATGAAAAGCCGACCGGATCGAAAGATCCGTTTGCCCTGCGCCGCGCGGCGTTGGGTTTTGTTCGGTTGGCGTTAGAGAATGACTTGCACCTTAATGACACACCGAGTTTTCGGGAATTTCTTGCGATGGGCTACAATGGTCATGTCTACCCGAACCATTGGCGCAGCGCTGGCAAACCAATGGGTGAATGGACTGAGCAGGATCACAAAGACAAAGAGGCGGCACTTGCACTGTACGATCCGAAAAAAACGCTCAGCGTCGTAGAGGACTTACTCTCCTTCTTCCACGACCGCCTCAAAGTCCTCCTTCGAGATGAGGGCATACGTCACGACATCATCGACGCCTGTATCGCGATGGACGGGAATTACGACCTCAACCTGCTGGTCAAGCGCGCCCGCGCGCTGAACGCGGTGATTGCGACCGAGGATGGCGAAAACCTCGTGCAGGGGTTCAAGCGGGCCAACAACATCCTGACCCAGGCCGAGGAAAAGGATGGGGTCGAGTACTCCTATGGCGCGGATGTGAAATTCGCCGAAACAGAAAGCGAGAAAGCACTGTTTGCAGCATTGGATCAGGCTAAGGCACAGATCGACACAGCGCTGGCGTCCGAAGATTTCCCGGCCGCGATGACGGCTATGTCCGCGCTGCGCGGGCCGGTGGATGCGTTCTTTGAGGATGTGCAGGTCAATACCGACAATGACATCCTGCGCCGCAACCGTCTGAACCTGCTAAGCCAGATCCGCAAGGTCTGTTCCAGCGTCGCCGATCTGACCCGGATCGAAGGATAACGCCCTTGCGCCAAGGGCGCAGGGGCTTATGCTGCGGTGAAATCAAAAGGTGCCGCAGTGCAGAATAACCCGCATACCACTCTGATCACAGCCGAAGCGCCCGTAGCGGCGAATACTCATGGCGGGCGCGCGAAATGCCTGCAGCGCCTGGTTCGGCTGGATTTTCCCGTACCACGAACGGTTGCATTGTCCTTTGACGCAGTGCAGCGGATCGCCGGCGGGCAGGTGCCCGACATTGCGGCCATTCTCGAACAGTTCGACGAGGCGGCGCTGCTATGTGTTCGTCCAAGTTCCGAGGACCCCGATTGGGGCGGGCCTGGGGCAATCCTCAACATCGGTATGAATGATGCGCGCTATGTGGATCTGTCAGACGAGATGGGGAACGAGGCCGCGGCTGCACTGTCGCTGCGCTTTGTTCAAAGCTATGCCATTCATGTGGCGCGTCTGGATGCGGATGTGTTTGACGACATCGAGGCCGATGGGCTGGAAGGTCTGCGCCAGTCGTTGCGGGCCTATGAGGATGAGACCGACGAGCCTTTCCCACAGGATCGTGGTGAGCAGCTGGTTGCGGTTCTGCGTTCGATGGCGCGGGCATGGGATGGAACCTCAGCCCGGCTGTTACGCCAGGCAAAAGGTGCGCCAGCGGATGCAGGTCTGGGCCTGGTCATTCAGGAGATGGTCCCGGGTGTGGGGCAGGGCGAGTGCGGGTCCGGCGTTCTGCAACTGATTGATCCGACAACAGGGCTGCAGCAGATAACCGGTCGTTACCTCAGCCAAAGCCAGGGTCGCGATGCGTTGGGCGAGGGGGTCGCTGCGCTGTATCTGGAAAAGGATCCGCGTGGTAAGTCGCTTGAGGAAGTTGCGCCCAAGGCATTCGCGGAACTCAAGGCACATGCTGCAATCATGCGCGAAAAGCTGCGTGAGGAAATGCAGGTCGAATTCGTCATTGAAAATGGGCACGTTCACATTCTGGACGGTGTGCGCGTGCAGCGCAGTGCCCGTGCCGCCATGCGGATTGCCGTTCGGTTGGCCGAGGATGGCATCATTCCTCAGCAAGAGGCGGTGATGCGGGTCGATCCGCATTCTCTGAACGAGTTGCTGCACCGGCAGGTTCACCCCGACGCGCGCCGCGATGTGCTGACCACAGGCATTGCAGCCAGTCCAGGGGCGGCAACCGGAAAGCTTGTGTTTACTGCGGCCGAGGCGCAGGCGAGTGCCGCGCGGGGCGAGCCCTGTATTCTGGTGCGCCGAGAGACGTCCCCGGAAGATGTCCGGGGAATGCACGCCGCAGTGGCTGTTCTGACCGAAAAGGGTGGGATGACCAGCCATGCGGCCGTGATCGGTCGCGGCTTGGGCCTGCCTTGCATCGTTGGCGCCTCTGAAATGCGGTTTCAGACCAAAGAAAAGATGTTGACAGCTCAGGATGGCCGCGTTTTCAAAACGGGCGACAAGCTGACGATAGACGGAACTTCGGGGCAGGTTCTGGCGGGGCAGCCCGCGATGCTTGAGGCGGCGCTAGACGATTGTTTTCAGACGCTTATGAGCTGGGCAGACGCCGAACGTGATATTGAGATCCGCGCCAATGCCGATACGCCTGCGGATGCGCAGACCGCTCGGAACTTTTCGGCACAAGGGATCGGCCTGTGCCGGACGGAACATATGTTCTTTGATCCCGGCCGCCTGATCGTGATGCGCGAAATGATCTTTGCCCAAACCTCTTCCGGTCGTGCGGCGGTTCTGGAACGTCTGCTTCCGATGCAACGCGCAGATTTCGTGCAACTTTTTCGAATTATGGAAGGTCAACCGGTCTGTATCCGCCTGTTCGATCCGCCGTTGCATGAGTTCCTGCCCACGACTCGCAGTGGCCAGCGTGAATTAGCAGAGGCACTTGATCTGCCGGTTTCGGATGTGGAACGCCGTGTCGCCGAGATGACCGAATATAATCCGATGTTGGGATTGCGCGGCGTCAGGCTGGGCATCACGGTGCCGGAAATCTATGATATGCAGGCCCGGGCAATCTTTGAGGCGACGCTTGAGGCCAGCAAAGAGGGCGCTCTGGTGGTCCCCGAGGTGATGATACCGCTGGTTTCGGCCAAGCGCGAGGTTGAGCTTGTCAAATCTCGGATAGACACGGTTGCGGCATCGGTAGCCGCTGAACGAGGGCAAGAGTTCGAATATCGGCTGGGGGTCATGGTGGAAACGCCGCGTGCCTGCCTGCGGGCGGACGAAATCGCTCCACAAACTGCGTTCCTTAGCTTCGGCACCAATGATTTGACCCAAATGACCTACGGATTGTCTCGTGATGACGCTGGTCGTTTCATGTCTGCTTATGTGCGTCAGGGTGTTTTTGCCGAGGACCCGTTCCACGTGCTAGATCCCGATGGTGTAGGGGAATTGCTGAAGCTGGGGTCTGAACGCGGACGCCGGGTTCAGCCGGACGTGACCCTGTCGGTCTGTGGCGAACATGGCGGAAACCCCGAATCAATCGCAATTTGTCGGGATTTGGGGTTCGACTATGTGTCATGTTCACCCTTCCGGGTACCTGTCGCTCGGCTGGCTGCCGCTCAACTGGCGATTTCGTCCAGACTTGGGGGTTGACAGTAACTGCCGACCCAAGGATTAGTGGGAAAAGAAGGTAGCCGTCGTCAACTTATTTTGACGTTACGGCGATTTTCCACTTGCATCTTCTTCTGATCTGGACGTTTCCGATTCAATTCGGTATGAGCCTCATCGCGCCCGCCGGGGGAGGGTATGGCGCAGAATGTGCCTGTGCGAGGTTATCTGATGCTAAGATATATTCTGGCTGTTGCCGTTATGGCGACAACCATGCTGCCTAGTGTGTCCTTCGCTGAGAGGGAAGCAACCGATACTGCGAAACGTGAGCTGGTCGCCCGTAGCGAACTGCCCGGTCAGAATTTTCGCGATTATCTGAATTTGTTCAAGCCCCGACAGGAGCCTGAGCCGAAAGAAGTGTCCTACTCCAAGAGCTGGTTGGACGAGCAACCCACCGCCACCGGAGGCGAACAGTTCAAGTGCCTGGCCGAGGCGTTGTACTTTGAAGCGCGCGGCGAAGGCGTGCGCGGTCAGTTTGCTGTGGCGGAGGTAATCCTCAACCGTGTTGCCAGCAGCCGCTTTCCCGACACGCTGTGTGGTGTGATCAATCAGGGCACAGGTAAGAAATACCAGTGCCAGTTCACCTATACCTGTGACGGTCAAGAGGAAGTGATCCGTGAAAAGAAGGCCTATGAGCGTGTAGCGAAAGTCGCGCGTACAGCCATCGACGGGGCTGCCAAAAAGCTCACCGAAGGGGCTACGCATTATCACACGACCGCAGTGCGCCCGTCTTGGGCCAAGGTCTACAAGGAAACCGCGCGTATCGGTGTCCATATTTTCTACCGTCACAACTATCAGACGGCGAGTAACTGATTGACGCACCCGCGCTGGAACCCTACTGGCGCGGGACGAAAATCGGTTTAGATTGCGGGTCCAGGAGGCCCGTATTGGTGTTATCACGCAGACAGATTTTGCAATCCGGTACAGCAATGTTGCTGTTGCCCAAGGCAGTGCATGCCGCAATAGATGATTTGGTTGCCCAGATCGTCTCCCGACAGCTGGCCCCTGACGGGTACCCCGAGACCTCGGTTTGGTCCTTTGGTGGAAATGTGCCCGGTTCGGAAATTCGCCTGCGCAAAGGGCAAAGCGTCCGGCGCAGATTGGTAAACGATTTACCCCAACCCGCTACGATCCACTGGCATGGCATTCGGATTGTCAATGCAATGGACGGAGTCCCGGGTCTGACGCAGGACGCTGTTCAGCCTGGCCACAGTTTTACCTATGACTTTGTGGTCCCGGATGCGGGAACATATTGGTATCATGCCCATAACCGATCCATGGAGCAGGTTGCGCGTGGCCTCTACGGCCCATTGATTGTCGAAGAAGATAATCTGCCTGATGTGGATCAGGATTTGACCCTTGTCCTGGACGACTGGAGGTTGGCCCCGGAAACCGGGCAGATCGTAGAAGATTTTGATAACCAGCACGACCTCAGCCACGCCGGGCGTTTGGGCAATCTCGTCACAGTTAATGGCCAGTTTGATCCAGAATATGCAGTGGCGCGCGGCGCGCGCCTGAGGCTGCGGCTGATCAATGCGGCAAATGCCAGGATATTCGATCTGGGGCTGGATGGTCTGACAGGTTGGATCGTCGCTTTGGATGGAATGCCTCTGGTTGACCCTTTGCCGTTTTCCGGGAACGTCCCGCTTGCACCTGCTCAGCGGATGGATCTGATCGTGGATGTGCAAAGTGATGAGGGTCAGATTGCCGGGCTTGTAAGTCAAGAACGCGGTGACAGCTTCGGTCTGGTTCGGCTTGCGGTGGCCGGTCAGGAGGCGGCAAACAGGACTGGAATCCGCCCTTTGCCAGCAAATGAGATACCTAAGGTTCGGCTGGACGACGCACCGATCCATCGCATGACGCTGCAAGGCGGGGCCATGCGCTGGCTGGATTCCGCCAATATGGGCGAGACCGAGCTATCAGGCCGTGAATTGGCCCAACTCGGGAGGTTTTGGGCATTGAATGGCTATTCTGATCGACCGGATGAGCCGTTTCTGGATGCGCGATTGGGAAGTGCTCATCAGATTGAGTTTGTCAATGAAACGGTATTTTCCCATGCTATGCACCTGCATGGGCACCATTTCCGCATCATCCTGGATGACGGCACGCTGGGCCCCTGGCGCGACACAATACTGATAGGGCGGGGTCAGACCCGTAAAATCGCGCTGATTGCTGACAATCCAGGCGACTGGTTGTTGCACTGTCATATGCTGGGTCATTCAGCATCGGGAATGATGAGCTGGTTTCGCGTCAGCTGACGCCGCATTCGAAGACTGGAATGGCGCTTGTTGCAGTGTTATAGGGCCTGCAATGTGTAAATAGGTCCGAAAAATCCACCAAGCCCAAAGGGTCAACCGCATGAGTTCTGAAATCCGTCTTGCCTTTGCGCACCCCTCCGAGCGGTCCGAAGCGACAGCCACGCGGGGACCTCTGGATCGCATTTCTCTGCGGGACCATATTGTCGAGGTCGAAATTGGCGCTTTTCAGGCAGAGCGCGGAACGACGCAACGCATTTGCTTTAATATCGTTGTCGAAGTGCGCCCTTTGACCGATCCGATTGACGATGATGTTGATCGCATTTTGTCATATGATCGTGTGACCGAGGCTATCGCCTTTGAACTGTCAGCCGAGCGGTTGAACCTGCTGGAAACTCTGGCAGATCGGATTGCGGAAAGAATTTTGCTTGAGCCTCAAGCCGTAAGAGCTTTTGTCAGAATAGAAAAACTGGATCGAGGACCCGGCGCTTTGGGCGTCGAGATCGTGCGCGGTAAAGATGCAACTCACCACGATCTGGTCGAGGAAGAGCGTCCGCACCCGCGTTTGGCCTTCCTGTCAAACGAAGCAATCGCTTCGGACAATCTGACCGGTTGGATCGACCAGTTGGAGAACCGGAAACGTCCCTTGATCCTATGCGTTGGGGCGGCGGATATGGCCGTTTCACAAACGGGGCACGCCATGACACAACGCCGGATCGACCTTTTGGCCATCGAGCAAAACGCCTGGGTATTGGCCGCGCGTGACCTGCGCTGTGTCGTCGTATCCACGCGGACTGAATTGGATTGGGCCATGAAGAACGGACAGATTTGCGTTTGGGCCCCGTCCAAGATCGTTCTTGATGCGGTGGATGGGCCATCTGCCGCACCCTCTGACGCGGTCGCTTTGGCGGCATGGTTTGCCGCGACTTTCGAAGCAAGTGAGCTGTTGGTTTTCGGAGGCGCCCTGCCGGACTCGCCGCAGATTCCGCTGCGCGCTGTGCCGGTGGATCAGGCGAATCTGTGACTGCTTACTACCGACCCCTGGTTCAGCATGGTGAGGCGCGCCCTGAAGGGGCGGTGACCTTAGCCGGTCAGAAGCTGTGGTTTACCCATGTCGAACGTCTGAGCCGGACTGAAGCCGCGTGCATCATCCCGGCTGCGCAGGTTCCGGGGGATGTGCTGGATCGACTGACACGTCCACGGGCAGCTGTTTCTGGAGTTGCGATGGATTGCCCTCAGATCATGGGGATCCTCAACGCCACGCCGGACAGTTTCTCGGATGGCGGGGTGCATAACTCGGTCGAGGCGGCACAGGCTGCGGCTCGGGACATGGTATCGCGGGACGCCAGCATTCTCGATATCGGAGGCGAGTCGACACGCCCGGGTGCAACCTTTGTCCCTGAAGATGAGGAAATCGCCCGGACCGAACCGCTGATCAGGGCGATCAGGTCGGCCACCGATGCGTTGATTTCCATAGATACCCGCAAAGCCGCCGTTGCCAAAGCCGCTTGGAAAGCCGGGGCAGGGCTGATCAACGACGTCTCGGGCTTTACCTTCGATCCGGACCTTGCGCCGTTCTGTGCCCAGGTCGGAGCCTCTGTCTGCGTGATGCACATGCAGGGCGATCCCGGTTCGATGCAGGATGACCCGACTTACGACAATGTTTTGCTGGATGTTTATGACTTCCTACATGGGCAGGTTGGTTTTCTTGAAGACCTCGGCATGAGCCGGGACCAGATCGTTATCGACCCGGGCATAGGATTTGGCAAAACCGAAAAGCACAATCTTATCCTTCTGCAGAATCTCAGCCTGTTTCACGGTTTGGGGTGTCCGATCCTGCTGGGCGTGTCCCGAAAGGGGTTTATTGGTCAGATAGGCAAAGAACCGGGCAAAGATGCCCGTGCGCCGGGATCCATCGCCGTGGGGCTGGCCGGATTGGCACAGGGTGTGCAGATCCTTCGTGTTCATGACGTCGCTGAAACCGCTCAGGCCTTGCGTCTATGGGCCGCCGTCCGGTAATCCGGTCGCAACAAGCAAGAATTTACGGAGAGATACCAATGCGCAAGCTGTTCGGAACCGATGGGGTGCGTGGCACCGCCAATACGCATCCGATCACGGCTGAGATGGCCCTGCGCATGGGGGCCGCGGTTGGGCGGTACTTCCGACGTGACCAATCCGGCGTGCACCGTGTTGTTATTGGCAAGGATACGCGCCTGTCTGGGTATATGCTGGAAAACGCGCTGACGGCGGGGCTGACCTCGACCGGGATGAATGTTTTGCTGCTGGGACCAGTTCCAACGCCGGCTGTCGGCCTGATGACGCGGTCAATGCGCGCCGATCTGGGCGTGATGATCTCGGCCAGTCACAACCCCGCCGAAGACAACGGGATCAAGTTTTTCGGGCCTGATGGCTTCAAGCTGTCGGATCAGGCGGAAATTGAAATCGAACGGCTGATCGAAGAAGGGGTTAAGCCTGCGCAGGCGCAAAATATCGGTCGGGCCCGCCGGGTAGACGATGCGCGGTTTCGCTATGGCGAGCGGGTGAAATCTTCGCTATCCCGCGATCTTAGACTGGACGGTCTCAAAGTGGTGGTGGATTGCGCCAATGGCGCCGCGCACCGCACTGCGCCCGAAGTTTTGTGGGAACTTGGGGCCGAGGTCATTCCTGTAGGCACATCTCCTAACGGTAAGAATATCAACCTGAATTGCGGTTCGACCAGACCTCAGCTTGCAGCTGAAACAGTGGTGGCGCACGGGGCCGATGTCGGGATCTGCCTGGATGGTGATGCCGATCGGGTTGTGATCGTGGATGAGCACGGACACGTGGCCGACGGCGATCAGTTGATGGCGTTGTTGGCGACCTCTTGGGCCAAGGCCGACCGCCTGCGCGGCGGCGCCTTGGTCGCGACAGTTATGTCCAACCTTGGTCTCGAACGCCATCTCGGTTCGCAGGGGCTCAGGCTTGAACGAACGGCCGTAGGCGACCGCTATGTAGTTGAGCGGATGCGTGAAGGAGATTTCAACCTGGGTGGTGAACAATCTGGCCACATCGTCATGAGCGACTATGCCACCACAGGCGATGGCCTCATGGCGGGCCTGCATTTCCTGGCTGAAATGGTACATTCCGGGCGCAACGCATCCGAACTGTCGGTTCAGTTCGAAACAGTACCGCAACTGTTGAAGAACGTGCGCTATGGCGAGGGGCAGGCCCCGCTGGAAACAGCTGGTGTGAAAGCCGCAATCTCGGATGCCGAAGAGCGTCTAAAAGGAAAAGGCCGATTACTGATCCGTAAATCCGGCACTGAACCTCTGATCCGCGTCATGGCGGAGTGTGAAGATGATCAGCTGTTGGCCCAAGTCGTTGACAGTATCGTTGCTGAGGTCGCGGCGGTTGCAGGCTAGCGACCGGCCAGCATTCTGCGCAGGCTGAACCACTGGCTGATCGCTAGTCCGGTCAGGATCATCGCCAGAGCAACGTAAAACCGTATCGGCAATGCCTCGGACAGAATCCACGCGCCAAACACCATCGACCATATCGGAACTTGGTAGTTGACCAGCGTCAGAAAAACAGACCCGGCGCTGCGAATAATCGAGACGCGCAACAACGTGGCAAAGGCGGTCGGAACAAGGCCCAATGCGATTATGGCGAGGCTAGGCCGTGCGCCATGCCAATTTGGCACCCCTTCGGTTACCAGCATGATGGGCAACAAGATCGCCGCGCCGACCAGCAAAGTGAGCGCAGCCAGAACAACCGGATCGACCGGAGGGCATCTGCGCGTGAATATAGAAGCGCAGGAATAGCACAGTGCAGCACCAATACAGGCCAGCTGTGCCAGTGGTTCCGCACCTTGACCAAGCTGTGCAAGGCCAGGGCCAATCAGCACCAGCGCGCCTGCAAATCCAAGTGATACGCCAACAAAACGCCGCGCGTTGAGGGGCTCATCCGAAAAGAAATGCGCCAGTGGCAACACCATCAACGGGATGGCCGCCATCGACAGGCCTGCAAAGGCGGACGGAACATATTGCTGGCCCCAGCTGAGAAGCAAAAAAGGTAGGGCCGTCGACAGAATGCCGATCACGATGATTGAGGGCCAAAGGCCCCGCGTGGTTGTTGGCAATTTGCGACCCGTCACCCCCATCAGCAGTATAAGGGTGAGCGCGCCCAGAGTCGTGCGCGCTGTTGCTACTGTGACGGGCCCGTACCCTTCGAGCGCGATGGCCACGACCATAAATGTGCCGCCCCAGATGAAGCCAAGTACAGCGACCATAAGCCAGTTTTTGTTGGTGATTTCAGAGGGTTCGCTCATGGTATTGCCTGCTTCGTCACAATTAGCTGCGAGTGTGGTATTGTAGGGGTATTGGAAAAAGAATTTGGAGACAAATTATGGACTACAAAGAAGTGAATGCTGTTTGCCAGCCCGGAGACGATGTGGCTTCACG
Organism: Ruegeria sp. CDSC045; assembly: GCF_059610725.1. NCBI lineage: Bacteria > Pseudomonadati > Pseudomonadota > Alphaproteobacteria > Rhodobacterales > Roseobacteraceae > Ruegeria > Ruegeria sp. CDSC045. The sequence goes on from NZ_JBXWOE010000001.1 coordinate 92,099, forward strand.
AGATTGGTATGCTTGGAACAACAAGATGCCTCCGGGGCCCGCTAGGTTGATTGTGACGGGCATTGTCACGGTTGGTAATCCAGGGGTCGAGCCCATGTTGGTTATCGCCAATCCGCAGGGGATCAATCCCAGCCATTTGCTGCTCAACATCTTCCTCTGTCAGAAGCCCGGGAAATGGCCCTCGGTGGTTGTCGACAAGCCGGTGCGGTTCGAGCAGCATTCGAACCCGATGTATACCCATGTGGATATTGTTGGCGGGCCGTCGATAGAAATTTTTGACGCCCATTAAATGAATGACGCCGCCCCGGGGGGCGGCGTCACGATAGGATCAGTTCTTTTCCTGATCGACCAGTTTACCGGCCGAAATCCAGGGCATCATGTCCCGCAGCTTTTTGCCGACCACTTCGATCTGGTGCTCGTCATTGGAACGGCGCGAGGCTTTGATGGTGGGTTGACCCACAGCATTTTCCAGCATGAAGTCGCGTACGAACTTGCCGCTCTGGATGTCCGACAGGGTCTCTTTCATTGCCTTCTTGGTCTGCTCATAAGGCAGAATGCGCGGACCAGTGACGTACTGACCGTATTCAGCAGTGTTCGAGATCGAGTAATCCATGTTGGCGATTCCGCCTTCATAGATGAGGTCCACGATCAGTTTGGTTTCGTGCAGACACTCGAAATAGGCCATTTCGGGTGCATAACCAGCCTCGACCAGAGTTTCAAAGCCGCAGCGGATCAGCTCGACGATACCACCACACAGAACCGCCTGTTCACCGAACAGGTCGGTTTCGCATTCTTCGCGGAAGTTGGTCTCGATGATGCCCGAACGGCCGCCACCGATGGCCGAGCAATAAGACAGACCGATTTCCAGCGCTTTGCCGGTTGCGTCGGTGTCAACAGCCACAAGGCAGGGAACGCCGCCACCTTTGGTGTATTCACCACGGACGGTGTGGCCGGGGCCTTTGGGGGCCATCATGATGACGTCTACGCCTGCTTTCGGTTCGATCAGGCCAAAGTGAACATTCAGGCCGTGGGCGAACGCAATCGCAGCACCCGGCTTGATGTTGTCATGCACGTATTTCTTGTAAGTTTCGGCCTGCAATTCATCGGGCATGGTGAACATGATGACATCACACCAGGCTGCCGCTTCTGCAATGCCCATGACCGCCAGGCCTTCGGCTTCGGCTTTCCTAGCCGAAGGCGAGCCTTCGCGCAGGGCAACGACCAGATTCTTCGCGCCCGAGTCGCGCAGGTTCAGCGCGTGTGCATGACCCTGGCTGCCATAACCCAGGATGGCCACTTTTTTGTCTTTGATCAGGTTGATGTCGCAATCGCGATCGTAATAGACGCGCATGATGCTGGTCCTTTCTGTTTCGATTGCTGTGGGTTTTAAGGCGATTTTCCAAGGATAGCGATACTGTTATCCTTGAATTATCAAGGATAACTCGAGTATCTATTCTTGAAGTATAGCAATAAAGAAAAAATCATGCTTGATGATGTTGACCGCAGGCTTCTGCGTCATTTCCAGGCCGACCCGACGCTGACAACCGCTGAGTTGGCCGAGCTTTGTCGCATCAGCACAAGTGTCTGCTGGCGGCGTATCGAAAAAATGCAAGAGGTCGGGATTATTCAAGCCCAAGAGGCGATCATTGACTGGGCCGCATTGGGATATGCAGTCGAGGTTTCATTGCGGGTGACGCTGGATAAGACCCAACCGCGTGCATTCGACGAGTTCATGGGTGTCGCGCGTGAGGTTCCCGAGGTGATCGAGATTCAGACCTTTTTGGGCCGTGTGGATGTGCGCTTATCTGTGCTTGCCAAGGATATGGCACATTACCAGCAGCTGTATCGTGACCGTATCCTGACTTTACCGCATATCGCAGATATCGAGGCATTGATGCATATCGCGCGGGTCAAAAGCGATGAGGTGCTGCCGCTATGACCGAATTGGATGAGCTCGACCGCAAAATTCTGCGCGCTCTGATCCAGGATGCAACGCAAAGCGCGGGTGCCTTGGGGCGTAAATTCGGCCTGTCTCAGCCCGCGATGTGGCGCCGTATCCGGAGGCTTGAAACGACGGGGATCATAAAGGGGCGCCACCTGCGTTTGAATGCAGAAGCGTTGGGGTTTGGGGTGACAGTCTTTCTGGGGGTCAAGTTAGCGCGGAAAGGTCAGGTCAGCCTTGAAGATTTCGAACGTGCCGTCAGTGCGATCCCCGAGGTTCAAACCGTTGAACATGTGTTGGGCCTCTATGATTACCGTTTGCGCGTCGTGGCACGGGATCTCTCGGACTTTGAACGTGTTCTGCGCCGCCGGATAATGACTTTGCCCGGGGCCGGAGATGTCGAAGCCAATGTATTGCTGAGCGAAGAGAGGCTACCCGGGCCTATCGGCTAGGCCCGTTTTAGTACCTGGTACGGATGTAATATCCGGGATGATGTGTCATGCGCGCAAAGGTAATTGGCTGCCCGTCTTTCCATGTCGTGCGCTCTAATTGGATCATGGACGTCCCCGAGGTTGTCCCCATGAATTCAGCCAGCCGTCCATCTGCCGAAATCGCGCAAAAGGCGACTTCAGCATCGGTGAAGGGGGCGGCGTGCAACAGCCACTCATGCGGGCCTTTGGTGTCGAGGTCAGCATGTTCCACTTCTGGAACTGCATCGATATTGATCCAGCGCTCTTCCAGTTGAAACGGCCGGTTGTCTGCATAGTGCATGCAGACAATATGCAAAACACGCGCTTCCTGCGAGACGCTTAACTGAGAGGCAAGCCATCCGGGGCTGGAGACGATATTACGCTCGACCAGCGCATAACGATAGGTGGAGTTCTGCCCCTCGACATCCAGTCGGGTCAGGGAAAACTCCAGTTTTGCGTGTTTGCTGGGTTCTTTTTTGACCCGCGTTCCGCTTTTACGTTTTCTTTCAACGAAGCCCTGATCTGCCAGTTCCCGCAAAGCACGATTTACCGTGGCACGGGCACAATTAAATTCTTCTGCCAACTGGGTTTCTGTCGGCAGCACCGACCCCTGTGGCCAAACTCTGGTTTCTATTCGTCGTTTTACTTCGTCACGTACAAACTGAAAACTGATCCGCTTATGCGCAGTCACGAGTGAAAATACCTTTCTTCTCCAAAGTGTATGTATCTGGTCAGAAACACGTAGGGGTGTAAAGGGTTGCTGACACTGTTTGGCGTCATTAGTTGTCGATAGGGCCTTTGAGGCGTTAAAATTTTCTTAGGAAACCGGGTTCCGTTGGGTCAATTTTCAGTAATAACTGAGAGGCAGTGAGCGAAGTTGCGAACACCCGCTCGTTTCGTGGAATTTGAAAGGAATACCAATGCCCCCGCTTTTGGACAAAATTGACCCCAATGGGTTAGAGGAGTTTTCGGTCGTCTTCACCGATCGCTCGCTTAATCACATGTCGGTTCAGTTTCAGCATGTGATGCGCGACATCTCTGAGATGCTGAAAGGCGTTTACAACGCTGACGGTGTGGCCGTTATCCCGGGCGGTGGTACCTATGCAATGGAAGCAGTCGCGCGCCAGTTTGCCCGCAATGCCAATGTTCTGGTGGTCAGGAATGGCTGGTTTTCCTATCGGTGGAGCCAGATCATCGAGTCCGGTGGGTTGACGGCGTCGGCAACAGTTCTGAAGGCGCGCCAGACCGGCAACTCGGCAACGTCCCCATTTGCGCCCGCTCCGATCGAGGAAGTCATCGAAACGATCCGCGATGGGCGCCCGGATGTTGTCTTTGCGCCGCATGTCGAAACGGCGGCCGGGGTCATTCTGCCCGACGACTATATTTCGGCGATGGCAGCCGCAGCCCACGAGGTTGGGGCGCTGATGGTTCTGGATTGCATCGCTTCGGGCTGCGCATGGGTGGACATGAAGGCGACGGGTGTGGATGTCCTGATCTCGGCCCCTCAGAAAGGGTGGAGCGCATCGCCTTGCGCGGGTCTTGTCATGCTGTCTGAACAGGCTGAGGCAAGGCTGGAGGAGACGACTTCGGACAGTTTTGCCGTCGACCTGAAGAAATGGCGTCAGATCATGCAAGCCTATGAAAATGGCGGTCACGCCTATCACGCCACGATGCCAACAGATGCGCTGAAAGCCTTCCGCGACACGATGGCTGAGACTCGAGACTATGGCTTTGACAAACTGCGTGACGCCCAGTGGGCATTGGGGGACGGTGTACGGGCAATGCTGAAGGAGAAGGGCATTGTTTCTGTCGCTGCCGATGGGTTTGGTGCGCCGGGTGTGGTGGTCAGCTATACCTCGGATCCCAATATCCAGAACGGTAGCAAATTCGCCGCCTTGGGCATGCAGATCGCTGCTGGTGTGCCCTTGCAATGTGATGAGCCAGACGGGTTCAGCACCTTCCGTCTGGGCCTGTTCGGTCTGGACAAGCTGTACGATATTGACGGCACAATCGCGCGTCTAAAGCGCGTGCTGGACCAGGTTTTGTGACCATCGGGCTTTAGCGGACGCCGAGGCCCATCTGCATCAGCGTCTTGCGCACGGTCGGCAGCGAATACAGCGCGTTCAACCCCATTGCACGTATGTCCCGTAAAGGCCGCGCCTCGATCATCGAGGCGCGGTTCAGCAAGTCGATACCCTTGACCCGGGCCTCGATCTCGGTGTGACGCGCTTTGTGATAGGTATCCAACATCTGCGCGTCACCCAGGCCCTCGGGACGGGCCTGTGCCAAATCCAGCAGGCATCGCAGATCACCCAAGGACATGTTCAGCCCCTGCGCACCGATGGGGGGCACGACATGGGCGGCTTCGGCCATCAGGGCCACGCGTTCGCCCGAAAGGCGCTCTGCCGATTGGCTGATGATCGGCCAGATTGTTCGGCGTGAAGCCAGTTTCAACGGACCGAACAACCCGCAGGACCGTTCGGTCATCAGCGCTTCAAAGCTTTCCGGATCGGTGTTCAACAGCTCTACTGCGCGCGGGCCACGCTCCATCCAAACAATCGCGGACGAGGGCTGACTCTGCCAGTCGGGCAGGGGAACGAGCGTGAACGGGCCGCCGGACCTGTGAATCTCGGTCGAGACGTTCTGATGCGGGATCGAGTGTGTAACCGCGAAGGCCAACGCCTTTTGTCCATAGCGCGTGGTGTGCACGTTGATCCCGGCGGCCTCTCGCATGGGCGAGTTGCGACCATCTGCGGCGATCACCAGTTGACAGCGGATGCGCGTCCCGTCGCTCAGGCCAACGCGGGCTTCGGCTGTACGGGTGAACAAGCTGACCGTGCCCGTTCCGGGGCGAAAATCGACATTGGGCAGTTCAGCGAGACGGGCCACCATTTCGCGCCGCAAGAGCCAGTTTGGCAGGTTCCAACCAAAGGGCTGATCCGAGATATCCGCGGCATTGAAGTCGCGCACCACGCGCGGCTCGGGCACATCTCCGCCTGCATCCACAATCCGCATGATCTGAAGAGGGGCGGCATGCGCGTCGAGTTTTTCCCACAGCCCGCATTGTTCCAAAAGACCGTGGGCTGGTTGCAAAAACGCGGTAGTCCGTAAATCCGATCCGTCCACGTCCCGCTGGGTCACAGGAGGGGTGGGATCAACGCAGACCACATTGAACTCAGCCGCGCCAAAGGCCGCCGCTGCGGTCAAACCGGCAATTCCGCCGCCGGATATCAGGATGTCGCACTGGTCGTTCATGGCGCCCTCTTTGGTTCTGAGCCGACCCTAGAGCGGTTCCGCTGCCTGCGCCAAGTGACATCCTGTCTCGCAGGTCAGCCGCGCGAGATCAGGATGAGGATTAGGAATATCACGGGCACCATCACGACGGCGGGGATATACAGGCCCGGCAAGCCAAACAGCATCACCGAACAGCCCCACATGCTGAAGATGGCGGCAGCGGTGTAATACCAGTCGTCCCCATCTGCATCGGCCGCATCGCGCGCCATCCAGCCAAACAGGGGAACAGCAAATAGCAGGCGCTGCCAGATGGGTGAGCGCGGGGGCATTTCGATTGCGGACATCTGGGTCTCCGTTCTGTTCGTCGCAGTTGGGATATAGGGGCGGCGCCCGGGTCGCAGTACGTGCAGATCGTCGCAGTGTGACAGCCTATCGCAGGCGGGCCAGAAAGGCGGTCAGGTCGTCTGTATGATGGTGGATGTGATCGGCCATGTGCGGTTCGGGCGCGACATGAACTGTGCGCATCCCCATCTCATGCGGGGCCGCCAGATTGCGCGGATCGTCTTCGAACATGGCCGCTTTTTCTGCCTTGATTCCGTCTTGCGCAAAGATGGCCTGGAATGCGGCCTTTTCGGGTTTAGGACGGTATCCCGCATGCTCGACCCCATAGATGGCATCGAACAAACCGCTGAGGCCACGCGCCGCAAGGACGCGTTCGGCATAGGGCGCGCTGCCATTGGTATAGACAATGCGGCGACCGGGCAGGGCACGAATATGTGCCGCCAGATCCACGTCCGGGTCCATATGGCTCATATCCACCTGATGCACGGCATGCAGGTAAGGGTCGGGATCCAGATCATGTTCGGCCATCAGCCCGGCCAGCGTGGTGCCATATTCGCGCCAGTAATGGGATCGCAGCCGGTCGGCTTCGGCCCGGTCGACGCCGATGGCCTGGACCACATAATCCGTCATCAGCACCTCGATCTGATCGAACAGGCGCATATGCGGCGGGTACAGGGTGTTGTCCAGATCGAACACCCATTGGGAGACATGGCTGAAGGCAGGTTTGACCATGCCTGCCGTTTAAGCCGCGCAGCGCAGGTTTTCAATGCAGTACTTGATTGTGCGCACTGCAGACGGATAGACATGTCCGAACGAGGAGAAAAACAAAAGATGCCCCAATCCAAGCAGTCCAACAGCGACGCCTACAGCCTTATTCTCGAAGCGATTGATGTGGGCATCTACAAGCCCGGTGACAGGCTGGTCGAAAGCGAACTGGCCGAAAGGTTCGGTGTTTCGCGCACGCCAATCCGCGAGGCGTTGCAGCGGTTAGAGACCCAATCCTTGCTTGAACGCGACGGGCGTTCGCTGATTGTGGCCTCATTGGACCACAATCAGATGGCAGAGCTATATGTCGTTCGCCGTGAACTTGAAGGTCTCGCTGCAAGTTTGGCCGCCAAGCACGCGACCGAGGAAGAGATCAAGGTGCTGCAGGAAATGGTTGCCGAAGATGATGCGCTGGTGGACAATCCAAACGCCCTGTCTCGGGCGAACCGGCGGTTTCACGAACAGATCCATCTGGCCTCGCACAACCGCTATTTGGTGCAACAGCTGAACCTTGTGCACCGTACAATGGCCTTGATGGCAACGACATCGCTTGCGGTTTCCGGGCGCGGTGAGATCGCGCAAAGTGAACACAAAGGCATCGTCGAGGCTATTGCCGCCCGTGACGAGCAAGCCGCGGAACGTGCGTTGAAAGAGCATATCTCGGTCGCTTTCATGACGCGTCTCAAGCAGGATGCGGTTCGTCGCGAAAGCTGACGGTCACATGTCGAAGGCTTCTTCACTAGCTTGACCGTGTTGGGTTTTGTCCCAGAAGAACGGGTTGATAGCCAATTCCCAAAGGGCTTTGTAAGCTGCCAGCACACCCAAGGGGAAATACAACGGCATTGTCGGCACCCACGGCATCAGAAACCGTCTTTCACGGGCGGCGACAGCCAGTATCCCGATGGTCACATTCGTGATTTCTGCAAATACGAATAGAGCTATCAGTATGGTCATGACCTTGCCCGGAATGACGGGATCCAGCGGGCTGGCCAATCCGAATGTGGTAAGCCAGAACAGCCACAAAACCGGGGCCAGCAGGAATTGTCCGACGGTGCCCAGAAAAAACGCCTGAAGCCCAAGGAAGCGCAGCACACCCAGCTCTTTCAGCAGATGGATCGGCGCGCGCATATGGACAAGATATGTGACCATAAAGCCCTTGAGCCATCGTGAACGCTGTTTGACCCAAGGCCAGGCCCGAAAGTTTGCTTCTTCGAAAGTGGCGGTATCAACCATCTCGGTCCGATAACCCGCGCGGCTGAGGCGGACGCCCAGATCCGCGTCTTCGGTCACATTATGGGCATCCCAACCGCCCAGTTCCAACAGCTTTTCGCGACGAAAGAAAAAGGTTGTACCACCAAGTGGAACCACCAGTCCCAACCGGGCAATGCCAGGCAGGATGACCCGAAACCAACTGTTATACTCGATGGTAAAGCAGCGAGACCGCCAGTTGGTGCGCGGGTTGTAATAATCCAGAACGCCTTGCAAGCAGACGACGTCTTCACTGGCTTGGGTGAAATGTCCGACGATGCGTTCGATTTGATCGGGAAGAGGGGCGTCCTCGGCATCCCAAACGCCCAGAATATCACCACGACAGAAATCCAGCGCATAGTTCATCGCGCGCGGTTTTGTCGTCAGCCCGCTTAAAGCCGGTACTTCGATCGTGCGGATCCAACAGGGCAGCTCGATTTTGGCCAGGGTTGCACGGGTTACCATATCCGTTTCTTCCAAAACCAGAATGACGTCCAAAAGAGCTTTGGGATATGTCAGACGTCGCAATCGGCGGATCAGAGCGCCAGCAATCTCTCGCTCTTTGTACAAAGGGACCATGATGGAAACGCGAGGCAGTCGAAGAGGAAGCGTGGTGGTGGTCTGACTGTGGCGTTTTCCTTTGTAACACAGAAACGAGAGCAATCCCGCCAGTCGCAATGTCAGGAATAATACAAGCGACGTAACGGCCAAAACGACCAGAGCCAGCAGCCCCGGAATGGGTTGCGCCAGGAACAGTGTGGCGAGGCCAAGCACTATGGCAATCGGCCCAATACGCGAGTGCCGAGTCCAGGATCGGCAACTCTGAGCTATTGCCACACGGGTTTCAGCCTTTTCAGCAAGGCTTTCCGAGAAAATTCTGGCGATCGCGTCGTCGATCCGGTCCGCATCGGCAAGCACGGGTATGATCGTTTGCTTTTCCTTTGCCAACTGCTTGCGAACTGCGTCGAACTGATCGGGATTGGCGGTAGCGACCAGCAGAATGGGACCGATGCGCATCCAGGGAATGATGTTGTGATCCAGCCAAAAGCTGGCGGGGCGGGTTTTGCAAAGGTCCGGATTTGGTGGATGCAGATCCAGGTCCGCGATCTGCAATCCTGTTTGTTCAGACAGCGCCGTCAGAACCTCGGACCGATCTACCCAGCCTTCGCCGACCAGGATTTCGCCCAGTGCAACATTTTGTCTGGATTGCAGGTGCAGGGCTTTTTGCAACTGATGGTTCGAAAGCAGCCCGCGGTCGATCAGGCAAGCCCCCAAAGGCTTGCGCACCGTTGCAGAAATCGGCGCGGCCGATGCGAAATGCTGCAGGTTCAGTTCAACCATTCAATCAACCCAGACGTGGTAATCTGCGTCAGGGTGGAGCGATTAAGGTTAATAGGCCGTTAAGACTGTATGATTATGCCTGTGCCTTCCGGGCGGCCATCGCATGCGAGAACCGCTCGAACAGGTAGAAGCTGTCTTGTGGACCTGGAGATGCCTCTGGGTGGTACTGTACCGAATAGACCGGTCGATCCGTCATGCGAATTCCGCAGTTTGAACCATCAAACAACGAACGATGAGTCTCAACGACACCGTCGGGAAGGGTTTGAGCGTCTACCGCAAACCCATGGTTCATCGACGTTATTTCCACCTTCCCAGTCTCGAGATCTTTTACCGGGTGGTTCGCCCCGTGGTGGCCGTGATTCATCTTGACAGTCTGACCGCCAAGGGCCAGCGCAAGCATCTGATGACCAAGGCAAATCCCGAATACGGGTAGGTCGGTGGTGTCCAATACCTCTTTGATCATCGGTACTGCGTATTCACCCGTAGCCGCTGGATCACCGGGGCCATTGGACAGGAATACGCCGTCGGGACTATGGGCCAGAACCTCAGCCGCGGTGGCCGTTGCGGGCAGCACAGTGACATCGCACCCGGTCGAGGCAAGGCATCTCAGGATATTGCGCTTTGCCCCGAAATCCAGTGCCACAACCTTATGTACTGGGGCCTCTTGCCGTTTATAGCCATCTGGCCAGGCCCAACGCATCTCATCCCAGCGATAGCTTTGCGCACAAGTCACTTCCTTCGCCAAATCCATACCTTCAAGCCCGGCAAAGCCACGCGCAGCCGAAACCAGAGCTTGGATGTCGAAATTGCCCTCAGGATCATGGGCCAATGCCACATGAGGTGCGCCTTGCTGGCGAATTGCGCGGGTTAACCGGCGGGTATCGACACCGCCAATGGCAATACGCCCACGCTGGGCAAGCCATGATTTCAGCTCTTCAGCAGACCGCCAGCTGGACGGTTCGGTTGGGTCCCATTTGACGACCATTCCGGCCGCGACAGGATCACCTGTTTCGTCATCCTCGGGGTTCACGCCAACATTTCCGATATGAGGGAAAGTGAAGGTCACGATCTGCCCGGCATAAGAAGGATCGGTCATGATCTCTTGATAGCCGGTCATTGCGGTGTTGAAACACAGCTCGGCCACGGTCTGGCCTGTGGCGCCGAAACCGACCCCGTAGAACAGTGTTCCATCGGCCAAAGCCAGACATGCGGTGGGCTTGGACGGGGCGTTCTGGGCCATAGCGCGACTCTCCTGCAGGGTAAATCGGCGCATACCTAAGGGGGTTATGCGCTTGGGTCAAGTGTGTTCAATTTTTGGGCTATTGAGCAATATCAATGACTTAGATGTTGAGACCCCCGGTTGTATCACGCTTTTTGTTTCGATATGGTCGGGGTTCCTTTTGTCATGGGGATGGACAAACTAAATGGATATGCGATCACGGGTGAATTCCGCCCTGAAGCAAGCAATGAAAGACAAGAACGCCGAGCGTCTGTCGACCCTACGTCTGATCAATGCAGCAATCAAGGACCGGGATATCGCGTCTCGTGCTGCGGTCAACGAGGAAGCCAAGGGTTGCGGTGATGCCGAAGTTCTTGAAATTCTAGGGAAAATGTCCAAGCAGCGTAAGGAAAGTGCGCGTGCTTACGAAGAGGGTGGACGCCTCGATCTGGCGGAGCGTGAACTGCGCGAGATAGAAGTCATAGAAGAATTCCTGCCCGAGCAACTGGACGACGATGAGGTGACGAAAGCCATCCAATCAGCGATTACGGCCACTGGTGCCGGGTCGATCCGGGATATGGGCAAGGTCATGGGCGAGCTCAAGACACGCTATACTGGCCAGATGGACTTTGGGAAAGTTGGGCCCATGGTCAAAGATCAGCTTTGTGCGGCTGCCAGCGGCTGACTGCCGTGACATGCTGAAAGTTTACTGCGCGACTGGTTCGCGCAGTTTTTCTTTGAGGTCATCGTAAAGCGCAATCCGCTCTTCCTCGGACAGGAATGCGCCGATTTCGACTTCGCGACCTTCACCCTTGAGGGTGACGTAGTTCGGAACCGGGCCGCCGCTCTGATGGATCTCGGGGCGGGCCCAATGCCGATTACAGGCCCATTCCTGCTGCCCCCGTCGCGGGTCATGATGTATCAGATGCGCCTGTGTTCCGGTCAGCGTCAGGACTTCGAATATGCTACGGGCCCGATAGTTTGACCGGAGCGCCAGCCAAAGACCCGTTACCGTCAGCAGCAGGAACGGCAGCAACCCCCAAAGCAGGGCCGAGCCGAGCACGGCCAAAAGTGGGATCAGCCCGAACAGAAAGACCCCAAACACAACTCGCACCGCCCAAGGACGCGGCAGTGAGTTATGCGGCCACAGGCGCAATTCAAGTTCTGAAGTGGTGGTTTGATTCCATCTGTAGGGCATGGCCGGAAGATAGCCCAAAGCGCGTCCGAGTCGACGCTGAAAATTCAGATGACGTGCCCGACGCGGGCCCACGATAGGGCATCGTCCAGCCGATCATCCCCCCAAAAGACTTCGTTCCCCACAACCAGGCTTGGGGCGCCAAAAATGCCCAGCTTAATTGCGCGTAGTGTTTCCGCCTCAAGTGCGGCGACAATGTCGGGGCTGCGCGCGCGGGACAGGATCAGTCGGGGATCCTGCTGACTGCGATGTAGCGCTTCGGACAGGGCGGTTTCGCTGCCGGCCTCTACACCTTCTTCGAACCAGATCCGATATAGAATTTGCGTAAAGTTCTTGCCCCAGCCTTCTTCCATTCCTAACAGCGCTACTTGATTTGCCAAGGCAAGGTCAGAAATGGGGTAGGGCGCAGGAAGCTGGGCGTGCATATGGTACTTAGCCGCCCGACGCTCAATGTCGCGCCACATATAGGCGGATTTGACGGGTTTCCCTGCAAAGGGGATGTTCTTCTGCTGCGACATAACTGTGCGTACATTGAACGGCCGCCATGTGACGGACGCATCGTGTTCAGAACACCAATCGTCCAGGCGCATGATCGTCAGAAAGCTGTAGGTGCTTCCGATAGAGTACCAGAAATCAAGATCGGGCATGTGAACCCTCGGGGTAGCCGATTGTTTTGCCTTTACCAGAGTACCCTATTTTGACCGATCTGGCGAATTTCCGGTGGCACGCCACTTAGAAATGAAAAACCCCGCCAAGTTGGCGGGGTTTTCTGTTGGTTCAGAGGGATCAGTGCGCGTGGCCCTTGTCCCAGTCTTCTTGCTTGGGCAGCTGCTCGAACGTGTGTTCGGGCGGCGGCGAGGGCAGGGTCCATTCCAGCGTATCCGCGTATTCGTTCCACGGGTTGTTCCGGGTCTCACGTGCGCCACGGAACAAGGCGTAGAACACGATACCAAAGAACAGCAGGAACGAGGCGAAGGATACAAAGGCACCAATCGACGAGACATAGTTCCACTGCGCGAACGCTTCGGGATAATCGATGTAGCGACGTGGCATGCCCTGACGGCCCAGGAAGTGCTGCGGGAAGAAGGTCAGGTTGGCGCCGATGAAGAACAGCCAGAAGTGAACCTTGCCCCAGAACTCTGAATACTGACGGCCTGTCATCTTGGAGAAGTAGAAGTAGATTCCGGCAAAGATCGCAAACACAGCGCCCAGCGACATCACATAGTGGAAGTGTGCAACCACATAATATGTGTCGTGATAGGCGCGGTCGATACCAGCCTGCGACAGAACCACACCGGTCACACCGCCAACGGTGAACAGGAAGAGGAAGCCGAAGGCAAACAGCATCGGTGTCTTGAACTCGATCGAGCCGCCCCACATGGTGGCGATCCACGAGAAGACCTTAACGCCGGTGGGAACCGCGATGACCATCGTTGCCAGCATGAAGTAGGCTTGCTGCTGGACCGACATGCCAACTGTGTACATGTGGTGTGCCCACACGACAAAGCCCAGCACACCGATCGCAATAAGTGCCCAAACCATCGGCAGGTAACCGAAGACTGGCTTGCGCGAGAAGGTCGCGATGATGTGGCTGATAAGGCCAAATCCAGGTAGGATTACGATGTACACTTCTGGGTGGCCAAAGAACCACAGGATGTGCTGATACAGGATCGGATCACCACCACCGGCCGGATCAAAGAAGGTGAAACCAAAGTTGCGGTCCATTAGCAACATGGTGATCGCGCCCGCCAAAACCGGCAGCGACAGAAGAATCAGCCACGAGGTGATGAAGATCGACCAGCTGAACAGCGGCACCTTGAACAGGGTCATGCCCGGGGCACGCATGTTCAGGAAGGTGGTGATCATGTTGATCGCGCCGAGGATCGAGGAGGCGCCCGATACGTGCACGGCAAAGATCGCAAGGTCCATGGACATGCCGCCCTCGCTCGTCGACAGCGGCGGGTATAGAACCCAGCCGACGCCCGAACCAAGCTGGTCGTTACCACCGGGGCTCAGCAGCGAGGCCACGCCCAGCGAAGTACCGGCGACATAGAGCCAGAAGGACAAGTTGTTCATCCGCGGGAACGCCATGTCCGGCGCGCCAATCTGCAACGGCATGAAATAGTTGCCAAATCCGCCGAATAGGGCAGGGATGACCACGAAGAACATCATCAGAACACCGTGGTAGGTGATCATCACGTTCCACAGATGCCCGTTCGGAGTGCAGAGCTCGGCACCGCTGCCGAACAAGCGGAACCCTTCCATGCACATGTGCTGTACCCCGGGCTCCATCAATTCGATCCGCATGATAACAGTCATCAGAACCGAGATTAGACCGGCCAGGGCCGAGACGATCAGGTACAGAATCCCGATGTCCTTGTGGTTGGTCGACATGAACCAGCGGGTAAAGAACCCGCGCTGGTCTTCATGGTCGTGACCATGAATGGCTGCGTCTGCCATTAGGTGCCTCCTGTTGCAACTACACCGCGCTGTCGGACCTCTCCAACGCGCGGGATTCCTGCTGGTTTTAGATTGCGTGGGGGCGACCTTCAATGGTCGAGTTTGATCTGGATCAAGATTAATTGTCGCGGGTGCCGGTTGCAGGGCTTCGAAAAAGAGCACAACTTTCGGCAAATGGAGGCGACCGGATGGTTCTGAACTACGTGACGACCGAAAAGGCTCAGGCGGCCACCGGGCTACGCATGATCGTTGTCGGAGGTGTGCCAAGCCCCTGGAGCGAAGCCGCAAAGAGTATTTTTCACGTAAAACGTCTGCCTTGGCTGCCAGTTTATCTGGACCATCAGGACCGGGCGCAGACCATCTGGGCGCAAACGGACAGCGCACCGGTTGTGTTCTGGAAAGATGAGGCACCGCTTTCCGAAACGGCCGATATTGTCGCCTTGGCACAACGAATCGCGCCTGAACCAGATTTGTTGCCAGCATCAATGGCGCCCGACATTCTCGCCTTCATTGACTTACTGGCGGCCCCCAATGGATTGGGCTGGCAAAGGCGGCTTCAGAAAATCCATGCTGGTATGCGAGGCCAAGAAGGTGGGTTCCATCCCAAGATTGCCGACTATCTTGGCAAGAAATACGGTTATGATACAGAAGCAGGTGAAATGGCTGCCGGTCGCGCTGATGGAATATTGAAACGCGTCAGTAGCAAGCTCGCAGAAAGTGGTGATTTTCTGTTTGGCAACACGCTCACTGCAGCAGATATCTATTGCGCTGCCTTCATGGCTTTGTTCGCACCGTTGCCGGAAGAGTTGTGTGCTATGCGGCTGAGTACCCGAAGGGTTTTCGAGCATATATCCGATCCTGTACGGGATACTCTTTCGGCAGGTTTGCTGTTGCATCGGGACAGGGTATACCGCGATTTTCTGGAAACACCTTTGTCGCTCTGATCGCATGTGCATTGCGTCTTGACCGCCAAGGTGCGGCACCGCACAAACACCTCATGAAAAACGTCCAAACGGAGGCCGAGTATGTCTGCCTATGATCCCGATAACATTTTCGCCAAGATCCTGCGTGGTGAAATCCCTGCAAACCGGGTCTATGAAGACGACGACACACTGGCCTTCATGGACATCATGCCGCGCACGGACGGGCATCTGCTGGTGATCCCGAAAACGCCTTGTCGCAACGTGCTGGATGCCAGCCCAGAACAGCTTGCTTCTGTGATCTCAACGGTTCAGAAGATGGCGCAGGCGGTGAAAGCGGCGTTTGGTGCGGATGGTGTCACCATCCAACAGTTCAACGAGGCTGCAGGTGGGCAAGAAGTGTTTCATCTGCATTTCCACGTTCTGCCGCGGCACGAAGGCGTTTCGATGCGACCGCCGGGCAATATGGGTGATTTTGACCTGATCGCTAAAAACGCCGGTAAAATCAAAGACGCGCTGGCCTGATCACCCGCTACAGGATCAGTGCGATCCAAGGCATTTGCTATGGTCGCCAAACGCGTTCAGCACTTCACATACATGGTCGTGGGTGCCGTCACAGGCGGCTGTGATGCGTTCCAGTTCGGCCTCAAGGCTGCGCAGCAATGTTATCCGGTTGCGCAGTTCAGTCAGCTGACGATCCGCGATTTCATGAACATGGTCCAGATCCGCCCCCTGCGCCCCTTCCAAAGAAAGCAACGCCTCGACATCCGGCAAAGGCAGGCCCAGATCACGCGAGTGGCGGATAAATTGGAGGCGTTTCAGAGCAGTCTCGTCATATCTGCGCTGATTGCCCGCCGTCCGATACGGTTTGGCCAACAAGCCTTTTTCCTCATAGAAACGGATCGTGGGCACCTTGACCCCGGTTTGCCGCGACAAATCTCCGATTGAGTACATTTTGTGCTTTTTGCCTCTTGAACCTCTAGTGACTAGAGGAATTACATAAGATGGCAGTTCAAAACAAGGATCTGATCTGCCATGTCACATAACCACACCCACTCTCACATTGATCCGAATGCCGGTGACCGGAGGGTGGTCGGAGCGATCGGCGTCAATATGGTATTGACGCTTGCACAAATAGTGGGGGGCATTTTGTCTGGCTCACTGGCCTTGATCGCAGATGCCTTGCATAATTTTTCAGATGCCATCGCGCTGATCATCGCGTTTTTCGCTCGTAAGATTGCGCGACGCCCGGCAGATCCACGGATGAGCTTTGGTTATGGTCGGGCAGAGGTTGTGGCCGCTCTTGTTAACTACACCACTCTTGTCGTTCTTGCCGTTTATCTGATGTACGAAGGTGTCATGCGGTTTATCGAGCCCGAACCGGTGAATGGCTGGATCGTCGTCTGGATCGCAGCGCTGGCCCTGATCGTCGATCTGATCACGGCTGCACTGACCTATTCGATGGCAAAGGACAGTATGAATATCAGGGCGGCCTTTCTGCACAATGTGGCAGATGCATTGGGCTCGTTGGCAGTGATCGTCGCCGGGACCATGGTCATCGTGTTCAACTGGACATGGGTGGATCCCGCCGTAACCATTCTGATCTCGGTCTACATCCTTTGGCATGTGAAATCTGAAATTGGCGAAACCATTCACGTCTTGATGTTGGGTGCACCATCCGACCTTGACCCAGAAGAGGTCGCTTCGATGATCGAGGCCACCGAGGGCGTTGTTTCGGTCCATCACGTTCATCTGTGGAGTATGCAGGAGCATGAACCTGCCCTGACTGCACATGTGGTTGCGACCAGCCACGCAGACGAAGATGCCAGGTGGCTTTCCACAACCATCAAGAATGCGCTGCAGGATCAGTTCGGGATCGGCCATGCAACGCTTGAAATTGAAAGTGGGGAAGAGGTTTGTGGCCATCTGGCCCGGTTTGGACATGACAAACACGAGCACTAAAAAAGAAATTGCCGTTCCGATTTGGGGTCGGAACGGCAGACTCGTAACCAAAACACTTACCTGTTTTCCCAGGGGATACCTGCGATCACCGGCTTAACACACCACTCACTCTAGAACGGTAAATCCATACTAGGCGTTAATGGGACCCAAGTATTCATATTTGTGAAATTTAACTAGATTCCGTCGGAAACCAGACGGACCGATCGGGAATTGTTTCCAAATTTTGAAACAGAGCGGATCTGACGGCAGGATTGTAGTCGGTGCCGGGCTGTTTTTCGATTCGTGATCCGAGTTAATCCGCCCCCGAGGGTCCAAAAACCTCAGCGAAGGTTTTTCTAAGCGCGTTGTCCACATCATCCATCGCGACCGGAAGACCCAGATCGACCAGAGAAGTCACGCCATGGTTCGAGATGCCGCAGGGTACGATCCCAGAGAAATGGCTCAAATCCGGTTCGACATTGATCGAGATGCCGTGAAAGCTGACCCATTTACGCAATCGCAGGCCGATCGCCGCGACTTTGTCCTCGGCTTTTTCGCCTGCTGGCGTCAGCGGCTTGTCATCCCGTTGCACCCAGACACCAACACGGCCGTCGCGGATTTGCCCGGTCACGTTGAACTCGGCCAAAGCTGCGATCACCCAATTCTCAAGCTGCTTTACAAACTTGCGCACATCCCTGCCGCGTTTGTTCAGGTCCAGCATGACATAAGCAATGCGCTGCCCCGGACCATGATAGGTGTATTCACCACCGCGTTTTGACGTATAGACTGGAAATCTGTCCGGGTCTTTCAGGTCTTCGACCTTGGCTGAAGTGCCCGCTGTGTACAGGGCAGGGTGCTCAAGTAGCCAGATACACTCATCCGCCTCACCCGCCGCGATATCGGCCACGCGCGCCTCCATAAAGGCGATGGCCTCATCATAGTCGGTCAATCCGTCAGTAATCTTCCATTCCATGTCGGCTCCTTAGCGGCTGGTTGCATGGATGGAAAGGGCCTAGGCCGCTTCGGTCAAACAGCGCTGCAGGACCTGCGCATAGGTGTCCGCCCCCTGCGCTCCGGTCAGCAGATACTTTCCGCCAAACACCATTGAGGGCACGCCGGAAATGCCACGGCTGGTCCAGTATTGCTGCTTCTCTCGAACCGGCGCGGCATGAGCACCCGATTCAAGCACCCTGCGCGCAGCATTCCGATCCAGACCGGCAGTTTCCGCGGCCTCAAGCAGAACTTCAATATTCGAAACGTCCATTTGCTTGGTGAAATAGGCCTCGAACAAGGCCAGTTTCAGTGGATGCTGGCGACCCTGAGCCTCGGCCCAGTCAAGAAGCTGATGTGCAGCAAATGTGTTTACGATGCGACTTTCTTCATCAAAGGCGAAGGTAAAGCCCAAGTCAGCCCCGATTTGCGTCAATCGATCCCGCATCGCTTGGCTTTGTTCCGTCGAGGAGCCGTATTTCTCGGCAATGTGCTCACGCAGGTTCTGACCCTCGGGCGCCATGTTTGGGTTCAATTCGAACGGATGCCAGCGCAGCTGTGCTAGAGTATCTTGCTGTTTTAGCGCCAGATCCAACTGCCGGAATCCAACAATGCACCAGGGGCAAACCACATCGGAGACTATGTCGATCTGAACGATGGGGCGAGGGTCGGGCGAGGTCATGGCGGGGCTCCTGACGGGGTCATTTGGACGACAACCTGTTAAAGATAAGAGCGCCGAATGGGAATTCAAACCAACGTGATTTTTGCCTCTTCACATCTTGATCATCAAGGTCTATACGCCCCACTACCAAGTCACTAACAGTGCGGTCGTGGCGGAATTGGTAGACGCGCAGCGTTGAGGTCGCTGTGGGGTAACACCCGTGGAAGTTCGAGTCTTCTCGACCGCACCAAGTCATTGGATTTCATTCTTTTTAGGCCGAAATTCGCGACGCCTTCGGTGCGTTCAGTCGACGTGTCAAAGCCGGTCGCCAGCCGCCCGCTGTTAAGCAAGGTAAAGGCGCTGGCAGCCAGGATTCTGACCAGGTGTCAGGTTTCTTAGGTGTCCGGCGTTGCGTTACCGGGCAGGGACCTGCAGCTCAATACGGCGGAAGATCAGTGTGATAATGCCTGCAATGATCAGATAGATCAGTGCCAACAGCAGCAGCGGCTCATAGACAACAAAGGTGTCCGCCCGAATTCTTGACGACACAGCGTAGATCTCAACCACTGTTATCGTCGCCACCAGCGGGGTTGCTTTCAGCTGTAGGATCGTCTCACCGCCTAGTGTCGGCAGCACGCTGCGAATGGCCTGAGGCAGCCAGATCCTGCGGAACATGGTAAACCGAGGCATGCCAAAGGATTGCGCCGCTTCGAGTTGACCCTTCTTAACGCTGGCAAAGGCACCGCGCATGATTTCGCCCTCGTAGCCTGCGTACGACAAGGTCAGGGCCAGAACCGCATAGGGCCAAGCCTGTCGCAGATAGGGCCACAGCTCGCTGCCGCGTATCCATGGAATCTGAGGGAAAAGCGATCCAAGCCCATAGTATAGCAGCCAGATCTGCAAAAGGATGGGCGTGCCACGAATGATCGTGCAGAACACCCGCGCCGGTGCCGACAGATACCAGGGCCCAATCGCCTGAGCGAGGCCCAGCGGAACAGCCAGCAAGAACCCAAGCACACAGGTGACGGCCAACAGCCAGATGGTTCTCCACAGACCTTCAAGTGCCAGGGGCGCATAGGTTGGAATCCAATCCCAGCGCAGTGAGACGGCGCACCAGATAACGAAAGCAGCAAAAAGTGCCATCAGCACGATCCGATGCGGCTGCATGAGTGCTCGCCAGTCCATTATCGGCTTCCTCCCTTCAACGAAGGCTGCCCACGACGGGCCCATTTCTCGATACGCGCGAACACGACACCGGAACAAAGCGTGACGATCAAGTACAAGGCACCTGCAGCAAGGAAGAAGGTGAAATAGGCGCGGGTGCTGGCCGCGGCCTGACGGGTCTCCAGCGTCAATTCGCTAAAGCCGACAATGGCCAGCAGGGCCGTATCTTTAGTTGCAATGAGCCACAGATTGGCCAATCCAGGCGTGGCAAAAGACATCATCGCGGGAATTGTCACCCGCCGCATCAGCAGCAGCGAGGGCATGCCATAGGCGCGGGCGGCTTCGATCTGTCCGGTGGGAACCGCTTTGATTGCGCCCCTGAGAACCTCGGTCGCATAGGCGCCCTGAACGATGCCCAAAACCCAGATGCCGGCAACGACGCCGCTGATTTCGACGCGGTCATACCCCATTGCCTGCGCGGCCTGATTGATCAGGTCGGTCCCGACGTAATACAGGATCAGGATCAGCACCAGTTCAGGCACGGCGCGCATTACAGTCGTATATATGCCGAGCAGGTCACGTGTGACCGGCCCGCCATATAGTTTTCCATAGGCCCCGAAAAGCCCGATGATCAACCCGAAACCGAACGCTCCAAAAGCGATCTGCAACGAGTTAGAGAGGCCACGCAGAAGGTTGCCGCCCCATCCCGGAGGACTAAGGGCAAGCAACTCCATGCTTTGGGCCAAACCCAGGCTTTCGAGGATAGCTTCCACGGCGAACCTTACTCGCTATAGATGCTGGCTGTGAAATAGCGCGAGGTGATTTCGTCATGCGTGCCGTCGGCAAGAATTGCCGCGATACCCGCATTCAGCTTTTCACGCAGCGCGTCATCGCCCTTGCGGACACCCGCGCCGACGCCGCGACCTAGGATCGAGACGTCATTTTCGACCGCGCCTTTGATTTCACAGCAGGCACCGGTGTCAGATGAGACGAAATCCGCCATGGCGATGCTGTCGGCTTGGGTCGCGTCGATACGGCCGGCGAACAGATCCTGGTTGGCTTCGTCCTGAGTCTGATACACCCGGATTTCTGCCGCATCCTTGAAATGCTCGTTGGCATAGGCCTGATGGATCGTGGACGCCTGAATACCGATGATCTTACCGGCCAGAGATTCTGGTGTCGGTTCAATGTCCATCGACTTGTCGGCGACGATAACGGCCGGAGTGTTGTAGTAAGGATCGCTGAAATCGATCGTTTTCATGCGCTCTTCGGTGATCGACATCGACGCCATCAGGGCATCAATCTGCTGACCGGTCAGTGATGGGATGATCCCGTCCCACGCAACCGGAGTGATCACACACTCAAGCTCGGCGGCGGCACAGACCGCATCAATAACCTCGATCTCCCAACCGACCCATTTGCCAGAGGCATCCAGCGATGCGAAAGGCGGATAAGGCTCGGCTGCGATCCCGATCTTGACTTCATCTGCGCCAGCCGTTCCAGCCGAAAGCACAGCAGCAGCCAATGCGGCCACGATTAGCTTTTTGTTTTTCATTAATATTCTCCCTGTTTGATATTTTGTTTGTTCAGCCGACTGATTTTAGGAATTGTTGCAGCCTTGCGGATTTCGGATTGTCGAAAAGTTCGTCGGGTGGCCCCTGTTCCTCGATCTTTCCTTCGAAAAGATACACAACATGGGTCGCAACCTCGCGCGCAAACTTCATCTCATGCGTGACCAGCAACATGGTTCGGCCCTCGGCCGCCAGATCGCGAATTACGGTCAGTACTTCACCAACAAGTTCTGGATCTAACGCGCTGGTTGGCTCGTCAAACAACATTACGCTGGGATCAACGGCAAGAGCACGCGCAATCGCAGCGCGCTGTTGCTGACCGCCTGACAGAAAGGAAGGGAAGGTTTCCGCCTTGTCGCCAAGCCCGACGCGCTCCAGCAACTGGTGCGCGCGCTTGATCGCCTCGTCCCGCGGCACTTTCAGCACGTGAACGGGCACCTCGATGACATTTTCCAGCAGCGTCCGGTGGGTCCAAAGGTTGAAGGCCTGAAACACCATTGCCAGTCGGGTGCGGATGCGTTCCAGCTGACGCCGGTCCTTAGGCGTGCCATCCGGGCGCATCTCAATTGGCTCGCCGTTTACGACGATTTCTCCGGAACTGGGCGTTTCAAGGAAATTGATACAGCGAAGGAACGTGGATTTCCCCGAACCACTGCCTCCGATGATGGCGACGACATCACCCTGATGGGCAGTAAGTGAAACGCCTTTGAGAACTTCGAGCGAGCCAAAAGACTTGTGCAAGTCAGTGACCCGAATGGCTTCATCCAGCGTGGTTTCTGGGTCAGCGTTCATTTTGCAGTTTCATCCCTCTCAACCGTTTTTTTACTTGCAGCTTTAGCAAATCCCTACAATTATGCAACTGTATAATTATAATTTCTGGAAAGATAGATGTCGGATCACGCAACAAAATTCAAGCGAGAACCCGCGGAGCAGCGCAAAGAGGCGTTGATCCAGGCCACGCTGTCTTTGATCGCCGAGCAAGGTTTGCAAGGTGCGACCGTTCGGGCGATTGCCGAGCGGGCCAGTGTAACTCAGGGTCTGATCCGGCACTATTTTTCTTCGAAAGAAGATTTAATTACAGCAGCTTATGACTTTCATATGCGGCGACTGACGGATATGACGTCGGCCCCTGCAGACGGAGATTATAGCACAGCTAGATTGCGGCTGGCGACGTTTGTAACGACCGGGTTGACCCATCCGGTGGTCGATCCGGGGTCAGTGTCCCTATGGGCGGGCTTTTTGAACAAAGTTCTGGCGGACGACAAAATGCAAGCGATCCACGAACAGACATATCGGGATTTTCGTGACCGCTTGGAATCACTCATTGCAGATGCGCTGAACGAGGTAGGCATACCAGCCAGCCCGGCGGAACTGCGCAGGTTGGCTATCGCATGCAACGCCGTGGTCGACGGCTTGTGGATGGAAGGCGGCGCCCTGCCATACGCCTTTGAGCCGGATGAGCTGCCCGAGATTGGGCTGGCTTCGGTTGGGGCAATTATCGGTGTTGAATTGACGGATCTTGAGCAGAGGCAGACATGAAGAAAACAGCGATTACTGAACGCCTTGCCGGCCTGGGTGGCGCCAAATGGGAAGTTTATCTCAAGGCCAAGGAACTTGTCGAGCAGGGGCAGGATATCATCGAATTGACCATTGGCGAGCCGGATGTGCCAACGCCTACCGAACTGGTGGAAAGCGCTGTGGACGCTTTGCGCGCCGGGCGTACTAACTACTCCAATGGGCGTGGTGAGGCTGGACTGCGCTCTGCACTGGCCAATCGTTATTCGGCCAGATCCGGGCGCACGATCACGGATAATCAAGTGCTGTGTTTTCCAGGCACCCAGACCTCGCTATTTACCGTCCTGATGGGCGTGGCCGAGGCGGGTTGTGAGGTGCTGGTGGGCGATCCGATGTATGCAACCTATCAAGGTGTGGTACGCGCAAGCGGTGCGGATATTGTGCCGGTTCCATTGCGGCCGGAAAACGGTTTTCGTATTTCTGCGGATGATATCGCGGACAGGATTACCGCGAAGACCACTGCGCTTTTGTTAACCACACCGCATAATCCTACCGGGTCGATCCTGACACGCGAAGACATAGACGCAATCGGCAAGCTGGCTATCGAGCATGATCTATGGATCATTTCTGATGAGGTTTATGAAGAACTGATCTTTGACGGATCTGTGTTTACCTCACCCCTGTCGCGGTCCGAGTTGGCGGATCGGGTAATCGTCGTCTCGTCGATATCAAAATCCCATGCCGCCCCCGGATTCCGCAGCGGTTGGTGCATTGGCCCCGAGGAGTTTACCGCGCGCCTTTTGTCGCTGTCGGAAACCATGCTGTTTGGAAATCAGCCCTTCATCGCCGACATGACCGAGACGGCTATTCGCAACGGATCAACCGTGGCCGAAGGCATGGCGCAACGGTACGCCCGCCGCGCCCGGATGCTGAACGACAGGCTGCCGAACGAGACACATCTGCGTGTGCATCTTCCACAGGCAGGTATGTTTGCGATGATTGATGTCTCGGCCACCGGGATGAATGGAAACGAGTACGCCTTTCATCTGCTCGAACATGGCAAAGTCGCGGTGATGCCGGGGCCGTCTTTCGGTGACACGGTTGATAACTGGGTCCGTATCGCGCTGACGGTGGACGACGCGATCTTTACCGAAGCCTGTGACCGGATCGTTGCCCACGCGACCCAACTGCAACTGGAAAACGCATGACGAGCATTGGTGAGGCGCTGGTTGATCAACTGGTCAGGCGCGATGTGGATACCGTGTTTGGCATCCCCGGCGTGCATACGGTCGAATTGTACCGCGGGCTGGCCGCATCGGGCATTCGCCATGTCACCCCACGACACGAGCAGGGGGCAGGGTTCATGGCTGATGGTTATGCCAGGGTATCCGGCAAGCCCGGCGTGGCCTTTGTGATTACCGGCCCCGGTCTGACCAATACACTCACGGCGATGGGGCAGGCTCGGGCAGACAGCGTTCCGATGCTGGTTGTGTCGGGGGTCAACACGTTGTCCAGTCTTGGCAAAGGGCTTGGTCACTTGCATGAGTTACCGGATCAACGAGCGATGGCGCGAACAGTCGCTCTGTCATCGGACCGAGTTGAAAAGTCAGTTGAACTAGCAGCCGCGTTGGACCGCGCCTTCGCCATGTTTCAATCCGGTCGCCCAGGGCCAACACATATCGAAATCCCGCTAGACGTTGCGGGGGACGAGTTTGCTGGTCCGACCGATGCTGCGAAAGGTCCTGTCGATAAGTCTCCTGATCCGGCGCTTCTTGACCGTGCTGCCAAGCTACTGGGGTCGGCAAAAGCGCCGGTCATTCTGGTCGGCGGCGGTGCGCGCAGCGCGGGCAGGTCGATCCGGCAGCTGGCCGAAGCGCTGGACGCGCCGGTTGTTCAAACCGTGAATGCGCGCGGGTTGATGTATGATCACTCGTTGAGCGTGCCTGCAAGCCCAAGCCTGAATTCAGTGCGTGCTTTGATCGAACAGTCCGACGTGGTTCTGGCTTTGGGGACTGAGCTGGGCCAGACGGACTACGATATGTACGCCACCGGCACGATGGCTGAAATGCCATCCCTGATCCGTGTGGACCTATGCCCCGATCAGCTGAAGCGCCACGCGGCGGACATTGCCATTGTTGGTGATGCGGCGATGGCAGCGGCCGAGCTTGTGGATCGGTTTGCCGCATCGCCCAAGTCGGCAAACGGTGTCGCGCGCGCAGCTACTTCGCGGCAGAACGCGGTCGAAGAAATCGGGCCGGAAATGCAGGCGTTACTGGCTGTGCTGAACGCCATGCGCGATGCAGTCCCTAACGCGATCATGGTGGGCGATTCTGCTTATCCGATCTATGCAGGAAACCTTTACTACGATCATGATCGGCCCGGCGGGTGGTTCAACGCCGCGACCGGGTTCGGAGCGCTTGGATATGGCATACCTGCCGCGATCGGCGCTGCATTGGCGGACCCTGACGCTCCGGTCATTTGTATCGCAGGCGACGGCGGGGCGCAGTTCAGCCTTCCTGAGCTGATGTGCGCCGTTGATGAAAAACTGCCGATCACCTTCGTGATCTGGAACAACCACGGTTATCAGGAAATCGCCACATCAATGCAGGCGGTCGGTGTGACTGTGCTGGGATGCGATCCGACCCCACCGGATTTTGAAAGCGTCGCCCGGTCGTGCGGCATGCCGTTCTGGCGCACTGGCCCCGACCCGTTGGACGTGGCCCAAGCTTTGTCGTCTGCACAATCCCAAGATGGCCCGCGGCTTGTTGAAATCCGCGCGCCAAACCAATCACACTCTTGATTAAAAGTGAGACCGAAAATGACTGACCCGACCTATGAATTCTCGCGCGCGATCACCCGTCGCCCAGCAGCGTCCATCACCGATGGTCTGCGTGCAGAAGATATCGGTACGCCGGACCTAGACCGAATGCTTGCATCTCATGCGCATTATGTTGAAACCCTCAAGAAAACCGGAGCAGAGGTTATCGAACTGGCTCCCCTTGAGACGTATCCGGATGCCGTCTTTGTCGAAGATACCACACTGTGTCTTCCTCAGGGTGCGGTGATGATGCGCCCCGGTGCACCCAGCCGCATGGGTGAGGTGGCCGAGATGGAGCCGACAATCCGCGGCGTTTATGACGAGGTTCGGCAGATCGCTGGGCCCGGCCATATTGAAGGCGGGGACATTCTGGTAACGGGTCGCGAAATTCTGGTTGGCCGGTCAGATCGGACCGATGCGGCCGGTGTCACAGAGCTGACCGAAATCGTTTCCGACTGGGGCCACACCGTACGCGAGGTTTTTACACCACCGGGCGTGTTGCACTTCAAAACGGATTGTTCGTTGCTGGATGGGGAAACCATCCTGTCCACGAAGCGGCTGGACGCATCCGGCTGCTTCGAAGGGTATCGGGTTCTGCATGTGGCAGAAGGCGAAGAAGCCGCTGCAAACTCGATCCGGTTCAACCAATTTGTCCTGGCTCCGGCCGGCTTCCCGCGTACCACCGAGATGTTGCGCCAGAACGGTTATGATGTGGTCGAAATCGACAATGTGGAATGCGCCAAATTGGATGGCGGAATGTCATGTCTGTCGCTGAGATTCTGACCTGGTTCACGACGATTCAGAACCGACTAACCTTGAACCAGCCAAATGCGTCCTGCTGCAACCAAAGAAAGAGTGGGCGCATTTTGGCGTGATTAAGGTTAGCCGCTTCAACCACTTGGATATTCATTCGAAATAGTATGATCCCTACCCAGTGGGTGTAGCTTTGCACCAGTTTCGCGCAGTATTTCTTTTGCACCCAAATCCCATCTCGCCCGTGCTTGCCGGGTTGTGTATGACTTGGGCAAAGAAGTTATGGCAGGAAATACATGTCTCAGGCGCTCACCGTATTCACGACGATGAAGAACGAAGGCCCCTATATGCTGGAATGGGTCGCATTCCACAAAACACTGGGAGTCGATCACTTTGTGATCTTCACCAATAGCTGTGAAGACGGCACGGATGCCATTGCCCGCAGGCTGCAGGAATTGGGTCTTGCCACACATGTCCCGAACGAGGTCAAAGAAGGGGGAAACCCGCAGCATCAGATGCTACGGCGCGCGCGGCGTCAGCCCAAAGTGAAAGAGGCCGACTGGCTGATGTGTCTGGATGTTGATGAATTCTGGAACATCCGCTGCGGTGACAACAGCTTTGCGGCGCTGATCGCAGAAACCGAACAGCGGGCCGGAAAGCCGGTGGATGCGATCTCATTCGCGTGGAAATTGTTTGGTAGTTCGGGGAATATCAGCTTTGAAGACAAACCTGTGACCGAGTCCTTTTCGATGGGGGATCAGGAATTCCCGTATCATTCCGGCCGGGCCTATGGTCTGAAAACCCTGTTTCGTAACAACGGAAAATTTACGCGGTTCGGCCCGCATCGCCCGAAAGGGGTCGAAGAAGGGAAAGAAAGCGAAATCGCTTGGTCCGATGCCGGTGGCAGGCTGTTTCCGTCCGAGAAGGTCGGGTGGCGCGCATGGAGGAAATTTGATCATTCGCTGGGGCGGATTCATCACTATTCCGTCCGGTCTTTGGATGGGTTTCTGGTCAAAAGGGATCGGGGCCGTACCAATCATATCCGCGTAGACCAAGGGCAAGCCTATTGGCAGGACATGAATGCCAACAAAGAAACAGATCACTCGATACTGCCAGCAGCGCATCGCGCGGCCCCATTGCTGGCCGAACTGAAAGCCGATGAAGAACTCGGCTGCCTGCACGCGAAGGCATGTGACTGGCATCGCACCAAGATATCAGAGATCAAGTTGCGGCCTGACTGGGTGGATTTCCGCCTCTGGCTTGCGGAAAATCTGGTCTGATCACCATGGCAGAAGACCTTTCAAAAGAGCAGCTCAAGCCTGATCACCCCGATCGTAAGACGGGGTATGAACGGATTCTGACAGACCCTGCGCCCCCTTGGTTTGTCGAGCTGTATCCAGGTGGGGACGGGACCGGGTTTCTGCAAAAGCTGAACAGACACTCGGTTTTGTTTCACCAAAGGTCTGCGTCCCGGCTTGTGGTCAGCTTTGACAACATTGCCAATGCCAACGACCTGTCTTTTTCCCGCGAACCCTGGGGCTGGAAGTTCTTCCGTGACGAAGGCTGGTCCCATATGGGGATATTTGCGCGGACCAAAGCCTGGTACCGCGATCCCGAGATCATCTCGTATTTTCAGACCCAAGCGGATCAGGGTTTTTTTGCACAGTTTGATCAGGTTGTGTTTGCGGGCGCTTCGATGGGCGGATTTGGAGCGCTGACATTCTCGGCCCTTGTTCCCGGCGCCAATGTCATCGCTTTCAATCCGCAGACAACGCTGGATGAACGGCTGGTCCCGTGGGAGACCCGGTATCGGTTCGGGCAGGTGCAAGACTGGGATCTTCCCTTTAGCGATGCCACGCAAGCCGTTGAAAATGTGGGGAAAGCCTACGTTTTCTATGATCCCTTTTTTGATCTTGATCGCCAGCAGGTGACGCGATTGAAAGGCGATAATGTCGTGCTGCTGAAGACATGGTTTTCAAACCATTTCGCGGCCCCGATGCTGCGCAAATTGGATATACTGAAGCCGGTTATGCTCGAGGCGATGGACGGCACACTGGAACCCCAGGCCTATTACCGAATGATGCGGGCACGGCGGCGACTGCCTTTGTATATGCGCGGGATCGAGGCGATTGGCGGCGAACGTCACCCACAGCTTGTTACGCAAGCAAGGCAGAGGTTCCGACGGCTGCGGCGCGCAGCCTTGGCCGAAGCAGCCTCATGAAGCCCGAAAAGGGGGTCTTTATCGGCCAGCGCAAAGACCGGATGGGTGCCCGGTTGCTGATGATGCTGACCTGCATCCGGTTGGCCGAGGATTTTGACACCAGCTATCGGGTCAACTGGTTTCCCAAAGGTGCGGATGCGCCAGAGCTGGACCAGCCGCAAGAATTGTTCTCACAAGAGTGGATGGATGAGCATTTCCTGAGCACCGAATCCTTTGATGCTCTAGGCGAGAACGCCCTGCCGATATGGTCGTTTCAGGGCGATGCGACACCGGATCGGCTGATATCCCATCTGAATTCCGGCCGCTCTGTTGTCGTCGAGGAAGGCTTTGAGGTTCTGGCCTTTCAATGGGAAGATGTCGAGCAGATCCGCCCCCGGTACCGAGAGTTCATCCATCAGATCGGGTTCACGGATGAAATCCGGAACATTATGGAAAAGGCAGATGCCAAACTAAGTGGCAAGGGGGTGTCGGCCTATCACATTCGCCGTGGCGACATCCTGAATGGTCTGCCGTGGAAGCATACGACCTGGCCGGCAAAGATCGAACCGGAAGAACTGTATGCAGCGCATCTTGGAAAAAACGCAGGGTGTGCCGCGATCATGTTTTCAGATCAGCCCGAGCTTGTGGCCCGATTCCAAGTGCAGTTTCCGCACCTTATGCAAATGTCAGATATCGCGGATCTTTCCAGTCTGACCCGTGCACAACGAG
The DNA here is from genome assembly GCF_059610725.1 of Ruegeria sp. CDSC045. Lineage (NCBI taxonomy): Bacteria > Pseudomonadati > Pseudomonadota > Alphaproteobacteria > Rhodobacterales > Roseobacteraceae > Ruegeria > Ruegeria sp. CDSC045. The sequence goes on from NZ_JBXWOE010000001.1 coordinate 121,577, forward strand.
ACTTTCTGGAGCTCTATACCATGTCGCGCGCGGATCAGTTGATAGCGCCGTACGTTTCCGCCTTTTCCATGGCAGCGGCGCGAATTTCAGGGCAGCAGGGAAAAGTTTTTCGCGATGTTTTGAACGAAGATGAAGTCAAACGCGCCAACGAACAAGTGATCGCACGCCTGCAACGCGGTCCAGAAGAATTTCTGAATCTCTCAGAAGCCGCTCATATCTATGCCAAGGCTTCGTTTTATCTTCATGGTTTGGGCGCGGGAGATCGGGCCGAAGAGGCATTGGAACTGGTGCAGCCGTTGATGGATGCAGGTTCGGATAATGCATTCCTTCCACTTCTTCAGGCGTTGAATTACTTTTATCTGAATCGTTGGGCCGAAGCGTTAGAGATGACTGAAGCAGCCTTCGAAAACCCGCATATCTGGCCCGAAGATTTTGCTGTCGTAACTGCACTTCAAGCCGCGATATTTGGAGGGCAGAAGAAACGCTGGAAGGCTGCGCAGGTGTTCAGCAGGGCGTTTTGGACAAAACCAATGCGCCCGGATGTCATCATATTTGGCTCTCGGCTTTTGTATCGTGAACAGATTGCGCAGCGCGCAATGCCGCCAATGGATTGGGTGATGCAGAAGGCTGTTCGGAGGCCTTGGTTCAACTACAATGCGCACGTTGCGCAGAGGAAGGTACTGGGTCGCCCGCCCTGTAATTTCGACCTGATCCTATTGGATTGGGCTAGTCTGTCCGTAGATCAAAGGGCGCGCCGTCTAACCTCCAACCGATCCCGCTTGCAGACTTTGGCTGACGGGCTAGAAAGCTCAACTCAGTTGCCCGAGGATGTTCGCATTTCCCGCGAAGACCCGCGCTTTGAAGGGGTGCAATCTTTGCTGCGTTTGCATTTGGGAGATACATCTTTGGCGCAGTCTTTGGATATTGCGCGGAAAGTGGCCAAGCGCCTTCCGGATAACCCGTTATACTTAAAGCGACTGGCCGAACTGTATGAGAAAGATGGAGATTTTGTAAACGGAAGGCTGGCCATGGCAGATGCGTTGGCCTGTGATCCGGGAAACCCATTTCTGGTCTTTGCGATGGGGCAATACCTTGAAAGGAACGGGGCCGAAGAACAGGGGCAAAACCAAATTATTCAGGCTGCGGAACTGGATGACAATACAGCGGCGATCCAAGGCGAGGCAGGCAGGATATATCTGCAACGAGGTGAAAAGCAGAATGCGCGCGTTCATCTTTCCAAGGCCCACGCGTTGTGCCCAACCCTAAAACGATATTCCAATCAGCTGAAACGTGCGGGTGGAAAATAGACGGATTTCTCTTGGTGACCGGCTTGAATACCGGTAGTTTGCAGTCAAAATCTTAAACAAATCTCCGATACCACCGGGGCAATGAAAACAAGCAGGGCAGTCAGGTATGGCCGAACAGGATCCTCGATATATCAGCGTTACCCCTATGAAGAACGAAGGACCATTCGTTCTTGAATGGATCGCCCATAATCGTGCCATTGGTGTGGACCAGATTGTGGTCATGACCAATGACTGTACCGATGGTACAGATGCCTTGCTGCAGCGATTGCATGACCTTGGCATTGTCACGCATGTCGACAACAACTCGAGACGTCAGACCAGCCCGCAAAAACGCGCCTATAACGCCTTTCTGAAAATGGAAGTGGCCCGTCCACAGGATTGGGTGATCGTTATCGACGCGGATGAACATATTAACGTCAGAACCGGCGACCATACATTGCGTGCGCTGACAGGTGCCATGCCGGATGCAAAAACGATTTCAATGACTTGGCGTCTATTTGGAAACGCCGGAATTGTTCGGTACGAGGACCGTTTTCTGTCGGATCAGTTTCGCCAAGCTGCACCTGAGCGTATTTTTCGACCGCCGCAAGCTTGGGGCTTTAAGACCATGTTCCAACGCGGCCTGTGGGATGCGCTCGGTGTCCATCGACCGAAAAGGCCGACCGTTGAAACGATGGAAGAATGCCATTGGTACAACGGATCCGGTCAACCGATGCCCGAAAGGTATTTTACTGCCAGTTGGCGATCGGCGCGGGACTCCGTCGGGTACGAGCATGTTCAGATCAATCACTATGCTTTGAAATCCTGTGAAAGTTATCTGGTCAAGAAAATGCGTGGTCGGGCCCATCATCTGGGGGAAAGCCTTGGGATGGAATATTGGAACATGATGAACCAAAACGCCGAAACTGAGACCTCGATCGACACAATCCTCGATCGGAAACGGGCTTTGTATTACGAAATGCTGTCAGACGCTGAGACGGCCCGCCTGCACCATATGACCTGCGATCTGCATCGCCAACAGGTTGCCCAGTTGCGCGAACAACCCGAGATGCAAGACCTCATGCGTCAGATGACCGCCGGGTTCTCAGCCAAGGCCGAGACCTGAGGTCGCTTGGCGAATAGGAACGTTTCATGCTCTGGCTACACATAGGAATGCCCAAGACTGGGTCGACTGCGTTACAGGGGTTTGTTCGCAAAAACGGTCAAGTGATGGCTGGGGCCGGATTACACTATATGGAAACGGGCCGCAGGCGAACCGAGGGGCAGGGGCGTCTGGCCAGCAGTCATAACCTGATTGCCTTCCACATGAACCAAACCGAACAGCCGGTCACCGCCCTGCGCGAAGCGATGGCAAGGGAATATGCTGAGCATGAGGATAAGGCATGCTTGGTATCGTCTGAGATGTTGTACTCAGTCGATCTGCACAAACTGGCCGAGATTTTCGCTGAGATCCCCGCGCGTGAGATGAGGATTGCTTTCTACTGCCGTAGATATTCTGACTTTTTCGAGGCCGATTATAAACAAAGGGCAAAGAACGGCAGGCTTGCCGGGGGCGGCTCTGAATATATTCGTACCCAGCTGGACGAGATACGTGCGCATCCTGAGCGTTTCAGCTTTGCCAGTGCTGCGGCTCGGATTAGGTCAGCTTTTCCGGGCGTCTCGTTGGTGCCTATGCTGTATGAGCGCTCTGAAATGGCCAATGGCAACATTATCGATGATTTTCTGGATCGCATCGGCGTCCAACTGCCCTTGGACAGCAAGACCGAAACATCGTCCAATCCTTCGCATTCAAGAGCCGCGTGTGAGGCGTTTGGTGTGGTCACAAGGGCTATGGGACGCAAGAAAAGTCGCCAGTTGCGACGTCGGGCTGTCGATGATCCCGTGATGATGCGTAAGAATGATGTGCTTGAACCGGATGAACGCGCCTGGCTGGACGCGTTTATGGCAAATGAAGATGTGAGTTTTCATCAAGAGTTCTTTCCCGACCGGACGCAGCTTTTTGCCCCTGTCAGGTTGAGCATGCATGATCAGTCGTTTCGCCGGGACACAGCCGCGGAATATCAGGCGCTGCGCCAGGCATCCGAGATCGTGTTTCGCATGGCGCTAGAGGGTTGACCTTATTCGACGGTAATTTCCTGGCGCTGCCGGCCAGTGGTTTTGTCAAAGATCAGGATGCGATTGTCATCAGTCACAACCGCAAACCAGTTGTTTCCAATGGTGACCGCCTGCGCTTTTGCGCCATCGGGCAACTCAACCTGATCAGGCAGGGTAGGGGTCCGGTCCGATAGCCGGATGACAATCAGTGCGAATGTCACTAGAACCCCGCCAATCATTACCGCGGTCAGCAGCATGACCATTCTCCGCAGCAGGCGAAGCTGCGGCGTTTCCTGCGGTTCTTGGGGTTCGGAAGGGACAGTCATGGGCACTCGCCAGATTGAGTTTCAAATCGCGGCCGATCCGCCGCCCCGCCTTGATAAGGCGCTTTCCCGCGATGTGCCAGCCGAGGAAAGCCTGTCGCGGACCCGATTGGGGAAGCTGATCGAAGAGGGGGCCGTGATGATCAACGGAACCGCCGCCCGCGACCCCAAGGCCAAGGTGGCCGAAGGCGCAGTGGTGGCGATCACTGTGGCCGAGGCCGAAGACAGCCATATCGGCCCGGAAGACATCCCGCTGGAGGTCGTATTCGAGGATACCGACCTGATCGTGGTCAATAAACCTGCGGGTATGGTCGTGCATCCTGCGCCCGGCTCTCCGAACGGGACATTGGTCAATGCGTTGCTGCATCACTGCGGTGATGACCTGTCTGGCGTAGGCGGCGTAAAGCGCCCCGGCATCGTGCATCGTATCGACAAGGAAACCAGCGGGTTGCTGGTGGTGGCCAAATCCGACGCGGCCCATCACGGGCTTGCCGCGCAGTTCGAGGCGCATAGTGTCGAACGCTATTATCGCGCCATCTGTTACGGTGTCCCGGATGCCAATGATCCCCGGTTGCGCGGCGTCAAAGGTGTCAGCTTTGAGCCCGGAAACATCATGCGGATCACCACTCAGCTGGCCCGTCACAAGACAGACCGGCAACGACAGGCTGTGCTGTTTCACGGTGGTCGCCACGCTGTCACGCGCGCCCGCCTGGTCGAAACGTTTGGGGCGCCGCAGGGGCTGGCTCTGATCGAATGCTGGCTGGAAACGGGCCGCACGCATCAGATTCGGGTTCACATGACCCATGCCGGTCATGGTCTGGTCGGTGATCCGGTTTATGGGGGCAAGCGGAAACTCGCAGCTAAAGCCTTTAGCGCGTCTGCCGCCGAGGCTGTACGAGACTTTCCTCGTCAGGCGCTTCATGCTGCGGTTTTGGGTTTTGAGCACCCGATATCGGGTGAAAACCTTCGCTTCGAGGCTGTGTTGCCGGATGATATGGAAAATCTGATTGAACAGCTGCGCACACCGCTGACATAATAAGCAAAGTTACGTGAATAACGTTTTCTTAGGTTTCCTTTATCAAACGTTAATTTCAAACTGTTAACGGTACCTCTTGAACGGATCGGGACGACCTCCCATATCCATGTTAACGACTTAAACATTTGTCGGAGGGACAAGAAACATGGCCAATTACGCAAATCTCCCCGCGCCGACGCCGGAAGGCGGGCTGAACCGCTATATGCAGGAAATTCGGAAGTTTCCCCTGCTGGAGCCAGAAGAAGAATACATGCTGGCCAAAAGCTGGGTTGAGAAGCAAGATACTGAAGCTGCACATAAAATGGTGACCTCCCACCTACGGTTGGCGGCCAAGATCGCTATGGGTTATCGCGGTTATGGGCTGCCACAGGCCGAAGTGATCTCCGAGGCCAATGTCGGTCTTATGCAGGCCGTGAAACGGTTTGACCCGGAAAAAGGATTCCGGCTGGCGACCTATGCCATGTGGTGGATTCGCGCCTCGATTCAGGAATACATTCTGCGGTCATGGTCTTTGGTCAAACTGGGTACAACCTCGGCGCAGAAAAAGCTGTTTTTCAACTTGCGCAAAGCTAAGGCACGCATCGGTGCGCTGGAAGAGGGCGACCTGCGTCCGGAAAACGTGGCCCGGATCGCAAATGACCTTGGTGTGACCGAAGCAGAAGTGATCAGCATGAACCGCCGGATGTCCGGTGGCGACGCCTCTCTGAATGCGACCGTCGGGTCCGAGGGCGAAGGCACCATGCAATGGCAGGACTGGCTTGAGGACGAGGATGCCGATCAGGCGGGCGACTATGAGGCCCGCGATGAGCTCGACGCCCGCCGCGAGCTGTTGGCGGCTGCTCTTGAAGTTTTGAATGACCGGGAAAAAGACATTCTGACCCAACGCCGCCTGATGGATCAGGCCGTCACACTGGAAGAGCTGAGTACGCAGTACAATGTCAGTCGCGAACGCATTCGCCAGATTGAAGTCCGCGCTTTTGAGAAACTTCAGAAGAAGATGCGAGAGCTTGCCCGCGAAAAAGGGATGCTGGCCACAGCCTGACCTCTTCGTTTATTGAACGGGCCCGGTGCGACATTGGTCGTGCCGGGTTTTCTATTTGTGTTAGCGCTAATGACACTCGGACTGAGGGCGATTACAACAGACCGGATCAAAGCCATAGGGGGTGTCCATGATGCAGAATCCGGTGAATTGGGGCGTATTGGGAGCTGCGAAATTCGCGCGGCAATATATGGCCCCTGCAATCCACGCAGCTGAGGGCGCGCGTCTGGCAGGCCTTGCGACGTCCGATCCCGCCAAAGCCGAACCGTTTCAGGCCTTTTGCCCGGATTTGACGGTTTATGACAGTTATGATGCGTTGCTGAACGACCCACAGATTGAGGCCGTTTACATCCCGCTGCCCAACCATTTGCATGTCGAATGGAGCCTTAAGGCACTGGACGCCGGTAAACATGTGCTGTGTGAAAAGCCGATGGCTATGACCGTGTCCGAATTTGCCCCATTGATCAACAAACGGGATGAGACCGGATTGTTGGCGGCCGAGGCTTATATGATCGTCCAACACCCTCAATGGAAGTTTGTACGCAAGCTGATCGCCGACAAGGCGATCGGGAATTTGGCCCATGTGACGGGTGCGTTCAGCTTTGACAGCCGGGCGGATACGGCAAACATTCGCAACCGGGCTGAGACCGGCGGAGGTGGGCTGCGTGATATTGGCGTCTATGTGATTGGCAGCGCGCGCTTTGTCACCGGGCAGGAGCCGATTCAGGTCGAATCCGCCATCCGGTGGGAGGATGGGGTCGACGCTTTTACCGAGATTCGCGCTCAGTTCCCGGATTTCACCTATTCCAGCTATGTCTCGATCCGAATGCATCCGCATCAAGAGATGGTGTTTCATGGCGACCGCGGCATGATCCGGCTGACTGCGCCGTTCAATCCGCGTGTGTTCGGAGAGGCGCGTGTCGAATTGCACCGCCCCGGCCTGGAAATACAGGTCACACGTTTCCCCGCGGACGATCACTATAAGCTGCAGGTCGAAGCTTTTTGTCGGTCGGTCCGTGAGGGTGCCGAATATCCCTGCCCGCTGGAGTTTTCACGCGGCACGCAGGAAGTGATTGACCGTGTGCTGGAGAATGCAGTGGCGCTGCCATGACTTGCCACGCTTCTTGAACCGCTGCAAAATCGGCTAACACCTTTACAGGAGGCATCCCGATGGCAGGTGGCTGGGCGCGCGACGGCGCAGTAAGCGAACAGATCGAAGCATCCATTTCGGATGAGCTGGCCCGAATGCAGGCCCAGAAACGGCCCGTAGGCGAAAGCCTGACCCAATGTGCCGAATGCGAAGAACCAATCCCCGAAAAGCGCCGCACAGCACTGCCTGGCGTGAAACTGTGCCTCGAGTGCCAGCAAGAACGTGACGGAGTGCATAAAATGCGCGGCGGTATCAACCGGCGCGGGTCGAAGGACAGTCAGTTGAGGTGAGTTTATTATGTTTGCTTTGAGCCCAAAGTAGAGGATGCTGCTTTTTGCTCGAATGCTCATTTGACGCAACGTTGACCAGACCACGAAACTCATCTAGTGACGCGTTCAATCTGAGGAGTGCCCTGTCAGTGATCAAGTAATTTCCACCCTGCACGAAGCTAACTGGCTTCATTGGAAATCATTGTACAGGAGCAGCAGATGCATCCCATTATCTATGACGTCGCCGTATCGCTTGACGGGTTTATCTCTGGTTTGTCTGGAGACATTTCGAAATTCGCCCATGAAGGGCCCGTTGTCGACGACTATGCCAATCGGCTTGAAGGCTACAAGACAGCAATCATGGGCCGGAAGACCTATGAGTTTGGCTATGAATACGGACTAGAACCCGGACAGAACCCATATCCGCACATGAACACGATTGTGTTCTCAAACACGTTTCAGTTGCCTGAGAAATCCGAGGTATCGGTTCTAAAGCGGCCAGATCCAGACGATATTCGGCAGATAGCCCGAGAATCAGATGGCCCGGTATATTTGTGCGGCGGAGGAGAGTTCGCAGGATGGATGCTCGTCGAAGGATTGATCGACAGGCTGATCCTCAAGCGAGCGCCATGTATCTTGGGAACCGGAGTTGGATTGTTTGGCAGCAATACATCGGCCTTGAGCCTGTCTCGGACCAAAACCGAAATATATGAAAACGGGTATACTCTGGAAGAATTCGTAGGTTTCTGACTTCTTGAAGCGGACATTCGGACTGTTCGTTCGTTTGTCCGCTTTGTCCGCGAAGCAGACATCACCGTCTCCGCTTCAGGCGGCTTCAGCCCTCCATCGCCTCCAACTCGTCAATAAAGCCCGAGATCATCGACAGGCCTTTGTCCCAGAACTTGGGATCGCTAGCATCCAGACCGAACGGGGCCAGCAGCTCTTTGTGGTGTTTTGACCCACCGGCGCGCAGCATGTCGAAGTATTTGTCCTCGAACCCGTCGGCGCCGCTTTCGTAGACGGAATAGAGCGCGTTTACGAGGCCGTCGCCAAAGGCATAGGCGTAGACGTAGAAGGGCGAGTGCACGAAATGTGGGATATAGGCCCAGAACGTCTCATACCCTTCCATGAATTCAAATGCGGGGCCGAGGCTTTCGGCCTGAACGCTCATCCACAGGGCGTTGATGTCGTCCGGGGTCAACTCGCCCTCGCGGCGTGCGGCGTGCAATTTGCATTCGAAGTCATAGAAGGCGATTTGGCGCACGACCGTGTTGATCATGTCCTCGACCTTGCCAGCCAGCAGAATCTTGCGCTGCTCAGGGGTTTCGGCCTTGTCCAGCATTTTGCGGAAGGTCAGCATTTCACCAAAAACCGAAGCGGTTTCGGCCAGCGTCAGCGGGGTGGAAGACAGCATCTCACCTTGATCGGCGGCCAAAACCTGATGAACGCCATGGCCCAGCTCATGCGCCAGGGTCATCACATCGCGGGGCTTACCAAGATAGTTCAGCATCACATAGGGGTGGACGTCAGTTACGGTGGGATGCGCAAAGGCGCCCGGCGCCTTGCCCGGTTTCACCGCGGCATCAATCCAACCCTTCGAGAAGAACGGCGCGGCGATCTCACCCATACGCGGATCAAAGGCCTCATAGGCATCCATCACGGTTTTCTCGGCGTCATCCCAGCCGACAATCTGCGTGTCTTCCATCGGCAGGGGGGCGTTGCGATCCCAGACCTGCATCACGTCCAGACCCAGCCATTTGCGCTTTAGCTCGTAGTACCGGTGGCTCAGCTTGGGGTAGGCAGCCACGACCGCCTCGCGCAGGGCCTCGACGACCTCGGGTTCGACGTCATTCGACAGATGGCGACCAGTCTGCGCAGTCGGCATATTGCGCCAGCGGTCGACGATTTCCTTTTCCTTGGCCTGCGTGTTGTGAACGCGCGCGAAGGTCTTGACGTTGTCCTGAAACACCCGGGCCAATTCGCGAGAAGCCGCTTCGCGTTTGCTGCGGTCCTGCTCGGTCAGTAGGTTGAGTGTGCCTTCGATGTTCAACTCTTCTCCGTCAACATCAAAGGTCAAGCCCGCGATGGTCTCGTCGAACAGGCGTTCCCAGGCATCGCCAACAACACCCAGATCGTGCAGGAATTTTTCTAGCTCGTCAGATAGCTGATAGGGTTTCATTGCGCGGATGCGGCGGAATACGGGCTCGTAACGGGCCAGATCGGTGTTGGCGTCGAAATGCGCTTTTAGCGCGTCGTCGTCGAGGCGATTGATTTCCAGCGTGAAGAACACCAGCGGCGTGGTAAAGACAGTGATCTTTTCCTGCATGTCCGAGAGGAACTTGGCGCGCTCGGCGTCGGTCGTCAGCTGATAATAGCGCAGTCCGGCAAAGGACATGATACGCCCGGCGATCGAATTGATCTTTTCGTTCCGCAACACGCAGGTCAGCAAGCCCTGGGCATCAAGATCCGCCAAATTGCCTTCGTAATCTGCGGCAAAGGCGGCGCATTCGGTTTCCAACCAGTCCAGGTCACGCGCAAGCTCGGCCGCGTCTTCCGAAGCATAGAGATCCGTCAGATCCCATTCCGGCAGGTTGCCAAGATTATCGGCCCCGCCGACCGCGTTTGCGTCACGTACTGGAAAAGGAAGGTCGCGCATGGATCACCTCGAAAATCTGCTTTGGCAAACATCTAGGCGCGACCGGCGAGGATCACAAGCGGACAGTCAAAGGGAAAGCGCCAGTTCCAGGGGGTGATCCGTCTATGCAGCTTTGAAATGCGCGGCGATTTGGTCAAATGCAGGGTCGCGCACCTCTGGTGGTTCCATCAGGACTTCGTGTTCACCGTCTGGAATTTCGATCAACGTGCTGTTGGGCCAGTTTGCCATGCGTGCGCGGATGGCCTTGCGGTCCACAATCTGCTCGTGGGAGCCAAGATATGTCAGGCATGGAATGGCTGGGGCAGTCTGCACCATCAACCAGTCGCATTCATCTAATGCCTCGCGCAGCCAGATCGTCGACGGCGCACCAAGGGACAGTTCGGGATACTTGGCCAGATGATCCTGCATCATTTTGTACATGGCAGGATCGCGCGTCAGGCTATTGCCTTCGAAAGGCTGTGTCAGAACATAGCTGTCCAGTGATGTGGTTGGGGGCGTCTTTTCGCCAAACCCCAGTCGTGGGGCCCAATTTGCGGTCAACCGGCTGATGGGTTTCATAAGGGGCGTAAAGAAAATCCCCCACATCGGACCGGTAAAAACACAGGTAGCAAAACAATCGTTTTCCAAAACTGCCCGCAATCCAATGGCACCACCCATAGAGTGGCCGATAACATGCCAGGGCCTGGGCAGATCAAGCTTTGTGGCCAGCTCTAGCGACACATCTACGTCTTGCTGATAGTCGGTGAATTTATCGACATGGCCAACCCGCGGGTCGTCAAGCAACCGGTCTGCCAATCCCTGACCCCGCCAATCGATCACCAGCACGGCAAAGCCACGCTTGACGAATTCACTCGCCGCATCACCGTATTTTTCGATGTATTCAGTGCGACCGGGAAACAGCATGACAGTCCCGTTCGCTGTACCTTCGGGGCGCCAATGCGCCACGCGAATTCGGGTGCCGTCGGCGGTGTTCAACCAATGTGCAACACCGCCAGCGGGGCCGCCAGCCACGTCTTCGAACAAAGGGGCCGACGGGTATTCCATCAGGCCAGGGCCGAGGCGAGTTTCATTGCCGCGCCCATGTCGCCGTCAATGCTCAGTTTTCCGGCCATGAAGGCGCTTGTCGGGTCCAGATCACCATTGAGAATTTGCTCGAACGTGTCCGCATCAGCGTTCAAAGTCACGTCCGTTTCTTCATCGCTGATGCGCGCGCCGCTTGCATCAACTACAATCGCGCCCAAATCCGCGATGGCAAATTTAGCCGATGCGTCGAAATCGCCGCCCGACAGTTTCTCATTCAGCACTGCTGCGGCTTTTTCCAATGAATCGCTCATGATCTTCCTCATTTTGTTAGTACGCCGTGAATGGACTTCCTCGGTCGCAACGCTACACTGACACTTGTTATGAGCAATGCAATCAACAATCTCAAAGGTACCGTTGCGGCACTTTCTGTCCTAGTCATGTTTTCCTCCACTTGCCTTGCGCAGCAGGAGGATTCCCGCGACGAGGCCGAGTTGTTGCAGAACCTTGCGCAGGCCACACCGGACCAGGCGACCGGAATCGACCGCCAGTTACGGGCGCTCTGGTCGCAATCTGGTTCGGCCTCCGCCGATCTGCTGCTGGAGCGTGGGCGCGAAGCACTGGATGATGGTGACACCTATGCCGCGATCGAGCATTTGACGGCCCTGACAGACCACGCGCCTGATTTCGCCGAAGGCTGGCACGCGCGGGCCTCTGCGTTTTTTGGGATCGAAAGGTTCGGGATGGCTGCCGCAGATCTGGAACATGCCCTGACGCTGAACCCGAACAACTATGAGGCCATCTACGGGCTTGGATTGATATTTGAGATTCTGGGTCAGCCCGAAAAAGCATTTGCGGCCTATTCCCATGCCTTGGCTATACATCCCCATTACGAAGAAGTAACCAATGCAGTGAATCGACTGAAAGCCCAGGTCGAGGGCTCGGCCCTCTGAGAACCGAGGGCAGGGGGCAAAGGTGAGCGGGTCATCCCGAATCGTGGCCGTACTTGGCCCAACCAATACAGGCAAAACCCATTACGCAATCGAACGTATGCTGGGGTACCGCACGGGGGTGATCGGCTTGCCGCTGCGTCTGCTTGCGCGCGAGGTATACGACAAAATCGTCGCCATTCGCGGGCCGTCGGTGGTGGCGCTGATCACCGGGGAAGAACGTATCGTACCGCCGCGTGCGAAATATTGGGTCTGTACGGTCGAGGCGATGCCCGAAGGCATGGGTGCCGATTTTGTGGCTATCGACGAAATCCAACTCTGCGCCGACCCGGAACGCGGCCACGTCTTCACCGACAGGTTGCTGCGCGCGCGCGGCACCAATGAAACCCTGTTTCTGGGATCCGATACCATGCGCGGTCCCATCGCGGCACTTGTGCCCGAAGCACAATTCGTCCGGCGAGAGCGGATGTCGCAACTGGTCTATGCCGGCTCCAAGAAAATCAGCCGCATGCCACCGCGCAGCGCCATCGTCGGGTTTTCGGTCGACAACGTCTATGCCATCGCCGAGCTGCTACGCCGTCAAAAGGGTGGGGCAGCTGTGGTCATGGGGGCGCTTAGTCCGCGTACACGGAATGCACAGGTTGAGCTCTATCAGAATGGTGAGGTCGACTATTTGGTTGCCACCGATGCCATCGGGATGGGGTTGAACCTGGATGTGAACCATGTTGCGTTCTCGTCCCTGACCAAATTCGATGGTCGGCGGATGCGGCCCCTGGCCCCGAATGAGCTTGCCCAAATTGCTGGCCGCGCAGGGCGCGGAATGTCCGATGGAACCTTCGGCGTGACCGGCGAGGCGCCGCCTCTGGACGACGGTGTCGCGCAGGCCATTATGGACAGCCGCTTTGCGCCGATGAAAAAACTGAATTGGCGGAATGCCGCCTTGCAGTTTGGTTCGATTGACGCTCTGATCCGCACGCTCGAGATTAGCCCGGATAGCGAACACCTGATCAAAGCCCGTCCGGCAGATGATCTGAATGTGCTTAAATCCTTGTCGCAAGTTGCCGAAATTGCGGCCCGTGCCAGTGATCCGCAATCCGTTCGTTTGTTGTGGGATGTGTGCCGAATCCCCGATTTTCGCGGCATCAGCCATGCCGAACATGCCAGCCTGCTCGAAGTGATTTTTGGCCACCTGCATGAAGGTGGTTCGATCCCGGATGACTTTATGGCGCGGCAAATCCGCCGGATCGACCGAACGGATGGCGATATAGATGCACTGTCAAAAAGGTTGGCATATATTCGCACCTGGACTTACGTTGCGCAACGAAATGGTTGGGTGCGTGACGAATCCCATTGGCGTGATGAGACGCGCATTGTAGAAGACAGGCTGTCAGACGCTCTGCATGACCGTTTGACTCAGAGATTTGTGGACCGGCGCACATCCGTTTTGTTGCGCCGGCTCAAACAGAAGGAGGCCCTTTTGGCCGAAGTAAATGACAAGGGTGAAGTGACCGTCGAAGGTGAATTCGTCGGTCGTCTGGAAGGGTTCCGGTTCAGTCCGGACAAAAGCGCGCAAGGAGCCGAGGCGAAAGCCTTGAAATCGGCGTCCTTGCAAGCCCTCGCGCCGCAATTCCATCTGCGTGCCGATCGCTTCTATAATGCACCCGATACCGAGATTGATTTTACCGATCAGGGTGGCCTGATGTGGGGTGAATATGCCGTTGGCAAGCTGGTTGCCGGGGCAGAGCCTCTCAAGCCGCTGGTCGAGGTTTTTGTGGACGAGGCCGCGGGCCCCGATGTTGAACAGAAAGTTCAGCGTCGCCTGCAGCATTTCATCGACCGCAAAGTGGCCGCACTGTTCGAGCCGTTGCTGAACCTGTCGCGCGATGAAGAACTCAATGGGCTAGCTAGGGGCTTTGCCTTCCGCATGGTTGAGGCGCTGGGCGTATTGCCGCGCGCAGGTGTCGCGCAAGACGTCAAGGATCTGGATCAGGACGCCCGTGGCGCGCTGCGCAAACACGGTATCCGCTTTGGTCAGTTCACCATTTTCATGCCGCTGCTGCTGAAACCGGCCCCAACGCGTCTGCGTCTTGTTCTGTGGGCATTGGCAAATGGCCTGCAGGAATTTCCCGACGCGCCGCCTCCGGGTCTTGTTACTGTGCCCATCGCCAAAGGCGCACCTGACGGTTATGACACTATGTGTGGTTATCGCGATGCGGGCGAACGCTCGATCCGGATCGACATGCTGGAACGTCTGGCCGACATGCTGCGCGCTGAAGACAGCCGTGGTGGGTTCGAGGCCAAGCCTGACATGCTGTCGATCACCGGTATGACGCTGGAACAATTCGCCGACCTGATGCAGGGGCTGGGCTACAAGGCCGAACGCGCCGAGCGTGAAAAGGTTAAGCCCGCACCGGCAGAGCTACCTGCCGCAGAGGCCACGGAAGCAGCTGCCTCCGAGGAAGTGCCCGCACCAGAGGGAACCCCCGAAGAGGTCGCCGCACCCACCGAGGCGTCAGCCGAGGCCACCGAAAGCACCGAGGCAGCAGCCGAGGCCACCGCGCCGACAGCCGCAACAGATGAACCCGAAGTTGAGGTCTTTTATACCTTCACTTGGGGCCGTCAGCGTCAGGCCAACCAAGGCCCACGCCGCGAACAGCGACAGGGGCAGGGCAAAGGTAAGCCGCGCGGTAAGCCTCAGGATGGCCGGGGCAAGCCGCAGGGCAAGAAAGGTGGCAAGCCGCAGGGTGCCAAGACCTTCTCATCTCGTCCGCCCAGGAAAGAAAAGCCCATTGATCCCGATAACCCGTTCGCGGCCGCGCTTATGGGTTTGAAGGAAGGCAACTAAAGCCTGATGACCGAGGCCCGGCTTCGGATCGATAAATGGCTGTGGCAGGCGCGGTTCTTCAAGACCCGAAGCCTGTCCGCCAAGCAGGTCAGTGGCGGCCATGTCCGCGTCAACGGAAACCGGATCCTGAAACCGGCGCAGCCTGTGGCCCCCGGTGATGTTCTGACCTTCCCTCAGGGGCGGATTGTGCGCGTTGTGCGTATCGAAAAACTGGGTGATCGGCGCGGACCGGCAACCGAGGCGCAGACACTATATACCGATTTGACCGAAAAGCAGGACACGCAGCCGCGAATTCCAGGGTTTGAGGGAAAAGGTCGTCCCACCAAGAAGGATCGGCGTGTACTTGATCTTTCTCGCAATCAAGATAGCTGAACATATCTTGAAGCTGACGCCATACTGATTTAGCTAGACGCCCAAACCGCAAACGGGAAATTCACCATGACCTATGTTGTCACTGAAAACTGCATCGCCTGCAAATACACCGACTGTGTCGAAGTGTGTCCGGTGGATTGTTTCTACGAAGGTGAGAATACACTGGTCATCCATCCCGATGAATGCATCGATTGCGGAGTATGTGAACCTGAATGTCCCGCTGATGCGATCCGTCCGGATACTGAGCCGGGCATGGATCAATGGGTCGAGTTTAATCGCAAGTTCTCCGAGCAGTGGCCGGTGATCGTGACCAAGAAAGACCCGCTGCCTGATGCAGAAGAGCGTGATGGCGAAGAGGGTAAGATGGAGAAATACTTCTCTGAGGCCCCCGGCGAAGGCGGCTAAGCGATTCGCGCTCTGAACTTGTCAGTTCAGCAGTGGGATGGCGCCTTATCTATCTGTTTCTTAACACCTTTCTTTCATGTGGAAAGGGGCAGCCTTTCGAGTGTCTCAATTTTGTGATATACTCGGAAATTGAACGTTGATTGAGATGGGGATGACTCCGTAAGTATGCTCGCTTTGGAGTTCTGATTAGTTGAAAACACAGCAACCTGACCGGGCCGTACTGGCACGGGGTGGGTCGTTTTGTTGTCTGTCCCGCGCTCTCGTAACCAAGGAAGAACCTGTATGTCTAAGTCGAAGAAGCTTGAGTTTCGCCCCAACGACTATGTTGTTTACCCGGCCCATGGTGTCGGTCAGATCATTTCGATCGAAGAACAGGAAGTTGCGGGATACTCGCTCGAGCTGTTCGTCATTTCCTTTGAGAAAGACAAAATGACCCTGCGCGTGCCGACCAACAAAGCGACCGAGTCTGGTCTGCGGTCGCTCAGCTCGCCGGATGTCATCAGCCAAGCGATGAAAACGCTGAAGGGCAAGGCCAAGGTCAAGCGTGCCATGTGGTCCCGCCGGGCACAGGAATATGAACAAAAGATCAACTCGGGTGATCTGATCTCGATTGCCGAAGTTGTCCGCGATCTGCACCGCACCGATGATCAGCGCGAACAGAGCTATTCCGAACGTCAGCTTTATGAAGCCGCGCTTGAGCGTCTGACCCGCGAAGTCGCGGCAGTATCCGGCGCAGGTGAAGTGTCCGCGGCCAGGCAGGTGGATGAGGTTCTGACCTCGCGCGCGGCAGCGGCGGCCTGAACCTGCTGAAATCAGAATTTTAGGGCCATCCCCGCAAGGAGGTGGCCTTTTTATATTGCAGTCACCTATTGAAATCGGGGCCACTAAACCTGCGTAGCTACGGCCATAAGAAACCCTAACTCGGCCAGTTGTTGAGTGGCGCCCAGTATGTCACCGGTATGACCCTCGATCTTGGCCTTGGCTAGCATCGCCATTGCCACCGCAGAGAAAGCGGCAATCAGCGCAGGGAAAACCACCTGCAACCCGATCATTGGCAGAGTGAGCAGCAGCGCCATGGCCCCGCCGAGTATCACCGCGGTCGATCCGGGTGCGCCGACTGAATGGCTAAGGCCCGATTGGCGGGCATTTGGAAGGACGGACATAACAACAGGCATCATAGCCCGCGAAACGATGCATGCGGCCAATATGATGGTAAAACCCGCATTCGAAAGGATCGCGGCAATCAACGACACGCGCAGCAGTTGCGAAGAAATCAGGGCAAGGACGCCATAGGTGCCGATGTGGCTGTCCTTCATGATCTCTAGCCGCCGTTCAGGCGTGAAACCGCCCCACAGCCCGTCGGCGGTATCTGCAAGCCCATCCTCGTGCATCGCGCCGGTGGAGATGGTCAGGACAAGAACGACAAGTATGGCACATGCTATCGACGGGAGCCCCATAGCCGTCGCCATCCATCCCACAGCACAGGCCAACATGCCGACAACAAGCCCCGCCAATGGAAAGGCCCAAACGGCGCTGGCCTGACGCGAGAACACTCTGTCAGGCAGCCGCGGCACGGGCAAACGCGTCAACAGGACCAAAGCCAGCGGAATATCCCAGGCAGAAATGAGCTTGGTGTCGTTTTTTAGCACTCCTGCGCCTTTCAGGGTCTTGTCGGTTTGATCGCTTCGGTTAAACACGCAGGACCACTCTGATGCAACGAGGCTTTGGATGCTGCCCGAAATTAACAATCTGAATTCTTTCCGCGAAGCTGTCCGGCAAGCCTCCGGGCCCGATGATGCCGCTGCGCAAGGGGCGACTGACCGTAATGGGCAGCTGACCAAACCTCCGGGCGCGCTTGGTCGGTTGGAAGACCTGGCAATCTGGTATGCAGGCTGGCGCGGGGATGCCCGCCCGCAGATCACCTCGCCGCAGGTTATCGTGTTTGCCGGAAACCACGGTGTCACAGCACAGGGTGTTTCGGCCTTTCCGCCGGAAGTGACCGTGCAGATGGTGTTGAACTTTGAACATGGCGGGGCGGCCATCAACCAGCTGGCCAAGGCGGCTGGGGCAACGATGGATGTCCACGCGCT
Source organism: Ruegeria sp. CDSC045 (assembly GCF_059610725.1). Classification (NCBI taxonomy): domain Bacteria; kingdom Pseudomonadati; phylum Pseudomonadota; class Alphaproteobacteria; order Rhodobacterales; family Roseobacteraceae; genus Ruegeria; species Ruegeria sp. CDSC045. The sequence goes on from NZ_JBXWOE010000001.1 coordinate 139,133, forward strand.
GGAGCTTGAACGACCGACCGCGGATTTCACATCAGGTCCAGCTATGTCAGAGGACGACCTGTTGCAGGCGCTGCGCACCGGGTGGGCTGCGGTCAGACCAGACGCCGATCTTCTTGTTGTTGGTGAAATGGGTATCGGCAACACGACCCCCGCAGCGGCGATTGCTTGCGCCTTGTTCGGAGGTCAGGCGGGCGATTGGACTGGTCGCGGAACAGGTGTCGATGATGCGGGATTGGCAAACAAAACCCGTGTGGTGGCCGAAGGTGTTACGCTACATGGCGGTTCGGGCGATGGGCTAGAGATTCTGCGCCGTCTGGGCGGACGCGAGATCGCCGCTATGGCCGGAGCCATTGCCGCCGCACGCGCGCTGCACATTCCGGTTATTCTGGATGGCTTTATCTGCTCAGCCGCCGCCGCGTGTCTGTCTGACCTTTCAGAGAGCGCGCTGGATCACACGGTCGCCGGGCACCAGAGCGCGGAAGGTGCGCATGGCGCTGTGTTGGCCAAGCTCGGTAAAGAGCCTTTGCTGAAGCTGGGGCTGCGACTGGGTGAGGGCTCTGGCGGGGCGCTGGCGATCAATATCCTCAAAAGCGCTGTTGCCTGTCATTCCGGCATGGCGACCTTTGCCGAAGCTGGCGTCTCGGACGGTTGATCCGCGCGGCCTGACCGTCAGTTGAAGGTCAGGCCGATTTTTTGTCGTTTTCTTCTGCCAATTCCAGCAGTTCGGTCTCAAGGTCTTTTTCCAGCTGCTGCGCACGCTCGATGTATTTTTTGTTCTCGGCGGTGGGCAGCCCGGGAATCCAGAGCTCTGCCAGTTCACGAACCGACATGCGATCATGGTGGTAGAAAGTCTGTTCGGCCTGCGCTGCCTCGTATTCGCTGAGACCCACATTCTCGAGCACATATCGCCCGGCCCGTAATGAGCCATCGAATGTCTCGCGCACTATGTCGTTCGCGCCGGCTTGATACAGCTCGTACACATGGGTCCGATCCCGTGCCCGCGCGACGATGTGTAGGTCTGGGCGCTGGCGGCGCGCATAGCCGACAAGACGCGTCACCTTCTTGCGATCATCCATCGCAGCCACCAGAACAGATGCTTTTTCAAGGCCGGCCGCGCGCAACAGTTCCGGACGGGTCGGATCCCCCAGGAACCCTTTTACGCCAAAGCGACGCATCAGCTGGATGGTTTCGATGTTATGGTCAAGAACGATGGTTTTGAACCCGCTTGCCTGCACCAGACGATTGACGATCTGACCAAATCGCCCGATCCCGGCGATGATGACCGGGCCTTTCTCGTCGATCTCATCCGGTTCGGGTGCCGGAGTGCCATCCCCCATCCGGCGCGAGAGAAGATCATAAATGATGAACAAAAGCGGCGTGATCAGCATGGTCAGCGCAATGATCATCAAAAGTTTTTGTGACAAATCCCCTGGAATCACATTCTGCTGGGTCGAAAACGCCAGCAGGACAAAGCCGAACTCACCCGCTTGCGCCAGCCCCAGTGTAAACAGCCAGTGATCGCGTCCGCGCAGTTTAAAGGCGCGGCCAACCAAGAACAGAATGATCCCTTTGACCAAGATTACCAACAGGGCCAGTCCGATCAGGTCGAAGGGGTCGTCAAAGAAATAGGCGACATCGATGCCTGCGCCAACGGTGATGAAAAACAGACCAAGGAAAAGGCCTTTGAACGGCTCTAGGTCGCTCTCCATTTCATGCCGGAACTCGGAACTGGCCAGCACCACACCTGCAAGAAACGCGCCCAGAGCGGGTGACAGGCCAACCAGCGTCATCAGGAAGGAAATGCCAACCACAATCATCAACGCCAGCGCCGTATACATCTCGCGGAGGCGAGTCGCATGAATAAAGCGGAACAAGGGCCTGGTCAGGTACACTCCGGCGAGAATGACGAAACCGATCGCGGCAATGGTGACAAGCGTTACCGCCCACCCTGGCAACCCCTCGACCAATGACAAGCTATGATGCGCCGCGCCGTGGTGCCCCGTGGATATGCGGTTGATAGATCCGTCATTTGCAATCTGGGGAATGGCAGGCAGAGCCAGCAGTGGAAGCAGTGCCAGGATTGGTATGACCGCGATGTCTTGAGTCAGCAGTACTGAAAACGTCGCCCGTCCTCCGTTCGTTTTCATCAGGCCCTTTTCCGACAGGGTCTGCAAAACAATCGCAGTTGATGACAGGGAAAGCGTCAGCCCCACTGCCAGGGCTACGGACCATGGATGATTTGCATACATGGCGACGCTGGCGATCACTGCGGTCGATAAAAGCACCTGGAGGCCGCCAAGCCCCAAAAGCCTGTCCCGCATATCCCAAAGAGCGCGCGGTTCCAGTTCAAGTCCGATCAGGAACAGCATCATGACTACGCCGAATTCAGCCACATGCTGCAGGTTTTCCGTTTCCGCACCCACCAATCCGAACAACGGCCCTATGACAAGGCCCGCGGCCAGATATCCCAGTACAGAGCCCAGTCCCAGACGCGCCGAAAGCGGCACGGCGATCACAGCCGCAGCCAGATAGATCGTCGCCTGGTAAAGGAAGTTGTCCATGATCGTCCTTTCAATGCGCTCAGGTGGGCAGGGGGGCGTCGCGTTTGAGCTGATCCATAACGATTTGGCTTTGTATCCGAGCCACTGCAGGATGTGGAAGGATTACCTGATGAAGCAAGCGATTAAGCGCGGATAGATCGTCGCAATAGACATGTAGTAAATAATCGGCCTCACCTGTCATTGTCCATGCGCTGGTGATTTCGGCGCGTGTTTCGACCATACGGGCAAAGCCTTCAGATTGCTCGGGGCCGTGCGTACTCAGATGAACCTGAACAAAACCCTGCACCTGCAACCCTAACTTTAGAGGATCGAGGCGTGCGACATAGCTGGTGATATACCCTTCAGCTTCCAGCCGTTGGCGCCGGCGACCAGCCTGACTGGGCGACAGGTTCAACATCTCTCCAAGTTGGTGTGCTGTTAGGTGGGCGTTTTTCTGCAGCGCTGACAGCAGGCGCGTATCAGTGGAATCAAGCATGTGCGGAAAAACTCCGTGATTGGCCAATCTTATGCGCAATTTACGCGCGCTCCTTTAAGTTATTGGAAAACTATGCGCGAAAAAAGTGCCGATTAAGACGTATTTTGAAATCAGCAAATAAATTCCTGTATTAACGGAGACGCGCCATGGGTCCTTTCCCTCACAACGCCCCGAAATCAATCATATCGGATGAAAACCCCGCCGGAACCGATGGGTTCGAGTTTGTCGAGTTCGCACATCCCGAGCCGCAAAAGCTGCGCGATCTGTTCGCAAAGATGGGATTCGCGCTGGTAGGTCACCACAAGGACAAGCCTGCGATTGAGTTGTGGCAACAGGGTGATGTGACTTACATCCTGAATGCAGATCCCGACAGCTATTCTGCCCGGTTCGTGGGCGAGCATGGCCCTTGTGCTCCGGCGATGGGATGGCGCGTCGTGGATGCGCAGAAAGCCTATGAGCACGCTGTAGCGAAAGGGGCTGAACCTTATGACGCGGCAGACAAGACACTGAATGTGCCTGCAATCAAGGGGATTGGCGGATCGTTGATCTATTTCATTGATCAATATTACGAAACATCGCCCTATAATCAGGAATTCACATGGACCGAACAGTCCAAGCCCCGGGGGGATGGGTTCTATTATCTCGATCACCTGACCCACAATGTTTACAAGGGCAATATGGACAAGTGGTTCAAGTTCTATGGTGATTTGTTCAACTTCCGTGAAATCCGTTTTTTTGACATTCAGGGCAAATTCACCGGTCTTTTTAGCCGCGCGCTGACGTCTCCATGCGGGCGTATCCGCATTCCGATCAACGAAGATCGCGGCGAAACCGGGCAGATCGTTTCCTACTTGAAGAAATACAAGGGCGAGGGCATCCAGCATATCGCTGTGGGCAGCGAGGATATCTATGCCTCGACCGATGCGATTGCCGAAAAGGGATTGAAGTTCATGCCCGGCCCGAACGAAGCCTATTATGAGTTGTCTAAAACCCGCGTGGTCGATCATGAAGAGCCGTTGGACCGGATGATGAAGCACGGCATCCTGATTGATGGAGAGGGCGTTCTGGACGGTGGTGAGACCCGGATTCTGCTGCAAATCTTCTCGAAAACGGTCATCGGACCGATTTTCTTCGAGTTCATTCAGCGCAAAGGCGACGATGGGTTTGGCGAGGGAAACTTTAAGGCGCTGTTCGAATCCATCGAGCGAGAGCAGATTGAAAGTGGAGAAATTTCAGCAGCTTGATGCAAGAAGGTAATCCTGCGTGGTCACTCGCGCAGGCCGCCCCTTAACCACGTGGCATCTTGAGAACCACGTTTCGCCCGCGTTTCTGATAGCGCAATTCATTGTCGCTGATAGCAATGACATTGCCGCCGTCAAGCCTGTCCCCGATCTTAAGCTTTTTGTACCTGCCACTGGGCAGCCGAACCAATGCGCGGCGATTGGATGGGCTGCCGTAAACCCCGATCAGGTTCAGTTTCCGCAGGTTGATTGCATTGTCGATTGTGGCCTGCCGTGCAACCGAAGCCGAGGATGGGATTTTGGGCGCTGTGGTTTTGGGCTGGAACGTTCCGACCTCATTGTTGAGCTGTTCAATTCCAGCTGCCGAACCCAAAGTCGCAGTACCTGCACTGGCCTGCCGGGTCAGTCCGGCCGGTCGGAGTTTGGGGCGCGGCACCCTCATTTCCGCAAGGGGCTCAGTCGATTCCGGGGGCGGCGGGGCACGCAATAGGGATTCCGGGCGCGGTTTCGGGCGAATTCCGGACAATTCCTTCAATGTACGCCCTTGAAGCCGTTGCCGTTCAAAATTTTCGGCCAGGTTCTCGGGCCTTGGTTTTGGTCGCAATGTCGCCAGCCTGTTGTCGACCACTTCCTCAACAGGTGCCTTTTCCAGCCGGACCAAAGCCGATGGAGGGGGAGTTTTAGAAGGTGTTCCCAAATAGACAACCACCCCGTCCGGGTTCAAGACACCTTCTTTGGTTGGTATTACCAGCCCGCGCTCATCAAGGCTGAACCTAGCCCCGGCAGCGGTTGAAAGTGGTTCGAAATCAAATGGCAGGTCGGTGTCGTATGTGTGTACTGGCGGCAATGCGATTGCATCACGCGACAGATTCGAGTCGTCTTTGGAGGCCAGATACAGCTCAATTTGCGGATCCTGCGCTGGCGCTATCAAAAGGCCCGGTGACGTGATTTCGATCTCCGGCTGTGTCGGAACTAACTGAGGTTCAGGCTCAAGCTCGATTTCGTCTACCAACGCGGGCGCAACGTTCAGCGCCTCAAGAATGGCCTGGTCGGTTGCAGACAGCTCTGGCTCTGATTCAGAGGTCGGTGCCATTTCTGGTTCTGCGGTCTCGGGCACTGTGACTTCGGCCTGTGCTGCGGGTGTCTCTGCAGGCTCGACAGGTCCAGAACTCGGCTCGAGTTGGGATATTGTTTCGTCCAGCAGGGCCAGTTCTGAATCGGCAGGGGCAGGGCTGTCTTCTCTGAAAAGACTCCATATGCCACCGGCTACCAACATCAAAGCCACCGCCGCTGCAATTCGCACTGATGGCAGAGAGGCCCAGTTAGGTGCGGCCACTTTTTGGACAGGCCAAAAGCTGGTCGGAGCGGTAGAATCGGCGATCGCGTGAACAACCGGACTATCCTGCGCGGGGTCTGTGGCGATCGCTTTGGGCGCGTTTGTGGTCGCAGGCGCGTCCCCAAGCGGGAAAAACGGTTCGGTCGGAAAGTCATCTGTTTCATATGCAGCGCTGAACGCGACCGGAACGAATCCGTATCCCAGCACAAACCCCCGAGCTTCCTCCAGTGTATCGCGTGGAACGACGGCGACGCATGTGGTCGCCCCGTCATGTGCCGTGACATATACCAGCTCTGTCAGATCATAAGGGGTGGCATCGGATACAGCGTTTTGCACAGCCTGTTCGGTGTCTTCGAAGGATGATCCGGCGGCCTCAACCTTGATGAATTTGACCTGATCCCTTGGGATGATGACCTTGCAGCTCAGGTCATTTTCAAGCGCAAACCCCTTGTCCCGAAGCGCTTTCAACTGCTCTTCCAAGTTGGAGGCATCCAACGACACCTCACCTATGGCGAACCAGTCGCCATCGGAATTGTGGTGCAAAGAAATTCCGGTTGTAGAAATGGACAGCGCAAAAGCGGGTTTCATAATCCGGAGGAACCATAATTGTCAGTTGCAATGCAAACGATGCCTCGTCCGCAGACCGACATTAAAGCAGGATCTCGCCGAGGGAAAGAAAAAGCCTGCGTCTCCTCTTGCCCCGTGACCCGGTGCAGCCCCATGTTGAAATCAGGATAATTGGAGGGAAGATATTGAAGAAAATCGCTTTTCTGGCCGCTGTGCTGGCCATGACGTCGGTAGGGATGGCAACTGCGGAAGAACGTCGCATCATTGTTGATGCGGTAGGCATGGTGCATGTGGCCCCGGATATGGCCACCATTACCCTGGGTGTAACAAACGAAGATGCACAGGCATCAAATGCGATGCAAGCGACTTCGGACGCGGTGGCCAAAATTCTGACTCGACTGGATGAGATGGGGATCGAAACCCGTGATGTGCAAACACGTGATCTGTCTTTGTCGCCGGTATGGTCTGGGCGGAACAGTTCTAGCGGAGAGCGGCCCGAGATTTCCGGCTTTGTCGCATCCAACAGCGTCGTGGTGCGTGTTCGCGATCTGTCGCAGCTGGGTACCATCATGGATGCGGTCATTGACGACGGGGCCAACAATTTCGGCGGGCTGAGTTTCGGAATTCAGGACCCTGCACCGCTTGAGGCACAGGCGCGGGCCAAAGCTGTCGGTGAGGCGCGGGCAAAGGCCAACCAACTGGCACAGGCGGCCGAAGTCACGCTGGGACCGGTTCAGATGATCCGCGAACAGGCCGGAGGGTTCAATCCCATGCCTCAAATGCGTGCAATGAACATGGCGGCTGAGGGCGGCGTTCCGGTTTCCGGGGGCGAGATTTCGGTCTCGGTCAACGTGTCGATGGAATTTCTGATTTCCGACTAGGATGTGTCGCTGGTTCGGGCCATCAGGGATTGCCGCTGCTGGCCCGATTGATCAAAATTGTCCGGCGACAGCCAGGCCTCGAAAGCCGAGCGGATGCGCGGCCATTCTGTATCGAGGATCGAGTACCAGGCCGTATCGCGGTTGCGCCCCTTATAATGGGTGGCCTGCCGAAAGATGCCCTCGAAGGTAAAGCCCAGCCTTTGGGCCGCGCTGCAGGACGGGGCATTCAGCGCGTCGCATTTCCATTCATAACGGCGATACCCCAGCTCGTCGAACACGCGGCGCATCATCAAGTACATCGTCTCGGTGGATTTCGGGCTGCGCTGCAGCAGCGGTGAGAAATGGATGTGCCCAACCTCGACCACACCGGCCGCAGGTTCAATCCGCAGGAACGAGGCCATGCCAATCGGGGTGCCATCACCGTCTAGCACTGTGTGGAACATGGGATCGGCATCCATACAGGACGCGCGGGTCCAGGCGGCGAAATCTTCTTCGCTTTCGAATGGGCCATAGGGCAGATAAGTCCAGTTCCGCCCATCAGTGTCATTGGCAAACGCCCGGTACAGACCGGGCGCATGCCTGTTCACATCAAGGGGCACGACCGAGCAATAGTGACCTTCCATCGGCGTATAAGGCGGCGTCGGGCGCGGAAAATTGCCCGAAACCGGCCGGCCGATGGGTTGGCCAAGATCGTTGATGTCGTGCCCGGCCATTTGTCAGGCCGTTGCCTTGGCCAGCGCCTGATCAAGATCGGCAATCAGATCGTTGGCGTCTTCGATGCCAATGGAAACCCGAACAACGCCGGGACCGGCGCCTGCGGCCTCTTGCTGTTCCGGGGTCAGCTGACGGTGGGTGGTCGAGGCCGAATGAATGATCAACGATCGCGCGTCGCCCAGGTTGGCCACATGGCTGAAGATCTCCAGCGCGTTCACCAGTTTGACACAGGCGTCATAGCCGCCTTTGACCGCAAACGTGAATAGCGCACCGGCCCCTTTAGGGTAATGCGTCTTGACCCGGTCGTGATAGGGCGAGGACGGCAAGCCCGCATAGGTCACATATTCCACGCGGTCATCGGCCTCTAGCCAGGCTGCGATCTTTTGCGCGTTCTCTACATGACGCTCCATTCGCAGAGACAGGGTCTCGATCCCCATCAGCGTGTAATGCGCCGCCTGTGGGTTCATCGTCATGCCCAGATCACGCAGGCCGATGGCGATGCCGTGGAATGTGAAGGCCAGCGGACCGAATGTCTCGTGGAATTTCAGCCCGTGATAGGCCGGTTCCGGCTGGCTGAGCGAGGAAAATTTGTCATTCGCGGACCAATCGAACTTGCCCGAATCCACGATACAGCCGCCGGTGACAGTGCCGTTGCCGGTCAGGTATTTGGTGGTTGAATGCACAACCAGCGTCGCGCCGTGCTCAATCGGGCGGCACAGATAGGGTGTGGCCGAGGTGTTGTCGACGATCAGCGGAATGCCGGCGCCATCCGTCACATCCGCCAGTGCGCGGATATCGGTGACATAGCCGCCCGGGTTGGCGATGGATTCGCAGAACACCGCTCGTGTATTTTCGTCGATCGCGTCCTTCACAGCATCCAGATCGTCAGTATCCACAAACTTGGCAGACCAGCCGAACCGTTTGATCGTCTGGCTAAACTGAGTGATCGTGCCGCCATACAGCCGGGTCGAGGCCACCACGTTGCAGCCAGGTCCCATCAGCGGGAACAGTGCCATGATTTGGGCGGCATGACCGGACGAGCAGCAAACTGCTCCAACGCCACCCTCAAGCGTTGCCACGCGTTCCTGCAGAACCGCCACGGTGGGATTGGTCAGGCGGGAATAGATAAAGCCGACTTCCTGCAGGTTGAACAGAGCCGCCGCGTGGTCTGCATCGCGAAACACATATGCCGTTGTTTGATATATCGGCGTCTGACGCGCACCTGTTGCCGGGTCAGGGCGTGCGCCTGCGTGAATTTGAAGCGTGTCGAAACCGTAGGTGGGGCCGTCAGACATGGTGAAAATCTCCTGTTGGGCTATGTGTTGCAGAATCTCTAGGCGATTGGACGCGTGCGCACAACATTGCTGTCAGCGCATCCATAGACCTTTGCTTTTGATCTTGTTGCGAATGACCTGCTCGCGGTGGGGCAGGTTTTCGCGATCGAACATCTCGCGTATTTTGTGCCCTTTGCGCTGGAGCACCAGTTTCTTTATTGGGTCATAGCCCTTGAGCACTTTCTTGAACTTGTTGGGCGCAACCACAGTTTCCAGAACCTCGATCACATGGTCGCTTTCGCGTGCATACAGCAGAGGAAACAGACGGTAGTGGCACGTGACCGACCCGTCCAGCAGGCCAGTGGGCAGTGCGTCGCGGCCGCCGCCAAGGGCATGGATAACCAGCGGCAATGCGACCTGATCCAGCCATGGGTCCAGTGTTTGGCCCGCGAGTTCCGGGATATCCTCATCCCGGATAGTGCAGGCATATTCCAGGAACCGTTCGCCGAACTGGCGTGGGCATCTGTAAAAGAAATAACCCGCATTGAAATACAGATAGCGCCGCCAGTATTCGGCTGGTTGGGCCTTGTCCAATGAGCTGTCGAAATCCAGTTCGAACCGCTCATACAGGGCGCGCCAGATACCGTCATACCCCGGACCATACAGGGTCGGGCGCGGCCATGTTCCCTCGAGTTTCAGCGAGGCACCGGGGCGGTCAAAATCGAAGGGCACACTATTCAGGTCTCCGGTGACAAGCGTATCGCTGTCGAAAAAGACAAACGGTTCCCCCTCGGGCAGGGCCAAGAGCGCTTCGATCTTGTTTCCATAGGGATAGCTTCCACCGAAAGCCCGGTTTTCAAACGGTAGAATTTCGGCCCCAAGCTGATGTAGCGCTTTCAGGACATCCTCATCCTGAATGCCGGGATCCTGTGACCATCGGGCCCCCGGTTGAGGAACGGCAACGAACAGGCGGCCAGCGAAATCGGGACAGCTGTGTCGTAACGAGGCTGTAAACAGCAGTGCCTCGTATTGCAGCCGGTTGTTTTGGCCGATGACCACGATATTGAATTTATTGTTGGCGGTCTGCATCGGGCGTCTCTCGGGTTCGTGGCGTTGGGCCAGCACTGCTCGAATTTTGGTTGGGCGTACACTAGGTAGAGACGTGGCACAAAACCAGATGTGATCATAGATCATGCATCTGAATTTTGAATTCAGGACTTGCGCAACCATCTAGAGACCAGACCCAACAGGAGAAGCCGCATGAGAGTTAACGCAGATTTCACAAAACGTGTTGCTGTGCATTTCGACCGGAATGACTGGATTGCGTCACCTGCCGCAGGGGTCGAGCGCAAGATGTTGGACCGGATCGGGGAAGAGGTCGCCCGCGCCACCACGATTGTCCGCTTTGCCCCAGGAAGCGCCTTTGCCGCCCATACGCATGATGGAGGAGAGGAGTATTTGGTGCTGGACGGTGTGTTTCAGGACGAGACCGGTGATTTTCCTGCAGGTAGTTATGTGCGCAATCCTCCGACATCTTCCCATACGCCTTCGGCAAAAGAAGGCGCGACGATACTAGTCAAACTGCACCAGTTTGACCCCGAGGACAGGACCGAAATTCGTCGGTCGATTACCGGGGATTCGAATCTTCAGCTTTTCAAGGACGCACGCGAAGATGTTCGCGTATTGAATCTGTCACCTGGCGAAAAGCTGGATCTAGATGCAGTCGATGGGTTGGAGTTGTTTGTCATCGCAGGTTCGGTGCAGGAATCCGACGAAGAATTTTCGGTCTGGGACTGGTTGAGATTACCGCCAGGTGCGCGTTCCACTGCTTTGGCAGGAGCAGAGGGCGCGCGAATTTGGATCAAATCTGGGCACCTGTCACAGATGATCTGAGCGGTTCCGGCCCAAAAAACCAGCAATGTACAGTAAAAAACCGGGTGTTTCGGCCTGGTTATTCATTTTTTGACCATTTGGCAAAATTTACCATTTGATAAAAAATCAGATTGTGCCAAGCTGAGGCCATAACAACATATCTACAGGGAGTAGAGCGATGGCACAGGGCCAGATGGTCCCCGGCATAGTCTCCGGGAGGCTTTCCAGCGATGAGCTGACCTCGAATTTCACGGATCTGCATCCACCACTTGCCCCGCATGAGGCCGCAGTGGCCGCGGATCGGTGCTATTTCTGCTATGACGCGCCGTGTGTGACGGCCTGTCCGACAGACATTGATATTCCATTGTTCATGCGCCAGATTCAGGCCGGTCAGCCTGAAGCTGCAGGTGAAACCATCCTTGGCCAGAATATCTTGGGTGGCATGTGCGCCCGTGTTTGTCCGACCGAAACGCTGTGCGAGGAAGTCTGCGTACGCGAAACCGCCGAAGGATCGCCAGTCGAGATCGGGCGTTTGCAGCGGTTTGCTACTGACAGTGTTATGGCATCGGGCGACCATCCGTTCCAGCGCGCCGCATTCACCGGCAAAACGGTGGCCGTGATCGGGGCAGGGCCCGCAGGGCTGGCCTGTGCGCATCGGCTGGCGATGCTGGGGCATGATGTGGTCATTCACGAAAGCCGCCCAAAACCCGGCGGTCTGAATGAATATGGAATTGCCGCCTATAAATCGACCAATGATTTCGCTCAGGCTGAGATCGATTGGTTGCTGAGGATCGGCGGCATCACCATCGAGACCGGATCTGTGCTGGGCGAGGGCCTGTCGCTGGATGGCCTTGTTGACAACTATGATGCGGTTTTCCTGTCCATCGGTCTGACAGGTGTGAATGCATTGCGAGCGGGCGGCGAGGATCTGACCGGCGTGCGCGACGCGGTCGACTTTATCTCGGATGTGCGTCAGGCGGCCGATCTGGCTGAGCTGCCCGTTGGGCGGAATGTCGTCGTCATCGGAGGCGGCATGACCGCGGTTGACGCAGCTGTAAAGTCGAAATTGCTGGGCGCGGAAAACGTCACCATCGCCTACCGGCGCGGACGCGAGGCGATGGGTGCCAGCCGCTATGAGCAGGATCTGGCCGCATCGCACGGCGTCAGGATCATGACCAATGTTCAGCCCATAGCCGTACACGGCAACGGGGCAGCCGCCGAGATCGAATTGGAGTATACTGCCAGCCATGACGGTCAGTTGAAGGGCACCGGCGAGAAAACCCGCCTGCCTGCCGATCAGGTGCTGAAGGCAATAGGTCAGACGCTGGAAGGAGCGCCCGAAGGGCTGACGTTGGACGGGAACAAGATCGCCGTCACGGGCGCCGGGCGCACATCGGTACAAGCGGTCTGGGCCGGAGGCGACTGCGCCGCAGGCGGGGATGACCTGACCGTGACCGCAGTGGCCGAGGGGCGCGATGCCGCGATGGATATCCACGCAAGTCTGATTGCGTGAAACTCAATGATCAAGATGCCTGCAAGCATCAGGGAGGCCGGATAAATGGCTGATTTGAAATCGAACTTTCTGGGAATTGAAAGCCCCAACCCATATTGGCTGGCATCTGCGCCGCCGACGGACAAGGAATATAACGTCCGCCGTGCCTTTGAGGCCGGATGGGGGGGGGTCGTGTGGAAAACACTCGGGTCCGAAGGTCCACCGGTCGTCAATGTTAATGGCCCGCGGTATGGGGCGATCTACGGCGCAGACCGTCGGTTGTTGGGTCTGAACAATATCGAGCTGATTACAGACCGCCCATTAGAGGTAAACCTTGAAGAAATGGCGCGGGTTAAGGCTGATTATCCAGATCGCGCCCTGATCGCCTCGATCATGGTGCCGTGCGAGGAAGAGGCCTGGAAGGCTATCCTGCCGCGTGTTGCCGAAACCGGTGCCGACGGGATCGAACTGAACTTTGGCTGTCCACACGGGATGAGCGAGCGCGGGATGGGGGCGGCCGTAGGGCAGGTGCCGGAATATATCGAGATGGTGACGCGCTGGTGCAAGAAATACTATGACCGACCGGTCATCGTGAAACTGACGCCGAATATCACTGATATCCGCAAGCCTGCCGAAGCCGCAAAGAATGGTGGTGCGGATGCGGTATCGCTGATCAACACGATTAATTCGATTACCAGTGTCAATCTGGATAGCTTCAGCCCTGAACCCTCGATTGACGGCAAAGGCAGCCACGGTGGCTATTGTGGCCCTGCGGTGAAACCGATTGCCCTGTCGATGGTGTCCGAGATTTCGCGTGGACAGGCAACGAACGGAATGCCGATCTCGGGTATTGGCGGTGTGACTACCTGGCGCGATGCTGCAGAGTTTATGGCATTGGGTTGCGGCAATGTTCAGGTCTGCACGGCAGCGATGACCTATGGGTTCAAGATCATTGACGAACTGACGGCGGGCCTGTCGAAATGGATGGATGAAAAAGGGTATCAGGACGTCTCGGAAATTGTCGGTCTTGCGGTTCCAAACGTGACCGACTGGCAATACCTGAACCTGAATTATGTCGCCAAGGCCAAGATTGATCAGGATCAGTGCATCAAGTGTGGTCGTTGCTATGCCGCCTGCGAAGACACCAGCCACCAGGCCATTTCAATGTCCGAAGAGCGCGTATTCGAGGTTATGGATGACGAATGTGTGGCCTGTAACCTGTGCGTGGATGTGTGCCCGGTCGAGGGATGTATTTCCATGGTGCCGATGGACGCTGGCGAAATCGACCCGCGCACGGGACAGGAAGTGCAGCCCGAATATGGCAACTGGACAACCCATCCCAACAATCCAATGGCGAAAGCCGCCGAGTAGTCCAAGAAAATTCGTCGAATTTTCTTAGAGCAGGATGTCGATGGGGGGCGTTGTGGCAGTTTGCGACATTTTGGGTGGCGGTGCGGATCAGATGATATCCGCGCCTCCTCACTTCGTCTTGGAACGCCTTATGTCCCACTTCTCGCTCTACCCACCCAACGAAAGCCTTACCACGGCACCTGTGTGTGGACAGGGAAGAAAAGAGTAGCGTCATCCTAGGCTCAGGGTGAGCGGGTTCCGGCTAACGAAAACCTAAGGCGCCAGCAATTTGCGGTAGAGCGTGTCGATAAACGGTTCAGCACCTTCATACGGGTCTTCGTCGCCAAGAATGGCCCGAACCTGGACATCGAAATCCGCATAATGCTGTGTCAAAGCCCAGATGGAGAAAATAAGGTGGTAGGGGTGGAGGCGCGCGATTTTACCCTGTTCCATCCAGGCCGTAAGGATTGCGGTCTTCTCATCCATCAAAGTTTTGAGATCATTGGACAATGCATCGTGTATGCGTGGCGCACCCTGGACCAGTTCATTGGCAAACAGACGGCTTTCGCGCGGAAGTTCCCGGCTCATTTGCAGTTTGCGATGGATATAAGCGCGTATCTCTTCCAATGGGTCCCCGTCGGCGTCGAGATCATGGAGAGGGGCCAGCCAAATCTCGAGAAGGCCAGATAGAAGGGCCGTGTGAATCGCTTCTTTTGAGGGGAAATAATATAGAAGATTCGGCTTGCTCAACCCGGCCTCGGCAGCAATCTGGTCGACGGTGGCACCGCGGAAACCGTAGGCAGAAAACACGTTCAAAGCGGCTTCTAGAATTGCAGCGCGGTTTTTTTTCTGAATTCGTGTTGGTGCGCGGTCTTTGGACATGTCTTTGCCTGTCTGATTTTTGGGCTCGCAAGTGCGGAATATGCCAAAAATTCCCACCGAGCTCTGCTATTTCTTGACTGATGTCGAACCCGTGATAGCGTGAGTTTGACCAGATGGTCAAATCAAGACACCAAAAGCGAGCAAATCGCAAGCAACAGGGAAGACTAGGATGGCAGCTCCGGCGCAGAACCTCAGGATCAATGGCGACAGGTTGTGGGACAGCCTGATGGAGATGGCCAAGATTGGCCCGGGTGTTGCGGGGGGCAATAATCGTCAGACCCTGACGGATGAAGATGCGGCAGGCCGCGCGCTGTTTCAGAAATGGTGCAAAGAGGCCGGGTGCACCATGGGGCTGGACCAAATGGGCAATATGTTTGCGCATCGAGAGGGCACGGACCCCGAGGCATTGCCGGTCTATGTGGGTTCACATCTGGATACGCAGCCGACAGGCGGCAAATATGACGGTGTTCTGGGTGTATTGGGCGGGTTGGAAATCATCCGCACGCTCAATGATTTGGGGATCAAGACCAAACATCCAATCGTCGCGACCAACTGGACGAATGAAGAAGGCACGCGCTATGCACCTGCGATGCTGTCCTCGGGGGTTTTTGCCGGGATGCATACGCAGGATTGGGCTTATGACCGTGAGGATGCCGAAGGTAAGAAGTTCGGAGATGAGCTGAGCCGCATTGGCTGGCGCGGTGACGAAGAGGTTGGCGCCCGAAAGATGCACGCCTTTTTTGAGCTGCATATCGAACAGGGCCCCATTCTTGAGGCCGAGGGGAAGGATATCGGCGTTGTCACCCATGGTCAGGGTCTCAGCTGGACCCAGATTACAGTTACCGGAAAGGACGCCCATACCGGGTCTACGCCGATGCCGATGCGCAAGAATGCCGGATTGGCGATGGCGCGTATCCTTGAAAAGGTTGACGAGATTGCTTGGTCCCATGCGCCCCACGCGGTGGGTGCGGCGGGGCATATTGATGTGTTTCCGAATTCGCGTAACGTGATCCCGGGGAAAGTTGTGTTTACTGTCGATTTCCGTTCGCCCGATCTGGACGTGATCACCGATATGGAAAATCGTCTGCGCGTAGCGGCCGAAGATATCGTGGATGAGATGGGCCTACAGATCGAATTCGAGAAGGTCGGCGGATTTGATCCGGTGCAATTTGATGAAGGCTGCGTGGCAGCCGTGCGCGATGCGGCTGAACGGTTGGGTTATTCTCATACAGATATCATTTCGGGCGCCGGTCATGATGCCTGCTGGATCAACCGGGTTGCACCAACAGCGATGGTGATGTGCCCTTGTGTGGATGGGCTAAGCCATAACGAAGCCGAAGAAATCAGCAAGGATTGGGCTGCCGCCGGGGCGGATGTTCTGTTTCATGCGGTCGTAGAGACGGCTGGAATTGTGGAATAGGGGGCTCTGCCCCGTCGCCCGTTGGGCGACTCCCCCCGAGGTATTTGTAGCCAGATGAAGCAAGCGGCGCAGACCGCATCAGGGAGATTGATATGAGCACTGTTATCAAGAACGGGACCGTCATAACCGCGGATTTGTCTTACCATGCGGATGTGAGGGTCGAGCATGGGGTGATCACCGAGATTGGGCCGGACCTAAAAGGTGACACGGAACTGGATGCGACAGGCTGCTATGTGATGCCTGGCGGGATCGACCCGCATACGCATTTGGAAATGCCGTTCATGGGCACCTATTCCAGCGATGATTTTGAGAGCGGAACCCGGGCGGCATTGGCTGGAGGAACCACGATGGTGGTTGATTTCGCTCTGCCCAACCCAGGTGAAAGCCTGTTGGATGCGCTCAAGCGCTGGGATAACAAGTCGACACGTGCAAATTGCGACTATTCTTTCCACATGGCGGTGACCTGGTGGGGCGAGCAGGTGTTTGATGACCTCAAGACGGTGATCGAGACACGCGGCATCAACACGTTCAAGCATTTCATGGCCTATAAGGGCGCGTTGATGGTCAATGACGATGAAATGTATGCTTCGTTCAAGCGTCTTGCCGAGCTGGGTGGAACGGCCATGGTGCATGCCGAGAATGGCGATGTTGTTGCCGAGCTCAGCGCCAAGCTGTTGGCCGAAGGCAATACAGGTCCCGAGGCACATGCCTATTCCCGTCCGCCGCAGGTCGAGGGCGAAGCGACCAACCGCGCGATTATGATCGCGGATATGGCCGGAGTGCCGCTGTATGTGGTGCACACTTCGTGCGAAGAGGCGCATGAGGCCATTCGGCGTGCCAAGATGCAGGGCAAGCGGGTGTGGGGGGAACCTTTGATCCAGCATCTGACCTTGGATGAGAGCGAGTATTTCAACCAGGATTGGGACCACGCGGCGCGGCGGGTCATGAGCCCTCCGTTCCGAAACAAGCAGCATCAGGATAGCCTGTGGAACGGATTACAATCTGGTTCGTTGAGTGTCGTGGCCACCGACCATTGCGCCTTTACGACGGATCAGAAACGCTTTGGCGTGGGGGATTTCACCAAGATCCCGAACGGTACCGGAGGGTTGGAAGACCGGATGCCGATGCTGTGGACTCATGGGGTGAACACTGGTCGGCTGACGCCAAATGAATTTGTGGCAGTCACTTCAACAAACATCGCCAAGATATTGAATTGTTATCCAAAAAAGGGCGCAGTTCTTGTAGGTGCCGATGCCGATTTGGTGGTGTGGGATCCTGAGAAAGGCAAGACGATCAGCGCGAAATCGCAGCAATCTTCGATCGACTACAACGTGTTTGAGGGCAAAGAGGTCAAAGGCTTGCCGCGCTTTACTCTGACCCGTGGGCAGGTTGCAGTGCATGACGGAGAGATCAGGACTCAGGAAGGCCATGGCCAATTTGTTGAACGCGAGGCCAATACAACCGTCAACAAGGCGCTGAGTACTTGGAAAGAGCTGACAGCGCCGCGACCGGTGGTACGCACGGGTATTCCAGCAACCGGTGTATGACAGAATATGTGGCAGATATCACGTCTTATTACGGTTTAAGTTCAAGGGGATGGAATGAATATTGAAACCGCTGCACCGCCTGTAATCGAGGCGCGGCAACTGGATCTGACCTTTCAGACCAATGACGGGCCGGTCCACGCTCTGAAGGATGTGAACCTGACCATCGAAAAGGGAGAATTCGTCAGCTTCATCGGGCCCTCCGGCTGTGGTAAGACCACCTTTTTGCGGTGCATCGCTGCGTTGGAAACACCGACTGGCGGGACATTGACCGTCAACGGTATGACTCCGGATGAGGCGCGGCGGAAACGGGCCTATGGTTATGTATTTCAGGCCGCGGGTCTGTACCCTTGGCGCACCATTTCCAAGAACATCAAGCTCCCGCTTGAAATCATGGGGTTTACAGCTGCCGAGCAGGAAGAACGCGTAAACAAGGTTTTGGAACTTGTTGATCTTGAGGGGTTTGGTGGAAAGTTTCCCTGGCAGTTGTCGGGTGGAATGCAGCAACGGGCCAGCATCGCACGGGCGTTGGCCTTTGATGCGGATATCCTGCTTATGGACGAACCTTTTGGCGCGTTGGATGAGATTGTCCGCGATCACCTGAACGAGCAGCTTCTGGCACTTTGGGCGCGGACTGAAAAGACCATTGGGTTTGTCACCCATTCCATCCCTGAGGCCGTCTATCTGAGCACCAAGATCGTTGTAATGAGCCCTCGGCCCGGACGGATCACTGACGTGATCGACAGTCCGTTGCCGAAAGAGCGGCCGCTCGATATTCGCGACACGCCGGAATTCATCGAAGTTGCCCATAGGGTGCGAGAAGGGTTGCGCGCGGGGCATTCGGATGAATAGCAGCGGGTTCAAGGCATTCTGGGCTGTATTGACGGTACTGGCCGTCATAGTAGCCTTTTGGTACGCCGCTTGTATTCCGATGAATATCAAAGGCGTTCTGACCGAACAAGAACGGGCCGGGGCCACAATTCAGCCACCCTCGGCAAAAGATCGTCGCGATCTGTCCGAATTCAGTCTGGTTCTGGACAATAGCTTTGCCATTCCAGCCACGTGGGAACAGGATCGCCCACGGTTGCCCGCTCCGCATCAGGTGGCCGTTGAGATATGGAAGACAACGGTCCAGAAGAAAATCACCTCAAAGCGCTCGCTGGTTTATCACGGCTGGGTGACGCTAAGTGCGACGATACTGGGTTTTGCCATTGGCACCGGCCTGGGAATTCTGCTGGCTGTTGGGATCGTACATAGCCGGGTCATGGACCTGTCGGTCATGCCCTGGGCGATAGTCAGCCAGACCATCCCGATCATCGCTCTGGCCCCGATGATCATTGTCGTCCTTTATTCTGTTGGCGTGCAGGGGATTATCCCCAAGGCGGTCATATCGGCCTATCTCAGCTTTTTTCCTGTCGTGGTGGGCATGGTCAAAGGTTTGCGCAGCCCGGATGCGATGCAACTGGATTTGCTGCGTACCTATAGCGCGAGCCACGCGCAGGGGTTCTGGAAACTGCGTTTGCCGGCCTCGATGCCGTATCTGTTCACATCGCTGAAGATAGGCATTGCGGCTTCATTGGTAGGAGCCATCGTGGGGGAATTGCCCACCGGGGCAGTCGCGGGGCTGGGCGCGCGCCTGCTGGCAGGCAGCTATTATGGTCAGACCGTGCAAATCTGGTCGGCCCTGTTTGCGGCGGCGATTCTGGCGGCCTGTCTTGTGGGGCTTCTGGGGCTGATTGAAAAGTCGGTCCTGAAACGGATGGGGATTGCGCAATGATACCAATTCTGGGCGCACTCGGTGTGTGGCTGTTGGGATGGTGGTTGAACAGCCGCTTGGCCAGCGGGCCCTATGCTGATACGCGGATGGTCCGGTTTCTGGCTCCGCTGATCTTTGGTCTGACTATCATCATCATCTGGGAGCTTTTGGTGCGCGGCCTTGAGGTGTCTTTGGTCATTCTGCCCGCTCCATCGGTTATCTGGATTCGGTTCTGGGACAGTTTGCCCACGCTTTGGATGGATTTCGTGCAAACCATCATCAAGGGCGCGCTGAGCGGTTACATCATCGGCTGTGGAGCCGCCTTCCTGATGGCGATTGCAGTGGACCGGTGGGATTTTCTGCGCCTTGGGCTTTTGCCTGTGGGCAACTTCGTGGCCGCTCTGCCGATTGTTGGCACCGCGCCGATTCTGGTCATGTGGTTCGGGTTCGACTGGCACTCCAAAGCGGCGGTGGTTGTCGTGATGGTCTTTTTCCCAATGCTGGTGAACACCGTCGCCGGGCTGCGCGAGGCGACAGCAATGCAGCGCGACCTGATGGAGACTTATGCCGCCACGTATTGGCAGAGCTTTCTGAAGCTGCGCTTGCCTGCCGCGATGCCATTTGTTTTCAATGGTCTCAAGATATCCACCACCCTTGCATTGATCGGCGCTATCGTGGCCGAGTTCTTTGGCTCACCGACGCTTGGCATGGGTTTTCGGATATCAACCAGCGTGGGGCAGCTCTCATTGGATATGGTCTGGGCCGAGATCGTAGTGGCGGCTTTGGCTGGGACATCATTCTATGGTCTGGTGGCCATGATCGAAAAGGCGGTGACCTTCTGGCACCCATCGCAGCGCGGATAAAAATTCAACAGACCCCAAAAATGAAAAATGGGGCGCCAACTGAAACTAGGAGATGTGAAGATGAAAAAGATACTCAGCGGGGCGGTTGCCGCCTTTAGCCTGGCCGCCAGTGCAGCCTGGTCAGCGGATGAGGTGACATTGCAGTTGAAATGGGTCACGCAAGCTCAGTTCGCAGGTTATTACGTGGCCAAAGACAAAGGGTTCTACGAAGAAGAAGGTCTTGATGTCACCATTCTGCCAGGCGGCCCGGACATAGCGCCGACACAGGTCATTGCCGGTGGCGGCGCTGACGTGACGGTCGAGTGGATGCCAGCTGCGTTGGCCGCGCGCGAAAAGGGCCTGCCGCTGGTGAATATTGCCCAGCCTTTCAAAAGCTCGGGTATGATGCTGACCTGCTGGAAAGATGCCGGTATTTCCGCACCAGAAGACCTTAAGAACCGGACACTGGGCGTCTGGTTCTTTGGCAACGAATTCCCCTTCATGAGCTGGATGAGCCAGCTGGGCATTGATACCGGTGGCAAGAGCGAAAATGGCGTCGAGGTTTTGAAGCAGGGCTTTAATGTCGACCCGCTGCTGCAGCGTCAGGCTGATTGCATCAGCACCATGACCTATAACGAATACTGGCAGGTCATAGATTCCGGCGTCAGCCCCGACGAACTGGTCACATTCAAATACGAAGATCAGGGCGTCGCGACGCTGGAAGACGGCCTGTACGTTCTTGAAGAGAACCTGAGCGACGCGGCATTTGTCGACAAGATGGAACGTTTCGTGCGGGCGTCGATGAAGGGGTGGAAATATGCCGAAGAGAACCCAGATGAAGCGGCCGATATCGTGCTTGAAAATGACGCGACTGGCGCCCAGACCGAAGCGCATCAGAAACGTATGATGGGTGAGATTGCCAAGCTGACTGCGGGCTCAAACGGATCGCTTGATCCGGCGGATTTTGAGCGCACTGTAGGGACGCTGCTTGCCGGTGGTTCTGATCCCGTTATCACCAAACAACCCGAAGGTGCCTGGACGCATCAGATTTCGGATGCAGCACTGAACTGAGTCAGGTTCACGATGGAATATGGCGCGGTCCCAAACGGGGCCGCGTTTTTTGTTGGAAGCGTCGAAAATGTGACTGCACTTGTAGGGCGTTTGTCATAGTAATTACCTGTAAATTATAGCAAACTGTTCAATATGGGGGGGGTAGTGGGTAGATAATGCAGGATTTTACAACAGAATTCAGGTCGGCGCTTGCTTTGATCCTCCATTGGGATCCGGAGCTGTGGGCGATTGTTCTGTTGTCCCTGAAAGTCTCTGTTTTTGCCGTTCTGATTTCTGCCGTTATCGGGATGCCCATGGGCGCGGCTTTGGCCGTTGCGCGTTTTCCAGGGCGGCGGATTCTGATCGTCTTGATGAATGCCTTGATGGGCTTGCCCCCGGTTGTGGTAGGTTTGCTGGTCTATCTGATGCTGTCGCGTTCCGGCCCGTTGGGGGTCCTTGAATTGCTCTACACACCGACGGCTATGATTATTGCTCAGGTCGTTCTGGTGACCCCGATCGTTGCCGCACTGACACGTCAAGTGGTCGAAATGCTGGCCGAGGAATATTCCGAGCAACTCCGCTCACTCGGCCTGTCGCGGATGGCATCGATTCCGGTGCTATTGTGGGATGCGCGGCTGTCTCTTGTTACGGCATTGCTGGCGGGGTTTGGCCGTGCGATTGCCGAAGTTGGAGCGGTTATTATCGTTGGCGGCAATATCAACCACGTCACGCGGGTGATGACGACGACAATCGCCCTTGAAACGTCCAAGGGTAATTTGGCCTTGGCGCTTGCGCTTGGGGCGATCCTGATTGCCATAGCCATCGCAGTAAACGCCATGGTCAGCACGCTTAGCCTGCGGGCCGAGAAGGAAGGGTTGCGCCATGCGTGATCTGGTGCTCGAGATGGTGAAATGTCTTTCTGTTCACGGTTTACAGATTTCCCGCAAGGGAAAGACACTGCTTCAAGTGCCAGAGTTATCCCTGATGGGGCTGGGACCAACTTTGATCCTTGGGCCGAACGGAGCGGGCAAGAGCCTGCTTTTGCGCTGTTTGCACGGGCTTATCGTCCCGGATAGCGGCAGGGTTCAGCAGGACGGGATTGCCCTGAATGCGTATCACAAATCACGACAGGCGATGGTGTTTCAAAGACCGGTTCTGTTGCGCCGGTCCGTGTCAGCCAATCTTGATTTTGTGCTAAAGCGTCAGGGCATGCCCCGTGCAATTCGCAAATCCCGGATCGACGAATTGCTGGCCGAAGGTGGGCTAGAGGGTAAGGCACGCCAGTCCGCCAGATCGCTGTCCGGGGGCGAGGCTCAACGGCTGGCCATCCTGCGCGCGCTGGCGCTGGACCCGGAGACTTTGTTCCTGGACGAACCAACCAGTTCGCTTGATCCCGGTGCTACGCAGATGATCGAACGGATGATCTTGCGCGCTTCGAACCGAGGGGTTCGCATTGTCATGGTATCCCACGATATCGGTCAGGCACGCCGTCTGGCAGCGGATATCGTCATGATGCAGGCCGGACACGTGGTCGAACACGGTGCTGCCAAACAAGTTCTGGATGCCCCGACAAGTGACGCCGCGCGCCGGTTTGTTGCCGGTGGTCTGGTAACCTAATCAGAATATGGAGTTCAAATGATCCGCAAATTCGTCGGGGCTGCAGTAATAGCGCTTGGCCTGAACACTACAGCCGCATT
The DNA here is from genome assembly GCF_059610725.1 of Ruegeria sp. CDSC045. Classification (NCBI taxonomy): domain Bacteria; kingdom Pseudomonadati; phylum Pseudomonadota; class Alphaproteobacteria; order Rhodobacterales; family Roseobacteraceae; genus Ruegeria; species Ruegeria sp. CDSC045. The sequence goes on from NZ_JBXWOE010000001.1 coordinate 162,087, forward strand.
GACCGAAACCCCATTTATTGTAGTCCAATCAACCACGTCGACGCAGAATTCGGGCTTGTTCGACCATATCCTGCCAGGCTTTGAAGCCGAAAGCGGGATTGATGTCCGCGTGGTGGCTGTTGGTACAGGGCAGGCGATCCGCAATGCGATCAACGGTGACGGGGACGTCTTGCTGGTTCACGCCAAACCTGCCGAAGAGAAGTTTGTGGCAGATGGTTGGGGTGTTGAGCGGTCGGACGTGATGTACAATGATTTTGTCCTTGTAGGGCCAAAATCCGATCCCGCCAAAGTGAAAGGTGGGACTGACATTATCGCGGCGCTGACCGCCGTGGCTAAGGCGAAGGCGCCCTTCGCCTCGCGCGGGGATGACAGTGGGACGCATAAGGCAGAATTGGGCCATTGGGCCTCGTCCGGTATCGACCCGACCGACGCTTCGGGCACTTGGTACCGGGAAACTGGATCCGGGATGGGGGCGACACTGAACGTGGCTAGTGGGATGGGTGCCTATGCGCTGACGGATCGCGCGACTTGGCAGAGCTTTGGCAACAAGGGAAACCTTGAGGTCATGGTTGAGGGCGATCCGCGCCTGTTCAATCAATATGGGATTATTCTTGTGAACCCTGACAAGCATCCCAAAGTGCGGGCGGCCTCGGGGCAGCGCTTTATTGACTGGTTGACCGGACCCGAAGGGCAGGCGGCCATCGCATCTTACACGCTCGACGGCCAGCAGCTGTTCTTTCCCAACGCCCAATAGGGTCAGCCGCTGGCTCCATTGTGATGGATGGTTCCCAGATCCGACAAGTCATACCCGCCGAATTCTTCTGCCCGGGTGGCAAAGCGGTCGGATTGCACAAAGCCGAGCAACCGAAGCATCGGGCCATCGAAATAGGCGCGTCTCCAGATGGCAAGGTCCAGGCGTTCGGTATGAGTCGGGGCAAAGCCCAGATTGTACAGCCCCGCAAGCGCACCCAGGCCGAATCCGGCATCGGCTTTGCTGTCATGCAGGGCTATGGCCAGCTCTTCTTCGGTACGTGCGCAGGTCGGCAGGGTATCCAGATCGTCTCGGTTCAGGCCGTGCGCCTGCAGTTGCGTGTCGAACAACCGTTGACTGGCGGCACTGTCTTGACGAAGAAGAATGCGACGGCCCCTGAGGTCAGAAAAGTCCGATATCCCAGTCACACCGGGGGCCATCAGTAGCCCACGCTGGCGTTTTGCTAGTTCGAACAGAATGACGGGTGCCTCTCCCAGATGGTCCTGCAGAGATTGCGTGTTGAATCCGTCTGACTCGTGGATATGCAGCGCCGCAGCCTGCGCTGATCGTTCTTTCAGACGATTCAAGCCGTCAAATGAGCCGTCATAATAAGTTGCCAGGCCCGACCCGCTTTCCCGCAGAGCCCAATCCAACAGCGGATCATGACTGCCCGCCACGATCGGCGGCAGCGACGGTTCTGCGACCTGCGGTCCGCTTCGCGATGCGTTCAGCCAGGCAATGACTTCGGCCCTTGGAAACAAGAGTTTGCCCATGGCACGGACACAGGGGACCTCGCCGGATGAGGCAAGGTCATAGGCTTTACGCTCGCCAATGCGCAGCAGGTCGGCCAGTTCTTTGGTGGTCAGGTATTCTGACATTCAGTCGAGGCGCACGGCCGAACCCGCGCTGGCATTCGCCGCGCTGAATCCGAATTGGCCTAAGGCAAACGGCGCAGCGACGGCAATTACAGCCATCGTGGCAACTGCGGCTAGAAAGGCTTTCATATTTACCTCCGGTTCAGTTTTCCGGTGCCGTGACGCGGCGCAGAAAGGCGATCAAATCTTTGCGGTCATCCGCTTGTGTAATCCGTTGCATGGGCATCTTCGATCCCGGAATGTAATGGTCTGGTCCTTGGTCGAAAAGGGCATTTATCGTCTCGTCATTCCAAATGATATCAGAGTCTTGCAGCGTGTCCGAGTAGAAATATCCCGGTAAGCTGCCCGCCCGGCGACCAAACACACCAGAGAGCGTAGGTCCAGCACGTCTGTGCCCGTCCGCCGTCAGGCTGTGACAGATCGAGCATTTGCGCACGAATTGGCGTTCGCCATTATCCATCTGGTCAGGGTTCTTCAGAAAACTTGGTTCAGTCGCGGCCATCTGTTGTTGGTCGCCAAGGTCAGATACCGGCCAGCTATACATCGCCTCATCTATACCACCTGCATAGATGTTTTTACCATCGGTTGAGAAGGCCAGCGCCCAGACCGGGCCGCGCAATGTGGCCCGGAAATCCTGTGCGATGCGCCAGACGATGGTATCGACCAACATGATATGACCCTCACCATCCCCCACCGCCAGCAGGCGGCGGTCCGGGCTGAGAGCCAGCGCAAGGATTGGACGGCGGTCCAGGGTAAAATCATGCTCGTCGCCTGTAGTCAGATCACGAATGCGCGTGACGCCATCGACGGCCCCATAGGCAATCCAGTTTTCATGGGGGTTCAGGACCAGTTCGTTGATGCCGAACCCGTTATCAACCAGTCGCAGTTTTTCCTGACCGGTTGCGACATCCCAAAGACGAACCGCCCCATCAACCCCGCCGGTATACAGCGCATCTCCGTTTGGTGTGAACACAACAGCATTCACACCGCTGCCTGTGGGGCCCAATATCCTTGGCTCTGCCCCGTCAAGCGGCCAAACCCCTATCGTGCCGTCCCAACTGGCAGTGGCGATGTGGGAGTTTGAAACAGCAATATCGACGATCTTGCCCTTGTGCCGCCCGAGGATTTGGCCATCCGGCCACCGGCGCAGGGTAAAGTCGTCACCAGCAGAATAGATCGCTGTGTCGCCAAAGGCGACGCTGTTCACGGCAGCCTCGTGCCCTTCAAGCCATTGCGGCGTGCGGTCTGACCACAGGCCGACGGAGTTGTCGAAGCTGGCCGTCGCAATCCGGCCGTCCGGCGCGGCGGCAATCCCCATGATCGGTCCTCCATGACCTTTGAGCGTAAAGAACTCGGCCATTGCGGGCAGGGGGGTCAACACCAGTGCAAGGATTAGACCGCGCATCTATTCCGCAGGCGAGGCCGCTGCCTTATTGGCCTCTTTTTCCTGGACCTCTTCCAGCCAAAGCGAGTGGTGCTCACGCGCCCATTGTTCCTCGACCTCGCCGGTGCCCATCGCGTCGAAAGCGCCCTCCATGCCCACCGAGCCCAGGTAGATATGCGCGATGATGATGGCGATGAAGACATAGGCGACCATCACGTGCCAAACCTGAGCATATTGCATCTCTTCTTGGGGGGACATCTGCACCGGAAGGTTCATACCCAACATCTGCGGGATGCCGGTGGCATTTGCGATTGAGAAGGTCTTAGCAAACAGCGGCATCTCAAACGGGAACAGCAGAGACAGGCCAGACAGGCTGATCGATACGCCCAGCAGGATACAGGCCCAGAAGATGATCTTTTGACCCGCGTTGAATTTATTGGCCGGAGGATGGCTGCCTTTCGTGAACAACCCGCCGCCGGCGGCCAGCCATTTCAGGTCGGTGCGGTTGGGGATGTTGTGGGCGATCCAGTTCACAGTGACCATGATCAAACCAAGCATGAAGGCCCAGGCGAGGTTGTTATGCAGCCATTTGCAGCCCTGCGCTATGGCCGCAAAGCCTTCTTTCCCGAAGATCGGGATCAGAAAGTCTCGACCATAAAGGGTCAGCAAACCGGTCAGGCCAAGGATCAGGAAAGAGCCCGCGAACAGCCAATGTCCGAACCGCTCAAATCCCGAGAAACGCGTAACCGTGCGTCCCGTCTTTTCACCATCAATGCGGATTTTACCCCGGACCAAGAAGAACAGCAGCAGGATGCCCAGCATCCCCGCCAGAATATACGTGCCGTAATCGCGCAACGGGCCTGTTCGGAAATTCAACCACCACATGCCTCCGTCCTGTATCAAGACGCTGGCCGCAGGACCGTTCGACGAAACGGTCACATCCGCCGAGCCATAGCGCAAAGCGCGATAGACGTCGCTGTCAGACGCCACGCCACGTGTGCCCAACTGGCCCATCAGACCTTCGGCGTTGCCTTGACCGGTGTTACCTGAGCGATAACCGTTATCGACCGTCTCGCCACGCTGCCGGGCCAAGATATCCTCGAGCGTGGTCGCACCACCCGTCGAATTGCGATCCGGAGCATCCTGAGCAAGGGCAGGAACAGTCAAAACAATGAGACAGAACAGAAGTCGCAGGAAAGTCATATGAACCTCGTGACGCGGTCATTGGCGTAGGCCCTTTTCCGGGCGGGCAGAGATTTTTCGTCGAAAAATCTTAGTGCTCCCCGGCACACGGATTGCGCGCCGGGGAAGGTTTGGCCAAGGATCAGCCGTCTTTTTGGTCGTAGGCTGTGCCCCACCCCCAGGCGCCAGACCCGAAACCGCGCGCCACGACGCGTTCGCGGTAGATGGCCGACACCACATCGCCGTCACCGGCAAGCAGGGCCTTGGTGGAACACATCTCGGCGCAGATGGGCAGTTTGCCTTCTGCGATCCGGTTGCGACCGTATTTGGCGAACTCTGCGGTCGAATGCGTTTCCTCGGGGCCACCGGCGCAGAAGGTACATTTGTCCATCTTGCCACGTGATCCGAAGTTGCCCGCCTGCGGGTATTGCGGCGCGCCGAACGGGCACGCATAGAAGCAATAGCCGCAGCCAATGCACAGGTCCTTGGAGTGCAGGACGACCCCTTCTTCGTTCTGATAGAAGCAGTCAACCGGGCACACCGCCATACAGGGCGCATCCGAGCAATGCATACAGGCAACCGATATCGAGCGTTCGCCCGGGTCGCCGTCATTGATCGTCACCACTCTGCGGCGGTTGATGCCCCAGGGCACCTCGTGCTCGTTCTTACACGCGGTTACGCAGGCGTTGCATTCGATGCAGCGTTCAGCGTCGCAGAGAAACTTTGCTCTAGCCATTGTCGTCCTCCTTACGCTGCTGAGATCTTGCAGAGAGTCGCTTTGGTCTCCTGCATCTGGGTTACTGAATCATAGCCATAGGTCTGGGCAGTGTTCGAACTTTCTCCCAGCACATAGGGATCAGCGCCTGAGGGGTATTTGTCCCGCAGATCCTGACCCTGAAAATGGCCGCCAAAGTGGAATGGCATAAAGGCCACGCCGGCACCAACCCTGTTGGTCAGCATCGCCATCACCTTGACCTTACCACCCTCAGGTCCTTCGACCCAGACCTGAGCCCCGTCGCGAATGCCCAGGTTGTTGGCATCACGGGGGTTGATCTCGACGAACATGTCCTGTTGCAGTTCGGCCAGCCACGGGTTCGACCGGGATTCCTCACCTCCACCCTCATACTCGACCAAACGACCTGACGTCAGGATTATCGGGTAATCCTTTGAAAAATCGTTCTTCTGGATCGAGGCATACAGGGTTGGCAGGCGATAGGACTGACGATCCTCATAGGTCGGATAGTCCTCTACCAGATCGCGCCGGTTGGTATAGAGCGGCTCGCGATGCAGCGGGATCGGGTCCGGGAAAGTCCAGACCACGGTGCGGGCCTTGGCGTTGCCAAAGGGCGCACAGCCATGTGCAATCGCAACCCGCTGGATGCCGCCCGACAGGTCGGTTTTCCAGTTGGTCTTTGGCCCCGCAACGGCGTCGATGGCCGCACGTTCTTCGGCCGTCAGATCGCCGTCCCAACCAAGATCCATCAGCATCTGCATCGTGAATTCGGGATATCCGTCCTGAATTTCCGACCCAACGCTATAGACCCCTTCCGCCAGCAGGTTGTCACCATCACGTTCGACGCCAAAGCGCGCGCGGAAGGTCAGGCCACCTTCGGCCACCGGTTTGGACATGTCATAGAGGTTTGGTGTCCCCGTATGACCCATCTCTGGCGTTCCCCAGCACGGCCAGGGCAGACCGTAGTATTCGCCGTCGTTTGGTCCACCTATAGCTTGCAGCGTGGTTCTGTCGAACGTGTGCTGATTGGCCATGTGGCTTTTCAAACGCTCTGGCGACTGGCCGGTATAGCCGATGGTCCAGAGGCCCGAGTTGAACTCACGGGTGATGCTTTCAACATTCGGGGTCTCAGGGTCCTCCATCTCGATATTGCGGAAGAACCGATCCGCCCAGCCGAATTTGTTGGCGAACTTGGCCATGATGACCTCGTCCGGCAGGCTTTCGAACAGCGGTTCGACCACCTTGTCGCGCCACTGCAACGACCGGTTCGAGGCCGTGACCGAGCCACGGGTTTCGAACTGTGTACAGGCGGGCAACAGGTAAACGCCATCGGTTCGATCATGCAGAACGGCGGAAACAGTGGGATACGGGTCGATCACGACCAGCATGTCCAGCTTTTCCATCGCCGTCTTCATTTCCGGCCCGCGGGTTTGCGAGTTCGGAGCGTGCCCCCACAGAACCATGGCGCGGACATTGTTGTCCTGATCCATGTTGGCGGGGTCTTCCAGAACACCGTCGATCCAACGAGAGACCGGGATGCCGCGCTCGTTCTGCAGCGGTTTATCCTTACCGTCCTTGTCTTTGATCGAGGCGAACTGGCCGGACAGCCATTCAGGGTCTTCACCCCAAACGCGCGCCCAGTGGCCCCATGCCCCTGCGGACAGACCATAATAGCCGGGCAGGGTGTGGGACAGAACACCAAGGTCCGTCGCACCCTGCACGTTGTCGTGGCCACGGAAGATGTTGGTGCCACCGCCCGACGTTCCCATGTTGCCCAAAGCCAGCTGCAGCACGCAATAGGCGCGTGTGTTGTTGTTGCCATTGGTATGCTGGGTGCCGCCCATGCACCAGATCACCGTGCCAGGACGGTTGTTGGCCATGGTGCGCGCCACGCGCTTAAGCTGTGATCCGGGTACGCCGGTCACACGCTCAGTTTCTTCCGGGTTCCAGTTGGCGACCTCTTCACGGATCTGATCCATGCCCCAGACACGGGTGCGGATGAACTCCTTGTCCTCCCAGCCGTTGTCGAAGATGTGCCAGAGGATACCCCAGATCAGTGCGACGTCAGAGCCGGGGCGGAACCGGACATATTCATCCGCATGCGCTGCGGTGCGCGTAAAGCGCGGGTCGCAGACGATCAGCGGCGCGTTGTTCTGTTCTTTTGCGCGCAGAACATGCAGCAGCGAGACCGGGTGTGCCTCAGCCGGGTTGCCACCGATGATGAAGATAGCCTTGGAGTTGTGGATGTCGTTATAGCTGTTGGTCATGGCGCCGTAGCCCCATGTATTCGCAACACCCGCAACAGTGGTCGAGTGGCAGATACGGGCCTGATGGTCCACGTTGTTCGTGCCCCAATAGGCGGCGAACTTGCGGAACAGATAGGCCTGTTCGTTGTTATGTTTCGCGGAACCAAGCCAGTACACACTGTCCGGTCCGGATTCTTCGCGGATGTTCATCATGCCGTCGCCGATCTCGTTGATCGCCTCTTCCCAGCTGATGCGCTTCCACTCGCCGCCTTCCTTTTTCATCGGATATTTCAGGCGGCGTTCACCATGGGCGTGCTCACGGACCGAGGCCCCCTTGGCGCAGTGCGCACCCAGGTTGAAAGGGCTGTCCCAGCCGGGTTCTTGCCCGATCCAGACGCCGTTCTGCACCTCGGCGACGACGGTACAGCCGACCGAGCAATGCGTGCATATGGATTTGATGTTTTCGACGGCTTGATTGGCCGCTGACTGGGCACTGGCTGGCGTCACGGTTCCACCCGTGGCGCTGATCGCGGCCAACCCGCCGATCGTCAGGCCCGATCCGCGCAGGAATGCGCGGCGATCGACGGTTTTCTCGCCGACCTGGGACAGGATACTTGTCCGCTGGGAGCGTCTCGCAACCCCGTTGGTCTTTTTCCTAAGCATTTCTTTCCTCCCTTGCTGGCCATGTTTTCCATGGCTGGCTTGGTCCTGTTGGTGCCGACGTCAGGGCCAATCGCAACCGTCAGTCGGGTGGTGACATCGTCCGGGGTTCAGAACCGGGCGCTGTCCAGATATGCGCGCGTATGCGCGGTGTCCTGCATGCGGGTCTCATCCGTTGGCAGCTCGGCTGCTTCGGCTTGTCCGCTCAGGCTGGCGGCGGCGACTGCAGCGGGCGCTGCGGTTCCGGCCAGTTTCAAGAAATCACGGCGCGTGGCGCCTTCTTCCTTGGTTTTGCTCATGGGATCCTCCTTTCCCAATTGCGATCTAGCGCCTTTTGGGGCGCTGGCGAATGGCGGGATCATCCCGCCGTCATTCGAAAGGCTTCACGCTCGATTTCCATGAAAACCCGACCGGCGGTGCCGACCGAGGCATAGAAAACCGAGTTTTCCGCAGCTTCCAAATCTGAATAGAAATGTGCGGCCCAGGGGCCGATGTGTTTGTTCCAGAACGCTTTTTGATCTTCCAGCGAGGCGGGTGAACCAAAGCGTCCGACGATCATGCCCGCCATCATCTCCATCAACGAGGCGATATTGTCTTCGGGTTCAAACACGTTCTGCGCCCGTGTGATCTGACGAACCGCCATGTCGTTGCGCAGTTGCGCCAGCGGTTTTTCGTTCAGGAAACCAGTCAGGTAGAAACTGGCATAGGGCAGCAGTTCTCCGCGTCCTAGCCCGATGAACAGGGCATTGAATTCGCGTTCGGCAGCCGCGGGTTTGGTCACCTTGGCGACCCGCGACATGGCCTTGATAGCCTGACCCAGATCGGTTTCATCGCCGGTCAGACCAGTAACCTGAGACAGCAGCATCTGATCCGGAGGCGCCGCAAGCAGCAGCCCAAGGAAGTTATAGAAATCCGCGCGCAGACGATCCTCGGCTGAGACGTCCAGGTTTTGCGCGTTGCTTGCGTTCATACGGTTATCCTTCGTATTCAAACTTCATGCGGCGTGGGGCAGGCGTAAGCTCTGCCTCTTCCGGGTCGTCGATTTCAGAAATCATTACAGGCTCTGACGATTGCATCTCGGCTACCTCGGGCAACTCAGGCTCTTGCGTGGTTTCTTCAACCTCAGGGATCGGGTCTGCGTCTTCCTCCTCGGCCTGAGTGGCCAGAGCTTCGATATGGGCAAGCATCCCTTTGCCGACCTGATAGGCGGTCTGGATATTTTCGATCACGCAGGCGGCATCTGTATAATCTTCGCCGTAATCCACCAGCCCATCGACATTGGCCAGAACCGGGTTTAGGCGCCAGAGCTGCCGAAGGGCGCGGCGGCGCAACCGGTCAGGCACTGCCTTGGCCATAAAGCCCGAGATGTCGTCACCAACTTGCAACAGATCAGGATCGGGCAAATTGAATTCTGCCAGAATTTCAGCGTCAGTCTTTTCTTCCAGCTCGCCCCGCTGTTCAGCGAAAGCCTGTTCTTGTGCTGCTACAACCTCTGCTTTGGCCTCAGCCTGAACGGCGGCTTTACGGCGCGACCAGAAATCGCGGGTTTCTGTCATTGCACAATCCTCCGCGGGGCGCGGAAAACATCCGAGTCTTGCCGGATGCGTACATCCCCTTTGCCGTCCTCAACCAGATCGGTGCGTTTCTTATCACGGCGGCGCTTGACGAAGACTTCGTTGCGATGATGCTCCAGTGCGAAATCACGTACCCAAGCGATCAGCCCATCAGTCATTGGGATTTTCTCGACAAGCTCTTCGCCGGTATCGGCGTAGTCCTGTCCTTCGAAGGGTGAGGCGGTCACCAGCACCGCGTCCATCGGCTGTGTTCCATCCAGCGCATCGCGCAGGACCAGATAGATCGAGGGTTGCCCGTCCGACAGGTTGACCATGTAGGCTTCGGCCTCATCTGACCAAAGGGTCAGGGGCAGGGTGGCCGCGTGGTACTCGACCGCTTCACCCTCGCGCCGCATCTCCAGCCAATCGGCCGGTCCAGCGCCGGGCAGCACGGCGACGGCGCGCCAGTTCCATTGCGCCCAGCGTGTAACCCCGGGTGTTTTGCGCACGACGACGCCGATTGGCATTTCAATCTGGCTGGCGGCCTTGGCCACTAAGTCCTCCCTGGAAAGCTCTCCCCTGCCTTCCTCAGGGTCTACTATGGTACACAAAGTAGCTTCCTGCCAAGTCCTTGGGTGGTCGAATATGCACCCTTCACCGATTGTTTACGGTCCTCGCGGCTCTTATCGGGCTTTGTTCCGGCGATCCGACCCCCACGGGCATTGCTACTTTCTTCAGAGGTTCTAAGCTTACCTTGGACTGGGGAGGACATCCGGGGGAGGTTATGGGAACAAGATTGCTGCTATGTGACTGCGCGGGATCGCAAGTCGTTGACGCCGAGAAAATATCGTCAGCCTGCGACGTCGCCTGTTCCAGAATTCACACTGCACTATGCACCAAAGAACTGGAATCCGTCGCCAAGCTGCTGCAAGAGGGCAATGTCGTCATTGCCTGTATGCAAGAGCAGGATGTTTTTCTGGCATTGGCCGATGAATTAGGTCTCCAGGCACCTGGCTTTGTCGATCTGCGCGATCGGGCCGGGTGGTCTGAACAGGGGCAGGACGCCGCCCCCAAGATGGCCGCGCTGGCTGCTGAGGCGGTGTTGCCTCAGCCGATCACACCCAGTGTCGATGTGGTCAGCGAAGGGACGTGTTTCATAGTCGGGCCCGGCGCAGTAAGTTTGGAGTTGGCTGAACGCCTCTCGGACATATTGGCCGTGACAGTTTTGACCACTGATGACACCGAACCCATGTCGCGCCGCTTTGATGTGATACGCGGGCGCGTTCGTTTGGTGACCGGTGCGCTGGGCGGGTTTTCGATAAAGCTGGATGCGTTACAGCAGCTTGAACCCGGAGGACGCGGGGCCTTTGGTTGGACCGAACCACGCGACGGGGCGAACTCCTCATGCGATATGGTTGTGGATCTGACGGGCGGCATGCCTCTGGTGCAGGCCCCGTCCAAGCGCGAGGGGTATTTGCGGGCAGATCCCAAAGATGCGGTGGCCGTGGAGCGTCTGTCGTTCGAGGCCATGCAACTGGTCGGGACATTTGAAAAACCTCTCTATGTCCGGTTGGAAGAATCCCTCTGTGCGCATTCCCGTGCCGAACAGGTCGGGTGTACGAATTGCCTGGATATCTGCCCGACGGGGGCGATCACCCCTGCGGGCGAACATGTAGCCATCGACCCTATGGTTTGCGCGGGATGTGGAGAATGCGCGGCGGTGTGCCCTTCGACTGCGATCACATACGAGGATCCGCCCGTTTCTGCGCTGCTGTCACGGATGCACATTCTGTCGCGAACCTACCGGCGTGCAGGCGGGCAAGCCCCCCGACTGTTGGTGCATGACGCGCATGGGGCCGAAATGATCCGTCTGTCCGCCCGTTTCGGACGCGGGATTCCAGCGGATGTGATCCCGCTAGAACTGAACGTGATCTCGGGCTTTGGCCATGCCGAGATGCTGGCCGCGCTGGCACATGGGTTTGCGCGGGTTGATGTGCTGCTGGCCCCAACAACCGAAAGGGATGCCTTGGACCGCGAACTGGCGCTGGCGCAGGCGATCGCTGGCGCGGGCGGTCTGGCACTGATCGATGAGGCTGATCCCGATGCGCTGTCCGACCTGCTATATGCGCAGGAGGTGCTGCCCCCCTTGGCCGACCCGGTTCTGCCGCTGGGAAATCGCAGGCAGATTACGCGACTGGCCGCACAGGCGCTGAACCCGCAGGCCGCAGCCCCGTTGCCCTTGCCCGAGAATGCACCCTATGGGGCTATCGCGGTGGATACGGACGCCTGTACATTGTGCCTCAGCTGCGTGTCCCTTTGTCCGTCAGGCGCTTTGGCCGACAACCCGGATATGCCGCAGTTGAATTTCCAGCAGGACGCCTGTCTGCAATGTGGTCTGTGCCGGACAATCTGCCCCGAGAATGCAATAACTCTGGTTCCGCAACTGGATTTAAGTGATGCGGCCCTGTCTCAGGACGTGTTGAACGAAGAAGACCCTTTTGCATGTGTGGAATGCGGTGCCCTCTTTGGTGTCAAATCGACTGTCGAACGTATCATGGAAAAGCTGTCTGGTACGCATCCGATGTTTGCGACATCCGAGCAGGCGCGCATGATCCAGATGTGTGACAACTGTCGCGTGAACGCGCAGTTCCAACACAAGGACAACCCGTTTCAGTCAAACCCGAAACCCAAAGTCGTCACGACCGAGGACTATTTCTCGAAAAGAAAGGATCATTGAAGCTGTAGCGGCGCGCCCAGATCTGCTGCCTTGATGGCCGAGACAAAGGCCAGAATGGCCTCTAGCTCCTCCAGCGTCATCACGACCGGGTGAATTGGAGGGGGACGCAGAGGATCGAAGGGTGGGGTTATGTCCTCGATCTGCGTGAAAGCGGGATGGGGGTTCAGGGCAAAGAAGGCCTCGAACCGTTCGGACCAGTCCGGCATAGCCCGCAGCACGGCGAAAGAGGGGGTGGAGCCAAGCCCGTTCATTTGGTTCTCTGGACCGATCACATGGCACCGCCCGCAATGGGTCATCGACAATTCCGCACCCAGGACAGCGTCGCCTTCGATCTTCGGACCCTCTGTTGCGGCTTCGACAGTGAAACTGGCCGAATAGGACGGGCCGCTATCGGGGCTAAAGCTTTCAACGGTGCGTTTGCCGATGTCAGAAAGCAGCCACTCCCGAAACCGAATCTGCCTTGGGTCGTCCACAATACGCAGGTGATAGGTGACGCCATGACGCTCGAATACCGGATCACCTGGCGGTGAACCGCCCAAAGCCATAGCGCCGGAATCGTCTGCAACGACGCGTATCCCGGTCTTGAGAGAAAAACGCGGAAGAATATGTTGCAACAGACCAGAGTCTGTAACCTCATCCGGGGCGGCAAGCCCCAGCGCCTCTTGCGACCAAGAGGGGGTAGCAGAGAGCAGCAAGCTCAGGCAAAAGAAGGTAACCCGCATGAAGGCAGCTTATCGGCCTGCGCCCGAATGCGTCAAATGAACGAAAAAAAGACGGAGACACATGCAATGAAACGTATCCCAACGACCGGGCAAACCAAAAGGGTAATGGCATGAGTGTTCGTGACGCGGTTCTGGCGAACCTGAAGAAAATCACCGATCCGGTTTCAGGCCAGGATATCGTCAGCGCCGGAGTTGTCCGCGCGTTGAATGTCGATGGCGATACAGTGCGCTTTGTGCTTGAGATTGATCCGAAACAGGCAGAGCGGATGGAGCCGGTGCGCGCCGCCGCCGAGCAGGCTGCGCAGTTGGTGGAGGGGGTCGACAAGGTTTCCGCCATGATGACTGCGCATTCCGAAAAGGCCCCGCCTGAACTGAAGCCCAAGCCGAAACCATCTCAGACAGGTCCGCAGGCCGTTCCGGGTGTCGATCGGATCATCGCCGTTGCATCCGGTAAGGGCGGAGTCGGTAAATCCACCGTATCCGCAAATCTGGCTTGTGCTTTGGCTGCAGAAGGGCGGCGTGTCGGGTTGTTGGATGCTGATGTCTATGGCCCTTCACAGCCTCGGATGCTGGGTGTCTCTGGCCGCCCGGCCAGCCCGGATGGCAAAACGATCCTGCCCCTGCGCAATCATGGCGTCACGATGATGTCGATGGGACTGATGACCAACGAAGGTCAGGCGGTCGTCTGGCGTGGTCCGATGCTGATGGGCGCGCTTCAACAGATGATGGGACAGGTTCAGTGGGGCGCATTGGATGTATTGATTGTCGACCTACCGCCGGGCACCGGCGATGTGCAACTGACGCTCAGCCAGAAGTTCAAGGTGGACGGGGCCATCGTGGTGTCGACCCCGCAGGACGTGGCCCTGATCGACGCGCGCAAGGGGATCGATATGTTCAATCAGCTCAAGACGCCGATTATTGGGATGATCGAGAATATGTCGACCCATATCTGTTCCAGCTGCGGGCATGAGGAACATGTGTTCGGACATGGCGGCGTCGCCGCTGAGGCCGAGGCGCTGGGCATTCCGTTGCTTGGTGAGATTCCGCTGCATCTGGATATACGGGTTGCGGCGGATGGGGGAGCGCCCATCGTTGTCAGCAAGCCGGACAGCGCACAGGCCGAAGCTTTCCGCAAGATTGCCCGCGACATGATCACCAAGGGCAATGCATGACCCAGCCGGTCTTTCCTCCGTTGCTGACTGGACATGCCGTTCAGGGCGGGGAAGACCCGTTCGAACGCGCCCAGGCGATGGCTGCGCTGGGCTGTGATGCCGGAACGGTGGTCTACAACATTCAGGCCAACCGTTTGCGCGTTGCCATTGTATTTGCACCTGAGGTTCCATTGCAGGACGCCATGGTGATGTTGCCGCTGTGCGGAGTTGGGTTTCAGAATGCGCTGGGCGCTCTGGCCCCGCCCGAGGTTGCCGTTCATCTGGACTGGGGCGGCCCTATCTGTGTGAATGGTGCGACCTGCGGCAAGTTTCAGGTTGCTGCGTCGACTTCAGACCCTCAGATTGAGCCTGACTGGTTGATTGTCGGCTGGGAGCTGGCCTTGCTACAGACCAGCACTGCGCCAGGCCAGACCCCGGATATCACAGCGCTCTATGATGAAGGGTGTGCCGAGGTCCAGCCTGTCCAACTGATTGAAAGCTGGTCGCGCCATATGCTGACATGGCTCAACCGTTGGCAAGAAGACGGCAACGCGCCGTTGCACAGCGAATGGTTGGGCCTGCTGCGTGGTGTTGGCGAACCCTTTGGCGAGATCGGGGTCTTTTTGGGCACTGATGAACGGTTTGGCATGCTTATCCGCAATGGTGCAGACACCCGCCTGCACCCGCTGACTGACTTACTGGAGAACGGATGATGAAACTGGCCCGTGCTATCCATTTCGATGAAAGCGACATGAATGTGTTTCATTCTCCGGCGAGAACGGGTGAGTGGTGCATTTCCGGCGGGTTCGAGTTTTCGAATTGGGGCGAAGGCGATTTGGAGGGTAAAGCCCGCCAGGCCTTTGCGAATGGTTGGTTGGGGGTTGAGACATTCGGCCGGGTGACCTTTGTAGCGGTGACGCAGGTTGAACAGGCCGAGATCGACCAGATTGCCCGGAATTTGGCGGAACATTTCGTGCAATTCTACGGAGCCCCATCGGTCGAGGCCGCCCTGGGTGTTGCGCAGGAAGAGATCGCGCATATGGCAGAGCTATGCGATGAACACGCCGCCAATACTCTGCTGACGGTCGCCCGTGAGCTGTCTGAAACCGGGGTGCTTGAGGCGTTTCGCATCATCACACCGCAGGAAACCCAGCTTGAGGCGCTGGCCGTCCACGGATCGCTGGACGAATAGGGCTTATAGAAGATCGGCAAAGCCGCCGAATTGACCGCGTTTGAAGATCAGGCCTTTGCCGGTGCGGTACATGGCCTGCTCGACCTCACCCACGATGATCAGATGATCCCCAGCATCGTGCCGGGCATGAAGCTGGCAGTCGAACCGCGCCAGACAATCCGCCAGACGAGGGCGACCACGGTGATCTGCGGCCCAGTTGGCATGTGAAAAATCCGCACCCTCGCGCGCGAATTTTAGGGCCTGTTCCTGCTGTTCCTCAGCCATCACATGGATCGAATAGTGATCGCAGTCTTTGAAAGCGTCGAACCGGTTCGAATCCTTCGCCAGGCACCACAGCACCAGCGGAGGCGTCAGCGAGACCGAGGAAAACGAATTGACCGTGATAGCGCGGGGCCCCAGCGCTGTTTCGGTGGTGACAACGGTGACGCCGGTTCCGAAACACCCCAGCGCCTCGCGAAACGCGGTGCTGTTGTCCGGGGTTGGGGTGAAGGTGCGGTCCGTCATCTCACGCTCATTCTGTGGCCGCGCCTCAGGTGCCACGGCAAGTCGGGATTGTCCATGAAAAGCTGCGCCTGAGGTGCATATTTCGCCCTCAGTTCAGGTCCTCAAGCAGACGACCGTGCCGGCGGGTTGCTTCGATGACCTCGCCAAACGTATTCATCCCGCGCGCTTGCAGCATCGGAAGCATCCGAACCAGCGCCTCGGCGGTGGCAACTGCATCACCCAATGCCGTATGGCGCAGCTCATGCGGAATTGTAATGTCCAGCCGTTCGCACAGCGCGTCCAAAGTGTGCGTGTCGCTGGCGCCGAACAGGACCGCTGATAGCAGGACCGTATCCAGTACGGGATGCGTCCACTCAACTTTCATACGGTCGGCGTGGCGTCGTAGAAACGCCATATCAAAAGGTGCATTATGAGCCACGATTACGGCATTTCGCGCGAATTCGTGAAAGATACGCCCGGCTTCGGCGATTTCCGGCGCGCCTTCGACCATTCGATCCGTGATCTTGTGAACCTTGGTCGAGGTGGCAGGGATCGGCATGACCGGGTTCACCAGCATATCCAACCTTTCGCCTTCGACCATCCGTCCATTTACCACACGGACTGCGCCGATCTGGACGATCTCGTCTTTGTGCGGCAGCAGGCCGGTGGTTTCGGTGTCGAAGACAACAAAACAAAGCTCGCGCAGAGGCAATGTCTCGAATGATTGGTCGGTGGATGTGTTCAGCAAACCAAAGTCATAGACCAGAGGTCTGGCAGCCTCAGGCGCTATATTGGCGGCGCTGTCATCTAGGATTAGCATATAGCCGGAAGTTTCCCCCAGCGGTTTCATGCGGGCTGAATAGGTCTGCGCCCCATCAATGCTGGTCAGCGAACAGGATGCCTCCATCCCGGTCTTGGCCAGTTTGGCGTAGGCTTTCTGCAGCGCGTCTGGCTGGAAGTAATCGAACAGTGGCGCATTCAGGCGTGGATGCGAAATCTGTGCCAGTACCTCGGCCGCCTGTCCGTCATACAAAACGAGCCTGTGAGAGGGGCTAGCCAGCAATATGGCTACAGGAATTTCAGTCAAAAGCGCCCTAAGCCTTTGCTGTTCCACAGCCAGATGCTCGGTTTCAGCAGCGACAGCCTCTGCCACGCCCATGGTCTTGTCGGACAGTTGGTTGGCCAGACCGGCAGCCGCAGGGGCCAGGTCGCCAAGATACCGCGCGGCTTGCAGATCGAGGTCGCGGCTGACACCGGCATGCGCTCGTGCGCGCAGTTCAGCGGAAAGCCTTTCGATCGGCTTGGCGACATTATCGTCGAACAATAGCCAGACAGCGGCGATCAGGGCTAGCAGACCGAACCCGATGACGATCTCTGCAAAGATGAACGCGTCGAAAAGGGCCGGATCCGCCGCGCGCCTGTAGCTGACCCAAAGCGCAACCGAGCTGACGGCAACCCCGCCGACCGCCAGCAGGCAGAAGAACAGGAAAATCCGCAGGCGCAGGCTTAATCGGGTCAGCATGTTACACTCCGCAAGTGGCCTCGATGATCGGATCGTTCGTAGAGCCTGTTACCCAATCGGCGTTCAGCAACTGGCCGTTGTCACCAAACTCTGCCCCATCCGCCAGATTGGCGCGTTGGTTCTTGTCGCAATCCACAGCGACCGGCAATTTTGAAACCGGTGCCCAGCGACCAAAGAAATACAGTTCAACGAGGCGCTGTTCAGGCACTTGGTCATTGGTGCGCACAGATAGGGTGTCGATTGCGGCAAAACGATCAACAAAGGGCATCGCATAGGTCCAGGGACGGTACAAAGCGCGGCTTTCGACCTCTTGAATGATGATCAGACCATCTGGAAGCGTATCGCGCGTGCGGTCAAACCATGAATACTCGCTGTTGATCGTCATCCCGATCATGCCAATGCCCGCCGCGACTGGTGCGGACCAACGAGGCAGGCGACCGCCTGTCAGTTTGTTGATCACCATCACGATGCCGGCTAGGGCGACGCCTGCAAATATCGTGCCGATCAGTTCTAAGAACATGAATACTCTCCAAGGTTCCTGAGGGTTTAGCCCAGCATTCCTTTACCGTGGCCGACCGCCGATTGCATTGTTTTTACCACGACAAAGGCATCTCGCAGATGACTTCGCTCAAAGTCCGAAAGATCGGAAGGGGGCAGGAAATTGTCCGGCTTCTTGTTGCTTTTCACCAGGTGGGCCTGATGGTCCAGCCGCGTTTCGGCGATCAGATCGTAAGCGTCCAGCAGGTCGCGGGTACCTGAGGCGCTGAGGACGCCTGCCGCCCCAGCTGCTTTCAGGCGGGCACGTGTATTGGCCTGGGACAGTTGCCCCTGAAGGCTGTATATCCGGGCCAGGTCAACCACAGGCACAACGCCATTATGCTTTAGATCCAGCGTGTTGCGATGTTCACCCGAGCGTACCGTGGCAAACCCGCGTAACAGGCCCAGCGGCGGCGTGTGCTTTAACGAGTTCGAGATCATATGCGCCACAAAGATTGAATTCGCTTGGGCCGCGGCCAGCGTTTCGGACTGCAGGTCATCGAACAGGTGAAATGCGCCGCCAATGGGGCGCAGGTCGAACATGACCGAGGCCAGCATCTGCGCCTCGGGGTTTGGTTTGGCGATCCACCCGCGAAAATAATCACGCCAGACACTTACCGGTTGGCACCAGCGTGGATTTGTCGCCATCATGTCGCCCGGGCAATAAAAGTACCCACATTTATCCAGCCCGTCCGACACGATTTTTGCCAGTGTCTGGAAATATGACATGTCGTCATCGGTTACTTTGTCATCCAGCATCAAGCAGTTGTCCTGATCCGACACCCCGGTTTGTTCCTGTCGTCCCTGCGATCCGCAGGCCAGCCATAAGTAAGGCACAGGTGGTGGTCCAAGCTGTTTTTCTGCCATTGCCAGCAAACGTCTGGTGGCTGTGTCGGCGATATCGGTAATCAGGCGTGTAACGATCTCGTGGCGATTTCCGGCAGCGACAAGCTGGACCAGAAGCCGGGGAATCTCTTCGGTCACTTCTGCCATCTGCTGCGCGGTTTGCGCATTTGCTATCCGGCGCACCAACTCGGCGGAATTGACCGCCTGATAGTGGGTCAGGTCTGTCTGGGTGACAATTCCGACCAGACGCCCAGCTTCGGATACCGGAATATGGCCGATGCCGCGCTCCATCATGATGTGAAGAACATCCGATCCGATATCCGACGGCGACAGCGTCACCGGGTTTGCCGTCATTATTGCCGATACAGGGGTATCCACAGACATCCCATCGGCAACGTATTTGCCCGAGATATCTCGTAAGGTGGCGATCCCCAAAAGAATGTCCCCCTTGGTGATGCAGAGAGAGGAAATATGTCTGTCCCTCATCATCTGCGCCGCTTCGCGAACGGTGGTATTAGGGGGGCAGGTTGCGGGGTTATGTGCCATCAGAACGTCGATAGCGCTGGTTGCAAGGCTTTGGGGGCTGGAGCGTTCCGTGCGGGTCCGATCAAAGAATTTGGCGACGATTTCATGTTCATCAATGAGGTCTCGGATCAGGTTGGGCGGGATCACCAGAAAAACCGAGTTTGCGTGCGCCTGCGCTTTGGTCGCGGCTTTACCGTCTTTCAGCAAACCGCGTTCCCCGAAAGAATTGCGCAGCCCCAGATGAGAGACAATCGCGCCGTTCCTGTCAGTGATTTCAACCTGTCCTTCGTAAATCACGAATACGCCGGGCAGGGGCGCGCCCAGTTGATACACCGGGGATCCTTCTTCGACCTCCCAAACTTCGATCTGATCAGACAGCGTTGCCAAATCATCGGCGGGCAGGGCGTCATAAGGGTGAACGGATTTCAGAAACCGCGTGATCTCGGCTTGGGGCAGGGGCATCGGATACTCCTCGGTTTCTATTCGAAAAATCCCGCCCGGTGGAATGCCGGGCGGGAGTAGTCAGTCGAAAGAAACGGCCTTTGGCAAGGTGCTCAGGGGCCGCATCTCTACTCAGTGATCCTGAGCGGCACCCGCGCCACGGGGAATGCGGACGCTTTCGACCAGATCCTTGATCTCTTGCGGGGTTTCTTTGGTCATGCCAGCCACCACATAGGCGACAGTGAAGTTGACCAATGCACCGATTGCGCCGAACGAAGTCGACTTGATCGTACCCAACAGAGGATCAGCATCCGTGAACGAGTTGGTATCCGGAATGAACAACCAGCCCTTGTGCAGGAAGATGTAGACCAGGGTCACAGTCAGACCAGCCAGCATACCAGCAACCGCACCGGTGTTGTTGATGCGGGTCGAGAAGATCCCCATCATCAGCGCCGGGAAGATCGAGGCAGCTGCCAGACCAAACGCCAGGGCAACGGTCTGCGCTGCAAAACCCGGAGGGTTCAGGCCCAGATATGTCGCCACAACAATGGCCACGCCCATTGCGATCCGCGCCGACAGAAGTTCGGATTTTTCCGAAATCTGCGGGTTGATCGCGCCTTTGATCAGGTCGTGTGACACCGCGGACGAGATCGCCAGCAACAGGCCCGCAGCGGTCGACAGAGCAGCCGCAAGACCACCGGCAGCGACCAGACCGATCACCCAACCCGGCAGGTTGGCAATCTCGGGGTTGGCCAGAACCAGGATGTCACGGTTGAACTTGGTCAGCTCGTTTCCGACCCAGCCCTTCTCTTCCGCAAGCGCCTGCATGTCGGCATTCTTGTCGTTATAGTACTGGATCTTGCCGTCGCCGTTCTTGTCTTCCCAGTCCAGCAGGCCGGTTTTCTTCCATGTGGCCATCCAGTCATAACGGGCGTCGTTGTCGATATCTTCGACGGATACGGCGCCACCTTCGATGCCGCCATTTGGCCACATCATGTCACTGATGTTTAGACGGGCCATTGCGCCAACCGCAGGGGCGGTCAGGTACAGCAGTGCGATGAACACCAGCGCCCAACCGGCAGACCAGCGGGCATCAGCCACTTTCGGCACGGTGAAGAAACGCATGATAACGTGCGGCAGACCGGCCGTACCGATCATCAGCGACAGCGTGAACAGCACCATGTTCAGCGTGTCCGAGTGGTGGGCGGTGTATTCGTTAAAGCCCAGCTCGGTCACGATCGCATCCAGCTTGGTCAGCAGCGGTTCACCGCTGGCGGTATCACCAAACAGACCCAGAGCCGGAACCGGATTGCCAGTCAGTTGCAGGGAAATAAAGATGGCTGGGATTGTGTAGGCGGTGATCAGCACGCAGTACTGAGCGACCTGTGTGTAGGTCACGCCCTTCATCCCCCCAAACACCGCGTAGGCGAACACAACGGCTGCACCAATTAACAACCCGGTGGTGTTTGACACTTCAAGGAAGCGGCCAAAAGCTACGCCAACGCCGGTCATCTGGCCGATCACGTAGGTCACAGACGCTACGATCAGACAGATCACCGCCACGATACGCGCGGTCTGGCTGTAAAAGCGGTCGCCGATGAACTCTGACACGGTGAACTTGCCGAACTTACGCAGGTAAGGGGCAAGAAGCAGCGCCAGCAGCACATAACCACCGGTCCAACCCATCAGGAAGGACGAGTTGTCATAGCCGGTAAAGGCGATGAGGCCCGCCATCGAGATGAACGAGGCCGCAGACATCCAGTCTGCCGCTGTCGCCATACCGTTGGTGACCGGGTGAACGCCGCGACCGGCGGCGTAGAATTCTGATGTGGACCCAGCACGGGCCCAGATCGCGATGCCGATGTAAAGCGCAAAGGACGCGCCCACAAACAGCAGGTTGATGGTAAACTGGTCCATAGGGCCTTACTCCTCCTCAACGCCGTATTCAGCGTCTAGCTTGTTCATCCGCCAGGCGTAGTTGAAGATCAGCAGCAGAAAGACCAAGATGGATCCCTGTTGCGCGAACCAAAAGCCGAGATCGGTTCCGCCGACGGAAATGCCGGACAGAAGTGGACGCAGCAAAATGCCGAATCCAAACGACACCAGCGCCCAGATCACCAGGCTGATGTAGATAAGACGCAGGTTGGCCTGCCAATAGCCCTTATCGGCTTCGGCAGTCTGCGCGGAGTGTGTTGATTGATCCGCCATCGCGGGTTCCTCCTTCGCTTCCTCTTTGAGCGGCCCGTTGTCCTAACCCTCCAGCGCGCGGGGCCACTTTTCGATATGCTTGATGCCAGGTGGCATCAGGCAAGACTTCTCTGGTCCGCCAGAGCGGGTCCTTTGAAGCTTTCCTTTAGGAATTCGGCCCTTATTGAGGGCGGGCCATATTCCCCTAGTTCATTGTGTCGCTGACGATCCGTTCCAGATTGCCGGCGATGTCTTCGATATTGCCCATTGCGTTCAGACCTTTCAGAACGCCATGGTCTTGGTAATAAGTGATCAGCGGCGCGGTCTGCGCGTGATAGGCGGCCAGCCGTGAGGCGACGGTTTCAGCATTGTCATCTGCGCGGCGCTTGAACTCGGTCTTGCCGCATTTGTCGCATTTGCCTTCGACTGCGGGCGTTTTGAACCGATCATGGTACCCTTCGCCACATCCGGCACATGTGTAACGGCCGGAAATACGGATCACCATTTCAGCGTCTTCAACCTCAAGACTGATGGCTGCGTTGATCTGCTGACCGGTCTCTGACAGCAGCGCGTCCAGCGCCTGTGCCTGAACCGTGGTGCGGGGGAAGCCGTCCAGAATGACGCCCTTGGCGCAGTCCGGTTCGGCCAGACGATCCCGCAGGATTGCGATTACGATATCGTCACTGACCAGATCACCCGCCTCCATGACAGCTTTGGCGGCTTTTCCGGCTTCGGTTCCTGCGGCAACTGCCGCCCGTAACAGGTCACCCGTGCTGAGTTGGACAAGCCCGAACTTGTCTTCGAGCATACGGGCCTGTGTACCCTTCCCGGCGCCCGGGGGGCCGAGAAGGATCAGTACGGTGGGTGTAGTGATCGTGGCAGCGTCCATCACATCCTCACTTGCTTGCGCGGTTTTCGATCAAGTTGTCGACCACGGACGGATCAGCCAGGGTCGATGTGTCACCGAGCGATCCAAAATCATTCTCGGCGATCTTACGCAGGATACGGCGCATGATCTTGCCCGAGCGGGTTTTTGGCAGGCCAGGAGCCCATTGGATCACATCCGGGCTGGCAATCGGTCCGATCTCGGTCCGAACCCAGGTGCGCAGCTCTTTCACAAGCTCGTCCGAGGGTTCGCGATCATTCATCAAGGTGACATAGCAATAGATGCCTTGCCCTTTGATATCATGGGGATAGCCCACAACCGCGGCCTCGGCCACGGCAGCATGTGCCACCAGAGCGCTTTCAACCTCGGCCGTACCCATGCGGTGCCCCGAGACGTTGATCACATCGTCCACACGTCCGGTGATCCAGTAATCGCCATCCTCGTCCCGGCGGCAGCCGTCACCGGTGAAGTAGTAGCCTTTGTAGTCCGAGAAATAAGTCTTCTCGAACCGTTCATGATCGCCCCAGACCGTACGCATCTGGCCGGGCCAGCTGTCCTTGATGCACAGCACGCCTTCGACGCCGTTGCCGTCGATCTCGACCCCGGATTGCGGGTCCAGAACCACAGGCTGGATGCCAAAGAACGGCTTCATGGCCGAGCCGGGCTTCATCGCGTGGGCACCGGGCAGGGGGGTCATCAGGTGACCACCGGTTTCGGTTTGCCACCAGGTGTCCACGATCGGGCAGCGCCCACCGCCGACAACGTCATTGTACCAGTTCCACGCTTCCGGGTTGATCGGCTCACCCACAGTGCCCAGCGTGCGCAGATCGCTCAGATCGCATTTCTCGACCCATTCATTGCCTTGCCCCATCAGGGCGCGCAAAGCGGTAGGGGCCGTGTAGAATTGATTGACCTTGTGCTTTTCACAGACCTGCCAAAAGCGGGATGCATCCGGATAGGTCGGAACACCTTCGAACATCAGCGTGGTCGCGCCATTGGCAAGCGGGCCATAGACAATATAGCTGTGGCCGGTCACCCAGCCGACATCGGCGGTACACCAATAGACGTCGCCTTCATGGTAATCGAAGGTGATCTCATGCGTCATTGCCGCATAGACCAGATATCCGCCGGTCGTGTGCACGACACCTTTTGGCTGACCGGTCGAACCGGAGGTATACAGAATGAACAGAGGGTCTTCGGCGTCCATTTCCGCAGGCGCGCAATAGTCATCCGCCTCGAGCGCCATCTCGTTATAGTCGTAGTCGCGCCCGTCGATCCATGTGGTCTGGCCGTTGGTACGCTTGACCACCAGGCATTTCACCGTGTCCTTGCAGTGCAGCAGGGCCGCATCTGCGTTTGACTTCAACGGTGTCTTACGGCCGCCGCGAGGGGCTTCATCAGCTGTAATCAGAACCTTGGCGTCGCATCCGTTGACGCGTGCAGCCAGGGCATCAGGGGAAAACCCTGCAAAAACAATCGAGTGGATTGCACCGATACGTGCGCACGCCAGCATGGCATATGCAGCCTCGGGGATCATCGGAAGATAAATGACCACACGGTCGCCTTTGCGCACGCCCATGGAAACCAGGATATTTGCCATCCGGCAGGTACGGCGGTGCAGTTCGGCATAGGTGATGTGTTGGGCGGGTTCATTCGGGTCATCAGGTTCCCAGATGATCGCAGTCTGATCGCCGCGTGTATTCAGATGACGATCCAGGCAGTTGGCTGAAACGTTCAGAGTGCCATCCGCATACCAGTTGATCCCGACCGAGCCCAAATCATAGCTGACGTCTTTCACTTGGGTATAGGGTTTGATCCAGTCAACGCGTTTGCCTTGTTCGCCCCAGAATGCAACGGGGTCGTTTATAGAAGCCGTGTACATTTCGCCGTATTTCTTGGCATCGACATGCGCACGCGCTGAAATTTCTGCGGATGGCGGATAAACTTTGGCATCTGCCTGAGCAGCGGTTGTCATTCTGAGGTTCCTCCCTCTGGACTTAAATTCACTGGGACAATCTTGCCCGCTGAACAGGCAATGTCGACCTGTTTCCTCCCGATGCAGGATAATACGGAGATCAGAAAACAAAGAAATAAATTACAGAAATAGCAGGGTTTATTTGTTAATAAATTTCATTCCCTCTGGGGGATTTGTAAAGGAAATCGTAAGATAGTAAAAAAACATATTTAAAACAGTAATATAGATGTTAACCACATTTTCACTGTTTTCAAAGTGCTTGCCCGTGAAATTTACACATTTCATATACACCTTATGATTGTTAGCGCTGGCGGGCGGTTTGCAGATTTTTGTGGGTGGTCTGGCAGGGGTTGGCACATATCGATGTTGGCGCTAGCTTTACGCGCAAGCGACCCAAAAAAGGGGGCGCATCAATGGGAGAATTCACTATGACTAAAATGTTGAGCGGTGCCGCCGTCGCCGCCCTGACTGTTGCATTCGTTACCGAAGCTGCAGCAACAGAATGGAATGCTTCGGTCTGGGGCAAACGCCGGGCCTTTACCGAACATGTCGAGAAACTGGCTGAACTGGTCAGCGAAAAAACCGGTGGCGAATTCACGATCAATGTCAGCTATGGCGGGCTGTCAAAGCCGAAGGAGAATCTGGACGGGATTGAGATCGGTGCATTCGAGATGGCGCAGTTCTGCGCAGGCTATCACCGCGACAAAAATCGGGCGATCACTGTACTTGAACTGCCGTTCCTGGGTGTGAACAATTTGGAAGAAGAGGTGGCCGTCAGCCACGCTGTATATGATCATCCCGCCGTTAAGGATGAGATGGCTCAGTGGAATGCCCGGATCATCATGACGTCGCCAATGCCCCAGTATAATATCGTTGGAACCGGTGATCCGCGCTCAACGCTTGCCGATTTTGACGGCATGCGTGTACGTGCGACCGGCGGGCTGGGTAAGGCGTTTGAGGCCGTTGGCGGTGTTCCAACATCGGTGCCCGCGACCGAGGCGTTTAATGCGATGGAATCCGGTGTTGTTGATACAGTGGCCTTTGCTCAGCACGCACATTTGTCTTTCGGCACCATCAACGAAGCCGACTGGTGGACGGCCAACCTGAACCCCGGCACTGTAAACTGTCCGGTTGTGGTCAATATCGACGCCTACGAAGCGCTGCCTGCAGAACATCGCGAAGCGCTTAACAGTTCTGTCGACGAGGCCATTGCCCATTATCTCGCCAATTACGGCGGTCTGCTGGAGCAGTGGGATGGTGTGTTGACCGAAAAAGGCGTGCAGAAAGTTCAGATCGACGAAGCCGTG
Organism: Ruegeria sp. CDSC045; assembly: GCF_059610725.1. Taxonomy (NCBI): domain Bacteria; kingdom Pseudomonadati; phylum Pseudomonadota; class Alphaproteobacteria; order Rhodobacterales; family Roseobacteraceae; genus Ruegeria; species Ruegeria sp. CDSC045. The sequence goes on from NZ_JBXWOE010000001.1 coordinate 187,982, forward strand.
CTGGAGGAATTCCGCACCAAGGCTGCTGATCCGATCCGCGAGCAATGGATCGCTGACATGTCCGCGCAGGGTCTGCCTGCGCAGGATCTATATGATCTTGTTCAACTGACGCTGAAACAACAGCGTGGCGGGAACTGATCACGCGTTCCGGGTACCCAGCGCGGTACCCGGACACTGATTCCAATACAGAAAGGGCCAGCGGAATGGCAGGACAGGCGACGGTGCTTGCGGATGATAGCCGTCTGAGCAGGCTGGACCAGCTGCTGTTAAGGGCCGAGCGTACGCTTGCACTGATCAGCGGAATTGCCGTGTTCGGGTTAATGGTGCTGGCAGTTGTCTCGGTGAGCGGGCGCAACGCCTATAACGCGCCATTGCCGGGCTATGTCGATTGGATCGAGCAAGCCATGCCCTTGATTGCGTTTCTAGGTATCTCTTACGTACAACGCGATGGGGGCCATATCCGGATGGATATTGTCATTTCGCGGCTACACGGACGGGCTTTGTGGCTGTTCGAGTTGATTTCGGTCGTTCTCATCATGGTGCTCATGTTGGCATTGGTCTGGGGCAGCTGGTCCCATTTCGACAGATCATTCGACTTTGGCGCACCTCTGTGGAGCCGGGACAGCTCGATCGACATTGGCATCCCGCTCTGGCCTGCCAAGTTACTGGCACCTATTGCGTTTTCGGTACTTTGCTTGCGGCTTGTGCTGCAAATCTGGGGTTATGGACGGGCCTTTGTGCTGGGCCTACAAAACCCAGTTGCGGTGCCGATGATACAGGACGCTGCTGCGCAGGCTGCCGCTGAAGCCGAACAATTCGAAGGGCAGGACTAGTAAATGGACTCGATTGAGATTGGCCTTTGGGTCACCGGTGGTCTGCTGGTTCTGGTTATCACCGGAATGCGTGTGGCTTTTGCCGCGGCTTTGGCGGGGCTGATCGGTCTTGTTTGGATATTCTGGGCCAAATTCGGATATGATCCTGACCGATTTGGCAAGGCGCTGACCGTTGCGGTAAAAACCGCAGGGCAAGTGCCGCATTCCAAGGTTGCAGCCCATACGCTCAGCCTGATCCCGACCTTTATCCTGATCGGTTACCTTGCCTACTACGCAGGCCTGACGCGCGCGCTGTTCGAGGCAGCCAAGCGCTGGGTGGCCTGGGTTCCGGGTGGGCTTGCGGTCGCAACCGTGTTCGCCACCGCTGGGTTTGCTGCAGTCTCGGGGGCATCGGTCGCGACATCTGCGGTATTTGCCCGGATCGCGATCCCGGAAATGCTGAAGGTAGGGTACAACAAACAATTTGCGGCGGGCGTAGTCGCTGCAGGTGGCACTTTGGCCTCACTGATCCCACCTTCTGCGATCCTTGTGATTTATGCGATCATCGTAGAGCAGGATGTGGGCAAGCTGTTGCTCGCCGGGTTCATACCGGGGGCCTTTTCGGCGGTTATTTACGGGTTGCTGATCGTCGGTATCGCGGTGGTGTTCAAGAATGTCGGCCCACCGGTCACTGGCTTTACCTGGAAACAGCGTTTTGCTTCTTTGCCTGGCGCTCTGCCGATTGTGGCGGTGATCCTGATCATCATCTGTTTTGTCTATAACCCCTTTGGTGAGAAAGCCTGGGGCACACCAACCGAAGGCGGGGCAATAGGTGCCTTCATCGTATTCTGTTTCGCCTTGTTCCACGGCATGAGATGGGCAGAGTTGAAATCCGCACTGCTCGAGACAGCCAAATTGACCGCAATGATCTTTTCGATCATCTGGGGTGTGCTGATCTATGTCAGGTTCCTGGGATTCGCCGATTTGCCGAACGCGTTTTCCGATTGGATCACATCGCTGACGATGTCACCCATGCTGATCCTGATCTGCATCCTGCTGGCCTATGCGGTGCTCGGCATGTTCATGGATGCCATCGGGATGCTGCTGCTGACTCTGCCGGTTGTCTATCCGGCAGTTATGGCGCTGAACGGGGGCGAGGCCGTCACCGCTGCGGAAAGTACGTTTGGGATGTCCGGTCCGATGTGCGCCATCTGGTTTGGTATTTTGGTAGTGAAAATGGCCGAGTTCTGCCTGATCACGCCACCGATCGGTTTGAATTGCTTTGTCGTTGCCGGCGTCCGCCCTGATCTGAGCGTTCAGGACGTGTTCAAGGGCGTGACGCCGTTTTTCATCGCCGACGCCGTGACGATTGCGCTGCTGGTCGCCTTTCCGGGCATCGTTCTGTACCTGCCTTCGCTGGCTGGGTAATTGGCATCTGGCGAAGTCAATCTTTGGTGATATCTGCCCCCGGCTGGCGCGTTGGGGGCAGGGTATCTCTATTTCGCTCGCATCAGCATTCCGTACAGATCGCGCGGATCGTCAGGGTCTGCCAGCATGTCCAGGGGTTCGTAGTAATCTGTGCCCCGGACTGCGGACTGGATGTAGCGCAGGGCTGAAAAATCCTCGATCGCGAAGCCTACGCTGTCAAACAACGTGATCTGACGATCATCTTTACGACCCTCGGCCTGACCCGTCATGACCTGCCACAACTCGGTGACGGGATGATCGTCTTCAAGGGCCTGAATCTCGCCCTCAATACGGGTTTGCTCCGGGTATTCGACGAATATTTCAGAGCGTAGCAGGATATCCCTGTGCAGTTCGGTTTTGCCAGGACAGTCGCCGCCGATCGCGTTGATGTGGACGCCTGGGCCGACCAAGTTATCGGTCAGGATCGTGGCATTTTTCTTGTCCGCCGTGCAGGTCGTGATGATATGCGCGCCTTCGATGGCGTCCTCGGGGGATTTGCATTTCACGACCGAGAGGCCAGAGCCCGCTAAGTTGGCCGCACATTTTTCGGTAGCAGCCGCGTCGGTATCGTACAAGCGAACAGTATCAATCCCGCACATGGCCTTGAAGGCGAGGCACTGAAATTCGGATTGCGCGCCATTCCCGATCATTGCCATGGTCGAGGCCGATTTGGGCGCAAGATAGCTGCCGACCAGGGCAGAGGTTGCTGCGGTGCGCAATGCAGTCAGCATGGTCATTTCGGTCAGCAGGGTCGGATAGCCTGTGTAGACGTCTGCCAGCAGTCCAAATGCGGTAACGGTCTGTAGGCCCTCGGAGGTGTTCTTGGGGTGGCCGTTGACGTATTTAAACCCATAGGCCTCACCGTCTGAGGTTGGCATCAGTTCAATCACCCCATGCGGCGAGTGGGCAGGGATGCGGGGTGTTTTGTCAAAGCTTTCCCACCGTTTGAAATCAGCTTCGATTTGCGCCGCAATATCGGTGATCATACGTTCGACGCCGATGTGGTGGACCAGTCTCATCATATTGTCGACAGACACAAACGGCACCAGGGCCTTTTCAGATGGTTGCATTAGGGGCTCCTATCGGCGGGACAGGTGGATGCCCGCAATCATGCAGCGCACGGATCCACCGGCAGTTTCAATGGTGGGAATCGAAAGCGGCAGAGGTGTCGCGCTGGCTTCGATTGTAACGATTTGTTCCGGGGTCAGGGCGGCAAGTGCCCGGCTGGACAGCGCCAGCACGGGACCATTCTGGCCGCTCAATTCGATGGCGTTGCCAGCAAATTCAGCGATCTGATCATGGGTCAGGTCAATGACCGTGCGACCGGATTCCTCCAGCCTGGCTTTCACTGTCGCGCGGCGTTCGGGGTCCGCGATCATATCAAGACAGATCAGCGCGTATTTGGAGCCGATGCCCATCAGAACATTCGTGTGATAGACATCACGTCCTGCGGCATCATGCGCCTCGAATGCGATGGGCTCATAGTTGAAATGGGTGCAGAAACGCTCCAACAGAACGGGGTCGGCGCGGTTGGATTTGACCGTGTAGGCCACGCGGCCAATGTGGTCCAGAACCATCGCTCCGGTGCCTTCCAGCGCCAGTCTGTCCTGTTCAAGCCCGGAATAATCGATCACGTCCTGAACACGATACTCCTGTTTCAACATTTCTATGACGTCGGCGCGACGTTCGCGCCTGCGCGACGGCACAAACATCGGATAGATTGCCACATGTCCGCCGGGATGGGTCGAGAACCAGTTGTTCGGAAATACGCTGTCTGGTGTGTCGAGGTCTCCGAAATCGTCGAAGACATGAACCTTAACACCCGCATCGCGCAGCAGCGCCACCGCCTGATCATGTTCATCGCGCGCTTGGACAGACGTGGCCGCTGCGGAGCGGTTGGCCAAGGTCTGGAACGCATTGTCGTCGCGTGTCTCGGGGTTCGAAGCAAACGCATGGGGCCGGATCATCACAACGGCTGGTGGGGCTTGTAGAGATTGCATCAGAAGCTCCGGGTGGGGCGGTCAAAGATGCGGCGACCCAGCAATGAGGCGGCCAGATCGACCATCAGCTTTGCAGTGCGGCCGCGTTCGTCCAGAAACGGGTTCAATTCTACCAGATCCAGCGAGCAGACAAGACCGCTTTCGTGCAGCAGTTCCATCACTAGATGGGCCTCGCGTTCGGTCGCGCCACCTGGAACTGTTGTGCCAACTGCAGGAGCAATGGACGGATCAAGGAAATCCACATCCAGCGAAACATGAAGGATGCCATCCGCTGCCCGGACCCGCTCCAGAAAGGCCATCAGCGGTGCTTTGATGCCGTTTTCGTCGATGCTTCGCATATCGGCCAGCATTGCGCGATCCTGTTCCAGCCGAGCCCGTTCGGCTGGGTCGACCGAGCGCAGACCGATCATGCCGACCCGGTCGGTCGGAACTGGCGATGAAACCGGTGGGAAGTCGTCAAATCCGGGCTGTCCGGTGAAATAGGCTACGGGTGTCCCGTGCAGGTTGCCGCTATCGGTGCTCTCGGGTGTGTGGAAATCGCTATGCGCGTCCAGCCAGAGAACGAACAGTGGACGTTCGATCCGCTCGGCGTGCTGTGCCATGCCCAAAACCGTGCCCATCGAAAGCGCATGATCGCCGCCCATGAAAATTGGCAGGCCTTGTGGGGCGACTTCCTGCGCAACACGGCTGAGAGCTTTGGTCCAACCGACACACTCGGGCAGGGCGAAGAGATGCGAATGTTCGGACATATCCGGAATGTCAGGTGTGATATCGCCGAGATCTCGTAGGTGAAGGCCGAGATCGGAAAGAGCTGATTGAAGCCCCGCAACCCGATAGGCATCGGGGCCCATCCGGCAGCCCTGTCGACGCTTGCCCGAATCCATCGGGGCGCCAACCAGAATCACGTTGTTTGTATCCATATGTACTACTACTCCGGCAATGTGGCTTGCGGATAGGGATCAAAATGCTCAAAATGGAACCGCAAGTGACATAACGGAAGTACTGAATGGACGATTTGGATGGCAAGCTTCTCAGCGCTCTGCACCGGGATGCCCGTGCTTCACTCTCGGAACTGGCTGAAACACTGGGGGTCACACGCACAACAGTGCGCAGCCGTCTGCAACGTTTGAAGCAATCCGGCGAGATTGTGGGCTTTACGGTTCTGACACGGCAGGATGTGGCGCAAAGCCCGGTCAGAGGGTTGATGATGCTGGAAATCGAAGGGCGCGGCACCGAGCGCACCATGGCCCAAATTGCTGCCATGCCGCAGGTGCGGGCTGTCCATTCGACAAATGGCGGTTGGGACTTGATTGCCGAGATTGGAACCGAAACCCTGGCCGAACTGGATGAAATCCTGTTTCGCATCCGCAGGATCGAGGGGATTACGCGATCTGAAACCAACTTGCTTCTTTCTACTCGGAAAGGCCGCGTCTGATTGCTGTAGTGCTTTGAGCAGCAAGGAATATGTGTAAAAGTTGCGATGCGTTCGCCACCTGCGCAAAGGCAGCTGCGAACCTGAAACAGGGAAATCACATGACTGATCAGGATACAGGCAAAGAACTCTGGGCCATCCGACTTGCCGAAAGAGTATCCGGTTTTCTGGAACGACCCCTGGTCAGAATCACCATTCCCGTAATCGTCATGCTGGTCGCCCTGACCGTGCTGCATGAACTGTCTGCACATGTGAAATGGTCATCCGTTCAGACGGATGTGGCGAACACCTCTTGGACACTGTTGTTCATCGCCTTGTGCTGGACCGCTTTTAGCTTTGTATCCCTGTCTTTATACGACGTCTTTGCAGTCCAGAGCGTTGCCGACGGTGAGGTCCCTTTGCCGGTTGCGGGCATGGCCGGGGCCTGTGGTTATGCGGTGTCAAACTGCCTTGGGTTTTCCTACATCACGGGCACGGCGATCAGGTACAGGATCTATGCGTCTCTAGGGTTGGATCTAGGGCGCGTCGCCGGGGTCATTGCGACCTCGTGGATCGCTTTCTGGTCTGGCATGACCTTGCTGTTGGGGGCTTTGCTGACCTTTCATCCCGACGGGATATCGAAGGTTTTGCCAATCAGCGATACGGTCGAGACGGTCATAGGATTGGGCCTTTTGATCGCTCTGGCAACGCTGTTCATCTGGCTGTCGAAAGGCGGGCGCAGGCTGGCCTATGGCGGGGTTGGATTTAACCTTCCCGGCGGCAAACTGGCCGGGTTGCTGACGCTGGCGGCCTTGGGCGATGTGTTTGGTGCGTCGATGGTTCTGTATGTGCTGCTGCCGACAGACCTTGGGATCGGCTACCCCTATTTCTTCACCATCTTTATTGGCGCGATTGCGGTCGGTATCCTCAGCCATGCGCCGGGTGGAATTGGCGCCTTCGAGGCGACTATGATCGCGGGACTTGGCGCGTCAGGCCGGTCGGATGTCATTGCCGCGCTGTTGCTGTATCGCCTTGTTTATACGTTTCTTCCCTTCCTCATCGCCACGCTTTCAATCGCTGTGGCATCAGCGCTGAGCCACCGGCGACATATTACTGGTGCAGCCACTTGGGTTTATCGAGTGATCCGTCCGATCGTGCCCATGGTGGCCGCAGGCGTGGCCGCAGTGGCCGGTGTGATACTTCTGGTCTCCGGCGCGTTGCCTGCAAGCAGCGGTAACCTGGGTGTGCTGCGGGATTTCCTGCCCCTGTCCTTTGTCGAAGCGTCCCACCTGGCCGGGAGCGCGGTAGGGGTCTTGCTGATCCTTGTGTCACGGGGGCTGTTTCGCAAGCTTTACCGGGCTTGGGTTGTGGCCATGCTGTTGATGCTGGCCGGTTTTGTCGCTTCGTTGACCAAAGGGCTGGATACGCACGAAGCGCTCAGCATGGTGGGTAGCATCGTTCTGCTGGCCATGTTCCGGGATGCGTTCTATCGGGTTAGCGGCGCGTCGATCTTCAGGTTGAACATACCTTGGCTGGTCAGCGTTCTTGCATTGCTTGCCGTGATCTTTTGGGTGGGTCTGTTTGCTTATTCCCATGTCGAATATCAAAATGCCCTGTGGTGGGAGTTTGCCTGGAACGGCGACGCTTCGCGGTTCCTACGATCCAGCCTTGTGGTTGCGGTCATCCTTGGGGTGGTTGCCGTTAGCTCACTGTTCGGGCGCGAGATTCCTGTTCCAGTCCGCACAGAAATCCCCGAAGTAGTCGAACGTCTGGTGATGGAAAGCGAAGACACAGAATCCCAGATTTCTTTGACCGGGGACAAACAATTCCTGATCGCGCCGGATGAAACCGCTTTTCTGGCTTATGCCGACACCGGCAACGCACTGGTCACCAAAGGTGAGCCAGTAGGGGATGAAACCGCCGGTAAACAGCTGATATGGCAGCTGCGCGAGATGGCGGACCGTGAGGGTAAACTTTGTGCCTTCTACAGCGTTTCCACCAAATACCTGCCGACCTTTCTAGACCTTGGCCTGTCGATCCTGAAAATTGGCGAAGTAGCGCGGGTGCCGTTGAAAGATTTCTCGCTGGACGGAAAATCCCGCAAGCGGTTCCGTCAGGCCAAGAACCGGGCCGAACGCGAAGGGTATGTTTTCGAGATTATTCCAAAACAGGAACTAAACCTGATCCTGCCCGAGTTGCGCAAGATTTCGGATGACTGGCTGGCCCAAAAGGCTGGGGCCGAGAAAGGTTTTGCACTTGGCGGATTTGATGAAACATATCTGTCCTATTTCGACCACGCGGTGCTGCGGAATGGCGAAACAGGTGAGATCGTCGCGTTTGCTAACCTGTTTCAGGGCGGGCAAAAATCAGAACTGTCGCTGGATCTGATGCGGTATGAACCAGATAGCCCAAGTTTTGTTATGGACGCGCTGTTTGCCGAGATGATGTCATGGGGTGCCGAGCAGGGGTTCCACTGGTTTTCGCTAGGTGCGGCACCGTTTTCCGGGATCGAAAACCGGCAACTGGCATCACTGTGGAACCGCATTGGCGGCTTTGTCTATGAACATGGCGAACAGATTTATCACTTCGAGGGGCTGCGCTCGTTCAAGCAGAAATTCGAACCAGAATGGAGCCCGAACTATTTGGCCAGCCCCGGAGGACTGGCCGCGCCGCGTATTCTCTACGAGGTCAACATTCTGATTTCGGGCGGCTTGCGCGGTCTGACGAAATAGCGCTCAGTTCAGGCTGGCTTGGGTCGGAGCCTGTTGCAGCAGGTCTCCCCAATCGGTGCGATAGGCCATTTCAGCCAGCACGGTTTCCGGCAGGAACTCCTGATTTTGCCGGATTTGCCAACCACCGCCTAAACCTTTGTAGACTGCAACCAGATTGCTCGAGACCTGCTGGCGGGCTTCGATCAGGTTGGCCTGTGATCGCAGCAATGCGGTTTGCGTGTTCAGAACGCGGGAATAGCTGGCGATGCCATCCCGGTATTGGTTCACCGCGATCTCGGCAGCTTTGCGTGATGCGGTGACGCTGTTTTGGTAGAATGTCACCTGTTTGCGTGACTGCGCATAGGCGACCATGGCGCTTTCGACCTCGGAATAGGCGGTCAGGACGGTGTTTTGATAGTTCGCAATCAATGCCTGATAAGCTGCGTCCTGGGCGCGGACATTATTCTTGATCCGCCCATAATTCAGCACATTCCAGACCACTCCGGCACTGGCTAGCCCAGTATTGCTGGCGGATGAAAACAGGTTCTGACTGCCCGAGGCCTGCAGGCCGATCGAACCGGACAGGATGAACTGGGGATACAGGTCAGCAATCGCGATCCCAACTTGCGCAGACTGTGTGGCAGCGGCCAGTTCTGCGGCGCGTACATCCGGGCGTCGGCGCAGCAATTCCGCTGGTACTCCAACCGCGACGTTGGATCGGGCGGAAGGGATACGACCGGAATTACCCAGCAACCCGGCCATGCGCGAGGGTGTTGTTCCCAGTAAAACAGCCAAAGCATTCTTGGTCTGTTGAAGATCGCTTTCAATTTCCGGCACCAGCGCCATGGTATTGTTCAGCAGGGCGGTGGCCTCTTGCACATCCAATTCAGTGGTGACGCCGTTGTTGAAACGCAGTTGCGTCAGATCAACCGATTCCTGTTGCAGCTTGATATTCTCTCGTGCCACGAACAGAGTTTCTTGCAGCGCGCGGAAGCTTACATATAACGCTGCTACATCGCCGGTCAGCGTGACCAAAGCGTCATCGTAATTAGCGACCTGAAGTGCCAGATTGGATCGTGCGGCCTGCACACCCCGGCGTTGCTGCCCCCACACATCCAATTCCCATTGAGCGTCGAAGCCAACCTGCGAGGTCGAGAATTCGGTATCCAGAGGGATGATCCGATTGATATCGGAAATCGGCCCGATATTATCGCTGATCTGGCGCCGCTCGATCGAACCTCCGATGGCCTGCGATTGGGGGTAAAGCTCACCAAAGGCAATCCCAAGCTGTGCGCGGGCCTGTAGTACGCGCGCACCGGCCACCTGTAGCGCCAGGTTCTGGGCATAGGCTTCGGCGATCAACCGGTTCAAAGTGGCGTCGTTGAAGGTCTCCCACCATTTTGCCACAGGGGCACTACGCGAGGTGAGGCCGCTGGGACCGACTGAGGGGTTGTTTACCTCGATCCATTCCTTCACGACCGGAGAGTTCGGTCGCACAAAATCAGGACCGACAGGTGCGCATCCCACCAGCAGCGCGGCACACAGGGCTGTGCCCATCAAACTGCGGTTTAGCCTGGCCCGTGTCATACAGCGTGTCCTTAAATGTCCAGTGGTCGGATGAAGTTTGCGAAGGAATAGAGGCGGATATTGATGCGCCGCAGGAACTCAAAGCTTTTGCCCTGGCCGGTATAGATTGCCACCGCGGCGTGTCCACCGGCGGGAAAGACGTGGCCATCTGGAATATCGACCGAAATCTGCACGGCAATATGTCCAGGAATTTTTGGCAGTTCAAATCCGGGCAGGCGGCCTGATGGCAGATATTGACCCTGGCGGGTTGCCCACCAGATTGCCTCGACTTTGCCGGTCAGGATTTCTCCGGGATATAAGTCCAGCGCGACCTCAACCTGTTGCCCGGGTTTCACAAATTTCAGGTTCTGCTGCCGGTAAGTGGCGAGAATATAGGGGTTTTCCTTGGTCACAAAGCTGGCGATTGCGCCCAATCGGATATCACCGACAACCAGACCCGGGCGTGCCTGTTGTGAAACGATCATTCCATCTTCGGGCGCGTAGATCGTAGTATTGTCCAGAAAGTACCGGGCCTTTTCCAACTGAGCCTGAGCTTGAACGATTCCGGTATTGACCCCGTCGATCTGCGAATCCAGCGCCAGCTTTGCCTTTTCCAGATTGGCTTCGGCCTCTTTTATCTTGGCCTGATCTTCCGTGACCTGCTCGTTCCAGCGATCCAGCTCATCCTCGCGGGCACCACCCGCAGGGACAAGGTTTTCATACCGTGCCTGCTGGGTCAGTGCATATGCCAGTTGCGCGTTGGCTCGCTCGACGGCTTCACCCGCGACGATCACATCCTGTTCCAGAATTTTGGCGTTCTGCTGGGCTGCAACCAACTGTGCGGATGCTTCTTCGAATTCAAGCGCAAAGACGGTGTCGTCGAACCGATACAGCGGATCCCCTTTCTTCACCTCTGTATTCGGCTCGACCAGAACCTCGGAAAGGATGGTTGGTTCAGTCAGGCGCGGTACGATCTGTATGGTTGAGCGAACCACGTGGCTGTCGATCGAAAATGGCTGGAAGAACCGCAGCGCAACCATAAAGATCAATAACAGATGAGCACCCACCCAGAAGGAAACGATGCCCCAGGCGATACTGAACTTAAGCCATTGTAGTTTGAAGAAGATCAGCCAGACAAAAATGATGTAGAAAAGCGTAATGCCAAGAGCGACAAACATATTGTGGGACTTCCTTTAGCCTTAGCTTTTTTGTGTTTCGTCCGGGTCCAGCGGATCGCGATATTCTTCAGTCAGTTCACCGCCCAACCGTTTGATATCCTTCCGTATCGCATCGCGTTCATCATCAGGCATACGGCGGATATCGACAGTGGCTGCATCGTGGAAAGCCCACATAAAGGCGTGAATCCAGGGAACGACGGCCAGAAACCCCATCCAGCCCATGATCTTGACTGCCTCGGCATGGGGATGGTTGCGTTTGATTGCGATGCGGCCGGGCAGTCCCATTATGAACAGAAACAGCGCCATTACAGCGGCCAGCAGCAGTATAAGTGCGATAAATGTCAGATAGTCATAATAGCCTAGCGGCTGCCCCAGTAGTCCCATTCCGATGCCTCCATGAGGGAAGGTTTATCCATCCTCAGTTGTTGGTGTCCAGTTCGTCAATCAATTTGTAGCTTGTCGGCGGGTCAGCGCAGATACCTGGTCCACATTCCAACAAGGTCGACCCCGCATTCAGCGCGGCCAGCCCTAGCATCACAAAGAACGCGGTTTTGGCCAGCGTACTGCCCCCGAACCGTGGTTGATCGACATTTGTGTCCTGATATTGACGGTCGAAAAGCAGCATGATTGCCGTGCCCAGCAGGATCAGAAAAAAGCAGATCGCGGCCCATGTGTAATAGTGATACCCAAAAACAGGCGAACCATAGTGGCCGGTACCCGGTACGATATGCAGCAAGATCTGGCGAACGGAAACGCTGATCCCAAACAGTGCCGCAAGCAACATCAACGCATAATACTGCGGCCGGGCTCCGTATAGCAGGTTCAGGCCCAAACCAACGCCCACCGCTACGAACCCGACCCGTTGCAATAAGCAAAGCGGGCAGGGCAGTTCGTTCAGCGCCAGCTGGTATCCGAAGGCCAGCACAAGAACGAGGCTGACCGCCAGGGTTCCCAACGCGTTCAGGGTGCGGGAAAGCTCGGGTGTCATTGTGGCCTCCTACAGCTGAATGGTCAGTTGGCTGGTGGCATGAAACTTCAGCCAATAAACACTTAGGGCCATGGTAATGAAGAACACAACATTGGCCGCTTTGGTTTTTCTATAATAATTCAGCCCCATAGTGGCTGTGAGTAACGCAAATAAAAGCGCGATCATGGCCCGGATCTCCCCCTTGCCGTGCACTGATTGCAATATGTTGTGATACTGTCAGGGCCGGTCGCCTATGACAAGAACCACGTTTGGAATTACGCGTTTAATGCGAATCTCCAGTGGTTCGGCCGCTGTATACGACCCGCGTTCCCCATTCCTTACATTTACGTGCAAGCCCACTTGGAAGAGGTTGATCTGTAAAGAAAACGTCAACTTCGGACATCGAGGCAATACGGGCAGGGGCCGAGCGCTGAAATTTCGAATGATCGGCAACCAGAAAGCTGTGTCTGGCCTGTGCAATGATAGTCTGGCTGACACGGACTTCTTGGAAATCGAAATCCAGAAGATCACCATCGGCGTCCAGTGCGGAACACCCGATTACCGCATAATCGAACTTGAATTGTTCAATCGTTGAATTGGTCAGGTTACCGATCAGACCACCGTCCGACCGGCGCAGAACACCACCGGCGACGACGATCTGGCAGTTCGTGTTTTCCACCAGGATACGCGCGACATTCATGTTATTTGTCACCACCATAAGATCTTTGTGGTTTAGCAACTGATGCGCGACAGCCTCGGTCGATGTACCGATGTTCAAAAAAAGCGATGCACCATCCGGTATGTTGGCAGCGCAAACCTGTGCGATACGGGTCTTGATTTCAGCATTCAGGGCGCGCCGGTCCTCGTAACCGATATTCGAAACGCCGGATCGCAGGACCGCGCCGCCATGAACCCGGTCCAGCTTGCCCAGTTCCGCAAGCTCGGAAAGATCGCGCCGGATCGTTTGGACCGTGACACCAAACTGCAACGCCAGATCCTCGACCATGACGCGACCATTCTGCTTGGCGATTTCTATGATGTCTGACTGGCGGAACGAAAGAGACAAGGGAAGCTCCGGTTATTGGGTTCTTTCGTTTTTGTTCCTTTTTTCGCAATATTGCAACCGGCAGAAATCAAACATCGTTTGGACAACAACAAAAAATCGCTATTCTTGTTCGTTACGCGAAAAAAAACGAAAATCCACATTGACGAACCGAGTATCGAACGGGTTAATTGCCGCACGTTTTCAGCAAAAGGACTGACCTGCAAATGGCACAGCAGACTGGCCAGGTTACTGACCTATTCATCATCGGTGGCGGTATTAACGGTTGCGGGATCGCGCGTGATGCGGCCGGGCGGGGGTTGTCGGTGACATTGGCCGAGATGAACGACTTGGCATCGGCGACGTCCTCTGCCTCGACCAAACTGTTCCATGGCGGCCTGCGGTATCTTGAGTACTTTGAATTCCGACTGGTCCGCGAGGCGCTGATCGAGCGTGAGACCTTGCTGCGGGCAATGCCGCATATCAGTTGGCCGATGCGCTTTGTGCTTCCGTACCACGATGGGATGCGCTTTGACTCGGATACGCCGACATCGCGCCTGCTGAGCATGGTGATGCCCTGGATGCGCGGTCGTCGCCCGGCCTGGCTGATCCGTCTGGGCCTGTTCATGTATGACCACCTCGGGGGGCGGAAAATTCTGCCGGGAACTTCGTCGCTGAATCTACGGTCTGCGCCCGAAGGCGGCCCGCTGCAGAACAGGTTCGAAACTGCCTATGAATATTCCGACTGCTGGATTGAAGATTCCCGTCTGGTGGTTCTGAACGCCCGTGATGCCGAGGCCAGAGGTGCCGAAATTCTGGTCCGGACAGAGGTTCTGTCTGCCGAAAGGGTCGATGACCTGTGGCATGTCACGATCCGCGACAAGCAGAGTGATGAAACGCGCGTCGTCCAGGTCAAGATGCTGATCAATGCCGGTGGCCCTTGGGTCGGGGACATTATTCAGGACAAAATCCACGTGAACTCGCGTGAAGGCGTTCGGCTGGTTCGCGGCAGCCATATCGTGACACGCAGGATGTTCAATCATGACAAATGCTATTTCTTTCAGGGCGAAGACGGGCGCATCATCTTTGCCATTCCCTATGAGAGAGATTTCACCCTTATTGGAACAACTGATCAGGATCACCCAGATCCATCGGTTCCTCCAGTCTGTACTGAGTCTGAACAGGAATATCTGTGTGCATTTGCGTCAAAATATTTTGAGCAGCCTGTGACCCACGAAGACATCGTTTGGACTTATTCCGGTGTGCGCCCTCTGTATGACGATGGGGCCAGCAGCGCAACGGCCGCGACCAGAGACTATACTCTGAAGGTCAATGGGCTTGGCGGCGCTCCGGTTTTGAATGTTTTCGGCGGCAAGATTACGACCTATCGCAGATTGGCCGAAAGTGCGCTTGAGAAAATCGCTGAGTACTTCCCGGATTTGCCCGGTCCATGGACCGCTGGTGTTTCTTTGCCGGGTGGCGATTTCCCCGTTAGCGCAGTGCAAGACCTTATTGCCGGTCTGGAATTCGACTATGCCTTTTTGAATCGCACATGGGCGGAACGGCTGGTGCGCGCCTATGGAACCGAGGCGCGCGCTATTCTGGCCGATGCAAAGACCGCTGAGGATCTGGGGGAAGAGTTCGGGGCGACTCTGACCGAACGCGAAATGGAATGGCTGGTCACCAAGGAATATGTGCGCTGCGCTGAAGATGCCATCTGGCGCAGAAACAAGCTGGGCCTAAGACTTGATGCCGATCAGATCGCTGCCATCCAGCGCTGGATCGAAAAGCGCCTGGCCCATTAAAGAAAAGCCCCGCGTTTTTGGCGGGGCTTTTTTTGATTTATGCGGCTTCTTCCGAAGGGTCGGGGTCGTTCTTTGTCCCTTTGAGCCATTCCCTCAGCCCCTGCATCAGGGCGTAAAGTACCGGCACAAGGATAACGCCAACCAGAGTTGCCGCCAGCATTCCGCCAAAGACGGCGACACCGATGGCCTTCTGGCTAGCCGCACCCGCGCCATTCGCGGCAAGCAACGGTACAACACCCAACAGGAAGGAGAGGGCAGTCATCATCACCGCGCGGAAACGTTGATGGGCGGCTTCGGCTGCAGCATCTTTGATCGAAAGGCCATTGGCACGCTGTTCCATTGCGAATTCAACGATGAGGATACCGTTCTTCGACGCAAGCCCCACCAGCATGATCATCCCGATCTGCGTGTACAGGTTTATGTCGCTGCCCACGATGGCCACCGCCGCAACCGCCCCGAACAGGGCAACAATAACCGATAGAAGAATGGACACCGGCATCGACCAGCTTTCGTATTGCCCCACCAGGAACAAATAAGCGAACAGGACAGCAAGCCCGAGGATAATGATCACAAGGCTGCCGGATGCAAGCTGCTGTTGTGCGGTGCCTGTCCATTCAAACGCGTATCCCGAGGGTAGGGCGTTGGCGGATTCTTCTGTCATCACAGTGATAGCGTCGCCACTGGACAGCCCTGGCGCAGGTACAGCTGTAACTGTTGCCGAACGGAACAGGTTATGCCGTTTTAACAGGACTGGCCCCAACACGTTTTCCACGTCGATCAACGTACCCAATGGAACCATATCGCCCTTGGTCGAGCGCACATACAGGTTCGAAATATCTTCGACCTTGTTCCGATAGCTCCCCTCGGCCTGAATCATCACGCGGTAGACGCGGCCAAACAGGTTGAAATCGTTCACATAGTACGAGCCTAGTTGGGCTTGCATCGTCTGGAAAATCTCAGCAACAGACACTTCCAGGGTTTTCGCTTTCTCACGGTCCAGATCGACAAATAGCTGAGGAACATTGGCCCGGAATGTTGTATAGGCCTGACCAATCTCGGGTCGCTGGTTTGCAGCATAGACGAAGGACCCAACGGCCGAGGCCAGATCCTGAGGCGTACCGCCCCCGACTTGCTGAACCTCCATTTCCACACCGGCTGACATGCCGAGGCCCTGAATCGGTGGCGGGTTGAAGGCCACGATCGAAGCTGCGGATTCGCCATTTGCAATCGCCAGAACCTTGCCCAGAATGGCATCGGCAGACAGGTCGGGATCTTGCCGTTCGTCCCAGTTGTCGAGGTTCACAAAAACGGTCGCTCCATTTGTGGTTGTGCCGTTCAGCAGCGAAAACCCGTTGATCAGAACCGTACTGGCGACCCCCGAGATATCGCGGATCTGGTCGTCGACCCGACCTGCGATAGTCTCGGTGCGTTCCAGCGTTGCCGCATCTGGCAACTGGATGTCCACAAAGAGATAGCCGTTGTCTTCAAGCGGAATAAAACCGCTTGATGTGTTCGACATGATCGTCCCTGTACCCATTGCCAGAACAACGATGACGCCCAGTCCGGCGACTGGCAGAATTAACAGTTTGCGCACAATGACAACATAACCGTCACGCAGCGTTCCGATGAAACGCTCAAACAGGGCCAGAATACCCTTGGGCGGACCCGAGCGTGCGCGCAGAACCAATCCGCAAAGCGCCGGAGACAAGGTCAAAGCGTTGATTGACGAAATCACGACCGCAGTCGAGATGGTGACTGCAAACTGAGAATACAGTCGCCCCGAGATGCCAGGCATAAAGGTTACGGGCACAAAAACGGCCAGCAGAACCAGTGTGGTTGCGATGACGGGTCCGGTGATTTGGCCCATTGCTTTCCGTGTCGCCTCAGGCGGGGACAACCCTTCGTCGGCGATAATGCGTTCAACGTTTTCAACCACCACGATGGCATCATCGACCACGATCCCGATGGCCAGTACAAGCGCGAACAAAGAAATTGTGTTCAGGGACATCCCAAACGCCAGCAGGAACGCGAACGTCCCGATCAGCGAAACAGGAATAGCAACCGCCGGAATGATCGTTGCACGCCAACTGCCCAAAAAGACAAATACGACCGAAATCACCAAAACGAACGTCAGCATCAGGGTGGAAACCACGTCGTTCAGAGATTGTTCCACGAAGTCGGTCGTGTTGAACGGAACCTGATATTCAACATCTGTTGGGAACGAACGCGACAGCCGGTCCAATTCGGCCTGAACACGATCAGAAACAGCCAACGCATTGGCACCGGGGGCTTGATAGATACCGATAACCGTTGCGGGTTCTGCCTGGAAATAGCCCGAAGCCGAGTAGAACTGCGCTCCAAGTTCGGTTCTGGCAATGTCCCTTATGCGTACGATTGCCCCTGCATCACCAGTACGGATGACAATATTGCCAAATTCAGCGGCCGAGGTCAGCCGGCCCTTGGTCTTGATCGTATATTGAAATGTCTGTCCCTCAGGGACCGGAGGCGAGCCTATCGAACCGGCAGACACTTCGATATTCTGTTCTCGGATAGCGTCTATGACATCACCCGGTGAAATCGACAGGGCGGTCATCTTGTCGGGATCCATCCAGATCCGCATTGCATATTCAAGGTTAGTCAGAACATCGGCTTTACCAACACCCTGTACCCGTGCCAACGCATCTTTCAGGTTGATCGAAGCGTAGTTCGACAAGAATACACTGTCATAGGTGCTTTTGGGTGAGGTCAGCGTGACCAGCATCAGCATATTGGTCGATGCCTTCTGCGTAACGACACCCGACGAAGTCACCTCTGACGGAAGCGAAGACATGGCCTGCGCAACGCGGTTCTGCACGTTAACGGATGCAATGTCGGGGTCGGTGCCGACTTCGAAGGTAATATTCAACGAATACGAGCCGTTATCCGAAGAGGTGGACGTCATGTAGATCATGTCATCCACGCCGTTGACCTGCGCCTCGATCGGCGCGGCGACGGTGTTCTCGACCGTTTCGGCATTGGCACCGGTATAGGTGGCGGAAACGCTGACGACCGGTGGCGTAATATCAGGAAACTGGGCGACCGGCAGAACCATATAGCCGATCCCGCCCATGATCGTCAGGACAAGCGAAATAACTAGGGCCAGCTTGGGCCGGCTGATGAACAGGGATGAGAACATCTGTTACTCTCCCGGCTGCTCGGATGCGGTGACAGCATCCACTGCCACACCCGGGCGCACGCGCTGGAGGCCCTCGACGATCACGCTTTCCCCTTCGCGCAGGCCGTCCAGAACGATCACAGCAGTTCCGACATTGTCGCCGGTGGTGATATAGCGCTGTTCGACCATTTGCTTATCGTTAACGACCAGAACGAAATCACCGCGCTGATCACGTGACAAGGCCGCCTGCGGGATCAGAACCTGCAAGGTCGGCTCCAGCGCTTCGATATGAACGCTCAGAAACTGACCATCGAGGATCAGCCGGTCGGCATTTGTGAATTCGGCCCGCATTGCAATCGTTCCAGTTAGCGGGTCGATACGGTTGTCAACGAAAACAATCGAACCTGTTTCGCCCAAGTCCGATCCATTGGGCAGTGTTACATGCACATTCGGGCTTTTGGGGCTTTCGGCCAGCGACGATGCATTCTCGCCATATTGTTCAAGAACCGAGGTAAACTGTTTCTCGTTCAACGAGAAATTCACATACACTGGTGCCTCGCTGACGATATTCACCAATGGTGGGTTGTTCGGGCCGACAACGTCCCCGACGCTGATAGCGACCCGCCCGATACGGCCGGTGAACGGTGCGTGGACCTTAGTATAGCTCAGATCAAGTTCGGCCTGTTGGATTGCGGCTTTCGCGGCTTTGACTTCGGCAATGGCCACAAGTTCGTTGGCACGGGCGATATCCCGTTCGCTTTCCGGAGTGGCATCGCGTTTGTAAAGTTCTTCTTTACGGGCCAGGTCAACTTTGGCGAGCTCAAGATTTGCTTCGGCACGGTCCAGATCGGCATTCCGTGCATCTAGTGTCGCCTGATACAGGTCCGGCTCGATCGTGAACATAAGGTCGCCTTCATTCACCATCGCGCCGTCTTCAACATTCTGACTGTCCAGAAAACCGCTGACCCGGGCGACAATATCGGCCTTGTTCAGCGCCTCAGCTCGACCGATGAAAGTCGCCTCGTCCGTGATTTCTTGTGTGTAGGCCGCTGCGATGGACACTTTCGGCGGTGGGGCGTCACCTTTATCCTGCGCGGCAGCTGGCACCACCAACCCACACAGGGCAAAAGCTGCGGCATACCAAACGGATTTGGCTATGGGGTCATTCGGTCGAAAGCTGAAAAGTGTTGATGCAAGGATCATGGCAGAAGCCCCATTGAAACAAAAACTGAACACAACTCGGGTCGCCGCCAGCGGTCCGAGTCGCCTAAACTCTTCGTGAGGATGGCTGGTTTTGGTAGGTTTCTCAAGCGTGTTAGCCCGTAAGGCAATCGCTTACCCAAGGATATTTTTCTGTAGGGCGGCAGGTTTACGAAAATCGGCCAGGGCTAGTTTCCTGATCTGGCAAGGGCGTTTCCGGCAATCTGGATCAAGCGCAAAATGAAAAAAGGGGGCCGTTAAGCCCCCTGTATTCTTTTCCCGGTCGGGTGTCTTAGGTGCGGACACCTGCAAAACGGTCCTGCCAGTCTTCGCGCTGTTCGTCGGTGATCTTGGCGAACAGAACATCAGGAACGGCAAAGTCGTGGCCTGCGGGCAGGGCGGACAGGGCCGCCGCAACATCGTCAGGCCAAGCAGTATCCAGCGTGTTCATCGCGCTCAGCATACGGGCGGTGGTTTCGGGAATGAACGGCGCACTGAGCACGGCATAGAGCCGGATCAAGTTCAGACCCAGACGCACCTGTACCGCGGCCTGTTCGGGATCTTCCTTGAAGGTCGACCAGGGTGCCGCGGATTGAAGATACTCGTTCCCGGCAACCCAGATTGCGCGCAATTCCTGCGCGGATTTGCGAACTTCCATTGCCTCCATGAACCCTTCATAGGCGCGGACGCGGCGGGTCAGCTCTTCGATCAGGGCCTGCTCGCGGTCCCCATAGGTGCCGCCTTGGGGCACCGCCTCGCCGAATTTTGAGCGGCAGAACTTGGTGATCCGGCTGACGAAGTTGCCCAACACATCGGCCAGATCCTTGTTCACCGATTGCTGGAAGTTCTCCCAGGTGAATTCGCTATCGCTGCTTTCGGGCGCATGGCTCAGCAGCCACCAGCGCCAGTAATCGGCAGGCAGGATGTCCAGCGCCTGATCCATGAACACGCCGCGACCTTGGCTGGTTGAGAACTGGCCGCCGTCATAGTTCAGGTAGTTGAAGGATTTCAGATGGTCGACCATCTTCCACGGCTCACCCGAACCTAGAATGGTCGCCGGGAAGGACAGGGTATGGAACGGCACATTGTCCTTACCCATGAATTGAACATAGCGCACGTCATCGGCACCTTTGTCAGTGCGCCACCAGCGCTCCCACTCGGCATCCGCTTTGCCGGTCGCATCAGCCCATTCCTTGGCGCAGGCGATGTATTCGATCGGCGCGTCGAACCAGACGTAAAAGACCTTGCCTTCCATACCCGGCCAGTCCTGATCGCCTTTCTTGACCGGCACGCCCCAGTCCAGATCGCGGGTGATGCCGCGATCCTGCAGGCCGTCGCCGTCATGTAACCATTTCTTGGCGATCGAGGTGGTCAGGATCGGCCAATCGGTCTTGGAATCGATCCAGGCGTTTAGTTGATCCTTCATCGCGGATTGGCGCAGATACAGGTGTTTGGTCTCACGCACCTCCAGATCGGTTGACCCGGAAATGGCCGAGCGCGGCTCGATCAGGTCGGTCGGATCCAGTTGCTTGGTGCAGTTTTCGCACTGGTCTCCACGTGCACGGTCGTACCCGCAGTTGGGGCAGGTGCCTTCGATATAGCGATCCGGCAGAAACCGTCCATCGGCGTGGGAATAGACCTGCTTCTCGCTCACTTCGCGGATCAGCCCGGCATCTTCCAGCTTGCCCGCGAAATGCTGGGTCAACGCTTTGTTCTGGGCGCTGGACGAGCGGCCAAAGTGATCAAAGCTCAGGCCAAAGCGCTGTGCGATATCGGCCTGCACACCATGCATCTCGGCACAGTAATCAGCGACCGGCTTGCCTGCCTTGGCGGCGGCCAGCTCGGCCGGGGTGCCGTGTTCGTCGGTGGCGCAGAGAAACATGACCTCATTCCCCCGGCCGCGCTGATACCGCGCATATAGGTCGGCGGGCAGTTGCGAGCCGATCAGATTGCCGAGGTGCTTGATCCCGTTGATGTAGGGGATCGCCGAGGTGATGAGAATCCGAGCCATGTTCCGTTTCCACGTATGTAACTGCAGGCTCGTCTATCTTATGTCACAGCCCAGCAAAAGCCCGGCTTTTGCCCGGATGCCACTTTCCGGCCCTAGGCACCGAAAAAACCCCAAAGAACGGATTTCCCGACTGCCGCTGTGTCACCATGTTAATTACCCATAGGTTGAAATATAGAATCACAACCTCTTGAAACTTTGTCATGACTCCCCATATTTACTGCATACCATAGTATACAATTACGGAGACAGCCCACTGATGCTCAGTTTTCTACTCGAGGGTGCATTTGTGCCCTTTACCATTGCGATTGCGCTGTTGTTTGGCCTTTTGGGGCTGGAACTGGTGGCGCTGTTGCTGGGTGGAAGCCTGATGGCGGGTGAGGGCGAGGTTGACCTTGATGTGGTTGACGCTCCGGAATTGGACATTGGTGATTTCGAACTTGATCTGGACGCGGATGTCGATCTGGGTGAGTTCGAGCTGGCCGAGGTCGCGGCGGAAACGCCGGTTGTGGCCTCGGACGGTCCTGCAAGCTGGCTGGGCTTTGGCAAAGTGCCGTTCATGATCTGGCTGGTGGTTCTGCTGGCTGGCTTCGGCCTGTCGGGCATCGGTCTGCAGCTGGGCCTGCGTGATGTGATGGGCTTTGATCTGCCCTCATGGATGGCCGCGATCCCGGCCGGGGCCTTTGGCATCTGGTTTGCGCGTGGCTTTAGCGCGGTCTTTGCCCGCCTGCTGCCGAAAACCGAGACCGAGGCGATGTCTGAACGGATGCTGGCCCGCCGTCGCGGTTTCATCTCGCAAGGGACAGCATCGCGTGGCCGCCCGGCCGAAGTGCGGGTCATGGATCGCTTTGGCAATGCGCATTACCTGCGCGCCGAGCCCCTGCAGGACAAGGATACGCTGGAACAAGGCACCGAAGTGCTTGTCCTGCGCGACCGACGGCAAGACCGGTTCGTTCTGGTCGGCTTGTCAGGCTAACTAAATTTCAAACCCCAATCTTGGAGGATTTTGCATGGGACTTGAACTCCTGATCATTATTGTTGCGACCGTTTTATCGATACTAGTGTTAATTGGATTGGTTTTGAAACGGTTGTACCGACGGACAACCCGCGAGATCAGTCTTGTTAAGACTGGTGCTGGCGGCAAGAAAGTTATTATGGACGGTAGCGCTTGGGTTATCCCCCTTCTGCACGAAGTCAGCCCAGTAAACATGAAAACGCTGCGCCTTGAAGTTCAACGCAGCGCTGAGGCTGCCCTGATCACGAAAGACCGGATGCGTGTCGATGTAGGTGTCGAGTTTTATGTCTCGGTGATGGCTACGGACGAAGGCATCGCGCGTGCTGCACAAACGCTGGGCGACCGTACATTCGATGTCGAGCAACTGCGTGAGATGATCGAAGGCAAACTGATCGACGGTCTGCGTGCCGTGGCCGCGCAGATGACCATGGACGGTCTACACGAAAACCGCGCCGATTTTGTGCAAGAAGTGCAGAATGCCGTGTCCGAAGACCTGCTGAAAAACGGCCTGTCGCTGGAATCGGTCTCGCTGACCGCGCTGGACCAGACACCGTTCGAAGCGCTGGATGAGAACAACGCCTTTAACGCCGTGGGTATGCGTAAGCTGGCCGAGGTTATTGCGACCTCGAAAAAAGAGCGCGCGCAGATCGATGCGGATGCCGAGGTTGAAGTGCGCCGTGCTGCGATGGAAGCCCAGCGTCAGAAGCTGTTGATCGACAAGGACGAAGAGCAGGCCCGCATCGAACAGACGCAACAGATCGAAACCCTGCGCGTGGCGCAAGAGGCTGAGATCGCCGCGCGGACCGAGGATTCTGTACGTGAAACCGAGCGTGCCCGGATTGCCCGTGAAGAAGCCATTCGTGGCGCCGATATCGAGCGCGAGCGTAAAATCCGTGAGGCCGAGATCTCGAAAGAGCGCGAATTAGAGGTTGCCGAGCAAGAGCGTCAGATCATCATCGCGCAGAAATCCGAAGAGGAAAGCCGCGCCCGTGCGTCTGCCGATCTGGCCCGCGCTGAGGCGACCAAAGCGACCGAAGCGGTGGTTACCGCCCGTCAGGTGGCCGAGGCCGAGCGTCAGAAGCAGATCGTGCTGATCGAAGCGACGCGTGAGGCTGAACGTCAGGCCACAGCCATCCGTCTGGCCGCCCAGGCCGAGAAAGAAGCTGCCGCCGACCGCGCCGAAGCCCGCCGTGAAGAGGCGCAAGCCGAAGCGGATGCGCTGAACATCCGCGCCGAGGCCAAGAAGAACGACATGCTGGCCGAAGCGGAAGGTAAGCGCGCGATTGTCGAGGCTGACAATGCCCTGTCCGTTGATCAGATCCGCCTGAAGGTTGATCTGGCCCGGATTGAAGCGATGCCGACGATCATTGCGGAAATGGTCAAACCTGCCGAAAAGATCGACTCGATCAAGATTCATCAGGTTGGCGGGATCGGTGCCGCCGGTGGTGGCGGAGGCGCCAATGGCGACAAGCCGGTGGTGAACCAGGCGCTGGATTCGATCATGGGCATGGCCGTGCAGATGCCCGCGCTGAAAAAGCTGGGCGAAGAGCTGGGCCTGTCGATGGAAAACGGGGTCGGGGGCATCGTCAACGGCGCGCTAGAGCCGACGGTTGATCCGGTGAAAGAGGTCGAAGTTGTCGACAAGGAACCTCACACCGAACACTAAAACGAAAGGGCCGGGATTTTCCCGGCCCTTTTTCTATCGTTCCTCGCGGGATCGTTTCAGCAAGCGCCCGATGGTAAACGAGGTTCGCGGTGAATAGACATAGCTGGTGCGTTCCTCGGGTGTTGGCCGCGACCGCATCCGCGCCAGACCAAAGATGATCAGGAACACGTGGCCAAGTGCCACAAAGGCAAAAAGCGCGCCGGGTCCAAAGGATTGGATCAAAGTGGATGACACGTAAGGCGAGGCAATCGCACCCAGCGCATACCAGAACATCAGCGCGGCAGAGAGCTCGACCCGTTGTTCGGTTGTGGCAAAGTCATTGGCGTGCGCGGATGAAACTGAGAAAATCGGGAAGGTCGTAAAGCCGAACAAACACGCGGCCAGCATGACGCCGACGGTTCCGGTGTTGCCGGCGGCCATGGTCACACCGCAGCTTAGGACGGCGGCAACCGAAAGCCAGATCAGTACCCAGCGCCTGTCGTATTTATCGGCCAGCCATCCCATCGGATATTGCGCCAACGCGCCGCCCAGCACGAAAGACGCCAGGAAAAACGCGATCTGATCGACGCCAAGCCCAACCTCTTGCCCGTAAACAGGGCCGACCATCCGAAAGGACGCCGAGCTTAACGCGGCAACCACCACCCCGGCCACCGCCAGAGGAGAGCTGTTCCAGGCCAGTTTCGGGCGCAAGCGCGGGGCGTCGGGCGTTTCGGGCTGGCTGGCACGGGTCAGTGTTAGCGGCAACAGGGCAGCGCAGCACAGGATCGCCAGCAAGTTATACGAGACATATGATGCTGGTGGCAGAACTGCGATGATCAGCTGGGCGCAGAGGGACGCGCCCATATCGACGATGCGATAGGTGCCCATGGCGCGCCCGCGCGTCTCATTCGTGACTTTTGCGTTCAGCCAAGCCTCGATCACTGTGTAGCACCCGGCGACACAGGCGCCTGACGCGATTCGAAGGGCCGCCCAGATATAAGCGTTGTCCGTCAGGGTGTGCCCCAGCAACCCCATTGCGCCCAAAGCTGTGCAAACGGCAAATGCCCGCGAATGGCCGACGCTTCCCATCAGGCGCGGGGCCCACCAGCATCCCACAAAGAAGCCAACGAAATGGGCCGAGCCCAACAGACCAATTTGCCCGGTGGTGAAATTCAGGGTCAGGCCGGAAATCGCATCCAGCGGGCCAACGCCACCGGTGGACAGTTGAAGCAGAATGACGGAAAGAAATAGGGCGGCAAAGGAAATGATCGTGCGCATGATGGGCTCAGATTGCGATATTTCCAGCGCGGTGCGCGCGGCTTATCGACTTTGTGGCGTCGTTTTTGATCTATCCAGTCTTTTTGATCTTGGCCCGGATATCAAGGCCAACAGTTTCCTTTACGAGGTCGGAATAACCCGAGGCGCCAAATTCGTGACGGTTCAGTGAACCGCTGAGTTGGATGGAGAGGTTATTCAAGTTGTCTCGGGCGCTGCCGGGCGGGCGAAAAATATTGGCGCGCAATGTGATTGGTCGCGTTACACCACGCAAGGTCAGATCTCCTGTGATCTCGGCCCCGTTCGAGATACGTCCACCGTTGCCAAGCTGAATATCGGTCGAGGTGAAATGAATTGTGGGAAATCCTGTGGCGTCCAGAACCCCAGTGCTGAGCATCGGTTTGCGGGCGAAGGGCAGGTTGGTGCGCGCCTTGGCGACGTTTAGCGAGACATCCACCCGGCTGTTGGTCAGGTCGGTCATGTCTATTCGGATATCTGCAGATTGTATCGGCATGGTTCCGGACTGTGTGATGCCGGACAGCTCGAACGTAAAATCTACGGAAGTGCCATTGCGGATCAGTTCATAGGGACGCAACCCGGCCAGAGCCGGGTGCGCAAATGGAAGGGCGGTCAACCCGGACAGTACAGCGCGCCTTGTCAGTTGGGTCATATCATGACCTCCTGCCTGCGGGGCCGTGATCGCCTTAGCAACATCAGCAGGATAGCGATGTTCAGCCCGTTCCAGAGGATGCCATTGATAAAGGCCAGTTGATAATTTCCGGTTAAATCGTAAATCCACCCGGACATCCATCCGCCCAGTGCCATGCCCATGATGGTCATCATCATGACAAAGCCAACGCGTGCTCCGGCCTCTTGCGGGGGCATATATTCACGTACGACGAGCGCATAGCTGGGGACAATGCCGCCCTGCGCCAGACCGAACATGAGGCTGATAATGTAAAGTGAGGCCATCCCGTCATAGGGCAGGAACAGAAATAGGGCGATACATTGCAGGAAAGAGCCGACCAGCAATGTCATCAACCCGCCCAGCTTGTCGGCGACCAACCCCGAGATCACTCGGCTGACCACGCCGCCCAGCAACATCAGCGAGAGCATCTCGGCCCCGACCGCCGGGCCATATCCGAGCCCGACGCAGTAGGACACGATATGGACCTGCGGCATCGACATGGCCACGCAACAGCCGATTCCGGCCAGACCAAGAACGTATTGCAAGCTGCGCGGCGATATTCCCACGCTGCGTGCGTTGATCTGCGCATTGGCGGCGGCGGTCTGATGGGCCTCGATCGGGACTTGCCGGCGCAGCAGCAGAGATAGGGGTATGACAACGAGCAGCGTTATGACCGCCAGCGTCAGATAGACCTGCTGCCATCCCTCACGTGCAAGGATGCCTGACAGAAGCGTTGGCCAGATCGCCCCGGACAGGTAGTTTCCGCTGGCAACCAACGCCACCGCAATCCCGCGGCGTTTCATGAACCAGTGTGAGATATCCGCGATCAGAGGGCCAAAACCAACAGCCGTGCCCAACCCCAACAGCAGATGGGCCAGTGACAAGAGCAGCATATTCGGCGCCCATGTTGCCAACAGATAGCTGACCGCGCTCAGAAGGGCGGCACCGATCAGTGCCTTGGTCACGCCCAACCGATCAACCAGTTGCCCCAGCCACATGTTCCCCAGTGCAAACCCGATCATCGACAAGACATAGGGAAATGAGGCTTCGGCCCGACCGGCGCTGAATTGCGCCTCGATCGCGGGCATCACGACGATTACTGCCCACATGCCCACATTCGCCACCGTAGCGATTGCGAGGGTGATCAGAAGGCGAAGCCAAGAATAGCGGCTGTCATGGATTGGATGGCTCATACCGGAACGCTAGGGTTGGATGTGGCACTTGGCTAGTCACAAGTGCCGTGAGCCGCGTAACTTATTCCCCCCAATACACATCTTGGGCCTTGATCCGCGTCAGGTTCAGCCCGGCATGTGGCTTGGTCTGGGTGGCCTGCCAGCTGACCGGGGGCAGGGCGCGGGCGCGACGGCGAGTCAGGGTCCAGCAGGGAACCCCGGCGTGATGATCCGCAGCCATGTGCCAGCGGGTTTCAACCCCCTGTGCGCCGCCATCGCCAGGGGTCAGTAACAGGCCCAGCGGGGCTGGCCCCATCGTGCCGCCTTGTTCCGCGGCCAGATGCATCCGTCGGACCGGCGTCAGGCCGGGTGCCTCGGGCAGATCGCAGATCACCAGTGGGGTTGCCCCGCTGCGCAACGCTTCTTCCATGCACCACAGCAGGTCCTCGGCATGGTTGGGGCGGGCAAACAGGAACCGAGCAGGATCGGCAAAGGCCATCATCCCGCCTGGGTGCAACTGGCTGGCCTCCCACGCGGGGGAAATCCACAACACCGGCCCCTGTGCCTGACCGGCCAACCACATGGCAAAGCTGCGCCGGGCGGGGCCGCAGGCCTCGTGCACGCGGGCCAGTTGCAGGGTGATCTGCGGATGGAGCTGCAGCCCCGCCATTTGTCGTGCAGGCTTGCGGCCAAGAAGATGTGTGGACATGCTATTACTCTAGCATGTTCTCATTATGTTCTCAATATCGAGAGGGCATCAGCGCGACAGGATCAGACGCCCATCCGCGAACTGGACATTCGAGAACCGGTGCAGGTAATCCATGCCCAGCAAGGACTGATCCAGCGCCCCTTCATTCACCCAGGCCGAGACATTGCGATCCGTGATCGGCCCCAGTTCAAGGCTGTCCAGCCGTATCGGGGCGGTGCGCACCTCGCCATTGGCCGTCAGGGCCCGCCCGAAATAGTTCAGCTGATCGGGGTCAACACCGATGCGTCTTGCATCCGCCTCGTTCAACACAATCTGGCTGGCGCCGGTATCGACCAAAAAGGTGATGGGTTCTCCGTTGACCAGAACCGGTAGATAGTAATGCCCGTCATAGGCGCGCGGCACCTCGATGCTTTCTCCGGTCACGGTCATCTGCGGGGCAGGGCCCACGGTGCTGCGGATATCGCCCCATAGTCCATAGGCGGCAATGATGCCGATAAAAATAAACACCCAGGCCAGAGCCTGTTGCAACGTTTTGTTCAGGCTTTGCCGGTTCTGAGAGATAAACCAGGCCACGACCGCTGCGCCCAACAATCCAAGATAGGCCAGATTTGCAATGCTGTCGCCGTCCATACCGCTACCTTACTGCGTCACTCGAATCCAATATGGGGATTTATGACGCAAATCCAAAGGCTTTTAGCCCATCCAAGATAAACTGAACTGACAAGGCCGCCAGCAGCATGCCCAACAGGCGGGTCAGCACATTCAGCCCGGTCTTGCCCAGAATTCGTGCCACCGCGCCTGAAGACAGGTAGGTGACGAACACCATCGCCACTACGATCAGCATCATTCCGATCACCACGGCCAGACCCTCTATGCCCGGATGCTGCCCGGCCAGCAGGATCATTGTGGCAATCGCGCCGGGTCCTGCAATCAGAGGAATACCCAGCGGAAATACCGAAGGATCAGGATGCTCTTCTTCTTCGGCGCTGTTTTCGCGCCGCTTGGTGCGCCGTTCGAACAGCATGTCCAGCGCTGTGAGGAACAACAGAACGCCGCCCGCAACGCGGAACGCCTCCATCGAGATGCCAATAAAGCTCAGAACCGCCTCGCCGAATGCGGCGAACATGGCCAGAATCCCAGCCGCCGTCAGACAGGCGCGCACCGCTATTGTATAGCGCGCATGTCGATCCATGCCTTGTGTCAGGGCCACAAAGATCGGCGTTTGTGCTGGCGGATCAATGACCACAAGCAATGTTGTAAACGAGGTTATGAGAAAGGCTGTATCCATCATGCTGCGGTCTCTGCCTGTTCCAACCGCTCTGCCGCAACCACCCAAAGCGCCTCGGCTTTTTGCATTGCCTCGACCACCTCAGCAAATTTCCGGTTCCAGGTCGCCAGGTCGTTGATCATGTCGTCTTCATACAAACTGGGGTCCGCCAGTTTGGCCGAGAGCTTTTCGTGCATATCCGTCAATTTCTCGATCCGTTCCTCGCATTTGCGCAGATCGGCGCGCAGGTTCAGAACCGCCTCGCGCGATGGGCGTTTGGGCTTGGCCGTCAGCGGCTTTTCCTTAACAGGTTTGTCGCGGCCCAGCAGTAGGGACCGATAAGATTCCAGATCCCCGTCAAACTGTTTGACGGATCCGTCCGAGACCAGCCAGAGGTGGTCCGCCACCAGCGACAGTAGGTGCATGTCATGACTGACCAGCACCACGGCCCCGGAATAGGCGGTCAATGCCTCAACCAGCGCCTCGCGGCTTTCGATGTCCAGATGGTTGGTCGGTTCGTCCAGAATCAGCATGTGCGGGGCGTCGATGGTGGCAAGCAGCAGCGACAGGCGCGCCTTTTGACCGCCGGACAGCCGCCCGACCTTGGTTTCTGCCTGATCGGCATTCAATCCGAACCCGGCCAAACGCGAGCGCCATTTGCCCGGTGCTTCATTCGGGCGCAATCGGCGGAGATGATCCAAGGGCGTCTCGTCCACATGCAGCTCATCCACCTGATGCTGTGCAAAATAGCCGATGCGCAGCTTGGTGCTGCGGCTCATCTTGCCAGCCATCAACGGCAGACGATCAGACAACAGCTTGGACAGGGTCGATTTGCCCTGACCGTTCTTGCCCAGCAGCGCGATGCGGTCATCCTGATCAATGCGCAGGTTCAGACGGCGCAGCACCTCGGTCTCGCCGTATCCCGTCACACCGCCTTCGATCTGAATGATCGGGGGCGACAGTTCTTCGGGTTCTGGGAAGGAAAAAGCGCGCAGAGCAGCCTCTTGCGGGGTCGAGACCAACTGAATGCGTTCGATCATCTTCAGGCGCGACTGGGCCTGAACTGCTTTGGACGCCTTATAGCGAAAGCGATCCACGAAGCTTTGCAGATGCGCGATGCGCGCCTTCGCCTTGGTGTTTTCCGATTCCGCCTGTGCCAGACGTTCAGCGCGGCGTTCGGCGAATTTGTCGTAAGGCACCGCGTAATAGGTCAGCTTGCGGTCTTCCAGATGCAGGATCGACCCCACAGCGCGGTTCAGCAAGCCGCGGTCATGGCTGATTATGATCACCGTGTGCGGATATTTCGCCAGATAGCTTTCCAGCCACAGCGCGCCTTCCAGATCCAGATAGTTGGTCGGTTCGTCCAGCAGCAACAGATCAGGCTGCGAGAACAGCACCGCTGCTAGCGCGACGCGCATGCGCCAGCCGCCGGAAAAGTCCGAACAGGGTTTCAGTTGATCCTCGTCATCGAACCCCAACCCTTTGAGGATCGAGGCTGCGCGCGCTTCGGCCGACCAGGCGTCTATATCGGCCAGCCGGGTCTGAATATCGGCGATGCGTCCGGGGTCCGTGGCACTATCGGCTTCAGTCATCAACGCGCTGCGCTCGGTATCGGCGGCCAGAACGGTATTGATCAGTGAGGCCTCGGACGAGGGCACCTCTTGCGCCACGCCACCAATACGCGCCCGTTTCGGGACAGTGATACTGCCCGATTCCAGCGCCAGTTCCCCCCTGATCAAGCGAAACAGGGTGGTCTTGCCGGTGCCATTGCGCCCCACTAGCCCAACTTTGTGGCCATCGGGAATGGTTGCATTTGCACCCTCGAATAAGGGGCGGCCTTCAACGGCATATGTGATGTCTGCGATCCGTAACATGTGCTGCTCTTAGCAGAGCCGTAATGCCGCCGCCAGCAGCTTGCATGTTCAACCGACATTCAATGTGTTAGCGCTGTTTTGCCTGAAGTTTTCACACGGTTCCATCATGCATACAGCCCGAACACCTCCGTCGTTGGTCACGCTGGTCTTTGCCACGGCGTTGTCGGTGCTGACGCTGAATATGTTCCTGCCATCGCTGGCGCATATGAGCGTGGACTTTCAGGTGGATTACGGCCTTATGAATCTGGCGGTTGCGGGATATCTGGCGGTTTCTGCTGTGCTGCAACTGATCATGGGTCCTCTGTCGGATCGATATGGGCGCA
This sequence comes from Ruegeria sp. CDSC045, assembly GCF_059610725.1. Taxonomy (NCBI): domain Bacteria; kingdom Pseudomonadati; phylum Pseudomonadota; class Alphaproteobacteria; order Rhodobacterales; family Roseobacteraceae; genus Ruegeria; species Ruegeria sp. CDSC045. The sequence goes on from NZ_JBXWOE010000001.1 coordinate 219,271, forward strand.
GGCCGGTCCTGTTGATCTGCATGTCGATCTTCGTGGTCGCATCCATCGGCTGCGTGCTGGCTGGGTCAATCTGGGTGTTTCTGGGTTTTCGCCTCATTCAGGCTGTGGTCGTCGCCGGGTCTGTGCTGTCCAGCGCCTCAATCCGCGACCGCTATCCCCCCAACGAGGCGGCCAGCAAGCTGGGTTATGTCGCAATGGCTATGGCGTTGGCGCCAATGCTGGGGCCGATGCTGGGCGGCGCGTTGGACATGCTGTTCGGCTGGCGCTCGGGGTTTGTTCTGTATTCCGTACTTGGCACCGGTCTGCTGGCTTTGCTGTGGTTTGATATGGGAGAGACCAATATAAACCGCGCCCCAACATTCGCGGCGCAGCTGAAGGAATATCCGCATCTGTTCCGCGCCCGAAGGTTTTGGGGTTATGCCCTATGCGCGGCATTTTCGATCGGCGGCTTTTTCAGTTTTATCACCGGTGCACCGTTGGTTGCAGCTGCTTGGTTTGATCTGAGCCCCGCGATGCTGGGTCTTGGGATCGGCATTATCACCGGCGGGTTCATGGTCGGGAATTTTGTCACTGGCCGATTGGCGGCGCGGACGCAGTTAACAACGATGATCCTGATAGGGCGGAATGTGGCCACGGCAGGGCCGCTTTGCGGGCTGCTTCTGTTTTGGGTCGGGCTTGGTACGGTTTGGGTCTTTTTCGGCTCGGCCATCTGTGTCGGTTTCGGCAATGGACTGACCAACGCCAATGCATCGTCGGGCGTGATGTCGGTTCGTCCCAAACTGGCAGGCAGCGCGGCGGGCCTGTCAGGTGCAATGATCGTTGCGCTGGGGGCGGTTCTGACCACGATCACCGGCGCCTTTGTCAGCCCGGAAAACGGACCCTTTCTTGTGCTTGGCATGATGTGCGGGTGCAGCTTTATCGGCCTTCTGGCCGTGCTCTATGTTCGTAGGATCGACCGTCTGGACCCGTTGCCCGGCACATTGTGACCGGCAAAGCGCCGGAGCAGGGCATCATAACACTTTTCATAAGCTACAGACCATGATACGCGGCCCGCGATGGATTTCGGCGCGGGCCCCGCGCCCTATTTTAAGGAGAGGCCGACATGGCACTGGAACGCACATTCTCGATCATCAAACCCGATGCAACCCGCCGCAACCTGACTGGCAAGATCAACGCCAAGTTTGAAGAGGCCGGTCTGCGCATCGTAGCGCAAAAGCGCATTCACATGACCAAAGCACAAGCTGGCAAGTTCTATGACGTCCATGCCGAGCGCCCGTTCTATGACGAACTGTGCGAATTCATGTCGTCCGAGCCGGTTATTGTACAGGTTCTGGAAGGCGAAGGCGCCATTGCCAAGAACCGCGAAGTCATGGGCGCTACCAACCCCGCAGATGCGGCCCCCGGCACCATCCGCGCCGAGTTCGCTGAATCGGTTGGCGAGAACTCGGTCCACGGTTCAGACGCACCGGAAACCGCAGCGGTTGAGATCGCCTATTTCTTCTCGGGCATCGAACTGGTCGGCTAATCTGTTTTAAGATCAAGCCTATAAAGCCGCTCCCGGGGTCGGGGGCGGCTTTTTCTATGCGGGTTTCAAATCGTCCGAAGATATCCGGACGCCGATCGCATCCAAGTCGGCGATCATCTTCGTTTGCGGCGCAGTGCTGTTGCTGGCTTTGATTGCGTCGAACCTTTGCCGCAGGGCTTTTTTCTCTTCGCCTTTGCAATCGTTCCAGGGGCGGCCTTGCAGCCCCATCACCAAAACATAATAGCCGATGAAATGAGGGCGCGATCCTGCCTGCAAGAGTTTTGCGTAGGCCGCGTCGGGGCCTATCTCGCGCAGTTGCTGGGCCGAGTGGATACCGGCACGCGCGCAAGCCTGTTCATAGGCCGGGCCGAGATTACGGATAGTTGAGATCGGATCAGGCATAATCGACGTTTTAACCGGTGTCAGAATTACTGTCACCCGATCCTTTTTTACCTTTGCGGTTCATGATCACCGGATCAGGGTTTGCGCGACAGACGAATAGTGGCTTCAAGGCCCGGATCACAGTTGCGGGCGTCGAACATGCCTTTGTGCATATGCGATATAGCTGCGACCAAAGCCAGGCCCAGACCTGCATTGCGCTCGGTCCGGGCGGGATCAAGTGTCACAAAGGGCATCTGCAGACGGGCCAGATCGTCCTGTGGTACACCGGGGCCGTGATCCCGCACGCTGAGGTTGGTATACAGGCCGTCATCCGCAATATTGATCGTGATGGTCGAACCATCAGGCGCGTATCGCAGAGCATTTTCCAACAGGTTGGACAGTGCCTGAGACAAAAGGGGGCGGTGGCCGGGAAGGGGGGCAGTTGACCCTGTAACTTCAAGTGTTACGCCCTGATCCGTGGCAACCGGATCATAGAGCTCGACCACGTCCGCCACGAGTTGCTTAAGGTCGACATCTTCGAACTGCTCTCGCCCGACACCTGCTTCGGCACGCGAAATCTCAGTCAGTTGGCCCAGAACCCGCAGGACATGATCAACCTCGGTCGTCGCGCGCGCGATGTCGATTTCGCGATCCTGTTCGGATTTGCGGCTATCTGACAGGGATTCGACCCGCTGTTTCAACCGCGACAAAGGTGAGCGTAGATCATGCGCGATCGAATTCGAGGTTGTCCTTAGATTGCTGACCAACTCCTCGATCCGGTCCAGCATCGTATTGAGCGTACCTGAAACCTGATCGAATTCATCACCGGTCCCGCGCAAGGGCATCCTGCGCGACAGGTCGCCTGAAACGATATTTTCTGCGGTCGAGGCGATGTCAGACAAGCGCGAAAAGACGAGCCTGGTAAACAGCCAGCCTGTCAGGACGCTCAGCGCCAGCGCGATTGCCAGCGCGAAGCCGACCGAGCGTAAAAGAACACGGTCAAACTGCTGTCGTGCCAGCGCATCCCGCCCGACAAGCAGGCGTTCTCCGCCCGGCAGACGAATGGATGCAGCCGAGATTGGCACCAGCTGTTCGCTGTCCGAGCGTCGCAGCTCAAGTTGGACCCAACCACTTCCGGCAGTGATGTCATCGGGCCATTGCCTCAGGTTGCCAGCCAATTTCGTCCCGTTGCGGTCGGTCAATAAGTAAAGGGCATCCCGTTCAGAGGCGGTGGGAATACGGCGTTCGATGGCTGTCAGCAAACCGATGAGCCCGCGCCTTTCGTATTCATCGGCCAGACCGGTCAATTCCGCGGAAACCACCGAGCGGGTTTCGCTTTCGATACTGCGATTTGCGGTGACATAGACAAGGGCCAGCACGGTGGCTGTCAGCAATGTGCTCAGAACCATGCTGGCCAGAACCAAACGTGTTCTGGAATTATTGAACGAAAGCCGCAGGTTATCCATCAGATATCATGTAACCTGCGCCCCGGACTGTTTCAATCAACGGGATCTCTCCGCCTTCATCCAATTGGCGGCGCAGTTTCGAGATATGGACGTCAACCACATTGGTGTTCGGGTCGAAATGATAATCCCAGACACCTTCCAGCAACATAGTGCGTGACACCACACGGTTCTTGCGTCTCAGGAAGAATTCCAAAATCTGAAATTCACGCGGTGTCAAGGTAATCTCTCGCCCGTTGCGGGTGACTTTGCGGGTCAGCAAATCCATATCCAGATCGCGGCAGGTCAGGGTCGGGTTTTCCTCAGATTCCTGCGGGCGTCTTAACAGAGCCTCGATCCGCGCATGCAGTTCCTGAAAAGAGAACGGTTTGACCAGATAATCATCTGCACCGGCCCTCAGGCCTTTGACTCTCTCATCGACCGCGCTCATTGCGGTCAACATCAGAACCGGAGTTTTCAGACCCGCGGCGCGCATGGATTTGATCAGTGACAGGCCGTCTAGACCGGGCAGCATTCGGTCCAGAACGATGGCGTCAAAGCCACCATCTGTGGCGTGATACAGCCCTTCGCGCCCATCCGCGGCCTGTTCGACGACATATCCTTCCTCGCTGAATCCTTTTGCTATGAATTCCCGGGTGTCTTCATCATCTTCAACGATCAACAGGCGTCGGCTCATGATCTGAAATCCTTTCTACCGGAACTTAAACACAATTTTTCAAACAAAGTACAAGATTTGACCGGTTTAGATGCCGGGTGCGTCGTTGCGCACCCGGCTGCTCCGGCAGATTGCGGACAATTCAATCATGCCAGAGAGGCGCCCGCCAGATCTCCCCATCACGTGGCGCGCGCAGGTGTTCGATCAGGCGATTTCCACCGCAACAAAGATCTGGTTGCCGCCACGGTTGATCAGGACAAGCGCGGGATCGGTTTTTTCGCTGTCCAGCGCGTCTTTCAGTGCGTCAGGAGTGGCCGTATCCTGGTTGCCTAGCTTCACGATCACGTCGCCACGCTGAAGACCGGCTTTGGCTGCAGGGCTGTCCGGTTTCAGGTCCGTGACGATCACACCGTCAATATTCTCGGCCACGCCCAGTTCCGCACGGTTGGTTTCTGTTAGTGGTGCAACGGTGACGCCCAGGGCGGTGCCCGAAATGCCTTCATCCACTGACTTGTCCATTTCGGCCGATGCGGACTGATGCTGTCCAATCGTCAACTTTATGTCTTGCTCACTGCCGTTACGCAAAACTGTAAGCGTGCTTTCTGTTCCAACCTTGGTAGTTCCGACAAGGATCGGCAGGTCGCTGCTGGACGCGACGGGTTCGCCGTTAAAGGTCAGGATGACGTCGCCCTGTTCCAGGACGCCTTCGGCAGGGCTGTTGGCTACAACGTCCGAAACCAATGCGCCGTTTGAGGCATCAATTCCCATCGCCGCAGCGATCTGAGGGCTGACATTCTGGATTGACACACCCAGCCAACCGCGGCTGACCTGGCCATCATCGCGCAGATCCGCGGCAATATGGTCCACAATGTTCGACGTGACGGCAAAACCCAACCCGACCGACCCACCGCTCGGGGAATAGATGGCCGAGTTCACGCCGATAACCTCACCATCCATGTTGAACAGCGGGCCACCGGAATTGCCTTTGTTGATGGCCGCATCCGTCTGGATGAACTCGGCATAAGGTCCCTGCGAAATATTGCGGTCCTTGGCCGATACAATCCCGGTCGTCACGGTCGAGCTGAGGCCAAACGGGTTCCCGATGGCGACAACATCCTCGCCCACACGGATCACATCGCTATTGCCAAGCTCTACGGCCTGAAGTGGCTCGCCCGCGTCGATCTTGAGAACCGCGATATCGGTCAACGGGTCGGTACCGATCACCTCAGCCTCAAAAGTTCGGTCATCATTCAGGCGAACGGTCACGGTCGCTGCATCGTCGACCACGTGATGGTTCGTAATGATGTATCCGGCTTCATCCAGTACAAAACCTGACCCCAAACCCTGAGAAGGACCACGACGGGGGGCATCGAACCCTTCAGGCACGCCAAAGCGTTTGAAGAACTCACCGAATGGTTGGCCTTCGAAATCAAACTGCTGTCCATTTTCCGGGCCCTTGGCGGCGTTTTGTTCCGCGATGATGGTCACGACAGAAGGTGACACGCTCTCAACTAAATCAGCCAGCGCTTCGTCAGCTTTCGAGGGCAGGGCGGTCGTCGCCAACAATGCCGCACTCAGCGCTGAGACGCCTATCCAGTTTGATGTGCGTGGCATAAGAAGAGAGGATTTACGGATGCTCATTTTGGTCTCCTGATTGAAGCACGCGACACTGGCCGCGCCTTGGATCAAGAGATGCTGCATCAGTCTGTGACTTTCCTGATTGGTTGGTTAATAAATCTTAATTTTGCCACAAACGAGAGGCTCTATCCCGGCGTCGGGTGGCAAAGATTCGCGGAAATCTTCCGAATCATAAGGTGAGAATCGGTGGATTGTTGCCTGTCCGGCAGTCAAATGATGATTTTAGTTGAATTAAATCTGTTTGATAAACAAAGCGAGCTCTCAGAAATTGATGGATTTATGACACAGCCATTGGTTGTGAGTGGATCTGGTGTCATAGGCTGAATTTGCCAGAAACATATCATATTATGAACATGTTATATATTTGGTCTGTGATAAATGGAGTGTACTTGCTTTTAGATTTTCACGGACGAACAACCTATAGTAGAAACACATTGAGAGAGATGTTGCGTAAAAACCAAACTGAAACATCAGAAAATGCAAGTTTAGGCCAATTTTACGTTGTTTGAGAGCATCTGATAGGTGACGATGGTCTTGCCCAAGCGAAGGGAAGTCGGCGGCACTAGGGGGTGCCAACGGCTTGTCACAGTCTCTGGAAGCGCTGAGCGGCATGTTAACGAGGGGGTCTTGTTTAGGTTCGGTTGCGGAATATTCGGAATGCCTAGTGTGTTCTGGACGCGCTTTCAGGATCAGTGAAAAGTGGTAGTCCTTAATTGGGTAACCGGCCCGGTCTTCATTGACCGGGCCGTACTCGTTTTAACTGTTGCGATTTTTGGTCCAGATATCCCATGCTTCGGGCGTGTCCAGATCCAGCACGGCATGTTGGCCGGGGAGCACACATAGATGGACCTTGTCCCGATGGTCCCGAACCACAGATTGTGCGCCTTCGTCTCCGGTTAGGCGGCTGATTTGATCAAACAGGAGACGGCTGAAAATCACAGGGTGGCCAGGCTGTCCTGACGCGGTCGACCCGCGCCAGATCAGCTTATCCGGATACGCCTTAGTCGCCTTGATCAGCGTCTGAAGGTCATCCAGAGTGATTTCAGGCAGGTCAGCTAGCAGAACCATGACGGCTTCGGCCTCTGGCCCAACAGCGGACAGAGCCCCTCGTAAGCTTGCATTCATACCTTCCTCCGCATCTGCGATTTCGACCAGATGCAGGTCCAGCCCCTGCAACACGTCGTACCTGGGATGAGGCTTGGACGGCAGGGCAACAATAACCGACGATGCGGCCCGTGCTGTCTGGGCGGAACGGAGCAGCAGCGGGCAGCCATCAATCTCTTGCAGCAGCTTATCTGCGCCTCGCATACGCCGGGATTGTCCGGCGGCCAGAAGGATGATGGGTATTCGCGTCATGCGCCGACAATGCAGACGTATGAAAGCTGTGTCATCCCCTCATACGCGCGCCATCGGCGTCGAATAACGGTTCTGAGATCACGCGTGCCTTGCACAACTGGCCAAGTATTTCGATTTCTACTTCCAGCCCGTCCACAGCGGGGTCTGTTGGCAGAAACCCCATGGCAATGGACTTGCCTGCATAGTGCGAATAGCCACCCGAAGTGCAAAACCCGGCGACCTTTCCGCCCAGCCAAATCGGCTCATACGCGTTGACATCAGCATCCTCGGCATCGACCTCGAACGCGACCAGCCGACGGGCAGGGCCTGAGGTGCGTTCCGCCTCGGCAGCTGCGCGGCCAATGAAATCGGCGTTCTTAGAGAATGAAATGAACCGATCCAGACCGGTCTCTGCGGCCGTGTAATCGGGCGAGAACTCTCGCATCCAGGAGCCAAAGAATTTGTCCAGTCGCAGGCTCATCATCGCGCGCATACCAAAGGGGACGATGCCGTGTTCTTGCCCGGCCTGCCATAATGTCCACCACACCTGCCTTTGTGCCATGGGATCGCAGTAGATCTCGTACCCCAAATCGCCGGTATAGCTGACGCGCTGGACGATACATTCGGCCATCCCAACGGTCATGCGGCGCAGATCGAGGAACCGAAATCCGCTCAGGTCATCACGGGTGCAGGCCGCCAGAACCTGCGTGGCTTTTGGGCCGGCGATCTGGAACCCGTTCTGCCGATCGCTGATGTTTTCGACAGCTACGCCATCCTGCGCATTTTGCAGGAACCAGCGCATGTGAAACGCCTGAGAGCCGTAGGAGGCGGTTAGGCTGAACTCGGTCTCATAAAGACAGGAAACGGTAAAATCACCGATCAGCTTGCCCTTTGGTGATAGCATCGGGGTTAGCGACACGCGGCCCGGTTTCGGGATTCGGCCCGCCATGATCCGATCCAGCCAATCACGGGCAGCAGGTCCAACAATGCGGTATTTACCAAAATTGTGCACTTCGTTGATGCCAACACTTGATCGCACGGCCCGAACCTCGCGCCCGGTGGCATCGAATGCGTTGGATCGGCGGAACGAGGGCGTTTCATAGCCCGGTTCATCCCCTTGGGCAAAGTAATTGGGCACCTCAAGCCCGTATTGCTGACCCCACACAGCACCAAGATCGGTAAAGATATCATACATCGGCGTTGTGCGGGCTGGGCGGGCTGCCGGCAATTCCTCGTTCGGATAAGAGACGCTGAACCGCTTCTGATAGTTCTCGATGACCTTAGGACGGGTATAGCCCGGGCTGATCCAATCCCCGAACCGCGCCACGTCCATCGCAAAGACGTCGCGCTCTGGCTCACCCTCAATCATCCATTGCGCCAGTGTCAGACCAACGCCGCCGCCCTGGCTGAACCCGGCCATCACGCCGCAGGCCGACCAATAGTTGCGCAACCCCGGAACCGGCCCGACCAGAGGATTGCCGTCCGGTGCAAAGGTAAACGGCCCGTGGATCACCGATTTCACACCAGCCTCGGCCAGAACAGGAAAGCGGCGATAAGCGAATTCAATACTATCGGTGATCTTGTCAAAATCGTTGGGAAGAAGCTCGTGACCGAAATCCCACGGGGTGCCGTCGACAGCCCAGGGCCTGCAGGTTTGTTCATAAAAGCCGATGCACAGACCGCGTCCCTCTTGCCGCAGATAGCTTTCGCCGGCGGGATCCATGACATGGGGATGTTCGCCACCTGCGTCGATAATTGCCTCGATTTGGGGGATCGAGTCGGTGACCAGGTACTGATGTTCCATCGGATGCAGCGGGAAATAGACACCGGCCATGGCGCCAACCTCGCGCGCCCAGAGCCCACCAGCGTTGACCACATGTTCGGCATGAATCGTGCCCTTGTTGGTGACCACATCCCAGGTGCCATCGGGGCGCTGATTTGTTTCGTGCACCATGCAATGGGTTTCGATTGTTGCGCCGCCCATCCGCGCCGCTTTGGCATAGGCATGGGTGGTTCCGGACGGATCAAGATGCCCGTCCAGCGGATCATAGAGCGCGCCGATGATGCCGTCGGTATTGGTGATCGGTGCGATTTTCCTTATCTCTTCAGGGCCTACGATTTCGGTCTCTAACCCCATAAAGCGGTGCTTGGCACGTTCGGCCAGGAGCATGTCAAACCGGTCGCGGTCGTCGGCCAACGTTATGCCGCCAACGTGGTGCAGGCCACAGGACATGCCGGTGATCTCTTCCAGCTCTTTATACAGCCGGATCGTATAGCCTTGCAGTGCGGCCATATTAGTGTCGCCGTTCAATGTGTGGAAACCACCCGCCGCGTGCCAGGTCGAGCCACTGGTCAATTCGGACCGCTCCAGCAGCATCACATCCGACCAGCCCAGCTTGGTCAGGTGATAAAGAACCGAACACCCGACAACGCCGCCACCGATTACAGCTACCTGAGTTGTTGTCTTCACGTCACAGACTCCCCTTGCGATATAGTCAAAGCCTGCAATCGCAGAACCAGGGATACTGTTCCGTTCACGACATAGGCTGTCGCGGCGAGAGGATCAGAGGGGACGGATCTTCAGCTCTGTGATCCTGTTGCCTTCGCGCGCGACGACTTCGAATCTGAAACCGTGGAACGAGAATACCTGACCTGTAATCGGAATCATCTGCGCTTCGTGGATGACCAGACCGGCCACGGTATTGGCCTCTTCGTCGGGCAAAGACCATTCCATCGCGCGGTTTACATCGCGGATCGTCATGGCGCCTTCAACAAGGTACTGGCCGTCTTCGGTTCGCGTTACCGGGACGTCCTCATCAATATCAAACTCATCAGCAATCTCGCCGACGATTTCTTCGAGGATATCTTCAAGCGTGATTAGACCCCTGAGTGAACCATATTCGTCGACCACCAGCGCAAAATGGCTATGCATCCGCAGGAATTCCCGCATCTGATCGTCCAGAGTGGTCGTTTCAGGCACAAAATAAGGGGCGTTCGCTACCTTTGAGACATCGAACTCTTTCAGTCGGTTGTTTTCACGTTCGCTGCTTCCTGCATGAGCATACATAGCGCGGAACAGGTCTTTGGCGTGAACAACCCCAACGATGTTTTCTGGTTCGTCCCTAAAGACAGGCAGGCGTGTATGGGGGCTTTCAAGGCATTGTTTCAGGATCGCCTCGGGAGCGTCATCCGCATCAACCATCTCGATATTCGAACGATGGAGCATGATCTCTTCAACCGCACGTTCACCCAGATCCAAAGCGCCCAGAATGCGGTCACGGTCTTCCTTCTCGACCACGCCTTCGGAATGGCCCAAATGCAGGGCCCCAACGATTTCGTCGCGCACGGCCAGAATGTTGCTATCCGGGTCGATCTGTACACCGAAGAGGCGTAAAACTCCCCGTACCAATAGGCGTACGGCCGAAACGACCGGTGAGAATAGGGTGACAACCACGCTGATGATCGGAGCAACGGCGGATGCCGCTTTTTCCGAATTGGTTATGGCATAAGTCTTGGGCAAAACTTCAGCAAAAATCAGAACCAGCAAGGTCATGACCAGGGTTGCCAACGCTACGCCGCTTTCGCCAAAGAGGCGCGTGAACATCGCTGTGGCCAACGAGGCCGCAAGAATGTTGACCAGATTGTTGCCCAGCAAAACCGATCCGATCAGCCGTTCGTTGTCGTCGGTGATGTCCAGCGCCTTCTGCGCCCCGCGCGACCCTTTGTCCGCCTGCGCCCGCAGCTTGCCGCGTGACGAGGCCGTCAGAGCCGTTTCAGAACCCGAGAAAAACCCCGATAAGAAGAGCAATAGCAATATGGCACCGGACGTAAGCCAGAATGTGCCGTCGATCAGAGAAGTTGAGGGTTCCATCGGTCCTTAGCTGCTTGTGTTTCTGCGTCTGTTATGGGGGCGCGGCTTGACTGGATCAAGGAGTTAGCCCTTTTCAACTGGATCTTTAGCTAATGGGTGATGCTGCAACACCAGTTCAGCCAGCCGTTCTTCCAGGACATGAGTATAGATTTCTGTGGTCGCCACATCCGCGTGACCAAGCAATGTTTGGATCGATCGCAAATCGGCACCGTTGGCAAGAAGATGTGTCGCAAAAGCGTGACGCAAGGTGTGCGGTGTAACCTTTTCGGGCGAAACCCCACCGTGAACCGCCAGTTCCTTGATCAGATGATAGAACATATGCCGTGTCAGATGCCCGGCCTTGCCACGTGAGGGAAAAAGAAATCGGGAACTCTGCCCACCCTTTGTAACACGCTTTTCCTCAGTCTCATCCCGAGCCGCCAACCATGCCGAAAGCGCCTGTCGAGCCGGAGGGGACAGTGGAACCATCCGCTCTTTGCCGCCTTTTCCCAATACCAAGAGCATCCTCGGATCGCCGCGCGCCGATGACACCGGCAACGATACCAGTTCAGTGACACGCATCCCGGTGGCATACAGGATTTCCATCAGGCAGGTATTGCGCAGCTTTTCGATGTTGTTTCGCCCGCTTTCGCGCGCAGCAACCAATAACCGGTCCACCTCGGATACATCCAGAGTTTTCGGCAGCCGCTTTGGCCGTCCTGGGCCTTTGATCTTGATCGCGGGGTTTGTCGAACGCCAGCCTTCCTCGAATGCGAACCGATAAATCTGTTTTATGGCAGACAAACGGCGGGCGCGGGTGGATTGAGCCAATCCCTGTGCGTCGCAACTGATCAGGTAATCCTCAACCTGCTTGGCGTCGGCCTCGGCAAACCCAATTTTCCGGCGCCGCAGCCAGGCCGCAAAATCCTTGAGATCGCGGCCATAGGCAACAAGCGTATTTTGGGCAGCGCCTAACTCGGCGGCCTGTGCTTCCAGAAAGGTCGAAATCCAGATTTCGTTAGAGCCCGGAGACGTCATGATCACTTGCCCTGCAGGATCAGCAGGTTCAGCGCGGCGCGGCGCGCGGTATCTTCTAGACCGACCCGGCGCAGGGTTGCCATGGCAGCTGTCAGGTCGACCAGATTTCCCCGCGATCCATGGGCAAACAGGACCATCGTCTCCAGAAGCGCCTCACCGAGGCGGCCTTCGTCCAGCATGTTGCCAATATCGGTTGGCACCGGCGCCGCCCATGCAAACCCCTCTGCAACGGCATCCGCCAGCGGCGAAGGGGAGGGCGCGCGCCCCGGATCACCCTGAGCCAGCGCAGCCAGAAACTGACTTTCTTCAGAATTGTCCGGAGCCGACAACGCCGCTGTTTCATATAGATCTGACAGCAACAGAATGCGCCACCGCAGATCCTCGGCCGCGGGTTTCTGTAGTTTGACCTGAGAGAGGCGCCCGGCGAAAAGTTCAGCGAATGGCACTTCCAGGCCGATATTGCGCATCTGGTTCCAAACCACCGGCAGAGCTTTGGCGATCTTTGCCGAATTGCCAGAATCCAGTGCTTTTTCGAACCGCTGTATCGACGATACCCGGTCCCATACGGCTCCAGACGCAGCCGGAGACCGTTCTGTATAGAGCCCCAGCAGTTGATTTGGCGTAAGCGCCCCAACGCGGGTCAACCGTTCTGCGGCTTCGACCTGAGCCTTCCAGCCCGCAACATCCCGCAGATCCGCATTTGCGAAGACGCGAGGCAAAGCAGCCGAGGGCAAACGTTCGCCAATAGCTTCGAACAAGCGGAACATCAGGGGCGACGGGTCGTCCGGTTGCGGCAGATACTCGGCATCTTCGTACAGTTCGGGGCTTAGAAACCTGTCCAGAACCTCCAGCTCTTGTGGTGCCAGAACCTGTAGGGCATGGGCTGCCTCAAGCGTGAGAGCGGCCGAGTCCCAATCCCCACGCCGGGCCTTGCAGAAAATCTGAGCGGCATAGTCCCGTGACAAATGCGGCTGAGCAATCAGCGCCGTGCAACTGCGATCTTCATCCCCGGTCAGAAGGGTGGCGTCGAACCAGCGTTGAAATCGGTCAAGACTGTTCGTCGGGCCTGCCAGCTGTACCAATGATTGCGTGGGGTCTGCAGCGCCAAGATGCATGAGGCGGTCGAGCCGCGCCAAAAGCAAAATCTCTTCCCCTTTACTGGACGTCGGTGCCCGAGCTTCGGTTAAAAGCAACGTGAACAGCAAACGCTGCATTGCAGGGTTATACTTGACCGGGACGCTTTCGATCAGTTCGGACAAGCGTTGGGGATCGCTGTTCTGCCACATGTCGACAGGCAATCCTGTGACAGTCGAAGCAACCAGGCCCAGGGGTTGTGACAATGCCTGAAGCGGGGTCACAAGAACATCGGGCTGACCGCCGGGCTGCGCCACGGGTGGCTCAAGCAAAACCGTCCCCGGAAGGTTTTCCGGAGGATTGGCCAGCCATTCAATAACAGAAAGGGGTTCCTGCTGCGCCTGCGCTGTTCCTGCAAGAAACAGCACAACCACCGCCACTTTATTCGACATTCAGTATTACCGGCTCCCTGACCTCGCTTTGCGGCGCAGAGAAATCTGCACCAAAAAACTCACCCAGGTAGACATATCCCACCAGCCCGATGAAACACAGGCAAATCAGATATATCAGGAACTTGATCAGACGGCCCATGGTCAAACGCTGCCTCAATTTTCTCTTTTGACCAAGTTATAACTGGCATTTTTCCTAAGATCACGTCATTCACGATGAAATGAGCGAAATTAAGCATAACACCCATGCGGCATCTGCCGTTTCGGACTATACACTGCACAAAACAGTGGTGCTTGTAGGTATGATGGGGGCCGGAAAGACCGCCGTAGGCCGCGCTTTGGCCGCTCGGTTACGGGTTCCTTTCCTCGATAGCGATGCCGAAATCGAATCAGCGGCCAACATGACCATCCCCGAGATATTCGAGCGTGATGGCGAAGCCTTTTTTCGCAGCAAGGAAAGCCAGGTCATCGGGCGGCTTTTGGTCGAGGAAAAAGGTATCCTTTCTACCGGCGGCGGTGCCTTTATGACCGAACAAAACCGCGACATGATCACTCAACGCGGGGTGTCCGTTTGGTTGCGCGCCGATTTGGGTGTGTTGTGGAACCGCGTTCGTCACAAGGATACGCGCCCGCTTTTGCGCACCGAAAACCCGTTTGCGACCCTTCGTGCATTGTACGATCAGCGTGTTCCGATCTATGAACGCGCCGATCTGGCGGTTTCGTCCGACGGGGATGTCTCGATTGAAGATATGGTAGAGCGTGTCGTCAAAGCTCTGATGACGCGACCTGATGTTTTGGAACGGAAATAGATGCACCAAACCGTACATGTTGAGCTTGGGGATCGGTCCTATGATGTCGAGATCGGCCCCGATCTGCTTACGCAGGCCGGTCAGCGCATAGCGCCTTTGCTGCCGCGACCCAAAGTAGCGGTTCTGACCGATGAAAATGTGGCGAGCCTGCATCTTGACGCGTTGCGGGATGGGTTGGCCAGCGCAGGGATCGAAATGTCCGCATTGGCGCTGCCCGCGGGCGAAGCGACCAAAAGCTGGCCGCATTTTGAGCGTGCGGTCGAATGGCTGTTGGCCGAGAAAATCGAGCGGCGTGACGTGGTGGTTGCGTTCGGAGGTGGGGTTATAGGTGATCTCGCCGGATTTGCCGCGGCCGTTTTGCGCCGGGGCGTACGGTTTGTTCAGATACCAACTTCGCTGCTTGCGCAGGTCGACAGTTCGGTTGGCGGCAAAACCGGGATCAACGCACCGCAGGGCAAGAACCTGATTGGCGCATTTCATCAACCCTCACTGGTGCTGGCGGATACTTCGGTTCTGGACACAATGACCGACCGGGATTTCCTGTCCGGCTATGGTGAGGTCGTAAAATACGGGCTGTTGGGGGATGCGGCATTCTTTGAATGGCTCGAGAGCAATGGCCTCGATGTCTCGGGCGGGGATATGGCCGCGCGGGTTCGGGCCGTCACCCGATCCGTTCAGATGAAAGCCGACATCGTCGCTCGTGATGAGACCGAACAGGGGGATCGCGCCCTGCTGAATCTCGGGCATACGTTCTGTCATGCGCTTGAGGCTGCGACCGGGTATTCTGATCGTTTGCTGCATGGTGAAGGCGTTGCGATTGGATGCGCACTGGCATTCGAACTGTCGGCGCGACTTGGTTTATGTTCGCAAGAGGACCCAAGCAGGGTTCGGGCACATCTGCGTGCGATGGGCATGAAAACCGACATTTCCGATATCCACGGGGATTTGCCCGACGCCGAAGCGCTGGTCGAGCTGATGGCGCAGGACAAGAAGGTTATCGATGGCCAGCTGCGTTTCATTCTGGCCCGAGGCATCGGGCAGGCATTTGTCACGTCGGATGTTCCGCGGGATGCGGTTTTGAGTGTCCTCAAGGACGCGCTGGGTTGATCAACGCCCGCGAATGATCATTAACTCGCCAATATTTTCACGGGTAATATAGCCGACCATTTGATCTGACCGCGTGCAGACGGCAACTGCGGGGGCACCCCCGTGGAACTGTTTCAGAACCGCTTCCAACCCGCTGCTCAGGGTCACTGTCGGGATATCCTCAACCATGATTGAACTGGCCAATTCTGACCGGGGAATATCTTTGGCGAGAGCAGCAAACAGCCGGTCGCGCGTGACAAAGCCCTGCAGTTTCCCTGTTGCATCCAGCAATGGAAATTCATGCTGAGTGGTGTGAATAACTGCTTGAGCGGCGGTCGCAAGCGTGTCGGTTGGCGATAGGGCGTGAAACTCGGTGATCATGGCGTCGCGGGCCAGAACCTGACGCGCCACTGATCGCATTGCGACGTCCTGGCTTTCTGCATTGGCGGCAACGAATACAAAAACCGCGATCAGAACCAACAACGGATTGCCTGTGCTTAGCCCCAGAAACCCCAATCCTACCGCCACTATCTGACCGGCAAATGCGGCAATGCGCGTGGCCTTGACCCGATCCATCCTCAGGCAGAGCAGTGCGCGAAAAACGCGTCCACCATCCATCGGGAATGCGGGGATGAGATTAAAGGCAGCCAGAAGAAGGTTCACATAGGCGAGGCGGTTCAAAAGCCCGGTCTCGGGTGAATCAATATTGGCGAGTGTTTCAAATGGCATTCCTGCGCCCAAAAAGACGAGGGTGATCCAGATGACGACGTTTACCGCAGGACCGGCCAAAGCCACCGATACCTCTTGCATGGGGTTCTCTGGCATCCGTTCCAATCGGGCAAGACCGCCGATCGGCAATAAAGTAATGTCCGGAGTTTTTATGCCATAGCGCCGCGCCATCAGCGCATGACCAAACTCATGCGCGACCACACATGCAAAAAGGGCAAGCACGAAAATCAGGTTCCCGATCGCGGCCTGCATCCCTCCGGTAGAATAGGCAGCGAATCCAACCCATGCCAACAAGAGGAAAAAAGTGACATGGACCTTCAGTTCCGACCCCAATAGTCGGCCGAGCGAGAAGGACCATGTCATGATGTGTCTCCGGTGTGCCTAGAACGGAATCTCGTCGTCGTCTATTCCACCAGATGCGGGTGCCGGGGCGCTGGATTGTCCGCCATAGGGGTCACCATAGCCACCACCTGCCTGGCCGCCACCGTAACCGCCGGATTGACCACCGCCACCGCCGCCGCCTTCTCCACGCGCATCCAGCAAAGTCAGCTCGCCGCGATAGGGGCGCAAAACCACCTCAGTGCTATAGCGGTCCTGACCGGACTGATCCTGCCACTTGCGGGTTTCCAGCTGACCTTCGATATAAACTTTGCTGCCCTTGCGCAGATATTGCTCGGCAATGCGGGCCAATGGTTCTGAAAAAATCGCGACCGAGTGCCATTCTGTCCGCTCGCGGCGTTCGCCGGTGTTGCGGTCTTTCCAGGTCTCGGAAGTGGCGATGCGCAGATTGCAGACCTTGCCACCGTTCTGGAACGACCGTACCTCGGGATCGCGCCCCAGATTTCCCACCAGAATGACCTTGTTGACAGAACCCGCCATGTATTTCCCCGTTCTTAACTGACTTGAGTGCGCCCGAATCTGGCGCTGTGTATTTCTGAGACCCTATACGCCCAGAACCATGGTTGGAACATGGATCATGAGAAATGAACTGGTCGGGAGTTTGCACAGAGAAAATTTACCATGCTTTCATTATTGGCTGAAATACATATACTCACTCGGGTTCGTGACAGTGCGGGACAGGCATTAATGCGTTTCAGATTTTGTTTTTTATCGGTTCTATGCTTTGCGTTGACCTGTGGACTCGCTGCGGCGGATACGCTGTCTACCAAAAGCCGTAAGGACATTTTTCTGAAGCAATCCAAATATTTGGACGGCCGTGCGGCCACCCAGTACCGCGATTCAGATCGGTTGAAGCCTAAGACGCCTCAACCACAATTCAGTAAGCGATATTCCGGCAACTATCGGGGTGAGTACCTGACGATGGCGCGGCAAGCGGCTCGTAAACACGATGTTCCCGAAGAGCTGTTCCTGCGCCTTGTTCAGCAGGAAAGTGGATGGAATCCGCATGCCGTGTCACATAAAGGCGCGTTGGGTCTGGCCCAGTTGATGCCCGGGACCGCGCAATTATTGGGCGTAAACCCGCGCGACCCGAAACAGAATCTTGAAGGTGGGGCCCGGTATTTGTCCTGGCAATACCGCAAGTTCAAATCCTGGCGGCTTGCGCTGGCCGCCTATAATGCCGGACCTCAGGCTGTTGAAAAACACGGTGGCGTACCACCCTACAAGGAAACCCAGAATTACGTGAAGGTGATTTGGGGCGGTTAGGCCGCCCGTTGAATTGCCGGATCAACAGGTGATGCGGCTTGGCCAAATCAGCGCGTTCAGTGACAGGCTGCTCGAGGTCGTGTCGCTTAATTAGGGCGCCGGAACCACCTTACCGACGCCCTTGTTGCGTACCCAATCCCATTACTCAGCGGCGATTTTTATGACGGGTTCCATACGTGCCAGGATGTCGTCTGCCAGATGGCATTTGACCTGATGACCGTCTGCCAGGGTTTTCACGGGTGGGACATCTCTTTCGCAAAGACCGTTGGGGACTTCGGATTTCCAGCGACAGCGGGTCTGAAACGGACAGCCAGGAGGCGGGTTCATCGCTGATGGGATGTCGCCTTCCAAGACGATGTGCTGCTTCTCGACCGATGTATCGGCGATGGGGACCGCGCTCAGCAGGGCTTCTGTATAGGGGTGATAGGGCGGCGCAAACACCTGATCAGTGGTGCCCAGCTCGACCACATGGCCCAGATACATCACCATCACCCGGTCGCTGAGATAGCGCACGATCGAAAGGTCGTGGCTGATGAACAGCAGTGTGGTTTTGTGCTCGCGTTGGATCTCCATCAGCAGGTCGGTTACCGCCGCCTGCACCGATACATCCAGCGCCGAGACCGGCTCATCCGCCACCACGATCCGCGCATCCCCGGCAAAGGCGCGGGCGATGCCGACACGCTGTTTCTGACCACCCGAAAGCTGTCGCGGCATCCGCTCGGCAAAGGCGCGGGGCAGTTTCACCAAGTCCAACAGTTCGAGCATCCGCTTCTTGCGCTCGGCCTCGGACTTACCGACGCCAAAGATTTCCAGAGCGCGGATGATCTGACGGCCCACGGTCATCGAAGGATTCAACGTGTCGAACGGATTCTGGAACACCATCTGAACCTCGCCCACTGTCTTGGCGTCGCGCTCTTCGATGGGCACGTCCTCGATATTGCGGTTGTCCAGCAGGATCTGCCCGTCCGTTGCCGTCTCCAACCCCATAAGAACTTTGGCAAAGGTGGATTTGCCGCAGCCGGATTCGCCCACAATGGCGAGTGTCTCGGATTCATGCGCCTCAAAGCTCAGCGTTTCGTTGGCTTTGACTACCTTCGCTTCGCCGCCGCCGAACAGTGCATTTGCCGCAACCTCATAGTATTTCTTGAGATTTTCCATCTTCAGAACAACGCGGCCAATCTCACCTTTTTCCTTTTGCTCGGCCAGGGTGATGGGCGCGTTCCAGTCGATCTCCTGAAATTTCAGACAGCGGGTATGATGCCGGTCATTGCCTGGCACGGCCTCCATCAGAATGTTCTGCGCGTCACAGCGACCTTCCTCGAAATAGTCGCAGCGTGGGCCAAAGTTGCAGCCCGGAGGGCGCTCATGTGGCAGGGGGAAATTGCCCGGAATGGCCACCAGCGGGCGCGCGTTCTTGTCCGCACCCGGCAGTGGAATCGACCGGAAGAGCGCCTGCGTATAGGGGTGCTGCATTTCGTCGAACACATCCTTGATCGAGCCGCGCTCGACCGCTTCGCCGGAATACATTACGCACAGCCGGTCGCAGGTTTCCAGCACCAGCCCCAGATTGTGGCTGATGAACAGCATAGAGGTGCCGTATTTCTTGCCCAGATCCTTGACCAGCTCGACCACCGCGGCCTCGACGGTCACGTCAAGCGCGGTGGTGGGCTCGTCCAGGATCAGCAACGATGGCTTGGACATCAGCGCCATCGCGATCACGATGCGCTGTTGCTGGCCTCCCGACAGCTGGTGGGGGAAAGAATTCAGCATCCGTTCAGGGTCGGGCAGGCGTACATCGGTGACCACTTCCAGCGCACGGGCATAGGCCTCGTCCTTGCTGACGCCCTCGTGGATCATCGGTACTTCCATCAGCTGCCGACCGATCTTCATCGCGGGATTCAGGCTGGCCATAGGTTCCTGATAGATCATGGCTATTTCATTGCCGCGAATATCGCGCAGTTCTTCGGCCGTCATCTCGGATAGGTCACGACCCTTGAACTTGATGGATCCGCCAACAACACGCCCGTTCTTGCCCAGATCCTGCATCACGCCCAACGCAACGGTGGATTTCCCGCACCCCGATTCCCCAACCAGCCCCACAGCTTCACCAGGCTGCACGCTGACCGAAAAATCCATCACTGCAGGGATCTCGCGCAACCGCGTGAAAAACGAAATCGACAGCTTGTCGATCTCCAATATCGGGCCCTCATAGGACGCAAGTTTGGTCATCTGTGTTGCTCCTCACCAGATCCCGGGGATCCCCTTCATCTGGCCAAAAATACCTCGGGGGTCCGGGGGCAGGGCCCCCGGCCGCTCATACATCAGTCCTTCAGACTTTCTTCGCGCAGGCCATCAGCCAACAGGTTCAACCCAAGAACCAGTGTCAACAGCGCCAGCGCAGGTGGCAGGGCAGGGTGCAGATAGATCGACAAGAGCTTGCGCCCTTCATTGATCGTCGACCCCCAATCGGGACTTTCGGGTGGTAGCCCGAGGCCAAAGAATCCCAAAGTTCCCAATAGGATGGTCGTATAGCCAATGCGCAGACAGAAATCGACGATCAGCGGCCCGCGCGCATTGGGAAGGATTTCCCAAAGCATGATGTACCATGGACCCTCACCACGGGTCTGCGCTGCGGCGACATAGTCGCGGGTTTTGATGTCCAACGCCAGGCCACGCACGATGCGGAATACTGTGGGTGAGTTCACGAAAACCACCGAAACGAACACGACCAGAATGCCGCCGGGGATATTGAACAGGTCCAGATAGGTGGGCAGTCCCCAGATGTTGTAGCTGTTGGTTTCGATGATGTAGCCGTCTGTTGAAATCAGAGACAGATAGAGCCACATCGCGATGCCCAACACTCCGATCAGCAGAGGTGTGCGGAAATTGGGTCGCGTATAGAATCGCGAATTCAGCAGGACGCAAAGAAACAGGATCGGAAAGACGAACAACACGGCTGCCATATAGTTCGGCACACCGGTTGCCACGATCTCGGGCGTGACCAGCAGATAGAACAGCAGGATTACTGGGAAGGCCAGGATCAGGTTCGCCAGGAAGGACAGGAACGTGTCCAGACGTCCGCCATAAAACCCCGCAGGCAGGCCCAGAGTAATCCCGACCATGAAGGCAAATATGGTTGCCATCGGTGCGATCTGCACCACGATCCATGCCCCTTTGACCATCCGGCTGAACACATCGCGGGCCAGATTGTCCCCACCCAGTAGATACCAGGAATATGTTCCGTCCTCAGTGCTGGGCATTGGAGTTCCGGGCAACTTGTTCTTCATACCTGAAACTTGCGCCAGCGGATCATGCGTGACGATCAGGTCCAGCGCACCAAAAATGCCTGTAAATACCCAGAACATCACAAGGCCAAAACCGATCATGCCGATGGGGCTGTCAAACAGTTTGCCGTACAGGCCAAGCTTGCGCTTGAAGGCGATCGACATTGCAAACAGGATGATCAGCGACATCCAGACAGGTAAAAACTGCCGAGAGATCGCTCCGATAATCCCGGCGCTTGTCCCCATCAAAATGCCAAGCACCACATATGCCAGACACAGCGCAACGCAGGCGAAAAAGCTGTATCTCAGCGCGATCTGCGTCAGGCCGCGCAGGCCGGTATCTGCATTGATTGTGCCGTCGATATTCACGACGACCGGCGTTTCGGGCAACACGATGCTGCCCAAGATCCAGACGATGATTGATACCCCTAGTGCCACCAATGCGATCATTAGCAAGGGGTTCAGAATGGCGATAGAGCCGGTCCAGGTAAGTGGTTCCATGTTCTGTCCCTCCTTACGAAATTCGGATGCGTGGGTTGAGGTAGACATAGCCGATATCCGAGATCAGCTGCGTTACTAGCACCACAAAGACCGACACTACCGAAATCGCCAGCAGAAGCTGGATGTCGTTATTGCCTGCTGCCTGAACCAGCGCCCAGCCGAAACCTTTATAGTTAAACAGGGTCTCGACGATCACCACGCCGTTCAGCAGCCAGGGAAACTGCAGCATGATGACTGTGAACGGTGCGATCAGCGCGTTTCGCAGCGCGTGCTTCATAACGATATTCGGGAAGGAAACACCTTTGAGCCGCGCGGTACGGATATATTGCGCCGTCATCACCTCGGTCATCGAGGCGCGGGTCATACGCGCGATATAGCCCATCCCGTAGAGAGCAATAGTCAGTACCGGTAGGAAGAAGTTTTCAAAGGTTGGGTTCTCCATCGCCTGTGTCGCGGTGCCTTTGAACCATTTCAGGCCAACGGCGGACGAAGTGAAGATCGCGATAAAGATCACGCCCGAGACATATTCCGGGGTCGCTGTCGTCGTGATGGCGAATGTTGAAAGGGTCCGGTCGGTGGCCGATCCTTCCTTCATACCCGCAAGCACCCCAAGGATCAGCGCCGAAGGGACCATCAGCAACATAACCCAAAGCATCAACCGACCGGTCAGAGCCAACCGGGTGCCAACAACTTTCGAAACTTCCTCTTTGAAAACGGACGAGTATCCCCAGTATCCCTGCAGGATGCCACAGAAGCTTGGCGAGCTTTCTGCGGTTTCACCGGGCAGGATACATCTTCCTTGTACGCTGCCGTCTTCGTTGGTGTGCCGATAGGATGGCAGCACGCCCAACCACTCGCCGTATTTGATCGGCGTCGGCTGCAGATACCCGTTTTTCAGAAGATAGCTTTCAACCTGTTCGTCGGACATCCGAAAATTGCCCTGCGTTTTCGCAAGCTTTTCGAGGTTTGGATACAGGTTGGTGAGGAAGAAGACCAAGAATGTCAGGCACAAAGCTGTGATGAGCATGATGCCGACACGCTTTAGAATGAATAGTCCCATATTAGCCCCTGTTGGTGGCCAGTGCAGGTGTCAAAAGCCCCACACTTCGCTGTTTTTTGGTCGCCACGATACGGACGAAAAAGCCGCGCCCAATCGGCGCGGCTTGTATATGTCGGCTTAGGAAAGAATGCCGAACTTATAGATTTGTGGCAGGTCGGCGATGTGCTTTTCAACCCCAACCATATTGTCCCGGTGGTGACGCATCGCCGTCCGCCAATAGGGTTGGATGGTCACGCCTTCTTCGATCATGATCGCCTGCAGCTTGGCCATGACTTCGCGACGTTTGTCGACATCCGCGATCGAGTTTGCCTCGGCCAGAAGCGCGTCGAACTCGTCATTGGCGAAACCAGCCTCGTTCCAGGCTACGCCCGATTTGTAGGCCAGCGCCAGAACCTGCGTGCCCAGCGGGCGGTGGTTCCAGTTGGTCGAGGAGAAGGCGTATTTCGTCCAGTCGTTCCAGAAGGTCGAACCCGGAAGAACCGTATGACGTGCCTTGATGCCGGCATCGTTCAACTGAGCGACCACGGCCGCGGTCGTGTTGCGGCGCCAGTCGTCGTCGATGGACTGAACCTCATGCTCGAAGTCACCCATTCCGGCCTCGTCCATCAGCGCTTTGGCCGCTGCGGGATCAAAGGGCAGGCGGGTCACAGCGGAATCATATTCCGGGTGCATCGGACCAACGTGGCAGTTGTCGGCAGGAATGCCGTATCCCGACATGCCCAGCTCCAGGCAGACGGCGTTGTCGACGGCCATGGCCAGGGCTTGCCGCACACGTTTGTCGGCGTAGATCTTGTTGCCGTCGGCATCTTCGGCCAGCTGGTTCGGGCGGATGACGATTGTAAAGCCCGATGGGATCTCGGAGCGTGTCAGACCGATGCTGTCAAAGATGTCTACGAATTCGCCGACCGACTCCCAGTTCATGTCGATCTCTTCGGCCTCATAAGCAGCCAGGAAGGCCGCAGGGTCGGTGCCGTAGTCGATGAATTCGATCCGATCGATATAGCCACCCTTGCCCGCAGCATATCCCCACCAGTCGTGCTCTTCATTGCGGACCAGTACACCCTTTACGCCCACTTCGTGGCTTTCAGGGATCATGAAGCCAGTGCCAATCGGGTTGGCCAGCATATTGTTGGGATCGTGGCTGCTGTGCACGATGGCTGCCGGATAGTCGGCCATACCAGGAATGATCGTGATATCGGGCGTGTTGCAGGTCAGCTTGACCGTGTGATCATCGACCACAGTGATTGCACCTTCACCCGCTTTCTGGGTTGCCTCGTCAACCAGGGATGACATGCGCGATGCCATCGAGTTCCCCTCGACTGCCGCGTCACACCACATTTCGATGTTGCGGGCGACATCCGCTGCGGTGAAGTCATCACCGTTGTTCCACTTGACGCCTTTGCGAACGTTCAGCGTGTGCTCAGTCGCGTCATCGTTGGATTCCCAGCTTTCCAGCAACATCGGCTTGAACGAACCGTCATTGTTGTATTCGACCAGATATTCCAGCCAGCCAGCCGTGAAGGTCGCAATTTGCGTCCAGTCATAAGTACGTGGATCTTTCAGGCCGCGCACTTCCATCTGATAGCGGATAGTTCCACCGCGCGGTGGCTCTTGTGCTTGTGCCGGAGACGCCAGGCCGATCATTCCATAGGCGGCGGGGACGGTAACCCCCAATGCCGTCACGCGCGCCAGAAACTCGCGGCGGCTTAGTTGCCCGTCGCGGTACTCTTGCGCGTGCATTTCCGCGGCACGATGGATCGGCGCTCCGGTAATGGTTTGGTGTTTCATTAATGTCTCTCCCTGTGACATCGATTTTGATGAAGTAGCTCTGAACCGCTCAGACCAGTTGGTGCCAGGCAGCAGGTTCGTGTGTTCTTTTTTGGATATGCAGCATCCCCATGGCGTCATTCGGCACCAGATTTCCCATGAGGTCAATGTCGGAAATCGTCATCAACTGCACAAAAGCGACATGTTGCGGCCGAAGTTTCCGTCATCGCGGATGCTTAATCTGTGCTCTAGGTAATTCGAATAGTGACCGCCAATCAGATTCGATCACTTGGAATCTGCGGTTGGTGTCCTGAAAATGGGTTTGTAACTACGTTAAGTATCACTTTGATAAATCAACGCGAATCCAGTTTTTCATGCGTGCGCGAAACCACGTGCGCTGACGTTTGGCAAATTGACGGGTCGAGATTGTGGCACGCTCGCGCGCGTCATCCAGTGTGATACGGCCTTCAAGATAGGCTATCAACTCGGGAACGCCGATGGCCTTGAAAGACGGCAGCAAGGCGTCATACCGGTTTCGCATCGCCTCAACTTCTTCCAAAGCACCACTTTCCAGCATCAGGTCAAACCGGCGCCTGATCCGATCCAATAGCCATTCTTTGTCGACATCAAACACAATGGGCACGGCGTCTTGCGGGTTCAGAACCGGAGGTGGGGTGTCGGCTTGCCAGTCCCGCAAGCTGCGCCCGGTGGCTTGCTGAACTTCCCACGCACGTTGAACGCGGGCGCGATTCCGGGTGTCAATCCCGGCCAGGGTTTTGGCATCGACCCCATCAATCAGTGTAGCTAGGTCCAGTTGATCCGCGGCAGCCCGAACTTTGGTCGGAGTCGCCGGGATATCGGCCATACCTTCGGTCAGGGCAGAAAAATACAAACCTGTACCGCCCACAATGATGGGGCGCTTTCCGCCGGACAGCAATGGCTTGACCTCGCGCAACCAGTGGCCAGTCGAATAGTTCTGATCATAAGGCACATGACCATAAAGCAGATGCGGCGCGTGGGCTTCTTCCTCGGCGGAGGGACGCGCCGAGATCACGCGCCAGCAATCATAAACCTGGCTTGCGTCTGCATTGACGATCACGCCGCCGAACGTTTCGGCGATCTTCAGCGCCAATGCTGATTTCCCCGATGCGGTAGGCCCGGCGATCAAGACGGGTTTGTCGTCAGGAATAGGGGGAAGGCTGTCCCAAAACTGCGTCATCTTGGCATTGGCCATTCAGGTTGCCTCATTCCTCATCATCCGCATTGAACCCGCGGAGCTTTTGCTTCATTTTGCGCCGGAATTAAACCCGTGCCAGCCCGGAGCGCAACATGACCCTTTCCCCCACAACCGACACTGTCGATACAACCAAGGCGAAATACAGCCGAGTGATGCTGAAGATTTCGGGCGAGGCGCTGATGGGAGATCAGGGTTTTGGCCTGCATCCGCCCACCGTTCAGCGCATCGCGCAAGAGGTAAAGTCAGTTCACGATCTAGGGGTCGAGATTTGTATGGTCATCGGTGGTGGCAACATCTTTCGCGGTCTCAGCGGTTCAGCTCAGGGGATGGAACGGACTACGGCGGATTACATGGGTATGCTGGCTACGGTCATGAATGCGCTTGGCATGCAATCGGCGCTTGAGGAGGTTGGCGTGTTTACTCGTGTGATCTCGGCCATTCGTATGGATGAGGTTTGCGAGCCTTACATCCGCCGCCGCGCTGTGCGGCATCTGGAAAAGAAACGGGTCTGCATCTTTGCTGCTGGAACAGGGAATCCGTATTTCACCACAGATACCGCAGCGACACTGCGCGCCAATGAGATGGCTTGCGAGGCGATCTTTATGGGTAAGAACGGCGTGGACGGTGTCTATGACAAAGACCCCAAAGAACATGCGGATGCGGTGCGTTATGACTCGGTCAGCTACGATGACGTGTTGGCAAAGCGGCTGAAAGTCATGGATGCATCGGCCATTGCGCTAGCGCGCGACAATAACCTGCCTCTGATCGTATTCGGATTGGATGAGCCGGGCGGTTTCCGCGGTATCCTAGCCGGTGAGGGAACCTACACAAAAGTTCAGGGCTAGACACCCGAACGGTACTCATTTTCAAGGCCGGGCATAATTGCCCGGCTTTTTCTTTGGTTCAGGGCACAGTGTTCTTGACGATGGCAAAAGCTGTGGGCAATTTGTCGGCGTACTTGCGCGGCAAAGGCGCAGGTTCTGCGGGCACCTGAACGTGTCGGCTGGGCTGGAAGACCTGCCATGATTTCTGAGGGTTCCGAAATCATGCTCGGGCACCTCTTGGATAGGCAAGCATGATCAAGGAGGCACGTGCCATGAGCACTCTGGATATCAATCTTGTTCGGTCGCAGTTCCCGGCTTTTTCCGAACCCAGCCTGCAGGGACAGGCATTTTTCGAAAATGCTGGTGGATCATATACTTGCAAGCCGGTGCTTGATCGTTTGACGCGCTATTACACCCAGCGCAAGGTACAGCCCTATGCCCCCTATGATGCCAGCCGTCTGGCCGGAGAGGAAATGGACGAGGCCCGCGCCCGAATGGCTGCGATCATGGGTGTGGATGCAGATGAACTGAGCTTTGGCCCGTCGACCACGCAGAACACCTATGTTCTGGCGCAGGCATTCCGACAGTGGATGCAGCCGGGTGATGCGATTGTCGTGACAAATCAAGATCATGAGGCCAATTCGGGGCCTTGGCGCCGTCTTGCTGATGAAGGCATAGAGGTTCGCGAATGGCAGATAGACCCCGAATCCGGGTCTCTGAACCCGCAGGATCTTGAGGACATTCTGGACGAAAAGGTGCGTCTGGTCTGTTTTCCGCATTGTTCGAACGTGGTCGGGGAAATCAATCCGGTTACCGAGATAACTGCGATTGCACATGCGGCAGGCGCGTTTGTCTGCGTCGACGGTGTCTCTTACGCGCCGCATGGATTTCCGAATGTCGGTGATCTGGGACCGGATATCTATCTGTTTTCGGCGTATAAAACCTATGGTCCTCATCAGGGATGCATGGTGATCCGCCGGGCATTGGGTGAGCTGTTGCCCAATCAGGGGCACTATTTCAACGGCGATGTTCTTTATCAACGCTTTACCCCTGCAGGGCCGGATCACGCACAGATCGCCGCCAGTGCGGGGATGGCGGATTACGTCGATCTTTTATGCGAACATCATGACGGACCCGGAACTGGTGCTGCAGCGCGGGGGGCGTTTGTCCACGACCTGATGCGCGGGCACGAAATCGCCCTGCTACAACCGGTTCTGGATGCGGTTAAAGATCGCAATGCAGTCCGTCTGATCGGAACCTCTGATGCCTCGCGGCGTGCGCCAACGGTCGCGCTGGCGCTGAACCGAAATGCTGAATCTGTTGCTGCCAGTCTTGCATCGCATGGGGTTATGGCCGGTGGCGGAGATTTCTATGCCGTGCGTCCTTTACAGGCCATGGGTGTGGATCTGGATCAAGGTGTTTTGCGAGTCAGCTTTACGCATTACACATCGAAACGGGAAATTGATCAGCTTTTGAATGCGTTGGACGCTGTTTTGTGATCCAGTTCTGGCACTGCTGCGTAGAAAGGTAAACAATACGGAGCAGTCATGGGACCCAAGAGCCCGCCGATAGTTATGTGGTTTCGACAGGATTTGCGACTGTCGGACCATCCTGCACTCAGCGCTGCTTCGGCAACGGGGCGGCCAATCATTCCGGTCTATATTTTCGACGATCTCGGGCAGGCCTTGGGTGCGGCTCCTAAATGGCGCCTCGGCAAGGGCCTCGAGGTGTTTGACCGTGCGTTGGCGCAGTTGGGAAGCCGTCTGATCTTGCGACGCGGGGATGCGTTGGAGGTTCTGCAAAACCTGATCAAGGAAACCGGATCCACAGAGGTCTATTGGTCTCGGGCTTACGATCCGGACACGATTGCCCGAGATACAAGGATCAAGACGGCTCTGACCAAACTGGGCGTACAGCCCAAATCGTTTTCCGGGCACCTGCTTTTTGAGCCCTGGACCGTCCAGACCAAGACCGGAACGCCTTTTCGCGTGTTTACACCAATGTGGCGATCGGTACAGAGACGCGAGGTTCCATTTCCACATGCGCGACCCGCCGCGCTGGCCCCGCCGAAGGAATGGCCGCATACAGATACTCTGGAGTCGTGGGGAATGGCCGCGGGAATGAATCGCGGTGCATCAGTTTGCGCCCGCTATGTACAGCCAGGGGAAGACGCAGCGTTCAAAACGCTCCATCGGTTCTTGGAACGGCTTTCGGGGTATCCCGAAGCCCGGGATCAACTGGCCGAGGATGGAACGTCGGGCATTTCCGAATATTTATCGCTGGGTGAGATTGGACCGCGTAGCGTCTGGCACGCCCTCCAGGGCGCAGAGATGTTCGGCATGTCCGGTACCCAAGCCTATTTGCGACAGTTGGTTTGGCGTGAATTTGCCTATCATTTGATGTTCCATACGCCTCATTTGTTAAGCAACAACTGGAAACCGGAATGGGATCAGTTCCCTTGGGGCCAGAACGTCTCTAGCCCCGAGATCATTGCTTGGAAGCAGGCAAGGACAGGCATTCCCGTGGTCGATGCTGGGTTGCGACAGATGTACGTCACAGGTCGCATGCACAATCGCGCACGGATGATTGTCGCCAGTTATTTGACCAAACATCTGATGGCGCACTGGAAAATCGGTATGGGCTGGTTTTCCGATTGCCTGACCGATTGGGATCCGGCCTCAAATGCGATGGGTTGGCAATGGGTTGCTGGGTCCGGCCCAGATGCGTCCCCGTTTTTCCGTATTTTTAACCCCGAGGCGCAGCAAAAAAAATATGATCCCTATTGCGACTATGTGCGGAAATGGGTGGCCGAAGGACAATCAAACCCGCCCTCAAGCGCACTTGATTATTTTGAAGCCATTCCCTGCAAGTGGGGTCTTGATCCGTCCGCGCCATACCCAAACCCTGTTGTGGGTTTGGCCGAAGGGCGCGCGCGCGCCTTGTCGGCCTACGAGGGCCGAAAAAGCCGGTAAAGAACTGAAAACTTGCCAGAAACACAAACTCGTTTTAGCCTTCTACAACAACCGCACAGGGGAGAGCGGATGGTTCTAACTACAATCGAAGGGCAGACAGACCTGCCAAGATATTTTGCACATGTTCTGAATATGCTGAACCAGATGGAGCAGGGGCAGCTTGATATTGCCTTGCCAGACGGTCGTGTATTTCGAACCGAAGGCAAACGCCCTGGGCCTGTCGCACGGGTCGATATTCACAATCCGGACGTATTTGCACGACTTATCCGGGAGGGTGAGCTGGGGTTTTCAGACGGATATCTGGAAGGCGATTGGAGCACACCAGATCTGCGTGCCTTCATGGATCTAGTGCATCTGGGTACCGAGACCGTGTACGACGATTTCACCGGGAAATTTCTGGTACAGGCCTATGAACGCCTGCGCTTTTGGTTGCATCGAAACAACCGTCGACAGGCTAAAAAGAATATCTCTTATCATTACGATTTAGGTAATGAATTCTATGGGTTATGGCTAGATGATACCATGACCTATTCCAGTGCCTTGTTCGAAACCGGACAGGAAAGCTTGGAAAAGGCACAAACCGCTAAATACGCCAGTCTGGTTGATGAAATGGGTGCCAAACCCGGTGACCATATTCTGGAAATTGGCTGCGGATGGGGTGGTTTCGCCGAATATGCAGCAAAAGAGCGTGGCCTGCGGGTCACAGGCTTGACGATCAGCAAGGAACAGTTGAGCTTTGCCCGTCAACGCATTGAAAAAGAAGGACTTACAGATTTAGTTGATCTGAAGCTGCAGGATTATCGTGACGAACGGGGCCAATATGACGGGATCGCCTCTATTGAGATGTTCGAGGCGGTTGGTCAGAAATATTGGCCGGTCTATTTCGACACTATCCGTGATCGCTTAAAACCTGGCGCACAGGCAACCTTGCAAATCATTACCGTCGGCGATCATCGCTGGGATGTGTATAAGAATGGTGTTGATTTCATTCAGAAATATATCTTTCCGGGGGGGATGCTTCCGGCTCCGACAATTCTGCAGGAGCAGGTGGAGAATGCGGGTCTGACCGTGGTGAAGTCAAAAGAATTCGGCAAAAGCTATGATCTGACACTGCGCCGCTGGTACGAGACGTTCAATGACAAATGGGACGAGATTTCGGGAATGGGGTTTGATGAGCGTTTTCGCCGCATGTGGAATTATTATTTGACCGCTTGCGGCGCGGCCTTTGACACCGGCAACTGTGATGTGACACAGATCACCATAGCGAAACCTACTTAGTAAACGGACCTTTAGAATGCCCAGCGCCTCACGTCTTGTCGCAGCCCTTTGTCTGGCGGTGGTGGCATTTCTGGTTTCCAGCATGATCATAGCAAATGGTGAAGAAGGCAAAAGCTATGGCTACTTCACTGTCGTCAACATGGCCCTTGGGGTCGCGTGTGGTTGGAAAATCATGGGTAAGCGAACCGGCAAAGGGTGGACCGCTGCCGTCAATAACGGATTGACAGGCATTGCCTCGCTGGTGTTTTGGGGTCTTTTCGTTCAGGGCACCTATGAGATGTTCCGCTTGGCCATGCGCCACCGCTATGACGGCCCGTTCGAGGCCCTTATGGCGATATTCAAGATTGGCGTTGGATATGGCGAACAGTTGTTAGCTCCGGAAATTCTGTGGACTTTGGCTATTGGCGCTCTTATCGCCGGTTTGGCGACGGAAGAAGCAAGCCGCCGCTGGCGCTAGCACCCAAATACCAACGCGAGATACCCTTGTGAACGATCTGTTTTTCTATGGCACGCTTCGGCATCTGCCACTGCTGCAACTGGTGCTTGGCCGTCCGCTGTCACGCCTGACTTTGTCAGAGGCCAAGCTGAAGGATCACGCGGTTTACAGCGTGCGCGACGAGGCATTTCCGATGATCCAGCCAGAACGTGGGGGCGTTGCGGATGGCCTTCTGGTTCAGGGCCTCGAACCCGAGGATTTCAGGCGACTGATTTTCTATGAAGGGGGGTTTGATTATGATCTGCAGCGGCAGCCCGTTGAATTGCCCGATGGCTCTGTTGTCGAAGTCAGCGTGTTCTTTCCCGAGCCTGACCTGTGGTCGCCCGGTGAGCTATGGTCCTTGCAGGACTGGGCAGACGCGTGGGCGGATCTGACCCTAACCGCCGCGCAAGAGGTCATGGGCTATTACGGCAAGGCCGATGCCCTCAAGATCGCGCGCAGTTTTCCGTCGATCCGAACCCGCGCCTGGGCCAAGCTGGCTGCACGCAAACGCGGAACCGGTGACGCGCGTGATCCGAAGAAGGATGTGATCGTACACGAGCATACCCATGCCTATATTGACTATTTCGGCATGCAGGAGGTTCAGCTTCAACACCGAAGGAATGACGGCACGATGGGGTCGGTGCTGAACCGCAATGGATTGATGCAGGGCAGTGCTGTGGTGGTTCTGCCATATGATCCGGGGCGTGATGCGGTGCTTTTGGTTGAACAATTTAGGACGCCGGTTTTCCTGATCGAAGACCCCGAGCCGTGGATGTGGGAACCCGTTGCAGGCATGATTGACCCCGGTGAAACGCCGCAACGGGCTGCGCGGCGTGAGGCGATGGAAGAAGCCCAGATCAACCTCAAGTCGCTTGAATTTGCCGGAGAGGCCTATTCGTCCAGCGGATCGTCCACCGAATACGTCTATCTTTACGTAGGGTTGGCCGATCTTGAGAAAACGATAGACGATGGCGGGTTGGCCTCAGAAGGTGAGGATATCCGCACCAAAATCATTCCCTATGCTCAGTTCATGGATCAAGTCGACGGGCATGGGTTCAAGGATTTGCCGCTATTGTCACTGGCGCATTGGCTAGCTCGGAACAGAGACAGGTTGCGTGGGGCGTGATCGCGGCTTGTGGTTGTTGCGTAGCATCTGTAAATCTTCGTTGATACGTAAAGAAATGAGGGCGCCATGCGCATTGCGAAAGACCTTGCCGACGCAGTAGGGAAAACTCCGTTGATCCGGCTGCGCCGTATCAGTGAGGAAACCGGGTGTGAAATTCTTGGCAAGGCCGAGTTCATGAATCCTGGTCAATCGGTCAAGGACCGTGCCGCTCTTTATATCATTCGCGATGCCATAGCACGGGGCGACCTGAAACCGGGGGGCACCATCGTTGAAGGCACCGCTGGAAACACCGGTATCGGTCTGGCGCTTGTCGGGGCGTCGATGGGCTTCAAGACCGTGATCGTGATCCCGGAGACCCAGTCCGAAGAAAAGAAAGACATGCTGCGTCTTGCGGGTGCACAGTTGGTTCAGGTCCCGGCGGCGCCGTATCGCAACCCGAACAACTTTGTACATTACTCTCGCCGTCTAGCTGAAGAACTGGCGCAGACGGAACCCAATGGCGCAATCTGGGCCAATCAGTTCGACAACGTCGCCAACCGTCAGAGCCATGTCGAGACCACCGGCCCCGAGATCTGGGAGCAAACCGGCGGTAAAGTCGACGGCTTTGTTAGTGCGGTTGGTTCAGGTGGCACGTTGGCCGGTGTGGCCGAGGCCCTGCAGCCCAAAGGCGTCAAGATCGCATTGGTCGATCCGATGGGGGCCGGGTTGTATTCCTATTACAAAACCGGTGAGATCGCGATGGAGGGAAGCTCGATCGCGGAAGGTATTGGCCAGGTGCGGATCACCAAGAACCTTGAGGGGTTCAAACCGGATTTCGCCTATCAGATGACGGATAACGAAGCGTTGCCCTATATCTTTGGCCTTCTGCGTGACGAAGGTCTGGTCATGGGCGGATCGACCGCTATCAACATGGCTGGCGCCGTGCGCCTGGCCAAGGATCTGGGTCCGGGCCATACCATTGTTACCATCCTGTGTGATTATGGCACGCGCTATCAATCCAAGCTGTTCAACCCGGAATTCCTGCGCGAAAAAGAATTGCCTGTTCCTGATTGGATGACCGAGGCGCCGCGTAGCATTCCGGGCGTTTTCGAGGACGTATGATGTTGCGGCAGGTCCGCCTGTTTCTGGCCCTTGTTTCACTTTTGTTTGCAGTTCTGTCTGGCCCTGCAACGGCCCAGCTTTCGGATCGGCAAAGTGACTACTATCAGGGTTGGGTAAAAACGGCGGATCGGGCCGAAGATGTGATCGAGGCCAATCGGGCCTCGAACGCTTCGCTGGAAAATCTGCGATCGGAAATTCATACCTATCGAGATGTTTTCAACAGCGCGCGTGGTGCAAATACCGAACGTATTCAGACCCTTGAAAGCCAGATCAAGGCTTTGGGTCCCGGACCGGAAGGTGATGCAACCGAACCGGAAGACATTGCTACGCTGCGTTCACATCTTGAAAACCAACTGAACGCGCTGCGGGTGCCGCATATCATTTCCGACGAGGCCTTCAGTCGCGCCAACGGACTGATCGCAGAAATTGACCAGATCCTGCGAAATAGGCAGAAAAAAGAGCTGTTGGAGCGCGGCCCATCGCCACTGAACCCCAGCTATTGGCGACCAGCCTGGGTTGACCTGACTGAAGCGGGCCGAAGCCTTTTCAACGAGGCTGTGCAGAACTACCAAACAGACGTGGTGCATGAGCAGCTTCGCAAACAGGGGCTTGGAATTCTTTTGCTGGTCTTCGTGGCCATTGTTTTGCTGGGCTATGGAAAACGTTGGTCCGAGGCTGCTGGGAACTATCTGCGTACCATAGGGGGGCAGGGAACTGGCGTATGGACATTCCTGACATCGCTGTTTCGGATAATTCTGCCATGGCTGGGTGTTTTGTTGCTGGTAAAAGCCGTCGTCTTGACGGGGATATTGGGATTGCGGGGAACCCTTCTGATACAAAACGTACCGTTCTGGGCGGCCATTGTTCTGTACTACGACTGGATTGGTCGTCAGGTCTATGTAATGCAGCAGGCGCAGGGTTTCAGAAAGCTCTCGCCAAAGCGGATCACCGAGCTTCGAATCTACCTGGATCTGCTTGCCGTTTTTCTCATTTTGCATGATCTTGGGAACCTTTTCGAACAGATCGAGAATACTTCGGATGCGACGCGCGCGGTTGTGGGCTTCCCAGTTATTCTTGCAACTGCTCTGGTACTGTTGCGTGCGCGGCAGATACGGCTTGCCGAGGTGCAGGCAGAACCTGATGGCAATGCCCGTGGAACCGGGGTCATCCAGCTGGTCGAATTCTTGCGCCGAGCATTGTTCCTGTTGGGAGTTGTCAGCCCAGTTCTGGCTGCCATCGGTTATAACAACGCGGCTGAGGCCATTGTTTTTCCAGCGGTAAAATCGTTGATCCTGATTGCCGCACTGATCATCCTTCAACGATTCCTGACTTCGGTTTATGGATTGATAACCCGCAAGGGTGAGGCAGCCCGGGACACATTGTTTTCGGTTCTGATTGGCTTTGCCATGGCCATTTTGGCCCTGCCGGTTCTGGCGCTGATCTGGGGCGCACGCGAGACCGATTTGTTAGAGGCATGGTCGCGGCTCCTTTTGGGGTTCGACATTGGGGGCGTGACCGTCTCGCCCAGTAATTTCTTTACTTTTCTGGTGGTTTTCCTGATCGGATACGGACTGACACGCGCCCTGCAGGGTGGGTTGCGGACCTCTTTGTTGCCAAAGACGAGCATTGATCCCGGTGGTCAAAACGCGATTGTTTCAGGGACGGGGTATGTCGGTATCTTTCTGGCAGCCTTGGTCGCTATCATGGTTGCGGGTTTCGATCTGTCATCTCTGGCCATCGTGGCCGGGGCGCTCTCTGTCGGGATCGGATTTGGTCTGCAAACCATTGTCTCGAACTTTGTGTCCGGCATTATCCTTTTGGTCGAACGTCCGATCTCAAAAGGCGATTGGATCGACGTAAACGGGATGATGGGTTATGTGCGCGACATCTCGGTACGCTCGACCCGGATTGAGACCTTCGATCGAACAGATGTCATTGTCCCGAACTCGGACCTGATCAGCGGTGTTGTCACCAACTATACCCGTGGAAACACGATCGGACGCGTCATTGTCCCGGTCGGGGTGGCCTATGGTACCGATACCCGCGTGGTTGAGGCAATCCTGGGCGAAATCGCCAACGCACATCCGATGGTATTGGCGAATCCGGCACCCAGCGTAGTGTTTCAGGGGTTCGGTGCGGATTCTCTGGACTTTGAAATCCGCGCCATTTTGCGGGATGTGAATTGGGTTCTTTCGGTGAAGTCCGACATGAACCATGAGATCAATCGCCGCT
This sequence comes from Ruegeria sp. CDSC045, assembly GCF_059610725.1. Lineage (NCBI taxonomy): Bacteria > Pseudomonadati > Pseudomonadota > Alphaproteobacteria > Rhodobacterales > Roseobacteraceae > Ruegeria > Ruegeria sp. CDSC045. Next base: position 254,828 of record NZ_JBXWOE010000001.1, read on the forward strand.
TTGTCGAAGAGGGGATCGAGATACCGTTTGCTCAGCGTGATGTCTGGCTGCGAAACCCCGAGGCCCTTCAATCGTCAGGTAACGCGCAAATGCCCCCATCTGAGCCTGTTTCAGAGACAAAAGCGCCCCCGGCCTCTTCGCCCGCCGAATTGACCGAGGCTGATCTTTCCGACGGTGATGGTGACGAACCCTGAGGCAAGTTCGGGCCTGAAACGAGCCAGAGAATTTTACACTAATCGGGCCTTGCAAATCCCCAGGCGATAGTCCAAATAACGCCCGCACGGAGAGGTGGCCGAGTGGTCGAAGGCGCACGCCTGGAAAGTGTGTAGGCGGGAGACCGTCTCCAGGGTTCGAATCCCTGTCTCTCCGCCACAACACCAGCTCTTGTCTTGGACGCTTAGGTGTTTCACATCTCAGACATTGTTTTCGAGCCCCCCAGCAAAAAAGGCTCGGTAAGCGATTCACATAACCCATGTTGAGCGAATTCATCCAATTTAGATGGCCCAGAATTACTGTTTCTTGCAGGCAAGGGAATTTCAGGATGCGAGGCAGTCAAACTGTTGGTTAGGGCCTATTCCTGTGTCGGTTGGGTAACTACAGGTGAAAACTCGGCGCCCGGCTTGTTCGCTGATGCGTGTGTTGAGATATCAATACATCTACAACGCCAAGTGAACGTTATTCCTTGGCTGGTCCGTTTTGCGATAGGTGCGCAGCAAAATTGCGCCCGGAGGTTAGATGTTACTGTCTGTCGTCATTCCATGCATGAACGAAGAGGAGTCGATCCCCTTACTGGTGGAGCGCCTGATCGCTGCGACTGAACAGTGGAACGCCGAATCCGAGATTATTCTGGTGGATGATGGGTCTAATGACGAAACATGGCGCGCAATCTGTGCCCAAAGCGAGTTTCACCCGCGTATTCGCGGTTTGAAGCTATCGGGTAACCGCGGTCACCAGATCGCTCTGACAGCGGGGCTGAATGCAGCCCTAGGGCAGCGGATTTTCATGTTGGATGCTGATCTGCAAGACCCGCCGGAGCTTTTGTCGGACATGATGGCGATGATGGATCAGGGCTATGATGTGGTTTACGGGCGTCGGAGTGAGCGAAAAGGCGAAAGTTGGTTTAAGAAAGTAACAGCTCATGGTTTCTACCGCATATTGAACCGGCTTTCGGACGTACCCATTCCAAATGACACGGGCGATTTCCGGCTTGTCAGCCGTCGGGCGCTGGATGCGGTTCTGAGTATGCCGGAACGCGCGCGGTTCGTTCGGGGCATGTTCGCTTGGGTTGGTTTCCGTCAAATCGGGATCGAATACATCCGCGACCCACGGATCGCGGGCGAGACCAAATACCCGATGTCCAAGATGATCCGCTTTGCGCTTGATGCACTGGCGAGTTTTTCGATCAAACCGCTGCAGATCGCCACACGAATGGCCTTTCTGACACTGATTATCGCCGCGCTGATGGCGGTCTACGTCTTTTGGTCCTTGATCCTTTACAACGCGGTTGCGGGTTGGGCGTCGACGGTTCTGGTGATCAGTTTCTTCTCGGGTATCCAGCTGTTGACGCTTGGAATCATGGGGGAATATCTCGGACGTCTGTATATCGAGGCCAAAAACCGACCACTCTATTTTGTAGATCAAGAGACCTCAGAGATTTCGGACACCATAGTAGAAGAGAAGACCGCGCAGAAATGAACGAACGGCGCCGCATAATCCGGTTTGCCATCGTGGGCTTAGGCGTGGCTGGTTACTATATGCTGGCTTATCTGGGCCTGTTGGGCGTGTTTCATTCGCCCTGGATCGCCAATGCATTGGCTTTTGGGTCCGCAATCCTGATCCAATATATTGGGCAAACAGTCTGGACCTTCGGGCAGGCGCTGGTGGTTCCTGCACAGTTTGGGCGGTTTCTTTGCATGGTCGGAATTGGGCTGCTGGTTTCAGCTGCGATTACCGGACTGGCCGGCCCTCGTTTTGGCCTGAGCGAAGTTGTCTCGGCCGCTGTCGTTGTAGTTGTTCTACCTGTGATCAACTTCGCGTTCCTACGGCTGTGGGTCTATAAACCGCAGAATTCAACCTAGAGATTGGCAATGTCGCATATCTATTCAAACGAGTTCTTTGACTATATTGACCAGGGCGCCAGGCGGTCCGCAAACAGGCTAATTGCTTGCCTTCTAGGAAAAATCTCTGCGGACAGTGTCGTGGACTTTGGCTGCGGGAGGGGTGTGTGGCTGTCCGAGTGGCAGGCCGCGGGTTGCAAGGATATTGCCGGTGTCGATGGCGACTATGTGGATCGTGACAAGCTTGCGATACCGGCTGAGGCGTTTATCGGTGCAGATCTGTCCGAACCGGTCGAGCTTGGACGCCAGTTTGATTTGGCTCAGTCGCTTGAGGTCGGTGAACACTTGCCGCATGACGCGTCGGCCAGCCTGGTTCAGAGCCTGACCACACATAGCGATCTGGTCCTGTTCTCAGCCGCCGTTCCGGGGCAGGGCGGCGAGTTTCACATAAATGAACAGCGCCTGTCCTTTTGGCAGGGTTTGTTCGCTGAACGGGGATACACAGCCTATGATTGTTTGCGGCCTGAGATGTTCGGGGATCAATCGATCGAACCCTGGTATCGGTATAATTCTGTCCTCTATGCGAACCAATCAGGGGAAGTCCGGCTGTCTCAGGACGTGCTGGATACCAAAGTCGCGCCCGGCGCGTTGAAAGAGGTCGGCAGTTTAGGCTGGACCCTACGCAAGCTGGTTGTGCGTGCCTTGCCCCGGTCGGCTGTCACCGCTATCGCTCAGGTCCGGGCCTCTGCTATTGCAAGGTCATATGGCGACAAATCATGACGGAAAAAACACCTCGGCAGGAGTTTCTTTTTCTGTCCCTGCTTTGCACCGCTGCGTTGTTCCTGATCAACTGGCCACAGCTTTTCGACCCTTTCGTACGTCATGATGATTTCCCGGCGCTGCTGGGCTGGACCGAGATTGCCTACCACAAGGCCTTGGATGAAGGTCGTTGGTTGAACTACTGGTGGCAGTTCCGGCCATTTCTATGGCCCTCACAAATAAGCATGTATCTCTATAACATAGCCTGGGGCTTGTTCTCGGCTGCGGCGGCAGTCGCGATCATGGAGCGTTCGGACCCGATCTGGTACAAAGGTTATCTTGCGCTATTCATTGCGTTTTCGGTTCCAGCATTCCTGATTTCATACTGGTTCAACACGTTGCTGCCGGGGATCTGGGTTATCACCTTGTACAGCCTGGCAGTTCTGTTTCTTCCGCATCGTGTGTCGCTGGCCCTGTTGGTTCTAGCAGTGCCCTTATCCTTCATGGCCTACACGACCTATCCGTTCCTGTTGCTGACACTGATCCTGCTGTCAAACAAGGCACCAAAAACCTATACAAACGTCGCTGTTACGTTGATCATTTTCTTTGTCAGCCTGGTTCTGGCGCTCCTGTGTGTTTACACCCTGAACTACTTCTACCATGGCATATTCGGTATTCCGGTTGCTGAATGGCGTGGGCCGAACGAAGTAAATTCGGTCGATGACCTGCTGCTGAACCTTACCAAGGTCAAAGTATTCCTCCGATCCATCATCTATACAATGGGCGGAGGGACAATCAGCTATGGCTTGATGCTCTTGGCCCTATTTGCAGGCACCTGGGGGTTCCTGTTTACCCGAAGACGGCTGTTTGCCGTCGCGATCCTGATGGCTGCAATTGCTGGCCTGGCACCGCTTATCCTCAAGGCGATGATGTCGGGGGTGCAGGTCCCTGTCCGGGCATTGAACTGGCTTTGGATCTTGTTTGGGGTCGTGCTCACCACGTGTGGGGTTCAGTTTCTGCAGTCTTCAAAAAGATGGTTAAGTGTTTCGCGTATCTTGTTGATGTGCGTGTTGATGATCAATTTGATGCTCATTGGAAAAACATCGTTTATGTTCATCCCGCCTTGGCAAAAAGCAACGCGCGCATTGGCGCAAAGCCTGCCTAAACAGGCCGAAACCGTGTATATTTATGGACATTTTCTTGGCGTGAATGGTGCGGCAGACGCCAGGGTTCAATTCGAACGGGGGCTGCGGTTGCGGTTAAACTATCTGACCGGGGCCGAGATCATCATGTGCTGGAAGCAGCCCGATAGATGCGATGGGATTACACCTCCGTTCGATCCAGGCGACTGGGTCTCGACGCCTGTTGTCGCATCAACTGGTGACCAGGCCTTTATCCTTTTGCCGCGTCCCAATCTGGGGCCCTGATCAAAAGGTGAGTTGTAACAGGTTTGAGAAAATTCTATGAATGCGCCCACTTGGGCTGTCCGGCATTCAAGGACACAGACCCCAACCCCTGTTGGAACACCCGGACATGATTGACCTGAGCGACCACAAACCCCTGCGAAAAAGTCGCAACTATCTGATTTATCAGCACCCCGAGGTCGAAGGGGCGCTGCTGAAAGTGCGGGTGGACGAACCTGTGCGTAGCCATTTTCTGCCGCGTTATGCCGAATGGCGCTATGGCAATCTGCGCCAATGGAACCGCGAAGCAAACGAATATCTGGCGGCGCTCAACCGTGGATGCCCCGAGATCGAGAGGTTGGCGCAATTCATGGGATATGCGCCAACATCAGCGGGCCCGGCGATAGTGGTGGAAAAACTGACCGGCCCAGACGGAGATCTTGCGCCAACCCTGCATTCGGAACGCGTCGCGCTGGCCAAGGATCAAGCCGGACGTGAACGTCTTCATGCTGAATTGATGGAACTGTTTGACGATCTCGAAAGCGGCCGGATCATTGTGGGTGACATGGGGTTCGAAAACATCGTTCGTGCGCAGGAAAGAGGTGGCAAGCTGACCGTGATTGACGGCGTTGGCGAGAGGGTTCTTTTTCCGCTGTCACTGGTCAGCGAAACAGCGTTCCGCAAGTCAATCGATCGTCGGCGACAGAGGATGTCGAGTGGCTTTGGTTTAATGAAGACCTGACCACTAAACTGCTACGCGCAAGGGAAACGCGCGTTCGACCTCTTTTGCTATCTCCGCAATCAGCGCTTTTGTCACGGCGTTGCGGTTGTTCATCTGAACCCGTGCGACATAGGCAAGCTCTGGAGGGGTAGGAAAGACATCGTTGATGACTTCCATGTCTGGTGTAATGTGCATCCCGTTCAATAGCGCTATGCCCAGCCCAGATCGAACAGCCGACTGGATTCCTGCTGCACTTGGACATTCCAGGATATTGTCAAAACGGTGGTCCTGTTGCTGACTGTCTTCCATTCCCCATCTTCGGTAGAAACACTGTGTGTCAAAGGACAGAAACGGAACCGGTTCTGACAGATTCAGACGATAGTCGGGTGATTTGACCCAATGAAGGGAATCCTGAAACAGGATCAGATCTTCGGGCTGCACGTCGTTGCGAAATATCTGAATCACCGCCAAGTCTAATTCACCGGCCTTCAACCAATCCTGAACATTCAGGCTTTGACCAGTGCGGGTTCGTACGCGAACATCGGGGTACAGCCGCGTGAAACGTCCAAGAATTTGAGCGATCCCGCTGGTTGTCGCATCCTCGGTCATGCCAAGCCGCAAGTGGCCGGTGAGCGGCCTGTTACCAAGTGAGGCCACCGCTTCGTCATGCAGAGTGGTAATTCGACGGGCGTATTCACAAAGACGCAGCCCGTCTTCTGTGAACAGGGGGGCACCTTTGCGACGAGTCAGCAGCTTGCAATTCAGTGCGCGCTCTAAACGGCCGATCTTATGGCTGACTGCCGATTGCGAAAGCGCCAGATGTCGGGCCGCACGGGTTACACCACCATAGGTCGCGATTGCGAGCAGCGCGCGCAAGGCGTCTATTTCCAAACGTTCGTTCATGATTTTCCATGACAGATTTTGATCATTGAATGATAATCATTCATTTGCGGCAAAGGCAAATGTCAGATTAGGTATCGCGAACACAATGTACGCGGAGCTTCGAAATGAACAATCTATACTCGGAGGATATCACAGACTTCGAACATCAGTCGGAATGCAAATCTGGCCCGCTGACGCTGTCTTCTTCTTTCGGCAAAGGTAAGTGTAATTGATGACGGAAGAAAGAACAGCTAACCGCCGCCTGACAACACTGTTTGAGATGACCGGATCAGTTCTGGCTATGGCTTATGCCTTGCTGATTGCTTCGAATATTGGCGCTGAGATTCTTGGATTCTCTCTACTGTTGGTGTCGTCGGCACTGTTTGCCGCATGGGCATTGATTGATCGGCGCTGGACGTTTTTGCTGTTGCAGGCGTTCTATGCGACCTCTGCCATTATTGGACTGATCCGCTGGGCATAAACTTGGTGTAGGGTTGCTGCCAGGAACTTGTTAGGACGGATCTATGACGGATCAGGACAGAATCGATATCGGCTTTCTGCTGTTCGATGGCTTTCCGATGGCTTGTTTGACATCGGTGATCGAACCCCTGCGGGCGGCCAATGAAATCGCAGGTCATCAAGCGTTTAGATGGTCGCTGGTTTCTGAACGTGGTCAAAAGGTTCAGTCAAGCGCAGGGGTTGGGTTCGAAGCAGATCGCGCGTTGGCGGACTGCAGGAATATCGACATTTTATTCCTGCTCAGCAGCCCGTCTTCGGTCTTTGGCAACGCTGTTAGCGGCAATGCCTTGCTGCGTGGTCTTGGGAGGCACGGAACAGTTCTGGGCGGGATCAGCGGTGGCGTATTCCCTCTTGTGCGATCCGGTGCAATGGCAGGTCAGCCGGTCTCGGTCCACTGGTGCTATGAGGCGGCTTTTGAGGCCGAGTTTCCCGATATGGACGCCCGGAGCGAAGTGATCGTGCGCACCGTGACGCGCTATACCGCCGCCGGTGCAGCGGCAGGGTTCGACCTGGCACTGCATTTGGTTCACGACCGCTTGGGCGGTGACATTGCGCATGAGGTTGCGTGCTGGTTTCAACATCCGATGATGCGCGGTGCGGCAGTGCGTCAGCAGGTGCCCAATGCGACAGCGCCGAAAACGGGAGACCGCCTTCCACCGCTTGTTTCACGCAGCGTTGAAATGTTTGCCGCCAATATAGGTCAAGCGATCTCGATTGCCGAAGTCGCGAAACAAATGGGCGTCACGCCTCGTCAGATCGAGCGGGCATTCAAACAGGCAACCGGACACAGCCCTAGCCATTATTACCGCGCAATGCGGATGAAGGCGGCGCGTCAGATGGTGGTTTATACCAAAGACCCCATTTCCCAGATCGCGGCCGCTGTCGGCTATGGATCTGTCGCGCCCTTGGTGACGCATTACCGGTCGGCTTTTGGCCTGAGCCCCAGCGAGGACAGGCGCCGCATCAACCGTTTCCGGGTTGAGGATAACGCCCCTTTGCCCTCGGTCTAGGCGCTGACTAAAGCGCTGATCGCATCGCCGTCAGCATCGCATGGTGCAGAGATTTGGCGGACGAGCGCGGACCGTACAGGCTGTAGTGATCCGAACCACGACACAGCACGAAACAGCCAATATGGTGGATCGAGCTGCGCGCCGCCGTTCCCTTAGTCAATATGCGCAGATCCAACTGGCACAAAAGCTCCAGCACTGCTTGAATGTTCGTACCAGCCAGGTCGAAACGCACCCAGGCATCGGTCTGTTCAGTGACAGAGGCCGCAGACCCAATGGCAGATTTTACTTGCGTAGCAAGGTCCTCGTGCGTGTCATGCGGTGCTTCAACCATCCATTGCTCCGGCCCCGCCCAAAAGGCGGTGATTGCGGTTCCTTCAAACCTCTGGACCTTTGGTGCCTCAGCGCAAATCAGTTTCTTCAATGCGGCTTTGGCCGCTGTTTCCTGACCGAGCCGCGCCGCGACTGATGCCAACGCCACGCCCGGTATCTCGGAACAGGTGACAGGCCCAACCGTGTCTACCCGAGGGTCAGCCGCGCCGAGGGCGGTTATCGCAACCAGATTATCCACGCAGACGTTCTCCTTCCGGGTCAACGAAATGGGCCGAGACAATTTCCACCTCGACCGTCAGGTCCGTCAGCGGAGAGACAAGGCGCATTTTCTCGCCCAGCCTGTCGCCGCCGTTTTTCAACAATCCCAGCCCGATATTGCTGCTCAGAATGGGTGAGTAGACGGCTGAGGTGACATAGCCCTGATCATGGGCTGCATCGACCGGGCCGTCAGTGTTCATCAGGTGGCCACCGGCGGTTACCTTGTTTTCAGGCTCCAACGGTTTGATCCCCACCAGCATCAGTGCATCCGGTTGGTTCAGTGCCTCGCGTTCCGACAGGGTTGATCCGATGCTGTCCTTCTTTTTGGACACCATGCGGCCCATTCCCAGGTTCAGGGCGGTTGTGGTGCCGTTCAACTCGCTGCCTGCAGCATGGCCTTTTTCGACCCGCATGACGCCCAGTGCTTCGGTGCCATAGGGGACAACGTCGAACTCTTCGCCCTCGGTCATCAGCCGCCGCATCAGCGCGTCGCCATAGCGAGAGGGAACCGCGATTTCGAATGCCAACTCGCCAGAGAACGAAATCCGGAACAGCCGCGCCCGAAGGCCGCCGCACACGGTGATGGTTCCACAGGCCATAAAGGGGAAGGCCTCATTCGAGATGTCGAATTCCGGGTCGATGATTTTTCGCAGCAGCTTACGGGAATTGGGCCCGGCAACTGCATATTGCGCCCATCCTTCTGTGGTGGATATCAGCTGCACATCCATGTCCGGGCACAGGCACTGGCGCACGAATTCCATGTGGCGATAGACGACTACGGCATTTGCGGTCGTGGTAGTGACGACGAAATGATCCTCGGCCAGTCGCGCGGCGGTGCCGTCATCCATGGCTATGCCATCTTCGCGCAGCATCAGGCCATAGCGGGTTTTGCCGACTGCCAGCTTGGCGAAAGCATTGGCATAGACGCGGTTCAGGAACGCTGCCGCATCGGTGCCCTGCACGTCGATTTTGCCCAAAGTCGTACAATCGCACACCCCGACCGAGGCACGCGTCTGACGCACTTCACGGTCCACGCTCTCGCGCCAATGGGTCTCGCCGGGCAGGGGGAACCACTGCGCACGCAGCCAGTTGCCAACCTCGACAAACACCGCGCCGCGTTCTTCGGCCCAGTGGTGTGAGGGCGTCAGGCGGGTGGGGTGAAACTCTTTACCCTTCATCCGGCCTGCGAAAGTGGCAATCGGGACGGGGGTATAGGGCGGGCGGAAGATGGTGGTACCGGTCTCGGGGATCGACTTACCGGCCAGCTCGGCCATGATCGCCAGCCCGCCGATATTCGAGGTCTTGCCCTGGTCCGTGGCCATGCCCAGCGTGGTATAGCGTTTCAGATGCTCGACCGAACGGAAGCCCTCCTGATAGCTGAGACGGACATCCTTGACCGTCACATCGTTCTGCTGGTCCAGCCATGCGCGTTTGCAGCCCTGAACGTACCAGAATGGGGTCTGCGCGATGGGTGTGTCCTCGGCCTCGGGCAGATCGGGTTTGGCGTTGGTCAGGTCCAAAGCGGCGATTGCGGCCTCGGCGCCAGAGCGCAACGCGCCGTGGGTAGACATATCGCCGTTTGCCGCGCCGGCAACGGACATGCCTACCGGCAGGTCCGCGCCGGGAACAAAGGCGGCCAGCGTCTCATCCCATGCGGGGCGGCCGCGCTGGTGGCAGGTCATGTGGACGTTGGGGTTCCAACCGCCCGAGACGCCCAAGGCACCGCATTCCAATGTCCGGGTTGAGCCATCGGGCAGGGCGACTTCGACAAAGCTCAGCTCCAGTCGGCCTTTGGTATTTGTGACCTGAGCACCCTGCAGAACTTCGTAGTCATGGCTGATGGGGGCGTCTTTGCGCACATCGATCACCGCAGTGATTTTGACACCTTTGGCGTGCAGATCAGCTGCGGTGCGGTGGCCGTCATCATTGTTGGTAAAGACCGCGACGCGCTGCGATGCCGCTGCTCCAAACCGGTTGGCATAGGTCCGCAGGGCGCTGGCTGTCATGATGCCGGGGCGATCATTGTTTTCGAACGCGATTGGCCGCTCGGTCGCGCCTGCGCACAGCAGCGCCTTTTGGGTATAGATGCGCCACAGGACTTGCCGGGGTTTGCCTGCGGGCAGGCTGGGCAGGTGATCGCCCGTACGCTCGACCGCGCCATAGATGCCGTGGTCAAACGCGCCAATCACTGTGGTGCGCGGCATCAAGCGAACGTTTGGCAGCGCGGACAGTTCGGCCACGGCCTGCGCCGCCCAGTCAGACGCCGCAGCATCGTCTATGGTGAGTGTTTCGCTGTTCAGGCGACCGCCCAGGGCGAAATCCTCATCCGCCAGAATGACATCCGAGCCCGCACGACCCGCGGTCAATGCCGCCATAAGACCGGCTGGTCCGGCACCAATGATCAGCAGATCGCAATGGCGAAAACCCTTGTCGTATTCGTCCGGGTCCTCTTGCATCGAAAGCGATCCAAGCCCGGCTGCGCGACGGATTGTAGGCTCGTACAGCTTTTCCCAGAAGGCTGCAGGCCACATGAAAGTCTTGTAGTAGAAACCCGCAGACAGGAAGTTGGAAAACATGTCATTCACGGCCAGCGCGTCGAATTTCAGGCTGGGCCAGCGGTTCTGTGATCGCGCCTCAAGCCCCTCGAACATCTCGATGGTTGTTGCGCGGGTATTGGGCTCTTTGCGGGCGCCCGAGCGCAGTTCGACCAGGCCGTTCGGCTCTTCGGATCCTGCGGTCAGCAATCCGCGCGGACGGTGGTATTTGAAAGACCGCCCGATCAGACGCACATCATTGGCCAGCAGGGCAGATGCCAAGGTGTCGCCGGGATGGGCGGTATAGCTGCGCCCGTCAAAGCGGAAGTTCAGCGTTGTATTGCGGTCGATCTGTCCGCCATTCAGCCGGTTCACCTGCGTCATTTGGAGCGCCCCCGTTCGCGGGCCACATCGCGGGCCAGTTCCACCTTTGAAATCTCGTGGGTCAGCGTGTTGCGCGTGACTACCAGCCAGGATCGGTCACCTGTTTCGTGGTACCAAAGTTCACGGTGCTCGCCTGCCGGGTTGTCACGCAGATAGGCATAGTCGTGAAAGACCTCGGCGGCATTTTCCGCCTGCCAATCGGGGCGGTCAATCAGCGCGGCGTCGCCCAGATAGGTGAATTCCGATGCGTCGCGAGGCCCAAGAAGGGGGTGGTTGATTATCATGTCTGCTGTCCCCTTTAATGCAGGTTGGGCTGATTGCCCGCGCCTTTTTCGTCGATCATCCGGCCGGTGCGGAACCGGTCCAACCGATAGGCCGTTGCGACAGGGTGCGGTTCGTCCTTCGCAAGCAGATGTGCAAAGCAATAGCCCGAAGCCGGAGTTGCCTTGAACCCGCCATAGCACCAGCCCCCGTTGAAATAGAGGCCCTCGACCGGCGTTTGGTCAATGATCGGAGAGCCATCCATCGACATGTCCATCACGCCACCCCACATCCGCAGCAACCGGGCGCGTCCGATCATCGGCATCAATGCCATGCCACCTTCGCAAACATCCTCGACCACGGGCAAGTTGCCGCGTTGGGCATAGGTGTTATAGCCGTCAAGATCGCCACCAAACACCAGCCCGCCCTTGTCGGACTGACTGACATAAAAATGCCCCGCGCCATAGGTGATGACACTGGGCAGGACAGGCTTTAGCCCCTCAGATACAAAGGCTTGTAGAACGTGGCTTTCGATAGGCAGGCGCAGTCCGGCCATCCCCATAACGCGCCCCGAACTGCCCGCAACGGCGCATCCGACTTTGGAGGCGCCGATAAAGCCCTTAGTCGTTTCGACCCCAAGACATTTGCCATCTTCGATCCGCAGCCCGGTAACTTCGCAGTTCTGGATAATATCGACGCCATGCAGGTCGGCTGACCGGGCATAGCCCCAGGCCACTGCATCATGGCGCACGGTACCGCCGCGCCGTTGAACAAGGCCGCCCTTGATCGGAAAGCGAGCGTCGTCGAAATTCAGATAAGGGTGTTCGCGCCGCACCTGATCTGCGTCCAGCAATTCGGCATCGGCCCCGTTCAGGATCATCGCATTGCCACGTCGCGTATAGGCGTCACGCTGTCCGTCTGTATGGAACAGATTGACGATACCGCGCTGACTGACCATTGCGTTATAGTTCAGGTCCTGCTCGAGCCCTTCCCACAGCTTCAGCGAGAACTCATAGAACGGCTCATTCCCATCCAGCAGGTAGTTCGAGCGAATGATCGTGGTGTTTCGGCCCACATTTCCGCCACCGATCCAGCCTTTCTCGATTACGGCAACATTTCGTTGGCCGTAGATTTTGGAAAGGTAATGCGCGGTTGCCAGACCATGCCCGCCGCCACCGATTACGATGATGTCGTAATGGGCCTTAGGTTCAGGTTCACGCCAAACCGGTTTCCACCCTTTGTGGCCGGTTAACGCCTCTTTGATAACTCGAAAGCCGGAATATCTCATGAATCGGACCTTTTCTTCCAAACTTCATTATTTTCGGGCGCGGCGATATCCCCATATGCGACATGGGTGTGTCTGAATCAGACCCTCAGGCACAAGAAATAAGGCCGGAAAACCAATCGGTGAAATCCGATACCTCGGCTGAGTTGCGAAGGACGGATAAAAAATAACCCTCACTGGCGGGTGCGGAATCTTTGCTGGCAAGGTGGACTTTGCCCGATTTCAGGGCTTGCTCTGCGATGATAGAATTCACCAGCGCAACGCCGCTGCCTGACACGGCAAGTTGCAGGGCCAGGCCATAGGAATCCACAAAATAAGAAGGTTTGCGCGGTTTCTGGCCGGTGGCCTCCCCCCACGACGCCCAACTGTCCGATGTGCCGACGGATTCGATCAGGGGCAGGTCCACCCAATCGCCGCCGAGATTTGGAGACATCACCGGAACAAGGCGATTGGGTTTCAACGGTTTCGCATTCTTCCCGACTTGTTTTTCCGAGCCAAAGCGGACCTCGATATCGGCGCGCGATGCTGCGTATTCGTCAGGCCAGATCGTGCTGACAAATCGGAGTGAGGTTTCGGGGTGCTGGGCCTGAAATTCCGGCAAAGCCGGAGAGATGACCCATTCGATAATACTGATAGAGGCTGCGACCGTGATATGGCGTGCCTTTTCCTCGGCCAAATAGGGCGAGGCGGCGGAATGCAGCATGTCCAAGGCTGCCTCGACCTGTGGCAGCAGCTTCCGCCCTTCATCCGTCAAAGAAAGACCGCGCGCGTGGCGGTGGAACAGAACGACGCCCAGACGGGTTTCCAAGGCTTTGATTTGTTGGCTGACTGCGGATTGCGTCAACCCGATTTCATCCGCTGCAGCAGTTGAACTAAGCCGCCGCGCCGCTGCTTCGAACGACCGGAACCACGTCAGGGGAGGGAGTGTTTTTGCCATCGGTAACCAACCTATTAGTGTTGTTAATACCTAAGGCTCAAGTTCTTTCGTTTGTCAAAAGATGTTTCTAACGGTGATATTTCCTCAAGCAGATTTGGGGAGACGGCAGTGCAGCCAAATATCAGAAAAATAGTGACTTTCGACGAAGAGGTTCTGGTTGAAGGATTTCGTGCCGCCGACCGCCCGTGGCGCATGTTTGCCGTTGCGGCGGTTGTGTCGAACCCTTGGGCTGGCCGGTATGTCGAGGATCTGAGACCGGAAATTCTGGCCTATGGGCCTGTGCTGGGGCAAATGTTGACTGACCGGATGGTCACGCTTGCAGGTGGCGGCGAGGTGATCGAAGCCTATGGCAAAGCGGCGGTTGTAGGGCTGGATGGCGAGGTCGAACATGCCTCGGGCCTGATCCACACGCTGCATTTCGGGAATTACTATCGTCAAGCGGTTGGGGCCAAGTCCTATCTGTCCTTCACCAATACCCGCGGTCCGGCGAACACTCCGATCATGGTGCCCATGATGGACAAGAATGATGCCGGGCGTAGATCGCATTATCTGACGCTGCAGTTTGCAATCCCCGACGCACCGCGCGCGGATGAAATTGTGGTCGTGCTGGGTGGCGCAACCTCGGGCCGTCCCCATCATCGGATCGGCGACCGTTATCAGGACCTCAAGGATTTGGGCCATGACGTGGACAACCCGGCCTCGGTCTGAACTCAGCACCCTGGCGGTGATTGATCAGGGCCAAGGGCCGCTGGTTATTCTGCTGCACGGGGTTGGTCTGCGAGCCGAGGCGTGGGGTGCGCAGATCGACGCTCTGGTCGCGGCGGGGTATCGTGTCTTGTGCCCGGATATGTCAGGACATGGTCAGTCGAGCTTTGATCATCCGACTGGCTTGGAGGCATACGTGCACCGCACGGCGTCCGTGCTAACAGAGCCCGCTGTCTTGATCGGCCATTCAATGGGCGCCCTGATTGCGCTCCGACTGGCGGCGGATGTGCCAGATAGCGTTCTTGGCGTTGCGGCATTGAATGCGATCCATCGGCGTCCGGCTGCCGCGCGCAAGGCCGTCGTCGCACGTGCCTCGGCCTTGGACGTATCGGGGCCAAATGATCCCACTGTCACGTTGCAACGTTGGTTTGGCGAAGCCTCGTCCGCCGAGCGACTGGCCTGCATGCGCTGGCTGACTGAGGTTGATCCGGCGGCCTACAAATCCGCGTATACCGCTTTTGCCGAAACGGACGGTCCTTCCGATGATGAACTGGCCCGTATCGCTTGTCCCGCCTTGTTCATGACCGGCGCGGATGAGCCGAATTCGACGCCTGAAATGTCTCGGGACATGGCGCGTTTGGTTCCCTCGGGACAAGCGGCAATCATCGCAGGTGCCGCACATATGTTGCCGATGACTCATCCCGCCGAAGTAAACGCACAGCTGTTGGAATTTGTGGGGGGGTGCCAGCCATGACAAGTATGGACCCCCGAGCTTTGCGTGACGCCTTTGGCAGCTTTATGACCGGGGTGACAGTGGTGACGGCACGGGATCCGCAGGGCGCGCCAGTTGGGTTCACCGCAAACTCGTTTTCGTCCGTATCGCTTGACCCGCCATTGCTGCTGGTGTGTCCGGGGAAGTTTCTGTCCAGCCACGATATTTTCGCCAACTGCACCCGGTTTGCGGTGAATGTGCTTGCAGATGGACAGCAAGAGATATCGAATACTTTCGCTGGGTATAAAGGGGACCGGTTTGCAAAGGTCGCGCACAGCAATGGTCTTTATGATCTGCCCCTGATCGACGGTGCGCTGGCGCAGTTTTGCTGCAAAACCCATCGGGTCCTTCCCGCCGGTGATCATACCTTATTGATCGGTGAAGTGGCAGAGTTTTCGCACTCGGTCGGGCAGGGTCTTGGATATGTCGGCGGGTCGTATTTCAGTCTGGGGCTCGAACGTGAAATAGACGCCATGGTGCCCACGATCTGCGGTGCGATCATCCGCAATGGCGACAGCGTTTTGCTTGAGCAGAGCAACGGTGCCTATCGTCCCATTCAAATCGCCGGGGTTGAACGCGGTGGGCAGCGAAACCGGTTGACCCAGGGCCTGTCCGAACGCGGGCTGAAGGTGCAGGTCGAACAGGTCTATTCCTCATTCGACGATGCGGAAACAAAGCAGCATTACACCTATTTTCTGGCCAGCTGCCCCCGACCAACGCCGCTTGAGGGCGCCGAATGGATCAGAACGGATGACCTTCCGAACCTGAAATACGTGTCCGGCGGTGTCCGCCATATGATGACCCGCTATGCGATGGAAGCCAAAGAGGGGGATTTTGCTCTCTACCTTGGTGACGCCTCGCAGGGCGACATTCACAGCTTACGATAAAGGAGCAGGTCAATGGAATTTTCCCTGTTTGCCCATATGGAACGTTTGTCCCCAGATCAGCCGCATGACGTTCTGTATGACGAATTCGTCAGCCTTGTGAAAATGGCGGACGAGGGCGGGATGCGCGCCGTCTGGACGGGTGAGCATCACGGGATGGAGTTCACCATCGCGCCCAACCCCTTTATCTCGCTAGTCGATCTGGCTCATCACACCCGGAATGTACGGCTGGGGACGGGTACGGTAGTCGCTCCGTTCTGGCATCCGATCAAACTGGCCGGAGAGGCGGCGGCGGCAGATCAGATTACCAAAGGCCGGATTGAACTGGGGATCGCACGGGGCGCATATTCCTACGAATATGAGCGCTTGATGCCGGGGATGGATGCCTGGGAAGCGGGCCAACGGATGCGCGAAACAACCCCTTTGCTTCCGCAAATCTGGCAGGGCGATTGCGCGCATGAGGGAGAGTTCTATTCCTTCCCGGCCACCACCTCTGCGCCGAAACCGTTTCAGAAAAACGGTCCGCCGATCTGGATCGCGGCGCGGGACCCCAATAGTCATGAATTCGGTGTCCACAACGGGTTTAACATCCAGGTCACTCCCCTGTGGCAGGGCATGGAAGAGATTGAAACGCTGATGGACCGCTTCAATGCAGCCTGCGACAGCCATACCGGACCGCGCCCCAAAATCATGCTGTTGCATCACACATATGTCGGCAAAGACGCAGACGATGTTGCGCAAGGCGTTCAGGAATTGCGCCGGTATTACAACTATTTCGGTGCCTGGTTCATGAATAAACGCCCGGTCGAGCAAGGGTTGATCCAACGGATCACCCAGGACGAGATGGATGCAAACCAGATGTACACAAGTGATAAGCTGGCGCGCGACCTGACGGTTGGTACAGCGCAGCAGGTTATTGACCGGATCAAACGTTATGAAGATTTGGGCTATGATGAGTTTTCGTTCTGGGTCGACAGCGGGATGACGAACGAGCGAAAACGTGCCTCTTTGGCGCGGTTCATCGACGATGTCATGCCAGCCTTTCAGTGAGGAACACTATGGGAAATCTACCGCATTTTCAGCTTTTCATTGATGGCGCCTGGTCTGAGGGGGCGACGTCTCAGGTTATGACATCTGCAAATCCCGCAACTGGGCAGGGGTGGGCTACGTTTTCCTGTGCGGCACCTGAGGATGTCGACAGGGCAGTCGCCGCCGCCAAACGTGCGCTTGATGATCCGCAATGGCGCGACATGACGGCCACCGCGCGCGGCAAGCTTCTTTATCGCCTGGCCGACCTAGTTGCCGAAAACGCTGCACGGCTTGGAGAATTTGAGACAACAGACAGCGGTAAACTGCTGGCAGAAACCTCGGCGCAAACTGGGTATGTCGCGGATTACTACCGCTATTTCGCAGGGCTTGCGGATAAGGTTGAAGGGACGGTTCTGCCCATCGACAAGCCGGATATGCATGTGTTTACCACGCGCGAACCCATTGGTGTTGTCGCGGCTATTGTGCCCTGGAATGCACAAATGTTCCTGACGGCGACTAAGTTGGGCCCGGCGCTTGCGGCTGGGTGTACCGTCGTGCTGAAGGCATCCGAAATTGCGCCGGCCCCGATGCTGGAGTTCGCGCGTTTGATTGAACAGGCCGGATTCCCCGCGGGCGTTGTCTCGGTCATCACCGGGGATGCGGAAAACTGTGCAATTCCACTGACCCGCCATCCCGATCTGGATCGCATCGCCTTTACCGGTGGCCCCGAGACAGCGCGCCATGTGGTCAGGAATTCCGCCGAAAACTTCGCCGTCACTTCGCTGGAGCTTGGTGGCAAGTCGCCGATACTTGTTTTTGAAGACGCGGATCTGGATGGGGCCGCAAATGGCCTGATCGCCGGAAACTTTGGCGCGTCGGGGCAAAGTTGCGTTGCGGGCACGCGCGGGCTGGTGCAGCGATCCGTTCTGCAAGATCTGATCGGCCGCATCAAAGAAAAGGCGGGTGCAATCGTTCTGGGTGACCCGCTGGAGGCCGGTACCCATGTCGGACCGCTATGTACCTTGGCGCAAGTGAACAAGATCGAAGAGACTCTGGCCAAGTCAGCGGAGCAGGGGGCCGTGGTCCATTTCGGCGGGCAACCTGCGGATAGGCCCGGCAATTACATGAACCCAACACTGGTTGAGTGCATATCGCCCGAGACCGAGACGTTGAAAGTTGAGATGTTTGGCCCGGTTATGTCTCTGCTGCCCTTCGATACCGAAGAAGAGGCCATCGCATTGGCCAATAGCACAGTCTTTGGGCTGGGTTCAGGTGTGTTCACGCAGAACCTGGCGCGGGCGCATCGGGTGTCCAAGCGGATCAAATCTGGGATTTGTTGGGTTAATACCTATCGCGCGATCTCTCCTATCGCGCCGTTTGGCGGGTTCAATCAATCAGGGTATGGCCGTGAAGCCGGGGTTGAGGCGATCCTGGATTACACCCGGACCAAGACCACCTGGATCAGCACCTCGCAAGAGCCGATGGCGAACCCGTTTGTGATGCGCTAGGTCTGTTGTCATGAAGATATCGGAGCGCGGTCATGAAGTTGAAACATCCGAATTTTGAACCTCCGGCAGACGCAAATGACCGGAGGGCGATCCCTCCGGTCATTTGCTATCCGCCCGAAACGGTACCGCAACCTGATCTGGCTGCGTTGACTGACCTGAGGCAGCGCGCGGTGAAAACCGCCGAAGTCATAGCAGCCCCGCGTGATGCGGCCTGTATTGAAGTGCCCGCGGGGGCCTTTATTCGGGTGGTGTCGGTCGATGGCGCGCAGGTCGGTGATCTTAACATGTGGTACAAGCACGACCTGACCGAACGGTTCTATTCCGGCAAAACCCGCGCGCTGCATGGCACGCATCTGTCGACCGGGGATCGGATGTGGTCAAGTTTTCCGAATATGCGGCCCATGGCGACCATCGTTACGGATACTCTGGATTGGTATGGGTTCGATTCATACGGCGGATCCGTGCATGACGTAATCGGGACCCGCTGTGACCCATATACCGGGCGACTGCTGTCTGGCGATGACTACCATTATTGCTGCCATTCCAACCTGACACGGGCATTGGCCAGCCATTGTGGCCTGCCGCTGCATGAGGCCGAAATGCACGTCCACGACGTGTTGAACGTCTTCATGTGCACCGGATTTACGCAGGACACAGGCCAATACTTCATGAAGGCAAGCCCGGTGCGTCCGGGTGATTATCTGGAATTCTACGCCGAGATTGACCTGATCGTCGGCCTTTCAGCTTGTCCCGGGGGCGATTGCTCGTCCGAGCATTCCTCGGACGCAGCCGCCTGTTATCCATTGGTTATGGAAGCCTATGACCCCGGTGAAGACATCCGAAACGCGCATATTCAGCCCAAGCGATCTGCTTATGATCGCACTCATGGGGCAGGTTAAGAGGTCAGGCGTTGCCCAAGCCGGTCCAGCATCCGACAGCATAGGTCGAGCTGTTCGATCTCGACGTACTCATCTGCTTTATGGGCCTGTGTGATCGAGCCGGGACCGCAGACAATCGCGTGGGTGCCAAGCTGCTGAAACAGGCCAGCTTCAGTGGCGAATGACACAACACCTGTTCCGTTCGCCCCGGTCAGCTCGGCAACCAGTTTGCGGGCGGCGTTTTCTTCCATGGGCTCAAGGCCTGCAACCTCGGCCGTGATATCCTGCGTGATGCTGGCTTCACTATGGACGGCCTGCATTTCGGGCAGCAGGCTGTGCGTCACATAGTCAGTCAGGGTTTGCTTGACGAAATCTGCATCGCTGGCCTGAACCGGGCGCATTTCCCAGCCGACATCGGCTTTGCTGGCAATGACGTTATGGGCGACGCCGCTATTGAAGAACCCCACGTTTATAGTGGTCCAGGGTGGCTCGAAGGGGCTGTTTGTTGGCGCGCGGGATTTCAATATCTGGCGCAGTTCCAGAAGTTTTCCTACATAGCGTGCCGCGTATTCCGCCGCATTCACCCCATCATCCGGGGCCGAGCTGTGTCCTTCGAGCCCGATAAATCGGGTAGTGTATTCATAGCACCCCTTGTGCCCCTCGATCAGGCGCATTTCGGTGGGCTCGCCGATGATGGCAATATCCGGCACGATGCCGCGTTCAGACAGGTCGTTGACCATGTTCTGCGCGCCCAGGCATCCGGTTTCTTCGTCATAGGTGAAGGCAAAATGCAGCGGTTGGGTCAGCTTGCTGACATCCAGCGTTTCGGCAAGTGCAAGTGCGGCGGCGATGAAGCCCTTCATGTCACAGGTGCCACGTCCGTAAAGCCTGCCGTCTTTCTCGGTCATCAAAAACGGGTCTGATGTCCAGTTCTGATCCGCGACGGGAACTACGTCCGTGTGGCCGGATAACAGGATGCCGCCGGGAATGTCTGGGCCTAAGGAAGCAAATACATTGGCCTTGGTGCCAGTATCATCTCGGGTTTCGATACAGCGTGCACCCAAGGCCTGCAACCTGTCCCTTAGATAGCTGATGATCTGAAGATTGCTGTCTGCAGATACCGTTTCAAACGCGATCAGATCGGCGAGGATATCTTGGGTTCTTTGCAGGGGCATGGCTTTACAAACAGCTTTCTTGGGCGGTTACAGTAACATTCGGCAGGACCGGTATCGGTGATCAGGATCGACTCGGTGATCTCTAACCCCCAGTCATTCAACCAGAGGCCAGGCATAAAGTGAAACGTCTTGCCAGGTTCCAGGATTGTCTCATCCTCGGGACGCAGAGATATCGTGCGCTCACCCCAGTCCGGGAGATAGCTCAGACCCACTGGATAGCCGCAGCACGCGCGGCGTTCAATGTGGACGTATCTGACAATCTGGCATCCACACTGTACGTCGTTCCCCATTCGTATCCTGATTGCGTCCCCACCAGATCGGGTCTGCGTCATGAAAGACCAAAACGCCCTGATGGACGTAGAACGACCACCCCTCGTATCCGGTTAGCCACGTCATGTTCGAAGGGTCTTCGAAGTACAGCGCGTCCAGCCCGACCTCGGTCACGGCTTTTCGTGTTTTGGACAGCCGACGGTCAAATTCCCCCCGCATGAATGCCGGATTCACTTGGCTCATCGGATCCTCGTGTCGTGATTAGAGACGTGTTGACAGAACTTTACGAATCCGATCACGTCAATGGACAACTCAGGAAGGAAATACTGTTGAAACTCAGTTCAAACCCACACCGCGGCAAGGAAAAATTGATTCCTAATGCTCCATTTCCTTCGATAAACGCGGCTCGCGTAGCTGATTTGTTAACAGTTTGCCCTGCAGCAGCGGAAACCAATCTGGTTGAAGCCAAGGATTTGGCCAATGTCGCCGATCTATGGGTCAAAGATGAGCGTGGGCGCATGAACCTCGGGTCATTCAAGGCTTTGGGGGCTGCCTATGTCATCGCCCGTCACGCTGCTGATCTGGCGCAGACACCGGATGAGTTTACTTTACGCGGGAAAACCTATGTCACCGCTAGCGCGGGTAACCACGGGATGAGTGTAGCAGCAGGTGCACGGATATTTGGGGCTGATGCAGTGGTCTATATCGCCGAAACCGTACCTGAAAGTTTCGCGGAACGCCTTCGTGCGCAAAAAGCCAGGGTCGTTCGTCAAGGTACGGATTATGCTGCCAGTATGGAGGCTGCTGGCAAAGCGGCGCAGGATAACGGTTGGACATTGCTATCTGACAGCTCGTGGGACGGGTATTACGAGCTGCCGCACACCCTGATGGAGGGGTATCTGCAGATGGCTGCAGAAGCGGTGCGCCAATGCCCAAATGCGCCCACGCATATCATTTTGCAGGCCGGGGTAGGTGGGTTGGCAGGGGCGGTTGCAGCTTATGCGCGCCATGCCTGGGGTGATGGACCCAAGATCATTGTCGTGGAACCCGAAGCGGCCCCTGCGTTGCAAGCCAGTATCGAAGCAGGTACCTGCGTCTTTGCGGATGGGCCTGACAGCATCATGGGGCGGCTGGACTGTAAAGAACCCTCGCTGATCGCGCTGAATGGTCTGGCGCGGGATGCAGACTGTTTTCTGACGCTCTCGGATGACGACGTGGTGCGGTATTTACCTGCTATGGCAGAGGCTGGGTTGGCGACAACTGCTTCGGGCGGGGCGGGCGTCGCAGCAGCGATGAATGCAGATGTCTGCGAGGCCCTGAACATTGGGAGCGATGCCCAAGTTCTGTGCATTTTATCCGAAGTGCCGGATTGAAGAAGGTCAAGAAACATCTGAATCCTGCCCCGGAATAAGCGCAGGAAGCGGCAAGCTAAGAGGGTGCAACTGCCCCCAAAGGCAGAATCCGATTGCGCCTGAAAACGGGAGGTGCGCAAATCCGCACCTCCGCCCTATCAAAATGAGATTAATTGCCCCCCAAAGCGCGGTTTTTAGATTGGATTGCACCAGATAATTTTGGCGTTTTCCAATCGGTCGAGGAATTTCGACATGCAAATCTCTCAGCAACTCAGTATCGATGTCGAGGTCTGGGCTGTGAGATGTGGTGGTTTAGGTTGTAATTATAACCCATTAAAAATATTATTTTAATTTTGTGGGTTAGGAAGTTGAATAGAGGCGAATGAAGCAAGTTAATTACGCGATTCAAGGCCTTGCGTTGCGGGCGAAATATCGAAATATCAGTTGAGCAGAAGTGAATTTCAGGATTCTTTGTCGCCTAGCTGTCACATTTATGGTTGCGTGGTTGGTCCCCCATGTCCTTAAATAGGGTGGACTGGTCTTTGAGATCCGGATGAACCGGGCAAGCAAAGACCGCACAGGGGAGCCAAGTTGGTAATGTCAAATGACGCAGCGTTCGTCGAATTTCAGCGTGTTCAAAAATCTTATGACGGCGAGATACTCGTTGTAAAAGATCTTAACCTCTCAATGCCAAAGGGTGAGTTTCTGACAATGCTGGGCCCCTCTGGGTCTGGCAAGACGACTTGCCTGATGATGTTGGCTGGTTTTGAGACCGCTACCCATGGCGAAATCATGTTGGACGGGCGCCCGATCAACAATATTCCACCTCATAAACGCGGGATCGGCATGGTGTTTCAAAACTATGCATTGTTCCCGCATATGACTGTGGCTGAAAACCTTTCGTTCCCGCTTGAAGTGCGCAACATCGGCAAAAGCGATCGGGAAGAAAAAGTGAAGCGTGCGCTGGATATGGTCCAGATGGGCGCCTTTGGCAGCCGCCGTCCGGCGCAACTGTCCGGCGGTCAGCAACAGCGGATCGCCTTGGCCCGTGCCTTGGTGTTCGAGCCCGAGCTGGTCTTGATGGACGAGCCACTGGGCGCGCTGGACAAGCAACTGCGTGAACATATGCAGTTCGAGATTACCCGTCTGGCGCATGAGCTGGGGATTACGACAGTTTACGTGACCCACGACCAGACAGAGGCGCTGACGATGTCGGATCGCGTGGCCGTGTTCGACGACGGACGCATCCAGCAGCTTGCGCCGCCGGATCTGCTCTATGAAGAGCCCGAAAACAGCTTTGTTGCCCAATTCATTGGCGAAAACAACACGTTGGAAGGCGTTGTTAAATCAATCAGCGGCGACTCCTGCGTGGTTGCACTGGATGATGGATCAGAAATTGACGCCAAACCGGTCAATGTCAGCGCTGCAGGTGAACGGACCAAAGTTTCAATCCGCCCCGAACGGGTGGAGTTCAACAAAGATCGCCTGCATGCCGATGCGCATACGCTAAAGGCGACTGTCAAAGAATTCATCTATATGGGTGATGTCTTCCGGTTCCGTCTATCTGTGGCGGGCAATGAAGACTTTATCATCAAGACCCGAAACGCTCCCGATGCGGTTCGGTTGTCGCCCGGCCAGGAAGTTGAAATCGGTTGGTTGGCCCATGATTGCCGGGCACTTGACGCCTGATGAAGAACGTCCCCTGGTGGATCGCTGGGGGGTAAATGGCGGCCGGGTTGCCCCGTGATCCGGTCTGTTCAGAAATTTACGGGTATAACAGGGAGTTAACAATGAAAGTTAAGACCACTTTGATGGCAAGCGCCATTGTTGCCGTGGCCGGAGGCGCCATGGCCGAGGAGATGACGATTGTCTCGTGGGGCGGAGCCTATTCCAAGTCACAGCTGAAGGCGTATCACGAGCCCTATTCTGAAAAGAGCGGCATCACTATCCTTAACGATGACAGCTCGGCCGAAGCGGTTGCCAAGCTGCGCGCGATGAACGAAGCGGGCAACATCACCTGGGACGTAGTGGATGTTGTTGCTGCGGACGCAATTCGTCTGTGTGACGAGGGTCTGGCGATGGAGATCGACCCCGACACCATGCTGGCCCCGGCGCCCGACGGCACTTCGGCTGCCGATGATTTCGGTGACCTGCTGGTCAGCGAGTGCTTTATCCCGCAGATCGTGTATTCGACTACATTCGGCTATCGTACAGACTTGGTAGGTGACACACCTCCGACCGATGTCTGCGCCGTATTTGATCTGGAGGCCTATCCGGGCAAGCGTTCACTGGAAAAGCGCGCCATCAACAACATGGAATGGGCGCTGATCTGTGACGGCGTCGCCAAAGATGACGTTTATGACGTTCTGGCGACTCCAGAAGGTCAGGATCAGGCGTTGGCGAAACTGGGAACCATCAAGGACAACGTCGTCTGGTGGTCCGCGGGTGCCGACACGCCGCAGCTTCTGGCCGATGGCGAGATCATCATGGGCTCGACCTATAACGGTCGTCTGTTCAGCGTGATCGAAGAGCAGAAGCAGCCCGTTGCCATGCTGTGGGACGCGCAGATCTTTGACCTGGACGGTTGGATCATCCCCGCCGGCCTGAGCGAAGAGCGTCAGCAGCGTGCGCTGGACTACATCATGTTCGCAACGGACACGCAGCGTCTGGCGGATCAGGCCAAGTACATCTCGTACGGTCCGGCCCGTGCCTCGTCGGCTCCGCTGGTTGGTCAGCATGCCGAGCTTGGCATCGACATGGCGCCGCACATGCCGACCGATCCGGAAAACGCCAAGAACACGTTCCTGTATAACTACGAGTTCTGGGCGGATTACCGCGATGACATCGAAGCGAAATTCCAGGCTTGGCTTGCGAAATAATCGTTTGATTTCATGAAACAGTCGGGGGCGGTGCGCCGCCCCCAGACCCAAGCAGAGTCAAGGGGCACAGATGACTGACGCAAGCCAAAATGCGGGGCCGATGCTGGCAGCGGACGGAACGCCGCTCAAGCAATCGCTGGCACGTTCACTGCGGCGGCAGAAGTTACGAGCATTGATGCTCGTCGCTCCGCTTCTGCTATTTGTCATGTTTTCCTTTATCGTGCCGATTGCTTCAATGCTGTTCCGCTCGGTTGAAAACAGCATGGTTTCGGAGACCCTCCCGCTTACTGTGGAAGCCCTGCAAAGCTGGGACGCCCAAAGCGGTGAGCTTCCGGACGAAGCAGTATACGACGCATTCGTTCGCGACATGGTCGTTGCCGTTGATAGCAAAACCCACACCCGCCTTGGCTCGCGTCTGAACTACGAAGAGACTGGCATGTCTTCTTTGTTCCGCCGCTCTGGCCGGAAAATGGGCAAGCTTGACCCTGAAACCGATGGACCCTTCAAGGACCAGATCATAGAGATTCACGAGGGCTGGGGCGATCCTAAGACGTGGGCAGTGATCAAGACCCATTCGCCAACGGTTACCAATGGTTATTTCCTGAACGCGGTCGATATGCGCCGCACGCCCGAAGGCGCGCAGTCGCAGCCTGAAGACAAGCAGATTCTGATCAAGCTGTTTGGCCGCACATTGTTCATGTCGCTGGTGATTACAGTGTCCTGTATCCTGCTGGCCTATCCGGTTAGCTACCTGCTGGCGACCCTACCGATGCGGGTGTCGAACCTGCTGATGATCCTTGTCCTCTTGCCTTTCTGGACCTCACTTCTGGTGCGGACTTCGGCGTGGAAAGTGATGTTGCAGCAGCAGGGCGTGATTAATGAAACATTGGTCTGGCTTGGACTTGTGGCCGATGATGCACGACTGGTGATCATCAATAACCAGATCGGCACGATCATTGCGATGACGCATATCCTGCTGCCGTTCATGATCCTGCCGATGTATTCAGTGATGCAGACGATCCCGGTGACTTACACGCGCGCGGCGAAATCAATGGGCGCGACCAACTGGACGACGTTCTGGCGCATCTACTTCCCACAATCCATTCCGGGTATCGGAGCGGGCTCGATCCTCGTATTCATTCTGTCGATCGGATACTACATCACGCCTGAAATCGTTGGCGGCACAAAGGGTGTCTTCATCTCGAACCGGATCGCCTATCACATCTCGTCCTCGCTGAACTGGGGACTGGCTGCGGCCTTGGGTACGATCCTGCTGGGTGTCGTCATGCTGCTCTACTGGGTCTACGACAAGATCGTGGGCATTGATAACGTGAAGTTGGGATAATCGACATGGCTGCACTTACACCGATATCCCGCAAACCGCTCTCCATGGTTCTGCCCAGTGTCGCCTTGGCGGGTGCCTTCGCCGGTGTCTTTGTCGGCGCGGGCAACGGCTCGATCCTTTTGGGCATTCTGGGTGGCGCAGCTCTGATCGCCGCGCTGGCCTGGGTCTACATCAACGTTCTGAAGAACGAAAAACTGGCGCGCTGGATCAATATCCTGGGTTTCGGCATCATCGGTTTCCTGTTGTCAGGTCCGATGGGTGGCATTCTGGGCCTATTGGGCGGTTGGTTTTTCATCTTCTTTATCTATTGGCTCTATGAAGGCCGGTATCGCCGCAAACTGCTCAGCTATCTGACGCCAAAACAGGTGTTCTATCACTATCTGTTTCGGGTTATCTGCGGTGCGATCTTCGTGTTCCTGATCACCCCGATCCTTGTGGTTCTGCCGCTGTCGTTCAACGCGCAGGACTTCTTTACCTTCACCCCTGAGATGCTGAGTCTGGACCCCGAAGGGTATTCGCTAAAGCACTACCGCGATTTCTTCACCAACAATGAATGGCAGCGCAGCTTCAAGAACTCGCTGATCATCGCGCCGATTGCGACGATCATCTCGGTCTCGCTGGGCACGTTGGCGGCCATCGGCCTCAGCCAGAGCCACGTACCCGGCCGCCGCGTCATCATGGGCGTCCTGATCTCGCCGATGATCGTGCCGTTGATCATCTCGGCCACCGGCATGTTCTTCTTCTACAGCGATATCGGTCGCTTCATGGAAGGCACGCTGGGCATGAACAAGAACTTCGTGGGCTATGTGAAAGTTGTCCTTGCCCACGCCGTTCTGGGCATCCCTTTCGTCATCATCACCGTGACTGCGACGCTGGTGGGCTTTGATCGCTCTCTGACGCGGGCGGCGGCGAATATGGGCGCGGGCCCGGTGCGGACGTTTTTCAAGATTCAGATGCCCCTGATCCTGCCGGGCGTGATCTCGGGCGGCCTCTTCGCCTTTATCACCTCGTTCGATGAGGTGGTTGTGGTGCTGTTCGTTGGCTCTGCCAGCCAGAAGACACTGCCATGGCAGATGTTTACCGGCCTGCGCGAACAGATCAGCCCGACCATTCTGGCAGTAGCGACCATCCTTGTGGTGATCTCGATTGCGCTGTTGACCACGGTAGAGCTGCTGCGGCGGCGGTCTGAACGCCTGCGGGGGCTCAGTCCCGCTTGACGCGACTCACAAGGTGATTTAGCGATTTCACCATGCACCCCGGTCACGATGGCGTCGTGACATCTAGGCGGGTGCATGGCTCTCGGTTCCCGAGGCCGCTTGTCCTGAACGCCGGGACTTGTGGCCGGGCTTTGCCTGTCCGGCATCGAGGAGAGACCAAGATGAATGATCTAAACAATCGCCCCGAATTCTTTACCTGCCACAACGGTGACAAGGCGCCTTTGCCCTTTAGTAAGGCGGAATATGCACGCCGTCTGGCCAGTTTGCGCGCCACGATGGCCGCCCGCGATATTCCAGCAGTTCTGCTTACTTCCATGCAAAACATCGCCTATTACTCGGGCTTCTTGTATTGCTCGTTCGGGCGTCCCTACGGTTGCGTTGTCACTCAGGACAAATGCACCACCGTGTCGGCCAATATCGACGCCGGCCAGCCTTGGCGTCGCTCGGTTGAAGACAACGTGATCTATACCGACTGGAAGCGGAACAATTACTGGCGCGCGGTGGCTGATCTGATCGGATCTGCACGGCGGATCGGGATCGAAGGCGATCACATGACCCTGGCAATGCGCGACACCGCACTGGATATGCTGGGCCAGCCTGAACTGGTTGATATCGCACCTGACACAATGGCCGCACGCATGGTGAAATCCGCCGAAGAGATCGCGCTTATCAAAGGCGGCGCACACACTGCAGATGTGGGCGGCGCAGCCATTCACGCGGCGATCCGCGAAGGCGCAACCGAGATCGAAATCGCCATGGCGGGCCGTGACGCGATGGAGGCCGAGATTGCTCGTGCTTATCCAGAAGCCGAGTACCGCGACACCTGGGTCTGGTTCCAATCCGGCCTGAACACTGATGGCGCACATAACCCGGTCACCAAGCGGGCGCTGGAAAAGGGCGATATCCTGTCGCTGAACACATTCCCGATGATCTCGGGCTATTACACTGCGCTGGAACGCACCTTGTTTCTGGGCGAACCCGACGCTGACAGCCTGCGCATCTGGAAGGCAAACGTCGCCGCGCATGAGTTGGGGCTGAGCCTGATCAAACCGGGCGCGACCTGCTCGGGGATCACGGCTGAGATCAACCGTTTCTTTGCCGACGAAGGCCTGCTGCAATACCGGTCCTTTGGCTATGGCCATTCCTTCGGCATACTCAGCCATTACTACGGTCGTGAAGCGGGTCTTGAACTGCGCGAGGATATCGACACGGTTTTGGAACCCGGCATGGTCGTGTCCATCGAGCCGATGCTGTGGATACCTGAAGGTCAGAAAGGCGCCGGAGGCTACCGTGAGCACGACATTCTGGTGGTCGAAGAGGCCGGTGCCGAGAACATCACCGGCTTCCCCTATGGGCCTGAGCACAACACGATCAACGCCTGATCACATGGGCAGGAGAGGCGATTAGCCCTTCTTGCCCCGTTCGTGAAAGATGAAGCCGATAAAGTTCAACAGCAGCTGTGCCGCCAGAATCTGCGTGCTTTCGGTTGGGTCGTAACTTGGGGCGACTTCAACAAGGTCGATCCCGACCACGTCACCGCGTTTCGCCAGCCCCTGAAGAATTTCCAGCACATCGTAATACAAAAACCCGCCATGGCTGGGCGTACCCGTGCCAGGTGCGATTGAGGGGCAAAACGCGTCGATATCAATCGTAACGTAATACCGCGCGCCCTCGGGGATGCGCTCCAATACACCCTCGGTGCCCAGTTTGCGCACCTGTCGTACGGACAAGATGTCCGAGCCGCGAGCGCGGGCATCCTCATACCCTTCCTTGGCGGTTGATGACACGTTTCGGATCCCCAACTGGGTCATGCCGGCGACATAAGGCTTTTCAATCGCCCGCCGCATCGGATTGCCGTGGCCAGCAGTGACGCCATGACGCTCGTCAACGAAATCCAGATGCGCGTCGATCTGGACCACATGGATCGGACCGTTCTGCGCGCAATCTGTGGCAAAGGCGTTGATGCAGGGGATATTCACCGAATGATCGCCGCCGATGGTGACGGGCAGGGCGCCTGCAGACAGAATGCGTTCGACGCCGTATTGAATATTGGCGTGGCTCTCATCTGTCTTGGTGTGGATAATATCGGCATCCCCAATATCGACCATCCGCACCGATCCATCCAGATAGGTAGCGTCATCCTCATGGTCATAGGCCCCGGCATGGCCAAAGCTGAACAGGGTCGAGGCCTCGCGCACCGCACGCGGCCCAAAGCGCGCGCCGGACCTCCATTGAGTGCCAAAGTCGAAAGGCGCCCCTATGACTGCGACATCCGCGTCGATATTGTCCCAATCCTCGACATACGGCGCTTTGCCGAAGGTCGAAATGCCGACGAAAGGCAGATTAAGCCGCCCACCGCTATACCCATGTGATGACATGGCGAGTTTCCCGTTTCTTGCTGTTCAACGGCAGCTTAGACAGGAATTCAAAGCTGCGATAGGTGGGGGCTGTGGGCTTGATTGTCCGATTGTGCGATGTGTATCTGGTGCAGGCATTAAAAAGGAACAGCCGTGGGCCATCATGAACTGCCACCGGGAACGGGCGTCTACTATATCAATCTGGATCGGGTACCCGAACGGCGTAACTTTATGGAGGCGCAGTTTGCGCATACTGGATTGATTGGGGCCAAACGCTTTAGTGCGACCGATGCACAACAAGAGGGCGCTCTGGTTGGAAATGGTTATGTTCCCGGTTCTGGCAGCCGCTGGGGTCTGAAACAAAGTGAAGTCGCTTGTTTCGAAAGCCATCGCGCCGTTTGGAAGCGTGCCGTTCAGCAAGACCTGAAGGCTGTTGCGATCTTTGAAGACGATGTTGAAATGTCGACCCAAGCTGGCGGTGTGATTGCCAGATTGCTCGAAGCAGGGTCAGGGTTCGACTTCCTAAAGCTGGACTATTCCCCTCGGTCGCTGAGGTTTGGCCCGGAACAGCAGATATCCGGCGTACCGGTTCGCCCGATGCTGGAAATGGCACCCAGCGCGGCCGCATATATCCTGTCGCAGGCGGCCTGCCGTAAATTGCTGAAGTGGTCCGAGAAATACTCGGATCACCTGGATGATTTCGTATCTATCCCCCGCCCGGATTGGCAAATGTATCAGTGTTTTCCAGCAGTCGGCGTTCAAATGATCTGGTCGAAACAGCAAGATCAGGCTGAAGATTCCGTGAAAGTCAGTGAACGTTCACAAAACAGAAAGACCAATAGCGGTCTGGATAAGGGACCCCTGTGGTTTCGCATTCGTCGCGAATTGCAGGCCGCGAAACGCAAGTTGTATTGGCGCCAGAGAGGCGAAGCCCGATTGCTTGAAAGCGGGGGGTATGTCGGATTTATCCCCTGTGCCGAAGACCTGAGGGTTTAGTTTATATCATGGGCTGATCACGGCTTTCCAACCAAGCAAAAATAGTAATTCTCGATAAGCGTTAACAAAACTGTCAAATTGATATAATCTTCCAGTGTTGTTGGTGTTTTTCCGGTTTGGGGTTGGTGTGGGTCAGACAATCTATGAGCATTATGGCGGTTTCAAAACGATCAGCCGGATCGTTATGACCTTTTACGAAATGGCACTGGAGTCTGATCAGATCGGTGACCATTTCGAAGATATCGACATGCCAAGGCTGATTGATCACCAGACCAAGTTCGTATCGTCTCTGATCGGTGGCCCGACATCTTTTAGTGATGATCGAATTGAAGCGGTTCACAGAAATCTGAACATCTCGCACGCAGATTTCGACGAAATGGCAGATCTGTTTGGTGAAGCGCTGGCGTTACATGGAATGGAAGATCGGCACGTAAAGATTGCCTTGGGAGCGATCGAATCCAAACGTGCAATTATTGTTACGCGCGATGCGGCATGAGCATTCTTGCGATCAATGAACAACTGCTGCGCGCGATCGGTGTTGGTGTCGCAGTGGTTCGGGCTTCGGATCTTACATTCGTATTCTGCAACGGCCCTTTTCAGGAATGGTTTGGCCCTCCGGCTGATGGACAGACATTGTTGGATATTTTTCCTGACCTTGATGCGCGTGAACTTGAAGACGTAAAGCAATCTGGGCTCAGATACTCGGTCGAATTGCAGATCAAGCCGAAACGCAGGACACTGGTTTTCGCAACGGCAGTTTCTCTGGCAAACGGTCTTTCGGAACAGGTTCTGGTCATCGAGTTTCAGAACATCACCAAAATCCGCGAACTTGAAAGCATGATTGACAGCTACTCGACTATGGTCGAACGCAACACGCGCGAGTTGGAGCGTGAGAAGGAGCGGGTTGAAAGGCTGTTGCTGAACCTGATGCCGCGCGCTGTTTATGAAGAATTCAAGACATTCGGTGTGGTCACGCCGCAGCTTTACGATCAGGTGTCAGTTGTGATGCTGGACTTTGTGGGGTTCACGGATTTTGCCGCCAAGACGGACCCGACGGTTACCCTAAGCGAGTTGAATGACATCTTTACGGCCTTTGACCGGATCGTCGAACAGTTCGGATGTGAGCGGATCAAGACTATTGGCGATGCTTATCTTGCGGTGTCAGGCATGCCGGATGCTACGCCAGATCATGCGACTGCTGCTGCCCATTGTGCAGTCAGGTTCCTTCGCTATCTTGAGCGGAGAAATGAAAGCCATCCGCACAAGTGGCAGGCACGTGTGGGGCTGGGTATGGGGCCAGCGGTAGGATCTGTGGTTGGTATTCAGAAATATGTCTATGATGTTTTCGGGCCCGCCGTGAACATCGCTTCCCGGCTACAAGTCTTTGCAAACCCAATGAATATTGTTGCGCCTGAAGAAATGAAATACGCCCTGATTGACGAGTTTCAGGTCTCTGATATCGGGCGAGTGGACATCAAGGGTATGGGTGAGATGGATCTGATTAATGTCACATCCGGTCTCAGCATACCGCAACGGAAACCGGTGTTCTGACGGCCTTATTCGTCCGGAGGCACCAGCCCTAGTCCCCGCAAATAAATACCGATCCCCGTTTCCAAAAGATCTTCGGGCGGGAAGGGTGCGGTGGCGCCGGTGTTACGGGCAAACAATTCGACTACACCGTGACTCAGCGCCCAGATATGTGCGCTGAACATTGAAGCCGGCGGACGTTTTTCCGGCGGAATATGTTGCGACAGATCGGCTGCAGCTTTTTCTAGAACATCTCTGGCCCGGTTTGCAGCCAGGGCAAGTTCTGGGGTGCGGTTGACGGAAATCCCACTTTCGAACATCGCGATATAGTGGCCAGGATTCTTGCGAGCAAAGGCCAGATAGGCGCGCCCGGTTGCTTCGAATGCAGCCAGCGCCGAAGGCTGGCCTTTGTCATAAGCGAATTGAATTAGATCGGCGAACATCTCGAACCCCTGACGCGCCGCCTCGGCGATCAGGTCCTCGCGCCCGTGATAGTGGCGATAAACAGCTGCAGGCGTGACGCCTGCCGCTTTTGCAGCCTCTGACAGGGTGAACCCGGTCGGACCCTTTTCCTCGATCAGGGACAGAGCTGCGTCGATCAGAGCCTGTTTCAGGTTGCCGTGGTGATACCCGCGTTTTGTCATCCCTGATTCAGACGCCTTTTTTGTACAATTCTTGAGGAACTAAGACATAAACCGGTAGCACGTATTCGTCCAATCTTTGTGATGATATTGGCCGGCAAGAAAGATCAGGCATCCCAGATATCTGGCCCGCCACATATCTTGGTGTCGATATCGCCAATCGCATTTTTGTCCTTTTCATCATAGTCCAGCGCATGAAGCACGGTTCGGATTGCTGCCAGCCTTGCCCGTTTCTTGTCGTCGGAACGAACTATGGTCCAGGGGCAGGCTTCGCTGTGACTGCGTGTAAGGGTTTCGGAAATCGAAGCAGAGTATTCATCCCATTTGTCCAAACCAGCGATATCGATTGGGCTTAGTTTCCAGTGTTTCAACGGGTCCGTTTCGCGCGCAAGAAACCGGTTCAACTGCTCGGCCCGTCCGACGTTCAACCAGAACTTGAACAAGCGGATACCAT
The DNA here is from genome assembly GCF_059610725.1 of Ruegeria sp. CDSC045. Lineage (NCBI taxonomy): Bacteria > Pseudomonadati > Pseudomonadota > Alphaproteobacteria > Rhodobacterales > Roseobacteraceae > Ruegeria > Ruegeria sp. CDSC045. Next base: position 288,157 of record NZ_JBXWOE010000001.1, read on the forward strand.
CGTCACACAGGCCGGTCTCTAACGGCAGAACCTGTCGGAAGAAGCGTTCACGCTGTTCTGTGTTGCAGAACCCAAACACATTTTCCACCACGCCGCGGTTATACCAGCTGCGGTCAAAGAACACGATTTCTCCGGCTGCGGGCAGATGTGGGATATAGCGCTGAAAATACCATTGGCTGCGCTCTTGATCCGATGGCTTGCTGAGCGCAACGTTCCGAGCCCCACGCGGGTTCAGGTTCTCACGGAACCGCTTGATTGTCCCGCCTTTTCCAGCGGCATCGCGGCCTTCGAAGATAACAGCGACACGCTGGCCAGTTTCCTTCACCCAAAGCTGCATTTTCACAAGCTCGATCTGCAGGGACTGCATTTGTTTCTCATACGCCTTACGCTTCATGCGTTCGTCATAGGGGTATGTAGGGTTCAGAATGTCATCCTTATCGGCCTCTTTGATCTCGTTCCGGACTTCTTCTGGTGCACGTTTTTTGTAATATTCCTCGATGGTGCCTTTGCCAGTTCGTGTCATGAGTCACCTCGCGATAAAATCCATATCTTACTATGGATTAGCCTCGGAATTAACGCAAACCCGCCCGCTGAGCAGCCCGGATGATTGCGGCCGCTACTTCGGGTGCGGCAACGATCTGTGGCATATGGCCAATTCCCGGCAATTCGATCAGTTCAGCGCCGGGGATTTGGTCGATCAGGGGTTCCGCATGCCATTCCAACCCGACCGTTGTGTCGGCGGTGCCATGCACAACCTCGGTCGGGACCGAAATATACTTATAGCGCGGCTGCAGCGCACGAACTTCGTTCAGCAAATTAAACCGCTGCTTGGCATTGGCATGCATCGAAGCGCGGCGCATGGTCAATCCCGGACCGAAATGTTCGGCATAACCTTCGGGCGCTTTTTGGGGAGCAAAGACACTATCCATCGCCTGTTCGACATACCAATCGGGAACAAAGGCATTGATCAGGGGCAGCACCAGCGCATTTCCGGGCTTGGTCGCGGCCATTCGGTTGAAACCGTCCAGCGGCGTCTCCCATGGGATTGCGGCCGGAGCAATCAAAACCAGGGCCGAGATATTTTCGGGCTGTGTAACCGCCCATGACAGCGCCACGGACCCACCATAGCTTTGACCGACGACGATGGGTTTGTCCGCACCCAATTTGATTGCGGCACGACCCAGAATTTCGGATTGTTCTTCAAGGGTTTCGCCGTCCGGATTGAAGCTGTCGGAATACCCCAATCCGGGCCGGTCAAAAACAATGACACGGAAATCTTCTGCCAGAATTGGGGCGAGGGCAAAAGTCATGTCCCGAGTGTTGCCACTGGACCCGTGGATCAGCACGACATCGGGCCCGTGCCCCATGACTACGGCATGAACGCTGACTCCATCGACGTCGATCAGCTGACCCTCGGGTGGGAAACTGGCTTCGGCTACAGCTTCGTTCCGTGACACGCGCCAAGTTGTTACGGTGGCCAGGCCAGCAATCAGCAGGGCAAGAGCTATGATGGTTTTAAGAACCAATTTGATCCATATCGAACGGTGTTGTCTGATAGATTTCGTTAATCCAGTTGCCATAGAGCAGGTGCGCATGGCTGCGCCATCTGTTCTGAGGCCGGCACGAGGGGTCGTCGTCTGGATAGTAGTTCATCGGCACGTTTATCGGTGTGCCGTTGTCGATATCGCGATCATATTCCTGCTTGAGCGTATCACTGTCATATTCAAAGTGGTTGAAGATATAGATCGCACGATGGTCCTTATCTTCGACTAAGCAGGGGCCTGCCTCATCACTTCCCAGCAAGGTGGTCAGGCCGGTAGCGTTGTCGATTTCGGCCTGCTTCATCTCGGTCCACCGGCTGACCGGGATTACGCAATCATCGGAAAACCCGCGCAGAAACGGTGAGGAGGGAGCCAGATTGCGGTGCCGGAAACATCCGAAAGCCTTGGCGTCCAACATATGCTTACGCACCCCATGGAAATGGTTGATCATCGCCATTCCGCCCCAGCACACGCCAAAGGTCGAATGGACATTTGTCTGGGTCCAGTCAAATACTTCGCTGATTTCTTCCCAATAGGTGACATCCTCGAATTCAAGATGTTCGATCGGGGCGCCGGTGATGATCAGGCCGTCAAATTTTTGGTTCCTTACCTCCTGAAACGGGCGGTAGAACTCGGCCATATGCTCGGCTGCGGTGTTCTTGGTCCGATGTTCGGTCATACGGATCAGCGACAGGTCGATCTGCAGAGGGGTTGCACCGATGAGTCGCGCGAACTGGTTTTCGGTCTGAATCTTCTTGGGCATCAGATTCAGCAACCCAATCCGAAGGGGGCGAATATCCTGACGCATTGCCTGATCCTCGGACATGACCATGACGCCCTCATTGGTGAGAACGTCATATGCGGGCAGGTCAGAGGGAATCTTGATCGGCATCGGATGCAAGCCTTTGGTTTAAGAGTGTAAGTGCCGTAGTTAATCGTGCTTTGGCCGGGTCTCAAGGGCACGTTCGATCAACTCATCGAAATCACCGTCGTCGCGAATGCTGTGCATGTCGCTGGCAGCGATCGTAAGACCCCAGTTGTCGGCCATCGCCCTGTATCTCGGTTGCCGGTGCGCAAGAGCTTTGGCATAGGTCCAGCGAATGAATGCGTTGGGATCGACCAGTTCGGCGGAACAGCCTTGTTGGGTCAGATATTCGTCCCAGACACCTGTCAGGAATTCGGGCTGATAGGACATAGGCTTGGGCGCCCGGTCAAAGCGTCTGACCAGCTCGGACGTGTGGTCGTCATCACCTTTGATCCAAATCATCAGCGTTTGGCGCGACAGCTCAGTCAGGACCTGATCCCGCGGATCATTGGGGTCAACCCATTCGCATATCGAACCGCCAGTATCGCAAATGAAATGCGGGTATTGGTACAATCTCTGCGCCCGATCCACGAAATACTCGGTATCCAGCAGAGCGTGGATTTCTGCCAAACGGAATTGTTCCTGACGGCGTTTATACTCTGTCAGCTCCATGCCGCCCTGTGCCGGGTTGCCCGGTTTTCCCAGATAAGCGGCGACAGGGGTCAAGTTCTCGAACGAGATATTTGATCCGATGTAAATGGAATCAGACAACAGCAGGTCACGCAGGAAAGGGACCTTCATGGCCTCGGCCTTGGCGTTGTCGATGATATACTCGCCCATGTATCGCGTGCCGATCCGGTAATCGACCGAATAGTGGAACCAGTCCCCGGAATCGCGCAGAACGTTGGACACATAGGTCTTTCCCAGGCCTGACATGCCAAAAAACAGCACCTTTTTGCGCGCGGCTTCCCGCCAGTCTTTTGCCGAGTTGTAGATCATTGTCCACTATCCCTTTTCCGACCTTGCTAAAACGGGCGGGGGGCGGCGTCAATCGCGCGTGCAGCGGTTGTTTAGAACCAACAGTCTTGGGCACAGGTTTCGTTATGCCAGAATGGGAGTAGATATCTGTTCCTTGCCACGCAGGACCGCATCATCTCAATTCGTGATCATGCGGATCTATGCAAAAAAGGCTCCGCCGGAGGGCGGAGCCTTGTGAACAGTTTTGCCGCTGATCAGTTCAGAGAGTAGGTCAACTGAAGGCCGACGCTCCAGGCAGAGTTGCCGCTGAATTCACCACCCGTGGTGGTTGTCGCATCGCCAATGTCCGTATAACGGACACCGCCCGAGATCTGAGCATTTTCCACGGTGTAAGTACCGCCTACGCCAATGCTCCAGAAACCGTCAGTCGGCCCCAAGTTTGATACTTCGGTACCATTCGACTTTTCGTAAGATGTGGATATCGCGCCAGAAAAAGCCTCTGAGAACTGATATCCCATTCCAAGAGTATAGGTGAATGTGTCGTCGTCAAAGTCGACGAGGTTGTCCCCAACGATCCCGACATAGGCGGCAGGTGCCACTACTGTCTGAGGCCAGTCAACCCAGCGGATCGATCCGAACACCAGCGTTTTTGGGGCAACCCCGGTCTGGAAATCCAGGTTGATGGATTGCGGTGTCTCGACCCTGGTCGTGTCATCGATTGTTTGCAACCCGGCGGGGACGGGCGGCACTACGTTGAACGACTCGGTCGACGACAGATCGTGAGTGATCTTGGAGTTGTAGACCAGCGAAACCCGAGCTGCGATTTCAGGTTTTTCCCAGGCAACCCCGACGAGATAACCAAAGTCAGTATCGGCATCCGCATCAAATTCGTATCCGGCTGCTGCCGGTACAACGACTTTTGCGCTAGCACGTTGCGCGCGAATACCGCCAATGGCGCTGAAGCCACCGTCAAGCTTGTAGCGCAACAATGCGGTGAGGGAGTCGACATCAGCGCTGGCCCTCAGAATCCCGCTGCGTCCTCCAAACGCTGCAGTTGGATTCTGCGACAGGGGATAGTCGGCGGAATACCCAATATCCGCACCGAATGGTTCATCATAGATCAGCGCAAAGTCCAGTTTGTCAGTAAATGAACGTTTGTAAGCCAGGCCCGGTGAGAAGAAAGCATTCGACACATCACCTGATTCTACGCCATTTTGTTCACCGCTTACGTCGGGTGACGCATATCCAAGACGAAGTTGGACCACGGATCCCTCTTCGAAAATGATATTGATTCCCTGTCCACTACGGTCCAGACCACCGGCTTGAATGCTTGTTGCGCCCACGCACAAAGCACACGCCTGTAGAAGCGTCTTCTTCATCCATTCCTCCCAATTATATCGCTAAGTTGCGCGAATTTGTGGTGTCTGCGCACAACCGAGTTATTCTTACAGGTGGATTTCACTCTCTCAACAATAGCTGGTCAACGGGTGACTGAACGTTACCCTTAGTGAGTGTTGCGCGAATCTGTTGCTAAACTGTTACGGTTTTCCGACTGAACGTTGAGGAAGATACCCACAAAAATGACAGCAGCCCCCACGAGCGTCCACTGATCGAGAGCCTCATGATAGAAAAGCAAACCGACAATCGCGATTGTAGGAAGGCGCGCAAAATCGAATGGGATCACAACCGTAGCCGGTGCGATTGAGAGTGCATTCGTAATGCAGAAATGCGCTAATAGGCCCGCAAGCCCTACAAGCAAAAGCCAAGGCGCGGTTGCCATCGTTGGTAACGCAAGTTCTCCGTCGATCGCAGAGGCTGCCAGCCCAAGACCGGCCTGTATAACGGTCAGCCAGAACATGATGCACCCGATGCTTGCAGAACGCGTGAGTTTTTTGGTGGAAATTGTAGTCAAAGCGAAGAACACCGCCGACATCGCGGCGGCGACAATTCCTGCGCTTAACGGAACAGCCCCCGGTCGTGCGACTATAAGGATACCAGCAAAACCGATAAGTGCTGAAAGGACCCGCACGACTGTCAACCGCTCGGCCAGCAGCATCGGGGACAGCAGGATCACCCAGATCGGTTGCGTAAACTCAAGTGCAAAGACCTGTGCCAGTGGTGCCACGGAAACAGCGTAGAACCAGAGATTCTGACCGGTGAAATGCAGGGTATTTCTTACCCCGTGAAGGCCAATCCGTTCGGTCGATACCTGATGCCACTTTCCGGTAACCGTCAGGACAAGGCTGACCACGCACATGCCGACCAGGCTGCGATAAAACATGATTTCAAAGGTGTCATGGGTGACGCTCAGCTCACGTCCGGCCACGGCCATAGACGTAAAAGATGCGATTGCCCCGATCATCCACAGCGCGGCTTTGCCGATTTGGGGTTTGCTGCTTTCCATTGAGTTGCCCGCGCATTAGGAGTTCTACGATGTTGATTGGTAACTAAATATTTGTGTTGCAGAAACAAAAAAGCCGGGCGCTGGCCCGGCTTGTTTTCATTCCCACTCGATTGTGCCCGGAGGCTTCGATGTGATGTCATAGGTGCATCGGTTGATGCCTTTGACCTCATTGATGATCCGGGTGGCGGTTTCGCCCAGGAATTCATGACTGAACGGGTAATAGTCGGCGGTCATTCCGTCGACTGAGGTAACTGCCCGCAGGGCGCAGGCATAGTCGTACGTGCGGCCATCGCCCATGACACCGACGGTTCGAACCGGCAGGATCGCCACGAAGGCCTGCCAGATATCATCATAAAGCCCATGTTTGCGAATCTGGTCGATATAGATCGCATCGGCTTCGCGCAGGATATCTAGTTTTTCGCGGGTGATTTCACCGGGGCAACGGATTGCCAGACCAGGGCCGGGGAAGGGGTGGCGGCCGATAAAGCTTTGGGGCAGACCCAGCTCGCGTCCCAATGCGCGGACCTCGTCCTTGAACAGTTCGCGCAGCGGTTCAACCAGTTTCAGGCCCATTTTCTCTGGCAGACCACCAACATTGTGGTGGCTTTTGATCGTGACCGAAGGCCCGCCCGAGAACGAAACGGATTCGATCACATCAGGGTAGAGGGTACCTTGGGCCAGGAATTCCGCCCCGTCGATCGTGTCGGCATGTTTCTGGAATACGTCGATGAACAGCTTGCCAATTATCTTGCGCTTGGTTTCCGGGTCGCTTTGCCCCTCAAGCTCACCTAGGAACAGATCGCTTTCATCCGCGTGGATCAGCCGAATATTATAGTTGTCGCGGAACATGCCGACGACTTCGTCTGCCTCGTTCTTGCGCAACAGGCCGTGATCAACGAACACACAGGTCAGCTGGTCGCCAATCGCCTCGTGGATCAGGATCGCCGCGACCGAACTATCGACACCTCCGGACAGACCGCAAATCACTTGTTTATCGCCCACTTGTTCGCGGATCGTCGCGATCATCTGCTCGCGATAGGCACCCATGGTCCAATCGCCGCTGAACCCGGCGAGCTTTACAAAATTCTCATAAAGCTTGGCGCCCTTTGGTGTGTGGTGCACCTCGGGATGGAACTGTACAGCATAGAAATGGCGGGACGTGTCTGCGGTGATCGCAAACGGTGCGTTGGGCGAGGTGCCATAAACCTGAAACCCCGGCGCGATTTCACTGACATGGTCGCCGTGACTCATCCAGACCTGTTCATCGCCGTCAGTGAACCAGCCATCGAGAATATCCAGTTGGCTTTTGGGGGTCACAAAGGCGCGGCCGAACTCTGCGGTGCCATGGCCGCTTTCGACCTTGCCGCCCAACTGGTGCATCATCACTTGCTGCCCATAGCAGATACCAAGGATAGGAACGCCAATGTCAAAGATTTCCTGCGGGACCCGCGGAGACCCTTCTCGTGTCACGCTATCGGGACCGCCCGAGAAAATAACGGCCTTTGGGGCCATTTTCCGAACAAAGTCCGTCGTAACATTCTGATAAGGATGGATTTCACAATAAACATTCAGCTCACGCAGGCGGCGCGCAATCAGTTGCGTTACCTGGCTGCCGAAGTCGATGATCAGAAGGCGGTCATGGGTGTCTTGGGTCATAGGTCTGCTACTAGGTTGCGAAGATGATAAGCGCAAGGGATTTCAAGTGGTATAGACACGCCAGTTGGTCGCGGTTAGGGCCCGCTTGTCTGGTGGACGGTCCCGAAGCGAATGACGAAGAGCCGCGCGACTTCAAAAACATGTGCTGGGTCATTTTGTGGCGGTTGTCCCCGACATTTTGTCGCTTTTTCCCCTATAGCGCCGTTATCCACGACTGCCATTGCGGCGGGTTCCTGTAACACACATGTAAATTCAACAACTGATACGGGATTTTCTCATGACAGAGGCAAACACCCGGCGCAGGGCGAGAGGTGGCGGTGGCGCTGCCCGCCGGGCCGAACGTACAGCGGTTCGTATCGAGACCGCAAAGTACATCGAACGCAATATTCCGAATTTCGAGGTTCTCAACGAAGAAGCGTTGCAGATCATCGAAACAAATGCGGAAACGCTTCTGGCCGAAGTCGGCGTCAATTTTGTCGACAACCCTGCGGCGCTGGAACGTTGGAAAGACGCGGGCGCCGATGTGGATGGCGAACGGGTGCGCATCCCACGCGGCCTTGCGCGCGAGTTGATCAAAACTGCGCCAAGCGAGTTCACGCAGCACGCAAGAAACCCTGAAAAGTCCGTGGTCATCGGCGGTCGCAATCTGGTTCTGGCGCCGGTCTATGGCCCTCCGTTCGTGCGTGATGCGCAAGGTGGCCGTCGCTATGCGACCATGGACGATTTCAACAAGTTCGTGAAACTGGCTTACATGTCAAAGTGGCTGCACCACTCGGGCGGTACTGTGTGCGAACCCACAGACGTTCCGGTGAACAAGCGTCACCTGGACATGCTGATGGCGCATATGACCTTATCGGACAAGCCATTCATGGGCTCGGTCACCGATCCCAGTCGCGCTCAGGATTCGGTGGAAATGTGTGAGATCCTGTTCGGCAAAGAGTTTGTTCAGGAAAACACGGTCATGACTTCGCTGACCAACATCAACTCGCCGATGACCTTCGACGATGTGATGATGGGGTCGCTGGAAGTCTACGCCAGGAATAATCAGGCCTGCATCATCTCGCCGTTCATCGTCGGTGGTGCGATGGCGCCGGTTTCGATAGCGGGGACATTGACACAGGTTCTGGCCGAAGTTTTGGCCGGTGTCGCGTACAGTCAGATCATCCGCCCGGGAGCGCCTGCTATCTTTGGTGCTTTCGTTTCGTCGATCGACATGAACTCAGGCGCGCCAACCTTTGGCACACCCGAGGCGTCAATGGTTACCTATGGCGCGGGACAGCTGGCGCGGCGTCTGGGTCTGCCGTTCCGCTCAGCCGGGTCGTTCTGTGGCTCGAAACTGCCCGATGCGCAGGCCGCTTATGAGACCGCGAACTCGCTGAACATGGGGCTGATGGCGGGTGTGAACTTCATGCTGCATTCCTGCGGCTGGCTTGAAGGTGGCCTGGTTGCGGACTTTGAAAAGTTCGTCATGGACGCAGATCAACTTGGCGTTCTGCACGGTCTGGCCAAGGGTGTGGCCTATGATGAGAACGCTCAGGCCATGGACGCAATCCGCGAGGTCGGCCCGGGTGGCCACTATCTGGGATGTGCCCATACGCAGGCAAACTTCAAAGAGGCGTTCTGGAAGTCCGACCTGCTGGACTACAAACCTTACGAAACCTGGGAAGACGAGGGCGCGCGCGATACGCGGCAGTTGGCCTCGTCTCGGGTCGAGCATTTGATTGCCAACTACAAGCAACCGGAACTCGACCCGGGAATTCACAGCGCTTTGACCGAATATGTTGAAAAGAAAAAGGCCTCTATGCCGGACGCTTTCAGCTGATAACTGAAAACTGTGAGGCGCGGCTGGCTTTGTACAGCTGCGCCTCACCCAATAGCGCGATCAGAAGGTCCAAATGACGGACCAGCGAATAGCCTGCATCTTCTGCCAGTCTCTGCGCGTTAACCTCTCGTTCAATATCCATCAAACGCATCAGCGCCGCGCCCGACCCAGGCAGCGATCCGTACCCAAGTATGCGTTGCAGGTGGCGGTCCCGATCATAGTCCTGCGCGCCGTGTTTGGCTGCCCGCGCCAATAGGCGGGGGCGGCGGAGGGCGGAAATCATGGTCATCAGGTCCTGCATCTTTGGGCTCCACGTGTCGGATTAATGTTGCCCAATTTGTTACACAACCTAAGCGGGTGTTGCCTTAATCGGGTTCTCCCCGAACTCTCGCTTCATGAGTGTTTATGAATTTGAATGAAATCTGGTCATCACCTCCGGCAGTTAACGAACGAGTAACGAAAGCGACTCTAGTTAGAATTGGTTAACAAAGTCACCGGGGGCGATAGAGAACAGATTGTTTCGTCGATGAGGGCACAGAACTATGGAAAACAACATGGCTTTCACCATTCCGGCTTGGGTACCTGAGGGGGCACAACGATACCTGGCCCACACAGAAACCGGCCAGTCGATCCGCGATATTGCGCGATCTGTGGGGTGCCATGCTTCGACCATTCTTAGACAAATCCGCCGAATTGAGATGCGCCGTGACGATCCATTGGTGGATGCGGCTTTGCAGTCGTTGGCCGAAGAACATTTTTCGGTCAATGATGCTTCTGATCGCACGGTTTCAGCGTTCAGTCATGATTCACACGTCGAAAAAGAAGAGGAATTCAACCACGAGGCCCTAAGGGTACTGCGCAGACTGTGTGAGACCGGTTCGGTCCTGGCTGTCGCTGAAGAAATGAACAAAGCAGTGGTGGTGCGCGATACCGGCGACGCCGCTGCGACCAGGACTGCAGTGGTTGATTGCAGAATCGCACAGGCATTGGCGTTGAAGGATTGGATTTCCTGCGACAACCCAGGCCGGATATCGCGCTACCGGATTACTAGCGCGGGCCGTACGGCACTGAGCCAGTTAATGGCCGATTTCGAGAACCAGGCAAGGTCTCGCAACGAACATGGAATGGCAGACGCGCCTGCTTCGTTTCATGGGGCGCCCTCTCACGCGACGACAAATCGCGCCCATCCAGAACGTCCCAGAAGAATGCGCTATAGCGCCGCAGAAAGCCCGCTGATCGCCCTGGCAAGGCGTCGGGATCGGGATGGAAAGCCGTTTTTAGATGAAGCACTTGTCGGGGCAGGAGAGCGCCTGCGCGAGGATTTCGAACTGGCTCAGATCGGACCTCAGGTTGCACAGAACTGGGACCATTTCCTGACTGCCGGTGGGCGCGGAAATTTTGGAAGCGGCGACACTGGCAACCGGGGTTCTTCAGAAGCGCGCGACCGCGTAGAGCGTGCATTGTCTGACCTTGGACCGGGGCTGAGCGACGTGGCTTTGCGCTGCTGTTGCTATCTGGAAGGGTTGGAATTGGCGGAAAAGCGAATGGGGTGGTCAGCGCGGTCCGGCAAAATCGTTTTGCGTATCGCATTACAGCGCCTGAAACGTCACTACCAGGATCAGGAAGAGCGCAGCCGTATGATCGGATAACACTTTGATCGGTTTTGGTTGCGGTTTCAGGGTGGAGTGATAGCTAGGGGTTATGAATTTTACCCTTCGACAGCTCCTATACTTTAACGCCGTTGCGCAGCAGCGCAACTTTGGGCGGGCGGCGCAGATGTGTAACGTTTCGCAACCGGCATTATCGGTTCAGATCAAGGCGTTAGAAGAGACCCTCGGTGGTGCCCTGTTCGAGCGTAAGGCCCGTGACATATTGCTTACCCCTTTGGGGCGGGATGTGCTTGAATATGCGCGTCAGATACTTGGTGCCTCGGACAGGCTCGACCAGTTTGCCAAAGATCACTCAAGCGGGCATCGGTCTTTGTCGATCGGAATAATCCCGACGATTGCGCCCTATGTTCTGCCAGGTGTTCTGGCGGGGTTAAGGGCGGCCGATGTTTCTTTGAGAGTGCAGATACGCGAAGCGCGGACAGAGCGCCTGTTGACGATGCTGCGCGCTGGTGAGATCGACGCAGGTGTGGTCGCGCTGCCCTCCGTGGGAAGCGAATTGTTCGAACTTCCCTTGTTCGAGGATCGGTTCTTATTGGCTGGAAGTTCGGCACGGTTGCGCAATTTTTCCAGCGATACAGAGCGTTTGCGCCCTTTGGACCTTCAAAATGCACAGCTTATGCTACTGGATGATGGGCACTGCCTGACGGATCAGGCCCTGGAGGTTTGTGGTCAGGACCGCAGCAGCGGTCTGATTAACATGGGTGCCTCGTCTTTGGCGACATTATCCCGTTTGGTTGCCGAAGGGTTCGGATTGACGCTCATGCCAGAGCTTGCCGCCCGTTCCGAATCCGACGCGGTACCGGGTCTTGAGCTGATGCGATTTGCCTCGCCGCAGCCCGCAAGGACAGTGGGGCTAGTTCGTCGATCTTCTACTTCGCAGGAAGATTGGTTCGAAAGCCTGGCGGATACCATTCGCACCGTCGGCGAGAGCATTGTCACGCAAACGCGCTAGTCACAAAAAAGCCCGCCTGAAGCGGGCTTTTCTGTTGAGGACGAACTCAGGCCAGTTCCGGCTCTTTGACTTCGTTCAGATGTTTCATCAGGTTTTCCGGTGACGAAACGCCATAGGGGTCCTCGGGGCAGTTATCCATCAGTCCGGGCTCTTCGAACCAGGCTTCGACGACGCCGTCATTGATGATGGCCGCATAGCGCCAGGACCGCATACCAAAGCCCAGATTGTCCTTGTCGACCAACATGCCCATTTTACGTGTGAATTCGCCTGAGCCATCAGGGATGACCTTGACGTTTTTCAGGCCTTGATCCTGTGCCCATTTGTTCATGACAAAGCTGTCATTCACGGACATGCAATAGATCTCGTCCACACCTGCGGCTTTGAAATCTGCGTGGCCGTTTTCAAAACCGGGCAACTGATAGGTCGAACATGTCGGGGTGAATGCGCCAGGCAGTGAGAACAGAATCACGCGCTTTCCTGCGAAATAGTCCGCCGTGGTCTTGTCTTCCCAGCGGAAGGGGTTTGGTCCTTCGACAGAGGCGTCTCGGACGCGGGTGTGAAAGGTCACTTCGGGCAGTTTGGTGCCAGATTTCATGATCGAACTCCTGTGAATCACGTACGGTTTTCGTGGACTTAAAAGGATTCCAAATCCGCTTCAATGGCGGATGTTCCAGGTGCGTCAGAATTTACCTGACAACGCGTAAGTTGCAGTTAATGATAGGAAATTATTTAGAATTTTGGCCCTGAGACGTCAAAGTCTTTCACCCTGATGCATAGCGGCTATGCATGGGTGGTGTAATAGCAGAGGTCAGTTTATGTTATGGGTAAACCGAATTGACCCAAAGTCAGAAAGACAGGCCGTGCGCGATCTGAACATTCCCGAACAAAGACACCCAGAAAAGGCTCATCGGCCCGACAATTCGCAGCCGAAAAAGCCCAGTTGGATTCGCGTCAAAGCGCCCGGTGGTCAGGGTTATGCTGACACGCGCAAGATCATGCGTGACAACAATCTGGTTACGGTCTGCGAAGAAGCCGGATGCCCCAATGTCGGTGAATGTTGGAGCCAGGGCCACGCGACCATGATGATCATGGGCGAGATTTGTACCCGCGGCTGTACCTTTTGCAACATCGCCACCGGTCGCCCGGATTCGCTGGATGCGTTTGAACCGGGTCGCGTTGCTCATGCGGTTGAAAAGCTGGGGTTGAACCATGTGGTCATCACCTCTGTCGACCGCGATGACCTTGCAGATGGCGGGGCAGAGCATTTTGCGCAGACCATTCGCGCCGTGCGTCACCGGTCTCCGGGTACGACGATCGAAATTCTGACGCCCGACTTTCTGAAATGCGATCCGTCCGTTCTAGAAGTTGTCGTTGAGGCAAAGCCAGACGTCTTTAATCATAATCTTGAAACCGTACCCGGCCTCTATCCCGAAGTGCGCCCGGGCGCGCGGTATTTTCACTCTTTGCGTCTATTGCAGCGCGTGAAAGAGCTGGATCCGTCGGTCTTTACCAAATCCGGGATCATGGTCGGTTTGGGTGAGGATGGTCAGCAGGTCCGGCAGGTCATGGATGATATGCGCGCCGCTGAAATTGATTTCCTGACCATCGGTCAGTATCTGCAGCCCACGCCCAAACACCACGGAGTCGATCGGTTTGTGACGCCCGAAGAATTTGCAGCCTATGAAAAGGCGGCATTTGGCAAAGGGTTCCTGATGGTGTCCGCGACACCTCTAACCCGGTCGTCCTATCACGCCGGAGACGATTTTGCCCGGTTGCGTGAGGCACGCCAGAAAAAGCTGGAACAGGGGTGACACCCGAAGCGCATGCGCGGCTGACACGCCTGCGCCACGACCTGCATCAATATCCCGAACTATCCGGGCACGAGCGTGAGACCGCTGCCCGCATAACAGATCTTTTGCGGGGGTTCGGTGCGGACCATGTGCTTACCGGACTGGGAGGGCATGGCGTTGCCGCGGTTTTTGACAGTGGGCAGGCTGGGCCAACCGTTGGTATCCGAGGCGAATTGGATGGGCTGCCGATTCAAGAACTTGGCACGCACCTATATGTGTCGAAGGTTTCGGGCAAAGGGCATCTGTGTGGCCATGATGGGCACATGGCGATGGTGCTTGGCGTTGCCGAAGACCTGGCGCGTCACCGACCCCAAAAGGGTCGGGTGGTTTTGATTTTTCAACCGGCTGAAGAAACCGGGCAGGGCGCCATCGCCTTTCGCGCGGACCCTCAATTCGCGAAGATCGCGCCGGATTACGTGTTCTCTTTGCACAACCTGCCGGGGTTGGAACTTGGCGCTGTTGAGTTGTGTCAGAGTTCGGCTAACTGCGCCTCGCGCGGGATGAAAATCATCCTGACCGGCAAGACGTCCCATGCGGCTGCGCCTCAGGATGGGGTTTCTCCGGCTCGGGCAATGTCTGAATTGATGTTGCAACTGGCGGGTTTGGGCGCAGGCGGCGCGTTGGATGCCGATTTTGCGCTGACAACTGTGACGCATGCCCGTTTGGGAGAGCCGACTTTCGGCGTCGCTCCGGGACAGGCCGAGATCTGGGTAACCTTGCGCACCGTTTCAGATGCCCGGATGCAGACGCTGATGACCGAGGCCGAGGCACTGGCGCGCCGCGCCGCATCCGCCGACAGTCTGGAGGTTGAGATCACCTATGACGATGTCTTCGAGGCCTGCGTCAATCACAGCGACGCGGTGAGCATCATCGCAACGGCCTGCGCCGAGCGTGGAGTACCGTGCCATTCAACAGAGACGCCGCAAAAGTTCTCAGAAGATTTCGGGCAATTTGGGAAAGGCGCAAAAACGGCCATGTTCTGGCTGGGGTCGGGGCAGGATCATCCGCAATTGCATAACCCTGACTATGATTTCCCAGACGCACTTATCTCGGTAGGAGTAGACGTATTTGTTGCCGCAATTCGATCACTTAATGGCTGAAACTTCAGTTTACGAGATCGCTCACTATTCCAACGGCATCAATGACTGTCTTAGTTTCATCAGATATCGACAGGATTTCGTCATCCACGCGGATATATCGCTGACCGGCGGGTAGGGGCTTCAACTTCCAGCCGTCCAGGTCATCAAGATAGTCAAAATTCAGATCGTTAGGGAGTTTCTGACCTCGCGTATAACGCTTGATCTGTCCGGGCGGTACACCAACGCCATTATTGGTCTTTATCGACTTTTCGATTTTCGACTTGTCTGGACCTTTCCCTTTGCCCTTGTTGTCTTTTGCGTCCGCAAGACCAACCGTTGCGACGACTGCGCAAGTCGCCAGAAGCCCAATAGACATTACTTTCATAAGCAGAATCCTCCCAAGATGATTGGAGGGTAATCTGTTGTTGAGGGCGTTGTCCAATGGTATTCAATTAAGTGAATGCAAAGGTGCGCAGCAACTTTGACTATTGGAATCTGGGTCTATTTTTACCCTTCTCAGTCTTCGATAAAACGAACCTTACCAATAAATGGCAAGTTGCGATTGCGCTGTGCGTAGTCGATCCCGTAACCCACAACAAACTCATCAGGAATTTCAAACCCGATCCAGTCCGAACGGAAATCGACTTCGCGTCGGCTGGGCTTGTCCAGTAGTGCGATCGAGCGAAGTTTTCCAGGATCGCGGCTTTGCAGCAGATGAGTAACATGGTTCAGCGTGTGCCCGGTGTCGACGATATCCTCGACTACCAGAACGTCGCGACCCTCAATAGCGCCGCGCAGGTCTTTTAGAATGCGGACTTCCCGGCTGCTTTCCATCGCATCCCCGTAGGATGACGCCTCAAGGAAATCCACTTCAATGGGCAAGTCCAATTCGCGCACCAGATCGGCGATAAAGACAAAGCTACCACGCAGCAGGCCGACAACAACCAGCTTGTCGGTTCCGTCGAATTCGGCAGTGATTTCGCGGCAAAGTTCTTCGATCCTGGCGGCAATGGCCTTTGCCGAGATCATCTCATCAATCACATATCCGCGCTGGCTCATCACTGCCCCCTTGATCTTTGGCGCGCAACATACGACATGACGCGCCATTGTCACCTGCAAAAACCGGACGCCATGCCTATACATTCGGAAACGCGACACCTGCCTTACACTGCGCAACAGATGTACGATCTGGTTGCCGATGTAGCAAAGTATCCCGAGTTTTTGCCCTGGTGTGCGGCTGCACGTATCCGACGCTCATATGCAGCAGGAGAGGCACAGGTGATGGAAGCTGACCTGATCATTTCGTTCAAAGTGTTCCGCGAACGCTTTGGCAGCCGGGTTACCCTGTTTGCCGAACAACGCCGGATCGACACGGAATATCTGGATGGGCCCTTCAAATACATGAAGTCGGACTGGCATTTCGAGGACGCGGCAGAAGGCGGGTGCAACGTTTCGTTCCATGTTGATTTTGAATTCAAGAATGCCATTCTTCAGGGTATCATCGGAGTGGTCTTCAATGAGGCGATGCACAGGATCGTGAGGGCGTTCGAGGGCCGGGCAGAGGAATTGTACAGCTAAGTCTTTACCCGAAAGCGGCGCTTGCTAGACTGCGCCACATGACTGATTTTACCACAGCATTGGCCGATTTTGCCTCGGGGCCTGTTGCGACCTCGTCAGAGGCCCGTCTTGTAACCTCTCTGTCTGCGCTGGATTGGGTGGCTGTTGGCCGCGTCGGTGTTAGCGAACCCGTATCTCAGACCGTGCGCGCACTGGTTCTGGATGAAGGAGGCAACCCGCAGGCCCATCTGTTTGGTGGGGGGCTGGCTCCCGTCAGAGCAGCAGGTTTGGTTAACGGAACCATTTCCCACGCTTTGGATTATGATGACACGCATTTTGCGCATATCGGGCACCCTTCGGTCGCGGTTATGCCTGCGGCCTTTGCCCTTTGTGATTGGGACGACCGGATTCTTGTCGATGTCCTTGAGGCCGCTCTTGTCGGGATGGAGGTTTCGATCCGCGTAGGGCTTTGGCTGGGGCGTGCGCATTACCAGGGCGGGTTCCATCAGACCGCGACGTCAGGTGCCTTTGGTGCGGCGGTCGCCGCTGGCCGGGTGCTGCGGTTCGATACGGAAAAGATGCGCCGGGTTCTTGGTCTGGCTGCCACCCGCGCCGCAGGGCTGAAAGCTCATTTCGGCACGATGGGAAAGCCCTATAATGCCGGGCTAGCTGCCGCTGCAGGGGTTGAGGCTGCGCTGTTGGTGTCCAAGGGGTTTGATCCCAACTCGGATGCGCTTGAGGGGCCCTATGGTTTTGGTGCAACCCATATGGGTCAGTCCGAAAAGGCCGCTGCTCTGGATGGAATCGGAGAGACGTGGCTGTTCAAAGATGTAAGCCATAAGTTTCATGCCTGCTGTCATGGGTTGCACGCCGCATTAGAGGCCGCACGTGACCTGGATATTGCAGAGCCCGAAGTAGCCGAGATCAGGATCAGGACCCACCCGCGCTGGATGACAGTGTGTAATCAAACCTCTCCGACCACCGAGTTGGGGGCCAAGTTTTCCTACCGGACGGTTATTGCTATGCAAGCGCTGGGATATGACACAGCCTTGCCAGACAGTTTTTCGGATAAGGTATGTGCGGATAGGCGCCTGCAATCGCTGCGGGACCGGATTTCAGTCGAAGCCGATGAGTCGCTGTCTGAAACTCAAGCGGATCTGTCTTTGCTGCGCCGCGATGGGGCACGTAAACAGGCCAGCCACGATTTGCTTGGCCCTATGACATTGGCCGACCGGGAAGACCGGGTCAGAAGCAAGGCGGCCAAGCTGATCGGTGCCGAGGACGCAGACGCGATCTGGTCGATGCTGCGTACCGGTGGCCGCACCCGTGATCTGGCGAAAATGCTGGCGCGTTAGACGACGCGCCAGTGCAAGGGGAACCCGGGTTCGAATACTGTTACCGGGCCGTCGTCAGTTTCGATCTTGTCGGGATATTCAACGGGGTCGCCCTTGGTAAGGGTGATGGTTTCTTTATTCACCGGCAGGCCATAAAACGCAGGTCCGTTCAATGATGTGAACCCTTCCAGCTTGTCCAGCGCATCCGCTTTGTCAAACATCTCGGCCACCAGGGACATGGTGTTTGTGGCGGTGAAACATCCCGCACAGCCACAGGCCATTTCCTTGTTTGCATCTGTGTGTGGCGCGCTGTCGGTGCCAAGGAAGTAGCAAGACATCCCAGAAGTTGCGGCGCTCAACAAAGCCTGGCGATGGGTCTCGCGCTTGGCCACGGGCAGGCAGAAGTAATGCGGTTTGATCCCGCCCACCAGGATGTGATTGCGGTTGATGATCAGGTGATGGGCCGTGATTGTTGCAGCAAGATCATCTCCACCGGATTGCGCATAAATCGCACCCTGAGCCGTCGTGATGTGTTCCATCACGACCCGCAAACCAGGAGTCGCCTGGCGCAGTGGATCAAGTATCGTATCGATGAAAACCTCTTCGCGGTCGAAAATGTCGACCTCGGCATCGGTGACTTCACCATGGACACACATCGGCAGACCGATCTCAGCCATTCTCTCAAGCACCGGGCGGACCTTGTCGAAATCACGCACGCCCGAGGCGGAATTGGTGGTTGCGCCTGCGGGATACAGCTTTACGGCCTTGATCAGCCCGCTTGCATAGGCTGCGGCGACATCCTCGGCGTCGGTGTCTTCGGTCAGGTACAAGGTCATCAGCGGCTCGAACGGCATGCCTTCGGGCAGGGCGGCCAGAATGCGGTCGCGATATGCGGCGGCCTGATCGCCGCGCACAACTGGCGGAACAAGGTTCGGCATTATGATCGCACGGGCAAAATGGCGTGCGGTTTCGGGCAGAACGGCCTGCAACATGGCGCCATCGCGCAAATGCAGATGCCAGTCATCGGGGCGGCGAATGGTCAGCGTATCAGTCATGCGCACCCGCTAGCACAGCCTCGGCCAAAGACCAACCAAACCGTGAGGATCTGGTGCAAAAACTTCACCTCTCTGCCGCGATGGCGTCTGGGTGGCGGGGCCGGGGCCTTGACGCCCCCGCGCTTGCATGACCTGTTAAGCAACGAAAGAAAGAGGGTTCCATGACGCAGCAAGATTCCATTGATACCGTGCAGCAAATGCTGGGCTCACAGGGTTACGTTTGCGGTCGGGCCTTGGCGACAGTGGTGTTTTTGTCGCTTAAACTGGGCCGCCCGCTATTTCTAGAAGGTGAGGCAGGCGTCGGAAAAACAGAAATCGCCAAAGCACTGGCCGCTGGTCTGAACCGTCGCCTGATCCGCCTGCAGTGTTATGAAGGGCTGGACGCCTCCTCGGCGGTTTACGAATGGAATTTCCCGGCGCAAATGGTTGCGATCCGAACCGCCGAAGCCTCGGGCGGCGCTGACCGGGGTTCGTTGCAGACCGAATTGTTTTCTGACGACTACCTGATCGAGCGTCCGTTGTTGCAGGCCATGCGTCCGGATGAAAACGGGGCACCCGTCCTGTTGATTGATGAACTTGACCGCACGGATGAACCGTTTGAGGCCTTCCTGCTGGAAGCGCTCAGCGATTTTCAGGTCACCATCCCCGAATTGGGCACTGTCAAAGCGCCGGAGCCACCGATTGTCATCGTTACATCGAACCGAACGCGAGAGGTGCATGACGCCCTGAAACGCCGTTGCCTGTACCATTGGGTCGATTACCCGGATTTTGACCGTGAAATTGAAATTCTGAACGCCCGCGCACCCGAGGTCGCCGAGGCGCTAAGCCGAGAGGTCGTCGCCTTTGTCCAACACCTGCGCACAGAGGATCTGTTCAAGAAACCAGGCGTGGCCGAGACGATCGACTGGGCCAAATGCCTGCTGGCGCTGGACGTCATCAACCTTAGCCCCGAAGTGATCGGCGACACGCTGGGAGCGATCCTGAAATATCAGGACGATATCCAGCAACTGCAAGGGTCCGAGGCGAAACGCATTCTGGATGAAGCCAAGGCGTCGCTGGAACCTGCCTGATGGCTGAACAGCTCCCTCTCGAAATCCCCGACAACCCAAAACTGGCGCAGAATATCACTCATTTCGCGCGGGCTTTGCGCAAGGCAGGGCTGCCGATTGGCACCGGGCGGGTTGTGGATGCGATCCGGGCGGTTCAGGTTGCGGGCTTCTCGGAAAAGCGGGATTTTTACTGGACGTTGCACGCTTGTTTCGTGACCCGACCCGAACATCGGGCAGTATTTGCGCAGATTTTCCGCATGTATTGGCGCGACCCACGTTACATGGAACACATGATGTCCATGATGCTGCCCGCGATCCGCGGCGTTCAGGAAGAGCGCAAGGCCGAAGCTGCAGAGAAACGCGCGGCCGAGGCTCTGCTGGACGGCGTCGAACGGGACTTGCCTGACAACACTGACATCGAGGAAGAAACTGAGCTGGAGATAGATGCGTCGCGGACCGCGTCCTCGGAAGAACGGTTGCGCAATCTAGACTTTGAGCAAATGAGCACCGAAGAAATTGCTTTGGCCAAGCGCATTCTGGCACAGCTCAAATTGCCGGTAAAACCAATCGAGTCGCGCCGAGGCCAAGCCAGCCATCTTGGGCATCGGATCGACCGCGCCCGCACGCTGCGCGCATCCGTGCGGCAGGGTGGTGAACTGCGGGACATCGCGTATTTGAAGCCGAAACAACGGTGGCCGAACCTTGTCGTTCTCTGCGATATCTCAGGATCTATGAGCCAGTACTCTCGTATCATCCTGCATTTCCTGCATGCGGTTTCAAACGTCAAGGGCGCGGGGTGGGCCAAGGTTCATGCGTTTACCTTCGGCACGAGGTTGACGAATATCACCCGGCACCTGCGCCAACGCGATGTAGATGCTGCCCTGTCGGCGGCAGGGGCCGAGGCGCAAGATTGGGAGGGTGGCACGCGGATCGGGGAATGCCTGCACGCTTTTAACCGTGACTGGTCGCGTCGGGTTCTGGGGCAGGGTGCGGTGGTGTTGTTGATTACGGATGGTCTGGATCGGGGCGAACCCGAGGTGCTTGGAAAAGAAATCCAGCGCCTGCATCTGTCAGCCCGCCGTTTGATCTGGCTGAACCCTTTGTTGCGTTGGGATGGCTTTGCGCCAAAAGCGCAGGGGGTGGCGGCGATGCTTCCCCATGTTGACAGCTTTCGGGCCGGTCATTCCATTGCGTCGCTGGAAGATCTGGCCAAAGTCATCTCAAAACCGGATGACATGGGTGAGAAAGCGCGGTTGATGGCCGCGCTTTCGAAGTAGGTCTCAACCAAGCTGTTCTTCGTTGCACTTACGCGCCATTTCCATCGCTTTGTACGTACCGGTCAGATCAACGGTGAAGGCGAATTCCTTTTCGGGGAACACGACCATAACTTTCTGTTTGGCAAGGTCTTCGGCAAACTTGGGGTCATCCGACAGCACATAGCCACCCGAATAGCCTTTGGTGATGTTGCCCTTCATGCCGGTGGCTTCTCCAAGATACAGGTTTTCGCCCAGCAGGATCGCCACAGCCTCGGTTTCGCCACGCTTGATGTTGGTTTCAGCTTTGGTGAATACGCCAACATATCCCACGCCGCGGTCTTCGGTCAGGCCCATCTGAACCACGTTTTCCGCGTCATCGACCGCTTCGATCAGGCAGGATTTCTTGTCTTCGTCGATGAAGATTTTCCATCCGTCCACTTCGCCATAGCGAAGGAAGGTATCTGCGCTGGCCACTGTCGCCGCTAGCATTCCCAATACTGATCCGAGTGTAATAATGTGTTTCAAGTCTCTGTCTCCTTTTGAAAATAATCTGCGTCACAGCTGCGCATGATCCGCGTTTAGGTCAGAATCGGGAGGGCTGGCAATCAATGCTTGGGATGTTCGGCTGAAACCCGCGGGGCTTTGCATAGCATTTGGATTTTCTTTCAAGGCCCATGAGTTAGCCAGATGGCTTACTTTTCATCCTGCCAAACCTGCCTATGTTGGTGCGGGAAACGCCAGGAGGGCGATATGGACAGATTCGACAACAGCCCCGAGACTGCTCTGGATTGGTATGAAACGGGAAAGCCAGTTGCGCTGGCTACGGTTGTTCAGACCTGGGGCAGTGCCCCCAGACGTGTTGGTGCTCAGCTTGTGATAGCAGGTGATGGCCGCTTTGAGGGGTCAGTATCGGGTGGCTGTGTCGAAGGTGCGGTTGTCGTCGAGGCGTTGGAAGCGATCGAAGAGGGTGAAGCGCGCCTACTTGAATTCGGGGTCAGTGACGAAGATGCTTTTGCGGTCGGGCTGGCCTGTGGCGGAACAATTCGGGTACTGGTCGAACCTATTGGATCGGTCCTTCCTGAAAGCATATTGCGCGATCTGGTCGCTGCACGCGCGCAGCGCGAGCCTGTGGCTTATGAGGTGAATATCGAATCCGGCCATCGTGCGTTGCAGCGCGATCGTTATCCCGAACGCATGCGCATGGACCGGTCCGGTTTCGAAGAGGATGCGAAGACATTTGTTTCGGTCCACAATCCGCCCTTGCGGTTGATAGTGGTCGGGGCCGTTCATATTGCTCAGGCCCTGGTCCCGATGGCGCGAATTGCGGGGTACGACCCTGCGATTGTGGATCCGCGAGATGCGTTTGCAACCGCCGCAAGATTCCCTCAGGAAACCGTGCTGACGGATTGGCCGGATGAGGCCGTTGCAAAGCTTGGAATGGATGCGCGAACGGCTGTTGTCTTGCTGACCCATGATCCAAAACTGGATGATCCCGCGTTAGAGGCAGCCCTGAGAGCCGGTGTGTTCTATATTGGGGCGCTGGGGTCTAATCGAACGCATGCGAAACGCGTCACCCGGATGAAAGAAGCCGGATTTACTGAAAAGCAGATTTCACAGATTCACGGTCCCGTAGGCTTGGATATCGGCGCCGCCGATCCCGCGGAAATTGCGATTTCAATATTGGCCGAAATGACTGCGGTGTTGCGGGGCAAAGCATGAAGTTTGGCTCGGTTCCTCTGCGCGAGGCCGCCGGTGCAATTCTGGCGCATTCAGTAAAAGCCCAAGACACAAAGCTGCGTAAGGGCCTCTTGCTCACGCAAACTCATCTGGATGAAATGGCCGCCGCCGGGTTGACCTCGGTCACTGTTGCGCAGCTGGAACCCGGTGATTGTCACGAAAACGACGCTGCCCGGAGGTTGGCAGAGGCTTTGGCCCCGGACCCGGCAACCGTGGGATTGCGCGTCACCGAGCCGTTCACAGGGCGCGTTAACCTCTTGGCGAGAGGCCCCGGAGTCACTGTTCTGGACGTACAGGCGCTGGAAGCGTTCAACTTGGTTAACCCAATGATTACCGTGGCCACAGTTCCCCAATATCAACAGATGGGATCAGGCGGGATGGTGGCGACGATCAAAGTCATTTCTTATGCCGTTCCCGGCGAAGATGTGGTGCGTGCCTCGGCGCTGGCACAAGGGGCGGTGCGCCTGTCTGGCCCGGTGTTTCGCAGTGCTGGCCTGATCGTCACAGACATCCCCGGAGGTGTTTCGAACGACAAGGGTATTGCCGCAATCCGAGGGCGTGTCGAAGCCCTGGGTATGGGTTTGGATGACATTCGGGTGGTGCCACATGAGATTCAGGCGCTGTCTGCTGCATTGACGGGCGTCAAAGGGGATATTATCCTGATTTTGACGGGCTCAGCAACTTCGGATGCGCATGATGTTGCGCCGCAGGCTGTTCGTGTTGCAGGCGGTCAGGTGGATCGGTTTGGAATGCCAGTAGATCCGGGCAACCTGTTGTTCACCGGTCTGCTGGACGCCAGACCTGTAATCGGTTTGCCGGGGTGTGCGCGCTCTCCCGCACTGAACGGTGCGGATTGGGTTTTGTCGCGCGTGGCTTGCGGGATTGAAACGAAAGCGGCGCATATTGCAGGCATGGGGGTCGGTGGATTGCTCAAGGAAATCCCGACCCGGCCACAGCCACGCGCATCTATCAAGCGGTAAGGCGTTTGACATCAATTTAAGACCCAGATCAGGCCGCTTTGTTCGGCATTGTGATCTGTCCTAAACGGCGCCCTGCGAAATTTTTGTTCTCAAACAATAAGTCCCGTGTTTAACTCGACAGAGAAAAATATGACATGGGAGGAACTTATGACACAGGTCACCATGACCGTGAACGGGAGGTCTGTTAGCGGTGAGGTTGAGGGTCGGACGTTGTTGTCTGGATTTTTACGTGATCATCTGTCGCTGACCGGAACGCATGTTGGATGTGACACGGCGCAATGTGGGGCGTGTGTTGTTCATGTGAATGGCGCGGCGGTGAAGTCGTGCAACATGCTTGCGCTGGAAGCGGACGGGTCCGAGGTCGACACGATTGAGGGCCAGGCCGCTGAGGATGGGTCTTTGAACGTGATTCAGCAGGCGTTTCAGGATCATCACGGGTTGCAATGCGGGTTTTGTACGCCGGGCATGGTGATGAGCGCCGCCGCCTTGCTGAAAGAGAACCCGCGCCCGAGCGAAGCCGAGATTCGAAAGTATCTGGAAGGCAACCTGTGCCGCTGCACAGGCTATCACAACATTGTCAAAGCGATCATGGCCGCATCGGGCCAGGACGTAAGCGGCATCGCTGCCGAGTAATACCGACGTAAAGAATTTTCGACGAAAATTCTTTTTCAGGGAGGAGAACAAGCAATGCCCAAAGACAGTGGCATCGGAGCCAGTTCCAAACGGCGCGAGGACGTGCGCTTTTTAACCGGAGCAGGCAATTACACCGACGATATCAACGTGCATGGCCAGGCCTATGTGCATTTTCTGCGGTCCGACATCGCGCATGGCCGGATCAAAAGCATCGACACCTCTGCTGCCGAGGCCATGCCGGGCGTGGTCAAAGTGTTTACCGGCAAGGATTTCGAAGGCGTGGGCGGCATGCCCTGTGGCTGGGAAGTGACCGACAAGCACGGCGCACCGATGCAGGAACCTCCGCATCCCATTTTGGCACAGGGCAAAGTGCGCCATGTGGGCGATCCGATTGCTGCTGTGGTCGCCGACAGCCTGGAACAGGCCCGCGACGCGGCTGAGGCGATCGAGCTTGATATCGAGGAGCTGCCCGCCGTGATCGACATGAAGGCCGCCGCGCAAGAAGGCGCGACGCTGGTCCATGACGATCTGAAAAACAACATCTGCTATGATTGGCAGCTGGGCGAAACCGATGATGCCAAGGTCAATGAGGTCTTTGCCAATGCGGCCCATGTCACCACGCTGGATCTGGTGAACAACCGTCTGGTTGCCAATCCGATGGAGCCGCGTGTGGCGGTGGGCGAGTACAGCCGCGGCACCGAAGAATACACACTTTATACCACGTCGCAGAACCCGCATGTGATCCGCCTGTTGATGTGTGCCTTTGTTCTGGGCCTGCCCGAACACAAGGTTCGCGTGGTCGCGCCGGATGTGGGTGGCGGCTTTGGCACCAAGATCTTCCACTATGCCGAAGAGGCGTTCTGCACCTTCGCCGCCAAGGCTTGTAACCGCCCGGTCAAATGGACCTCGAGCCGGTCCGAGGCGTTCATGTCTGACGCGCATGGGCGCGACCATGTCGGACAGATCGAACTGGCGCTGGATGCGGACAATAACTTTATCGGTCTGCGCACCAACACCTATGCAAATATGGGTGCGTATCTGTCGACCTTCTCCAGCTCGGTTCCGACATGGCTGCACGGGACGCTGATGGCGGGCAACTACAAGACGCCGGTCATTCAGGTCAACGTCAAGGCGATGTTCACCAATACGGTCCCGGTGGATGCCTATCGCGG
The DNA here is from genome assembly GCF_059610725.1 of Ruegeria sp. CDSC045. Taxonomy (NCBI): domain Bacteria; kingdom Pseudomonadati; phylum Pseudomonadota; class Alphaproteobacteria; order Rhodobacterales; family Roseobacteraceae; genus Ruegeria; species Ruegeria sp. CDSC045. The sequence continues at coordinate 313,687 of NZ_JBXWOE010000001.1, forward strand.
CGCGGGCCGTCCTGAGGCGACGTTCCAGTTGGAGCGGGTCGTGGACAAGGCAGCGCGTGAACTGGGTGTCGATCCGATCGCCCTTCGACGGCAGAACTTCATCACCCAGTTCCCCTATGACACACCGGTGGCGCTGACCTATGACACAGGCGATTATAATGGGACGATGGACAAGCTTGAGTCCGCTGCTGATCTGGCGGGCTTTGCCGCGCGTCGCGCTGAAAGCGAGGCCAAGGGCAAGCTGCGGGGTCTGGGCGTCAACTGTTATATCGAGGCTTGCGGCATCGCGCCGTCGAACATCGTTGGCATGCTGGGGGCCCGTGCGGGTCTGTATGATGCGGCGACTGTGCGGGTGAATGCCACCGGCTCGATCAGCGTCATGGTAGGTGCCCATAGCCACGGGCAGGGGCATGAAACGGCCTTCCCGCAGGTTGTGGCGGACATGATCGGTATCGACGAGTCGATGATCGAGATCGTGCATGGCGACACGTCGAAGATTCCGTTTGGCATGGGCACCTATGGCTCGCGGTCTTTGGCGGTCTGTGGATCGGCGATGGTAAAGGCAACTGAGAAAGTGATCGACAAGGCCAAGAAGATCGCGGCGCATCTGTTGGAGGCGTCCGAGGCTGATATCGAGCTGAAGGATGGTCAGTTCAGCGTGGCAGGGACCGACAAGTCGGTGGCCTGGGGTGATGTCACCCTGACGGCCTATGTGCCGCATAACTTTCCGCTGGAGGTCGAGCCCGGGCTGGAGGAGACCGCCTTTTATGACCCAGCCAACTTTACCTTCCCGGCTGGCGCCTATGCCTGTGAGGTCGAGGTTGACCCCGAAACCGGCCGGGTCACCATCGAAGCCTTCACTGCCGCTGATGACTTTGGCAATATCGTCAACCCGATGATCGTGGATGGTCAGGTGCATGGCGGCATCGGTCAGGGCATCGGTCAGGCATTGCTTGAAAACTGTGCCTATGACGAAAACGGTCAGCTGCTGAGCGCATCCTTCATGGACTATGCGATGCCGCGTGCCGATGATGTGCCGTTCTATGCGGTGGACCACTCGAGCCAGACGCCATGTACGCATAACCCGTTGGGTGTGAAGGGCTGTGGTGAGGCCGGGGCAATCGGTTCACCACCTGCGGTGGTCAACGCGGTGCTGGATGCGTTGAATTCAGGCGGCAAAGCCATCGATCATATCGATATGCCGGTGAGTCCATCGCGTGTCTGGACCGCGATGCACGGGTGAGAGGTTGGGGTGCGAGGGGTCAACCCCTCGCGCTCCCCGAGATATTTATAGCCAGATGAAGGGCGGATCAGCGCCTTTCGGAAAGGAAGACGAAATGTACAATTTCGAATTTGAGAAACCCTCGACCATAGCCGACGCGGTTGCCGCTTTAGGGGCTGAGGATGCGCAGGCGTTGGGTGGTGGGCAAACCCTGATCCCGACGCTGAAACAACGATTGGCGGCGCCATCGGCACTCGTCTCGCTCAGCGGAATTCCCGAAATGCAGGGCGTCTGTGTTGGGGATGACGGGTCGGTTTCTATTGGTGGCGCAACGCCGCATGCATTTGTTGCTCAAGAGGCAGCGGGATCATACCCGGCGCTGGCCGCATTGGCCGGTCAGATCGGTGATCCGGCGGTGCGCAACCGCGGCACGATTGGCGGCTCGGTTGCGAATAACGATCCGGCGGCCTGTTACCCGGCGGGTGTGCTCGGATCCGGGGCCACGATCGTGACCAACGCCCGTCAGATTGCGGCGGATGCGTTTTTTGATGGCATGTTCTCGACCGCACTGGATGAGGGTGAGATCATCACTTCCATCCGCTTTCCGGTGCCACAGGCCGCGAGCTATCAGAAGTTCTTGCAGCCAGCCTCGCGCTTTGCGTTGGTGGGTGTCTATCTGGCCCGGTTCGCCGACGGTGTGCGTGTGGCGGTCACGGGCGCCAGCGAGGATGGGGTGTTCCGCTGGTCCGAAGCAGAACAGGCGCTGAATACTGAATTCCGACCGGACGCGTTGATGGGGCTGAACATCAACCCGGCCAACATGATCGGCGATCTTCATGGCAGCAAAGCGTATCGCGCGCATCTGGTCAGTGTGATGACCAAGCGGGCTGTGCTGGCCTGCATGTAATTAAATCGGCTTTTAGTCGCAAAGCCCCGGGGTGTGTCCCTCGGGGCTTTTTCTATTTTCGGCGAATTTTCGGAAGCTTGTTTGGCTGCCAATAGGCCCCGGTATCTTCGCGCGCCTTTTGATAGGCCTCAACGCGGTGCGCTGCTGTTTTGCCACCAGCGTCAAATAAATGGCCGATGAGACATTCCAACACAGCCATGACACCGGCAAAGCTCGAGGTGTGATGTTGTGACCTTGTGCTGACGGTAAAGACGACATCCGGGTCGACACCCGGCGCAATGACTTCGCTATCCGAGATCAGGATGACCCGAAGTCCTTTTTCCCGGGCGTACCTCACGGATTTTATCGTTTCGGCCGAATAGGGGCTTACGGTGATTGCCAGCAGGCAATCCTTGTCATCCGCGTCCAGCAGATCATCAGTGGCCGAGCCAATGTGGCGGGGGATCAACTGAATGCCCGGGTGCGCCATGCGCCCGTTATAGGAGAAATAATAGGCCAGCGCGTAACTCGCACGAGTGGCTGTTACGAAGCATCGGCGGGACCCGAGTATATGTTCAATGGCCAGATGCGCTGTGTCGGGCCTCATCAATCGCAGCGACCTGACAACGACATTCTGTTCGTTGCGGGCAAGCTTGGCTTGAAGTTGACCATGGGCTCCTTCAGCGTGCATGTGGGTTTGCCAGGCAGGGCCAAGGAATTCTTCGTTATCCGTCGCCAGATTTTGACGGAACGGAGAGCGAAAGGCCTGAAACCCACCATAGCCCATATACTGGGCAAGCCTGACAAGGACATTTGCACTGACACCGATCTTCTCGGCAGTTACCCGTATCGGGTCGAGGCCAAAATCCGCGGGGTGATCCACGATGTATTTGGCTGCCGCCTGAAGTCTGGGCGGCATCTGGTCGATGTTTTTCCTCAAGTTATCTGTCAGCTGGCGTTGGGTCTCTGTCATGAAAAAACATATGTTATGAAAGAAGGAAGTGTAAAACATAGGCCGCTTGCATAGATGCGGCAACAGGTAATCGGGGGCAGGGAATGTCACAGCATCGGTCGAAATCTGAACCCTACATTCTGGCGGCGCCCAATGGTGCGCGCCGAGGTGCGGCAGATCACCCAGCCCTGCCTGTCACAACCTCGCAAATTCTTGAAGCGGCCAGAGCATGCCATGAGGCCGGTGCGGCCGGTCTTCATCTGCACATTCGGGACACAGAAGGCCGTCACTCTTTGGACGCGGGACAGTATCTGGAAACACTTGCCGAACTTCGGCGGAGGGTTCCTGCCCTGGACATCCAGATCACAACCGAGGCGGCAGGGATTTTTGATGTAAGCAGCCAGTTCGAATGTCTGAGGAAGGTTAGACCGGCTTGGGCGTCGATCTCGGTCCGCGAAATCGCGCGCGATAACGATCTGGCTGACCGGATCTATGGTCTTTGCGCGGATCAGGGGACGCGGGTTCAGCATATTCTTTACGACGCTGAAGATGCGGCCCTATTAACAAGGTGGCAAAAGCGTGGTGTTGTGCGCGAACAGCAATCCGACCGTTTGCTTGTTCTGGGGCGCTATCGGACTGATCAGGAATCAAAGCCCTCGGATCTGGATGCGTTTCCGGACGGGGATTCGCCCTGGATGATCTGTGCCTTTGGAAAACAAGAGCATGACTGTCTGGTACATGCGGCGTCCTTGGGCGGTGATGTCCGGGTCGGATTTGAAAACAGCATCGCAGATCGGAACGGAGACACTTGGGACAATAACGCCGCCTCAGTCGCGGCTCTTGTCGCCAGATTGAAAGAGGATAGATCATGAGCCACGTTTTCCCACGCCATACGAAATCTCAGCTGCCAGTCGCGGTTGGCGGCGAAGGCTGCTATCTGATCGATGCTGACGGTAAGCGGTATCTGGATTGCGGTGATGCTGCTGTGTCCTGTCTTGGCCACTCAAACCGGGCGGTGATCGAGGCGGTTCAAAGCCAGGTTGAAAAGATCGCCTTTGCGCATACCGGGTTTATGACGTCCGAACCTGCCGAAGCCCTTGCGGACCTTCTGATTGATCATGCGCCCGGGGATTTGGATCGCGTTTATTTCGTATCCGGAGGGTCCGAAGCAACAGAGGCCGCCATCAAACTGGCGCGGCAGTATTTTCTTGAGATCGGTCAGCCCGAGCGCCGCCACGTCATCGCGCGCCGCCAAAGCTATCATGGAAACACTTTGGGGGCCTTGTCAGCGGGGGGAAATGCCTGGCGCCGTGCGCAATTCGCACCGATGCTGATCGAAATGACCCATATAGCGCCCTGCTACGAATATGCCGAAAAGCAAGATGGTGAGAGCAGCCACGCCTATGGTCAACGGGTGGCCGACGAGTTGGAGGCCGAAATTTTGCGTCTTGGCCCTGAAACCGTCATGGCGTTTATGGCCGAGCCAGTCGTGGGGGCAACGCTGGGGGCGGTCCCGGCGGTCGAAGGGTATTTTAGGCGCATACGTGAAATCTGTGATCAATATGGCGTTTTGCTGATCCTCGATGAGGTCATGTGCGGTATGGGGCGCACCGGGCATTTGTTTGCCTGCGATCACGATGGAATTGCCCCGGATATTCTGTGCATCGCCAAGGGTTTGGGGGCGGGTTATCAACCCATCGGCTCAATGTTGTGTACGAGCCGGATATATAAGGCGATCCAAAATGGGTCAGGGTTTTTCCAGCACGGGCATACCTATGTCGGCCATCCGGTGGCAACTGCGGCGGCATTGGCGGTGCTGAAGGAATTGACGAGCCAACAACTGCCCCAGCGCGCCGATTTTATGGGGCATAGACTGCAATATGCGCTGGAAACTGCGTTCAGCGAGCACCCTAATGTCGGCGATATTCGGGGCCGCGGGCTGTTCCGCGGTATCGAGCTGGTCTCGGATCGGGCCGGAAAAACACCGTTTGATCCCTCACTTGGTCTCGCGGGCAAGATCAAGAAGGCGGCGTTAAACGCTGGTCTGATCTGTTACCCCATGTCTGGCACGCGCGATGGTCGAAGTGGCGACCATATTCTGTTGGCGCCGCCTTTCATTATCGAAGACGCACAGATTGATGAATTGGTTGAAAAGCTGGGGGTTGCACTCAAAGCCGCGATCTGACGCTCTTTTGATCTGACCTTCTCTTTTTACTCAATAGGGTATCGACAAAAGGTTAATTCCTGAAGGAGCGATGATGATTGTCGACATCTGGAAGAGTTTTCGTGACTTGCCCGCCTGGGTACAGATCTGGTTGGTGGTGCTGCTCATCCCGACCAATCTGGCACCTCTGGCGTATCTGGATCAGCCAAATGGTATTCTAATCGCAGCACTCTCAATCGGTGGGATGGCATTGAATCTTCCGATCATGCTGGCGACACGAGGGATGAGCAAAGCGATGGCATTTCCGCATCTAATATGTTGGGTGCCAATGGTTTTCGTCGTGATTGCAGCATTTGCAAGCGAGGCTGAACTGGCGACCGAATATGCGAAATTTCTGGTGTTTCTACTGGTTATTGACCTGATTTCGCTGGCATTTGATGTGAATGACGCAAGGGTCTGGCTCAAAAGCCGAAGCGCAAAATAAAACCCCCTCAATCCGAGGGGGTTTCGAATAACGCAGTTGTCGCAGGGCTTACTTCTGCGGCAGCGGGCCGATCATCATGATCATCTGACGGCCTTCCATCTTGGGCATGTTCTCGACCTTGCCGATTTCCTTGGTGTCCACGGCAACACGTTCCAGCAGCTCACGGCCCAGATTCTGGTGTGCCATCTCACGACCACGGAAGCGCAGAGTCACTTTTACCTTGTCGCCGTTTTCAAGGAATTTGAACACGTTGCGCATTTTGACTTCATAGTCATGAGTATCGGTGTTGGGCCGGAACTTGACCTCTTTCACCTCAATGACTTTTTGCTTTTTGCGCGCTTCGGCCTCGCGTTTCTGTGTTTCGTATTTGAATTTACCAAAGTCCATGATTTTGCAAACCGGAGGGTTTGCATTCGGCGAAATCTCGACCAGATCCAGGCCGGCTTCGTCCGCGAGTTGCATGGCTTTGGCGGGATGAACCACCCCGACATTTTCACCTTCGGCGCCGATAAGGCGAATTTCGGGGGCACGGATCTTATCATTGACGCGCGGGCCGGTGTCTCTCTGAGGCGGCGCGTTGTGAGGTCTGCGAGCTATGGGTTCATTCCTTTGATGATTGCAGAATTTCAAGCCCGGAATTTAGACTGGGCTGCGGGACGATTCAAGCGGCATAAGTGACCACCAGCGTGAATTTCCCATGATATTCCCGCGTTTTTGCCGATCTGATGTCGCATATCAGACCGGCAAACCGGATTAGCCAACAAAGGCCTTTTCAATGACGAATTCCTTGGGGTCGGAATTTGCGCCTTCGCGCAGTCCGAAATCCTCGAGGATTTTTTTGATATCCAGGTTGAAAGCCAAAGACCCGCAGACCATCGCACGGTCGGTTTCCGGTTTGATGCCGCCCTCAATCGCCAGATCGGCAAATACTGTGCCGTCTTTCAACAGCTCGGTAATGCGGCCCATCTTGGGGCTCTGTTCGCGTGTGGTGGTCGGGTAGTAACGAATCTTGTCCGCAAAACCTTCGCCCATCAGCTCAGCCAGCATTTCGTCCTGGCGAATGTCTTCGATCAGCTGACGACCATATTCCAGCTCGGCCACTTCGCGGCAGGTATGGGTGATTATGACCTCATCATAATCCTCATAGGTCTGTGGTTCGCGCAGCAGTGAGGCGAAGGGTGCAAAGCCGGTGCCGGTGGCAAAGAACCACAGGCGCTTACCGGGCAGCAGGGCGTCATGGACCAGCGTGCCAACCGGCTTGGGCCGCAGGATGATCTGATCGCCTGGTTTGATGTGCTGAAGTTTCGAAGTCAGCGGGCCGTCCTGTACCTTGATCGAATAGAACTCAAGCTCTTCATCCCAGGACGGTGAGGCGATGGAATAGGCGCGCAGCAAGGGTTTGCCGTTGTCACCCAACAGGCCGATCATCACAAACTCGCCCGAGCGGAACCGCAAGGACGCGGGGCGCGACACTTTGAATGAGAACAGGCTGTCAGTCCAATGCTTGACGTCTGTCACAGTCTGGGCGTCCGGCAGAACGGGGGCCTTCACGGCGGTTGCTTCGGTCACGGGTTTCATCTCTGTCATCGTTTCACTGCCGGTGGAGTAAACCGACATCTCCGTTTAATCTTTGATCCAAGTCAGGAAAAGGGGGCTCTTGCCCCTACGTTCCTATTTGAGGCTGCAAAAGGCGATTTTAGCCGCGCAGGCGGGCCTGATAGTTGTTGTCCTGCCAGTTGGCGCGAGCCACCCATTGATCTTCGGGCTGACGATCGGCCAGAGTGTCTTCAATCTCGACCTCATCAAAGCCGCTGCGCCGCGCCATGGCATACTGGTCGGCCAAGACATGGCCTTTGGCGCGCAAGCGACCGGTATAGCCTTTCAGGCGCAGGGTCCGCGCGATGGTAAAGCCGCGCCCATCCGCAAAGGACGGGAAATCGACGCGCACCATCTTGGCGCTGCCCAGCCGTTCGGCAAGTTCATCCGGATCCGTGTCCGAGCTGACATCCAGCGCGACCACATCATTGGCCGCGTCTTCCAGCGTGACATAGCCATCAGTCCAATCATCGGGGGCGAACCCCTCATCGGTTACGATAACGTTCATGTGTTCTCTCCGGCGCGCATCATCTTGCCATCTACAAAATGAATGCCGCATTCTTCCTTGTTCTGATCGCGCCAGCGTCCGGCGCGGGGGTCTTCACCCTGTTTGACCGGCGAAGTACAGGGTGCACAGCCGATCGAAGGGTATCCTTTGGCCACCAGCGGGTGCCTGGGCAAGTTGTTCTCTTCCATATAGGCGCGCACATCTTCGGGCGCCCAATGGGCCAGCGGGTTGACCTTGATCCGGCCTGTGCCGTCCTCGACCTCAAAGAAATCAAGCGTGGCGCGGGACCCGGCCTGAAACCGTTTGCGCCCGGTGATCCAGCCATCATATCCCAACAATGCCTGTTGTAGCGGGAAGGTCTTGCGCAGGTTACAGCACGCATCCATGTCCCGCAGACGCAGCGCGCCATAGGGGTCGTCGCGTTGAACATCCTCTTCATCCGTGCGGATGATCTTGACGTTTCGCAACCCCAACCGCTCGCTCACCTCCTGCTGATACTCCAGCGTTTCGGTGAACAGCATCTGCGTGTCGATGAACAGCACCGGGGTCATCTTGTCGACCACGGCCGCCATATGCAGCAACACCACCGATTCCGCACCGAAACTTGAGACCAGAGCCAGATCATCGATCTCTTCCATTGCTCCGTGCATCACGTCATGCGCACTGTGGTGGCGGAACCGGGCGTTCAACTCACTGACCCGTTCGGTCAGTTCACGTCTATCCCGGCCCAGTTCAGTCTGGATCAGATCAAGCGGCATTCGCTCGCGCCTCGGGGTAGAGGGCCGCCTTGAACGGAGTCATTCCGACACGGCGATAGGTCTCGAGGAAGGTTTCTTCGGCGCCCTCACGCTGCTCCAGAAAGGTTTCGACGATGCGCTCAACGGCCGGAACGATCTCATCATAGGCAAAGCCCGGACCCGTACGATCGCCGATTGTGGCGTTTTCCGTGCCGTCGCCACCCAGAGTGATCTGGTAGTTTTCGACGCCCGCACGATCCAGACCCAGAATGCCGATATGGCCGACATGGTGGTGACCACAGGCGTTGATGCAGCCCGAGATCTTGATCTTCAGGTGGCCGATATCATGCTCCAGTTTGAGGTCTTCGAACCGGGTGGCGATTTCCTGTGCAACCGGGATCGAACGCGCCGTTGCCAGAGCGCAATAGTCCATGCCGGGGCAGGCGATGATGTCGCTGATCAGGCCGATATTGGCGGTCGCCAGTTCGTATTCCTTCAGCTTGGCATGGATCGCGGGCAGGTCCGATTTGTGGACATGCGGCAGGATCACGTTCTGCTCATGGCTGATGCGCAGCTCGTCATAGGCGAACTCTTCTGCCAGATCGGCCATCACGCGCATCTGTTCGGCAGTTGCATCACCCGGCGTTGCGCCGTGCTTCTTGATCGAGATGGTGACAATCGCGTGGTCTGCATTCTTGTGCGGCGCGATGTTGGTATCGACCCACGAGCGGAAGACCGGATCGTTGGTGTATGCACCTTCAAACGACGCAACCGACGCTTCGCGGAAGGTGGGTGCAGCGAAGTGGCTCTTGATCTCTTCCAGCAGGTTCATATCCGCGCCTTTGAACTGCGGGCGGACCTGCAGGAAGCGTTCGTTGACCTTGGCGCGGATAGCGTCGATGCCATGCTCATGCACGGTGATCTTGATGCGCGCCTTGTACTTGTTGTCGCGGCGACCGATCTGGTTCCACACAGAAACGGTGGCTTCGAGATACGCCAGCAGGTCGTCAAACGCGACGAAGTCAGACAGTTCCTTGCCGATCATGGGCGTACGGCCCAGACCGCCGCCTACGATGACGCGAGCACCCAGTACGCCGTCACGCTCGACCAGTTGCAGGCCGATGTCATGCGCCTTGATAACGGCACGGTCGTTCTCTGACCCTGTGATGGCGATCTTGAATTTACGCGGCATGAACTGGAATTCCGGGTGGTCGGTCGACCATTGGCGTAGCAGTTCGGCATAGGGGCGCGGGTCGGCGACCTCATCTGCGGCGGCACCGGCGAAATGGTCGGCGGTCACGTTACGAATGGTGTTGCCGCTGGTCTGGATGGCGTGCATGCCAACCTCGGCCAACGCGTCCAGCATATCCGGCACGTCATTCAGCTTGGGCCAGTTGTACTGGATGTTCTGACGGGTAGTGAAATGGCCATAGCCCTTGTCCCACTTCTCGGCCAGCAGGGCCAGTTGGCGCATCTGCGCGCTGTTCAGCGTGCCATAAGGAATGGCGACCCGCAGCATATAGGCGTGCAGCTGCAGATACAGGCCGTTCATCAGCCGCAGCGGCTTGAATTCATCCTCGGTCAGCGATCCGTCAATGCGGCGCTCGACCTGGGCGCGAAACTGTCTGTTGCGTTCTGCCAAAAATGCTGTGTCGAACTCGGAGTAGCGATACATGATTAGCTGTCCTTAAGTGCAGCCCCGATCCTGGGGCCAATGTAGGGGAGAGAGAGGGCCAGGGATCAGGCCCGGGGCTGCGGGGAAGTTTCCTGTTTGCCGTGGGCATAGTTGGACGGACCAGTCCGGCGGAAGTCTTCCCGAAAATGAGTTGGTTCTGGGCCTTCGTCGCCAGCTATGGCATCCGCCAGATAGGCACCGACAATCTTGCCTGCCTGACGTTCGGCATCCAGAAGGCGGATCTGTGCGTGGGCTTCGTCTGTGATCAGCTCTGCCTCGGATAATTCACGCGACCAGCGGTCGTCCTCGGTCAGATAGATGACGTCACCTTCCAACAGATCGTTGGCGGTTACCACTTTGGGGGTAAAAGCGCGGGCCATCAGGCGTGCTCCTTTTTGAATTCAGTCAGGGCCTTGGCTGCCTGGCGGGGGGCAAGGCCGTAAAAAGTAAGGGTGGGGCCGTCCATGTCCGAGGCGTTCAGATCGGCGGACATGTGATCCAGCGTCGTGGTCAATATGCGCTGATCGGGACGCGACGCGTTTTCGATCAGCGTCACAGGTGTGGCCCGGTCGGCGCCGTGCATGATCAGGCGGCCCTGAATAAACCGGGCAGACTTTTTGCCCATATAGATCGCCGCCACCGAACCGGGCTGCGCCAGGGCGCTCCAATCGTGATCGGCGAACCCCTTCATGTCGTGCCCGGTCAGGAAACGGATCGAAGAATTGCGCCCGCGGCGGGTCTGGCTTTGCCCGATGCCCGCAACTGCGGCCGAGGCTGCGGTGATGCCGGGGATAATCTGCCACGAGATGCCAGCTGCTTCGACGGCGTCGATTTCTTCGTCTAAACGACCAAATACGGTGGGGTCACCGGATTTCAGGCGTACAACGCGTAGACCCTTCAGGGCGTGCTCTACCAGCAGCGCGTCGATGTCTTCCTGTTTCCACGAGGGGCCAAACCCGGCTTTACCAACATCGACCAGGTCGGCCGTTTGCCCGGCAAGGGCCAGCACCTCGGCGCTGATCAGCCGGTCATGCAGGACAACATCCGCGCGCTCGAATGCGCGCAGGGCCTTGAGCGTCAGCAATTCGGGATCACCGGGGCCTGCGCCGACAAAGTCGACATGGCCTGCGTCCTGATATGTTTGCGTCACTTGCATGTTTCGGTCCGGGTTGGTTTGACTTGACCCTCAATATAGGAAATATTCCCGGTATTGCGCCATATGTGCGCATAAATAAGAACAAATGTTTCGCTGTGTTGGTCAAGCGATACGAAAGTTTCGAAACGAGGAAGAAATTGGAATGTCAGTGCGGATTGATGACACGGATAGGAAAATTCTGGTTGAGCTGCAGCGCGACGCCAGCCAATCGCTGGACGAAATAGCAGCCCGCGTCGGCAGTTCCAAGACGCCTGTCTGGAATCGTATCCGCAAGCTGAAAGGGGCCGGGGTGATCGGTCAGCAGACGGTATTATTGGATGCCGAGGCGCTTGGTTTTGAAGCGACGTTCTTCGTGCTGATCCGCACCTCTGAACACGAGGCGGATTGGCAGCGAAAGTTCCTCAAAGCCCTGCGGGACCGCCCCGAAGTACAAGAGGCGCACCGGCTGGCGGGGGATATCGACTATATCCTCAAGGTGCGGGTTAAGAACGCGCGCGCCTATGACGTGTTCTATCAGACTCTGATTTCCGAGGTGCGCGTCCACAATGTGACGGCTCTGCTGTCGATGGAAGAGATCAAGTCGACGACCATGCTGCCGCTGAATGCCCTGATCGAGAACTAGCGGTCAGACCTGAACCATCAACCGCTTTAGCCCGTGAAAATGGTAGCTGTTGGAATATTCCGGTTCCGCGCTGAGCGCTAGGTTGGGACAGCGTTCGAACAGTGCCGCCAGCGCTACTCGCATTTCGAGTCGGGCCAACGGTGCTCCGACGCAGAAATGCAGACCTGCGCCAAAGCTGCTGTTGGTCAGGATGGGGCGGGTTGGATCGAACTTATGAGGTTCGGCCCAGACTTGGGGATCACGGTTCGCGGCTCCAAGCAACAAAGCGACTTCGTCACCGCGTTTAAAACTGTGCCCGAACAGGTCGATCTCTTCATAGGCATAGCGCGTGAACATATGCAGCGGGGGATCAAAGCGCAGGATTTCTTCGACGGAGGCGTCAATCGTTTCAGGCTGAAAGGCATCGGCTTTTACACCTTGTCGCAATACGGTCCTAAGCCCATTTCCCAGAGAATGAACCGTGGCCTCATGACCGGCATTCAACAGCAGAATGCAAGTTGCAACCAACTCGTCACGTGACAGTTTTTCACCATCTTCTTCAGCGGCGATCAACCGGGTAATCAGGTCATCCCGAGGGTCAGACCGGCGCTTTTCGACGTAAGACGAGAGAAAGTCGGTGAACTCTTTTGCCGAGGCCGCCGCCGCATCCTCGGTCTGGCGTGTGCGGCTGGCCTGATACATCGCCACCATGTCATGGGACCAGCGCAAAAGCTCGGGCGACATCTCTTCGGGAACGCCTAGAAGGCGGCAGATCGTAACGACCGGAACTTGCGTGCAATAGGTGTCCAGAAGATCGAAGGGCGCATCCGGAAAGGCGTCGATCAGCTTGTGGCTGAGGTCTTGGATCGTTGGTTCCAGTGCCGCAATGGCACGTGACGTAAAGGCGCGCATGACCAGGCGTCGAAGCCGGGTGTGGCGCGGCGGCTCTGCTTCTAACAACGAATGAGATTCGACCATCAGCCAGGGGGCTAGATGCGCAGGACCTGGACGTTGCATTTCCGCCGGTACTTCGCGACCGAAACGACGGTCCTTCAGCAAGGCCTGAACCGCCCGGTGGGATACAGCAGCGTGCATCCGGTAGTCGGCCCAATACACAAGGTCGCCATGCGCGCGGGCCGCATCATAAAACGGATAAGGGTTCTGGACAAAATTCGGGTCAACAGGGGATTGATGCAAAGTCTTCATGGCGGGCACACTTGCCATGAGGCGCGTTGAATGCAAGACCCAATGTCATGCAAAGGGTATGGTTAATTTCGACATTTCTGATTGCTGTTGGGCTGCTCTCTGTTGGAGTGTGGTCATACGGCTTTCGTCAGGCTTTGTCGCCGCTGAGCGATAAGGCTGAGGCCGATCTGGAATTGGCCGCCGACCGCCTTAGCACACAAATGCAGGTCTATCAGGAACTGGCTGTCTTGATGGCCAGCCACCCGGCTGTTCGAACGCTTGTCACGCCGAGCGATCGCGCCATCGCGCAGGCTGTGTTGCTGGACGTGGCAGACAAAACTGCCGCCGTTAACATTGTCTATCTGGACCGTCTGGGCAGGGTACTTGCAGCCGCCCACCCGGTGCCTGAATTGACGATGGCAGACCATCCCGCATTCAGGCGCGCCATGCAGGGTGCTATGGGCAGTGCCCACGGGGTTGAGTCCACAAGCGGCGATCGAACCTATTCCTATGCAGCTCCTGCCTTTGGTCCCACCGGTATAGTCGAAGGCGCATTGATGGTTATAGCCGATGTGCAGGATGTCGAACAGACTTGGCGGGGCAGTACCGAGGCCATTTTCTTTATTGATGGGGAAGGTGTGGTGTTCATCTCGAACCGTTCCGACTTGTTGTTCTGGCGTCGGGCCGAAGGTCAACCGGGGCTGGTGCCGCCCGAGGGGCAGACGGTCGATTTCTCGTCGAATCTGATCGGACGACACGAGCTTTGGACCTTGAATTGGGGCCGGTATCTGCCACAGCGTGCGTTACACCTTACACTTGATCTACCGGTGATAGACATGACAGCCGAGGTGCTGGTGGATGTGGCCCCGGCGCGCCGTCTGGCGAATTTGCAAGCAGCGGCGGTAGCTGCGATCTGTCTGGCCTTCGGGGCGCTTTTGTTTATGGCAACCGAACGCCGGCGCGCGCTTGCTGAGGCCAATGCGGTGCTGGAAAGCCGCGTGACGCGCAGAACCCATGCACTTACCGCCGCGAACTCCGCCCTGCGGCGCGAGGTCCATGAACGGGAAGAGGCAGAGGTGGCGCTGAAACATGCGCAGGAAGAGCTTATACAGGCCGGGAAGTTGAGTGCGCTCGGGCAGATGTCGGCGGGCATTAGCCATGAGTTGAACCAGCCGCTGATGGCCATTCGCCAATTCGCCGAGAATGGAACGGCTTTTCTGACCAGAGGTGACGAGTCAAAAGCCGCCGAGAACCTCACCAGAATTTCCGATTTGGCCGCGCGAATGGCGCGAATTATCAAGAACCTCAGGGCTTTTGCCCGCAATGAAAACGAGCCCATGGGCAGAGTTGATCTGGTTCAGGTAATAGAAACGGCGTTGGAATTGACCGAGGCCCGGCTGAATTCGGAAAACGTTCGTATGGAATGGCAGGCTCCAGATGTCCCTATCTATGCTTGGGGTGGCGAAGTGAGATTGGTGCAGGTGTTCGTAAATCTGATTAACAACGCCGCCGATGCCATGAGTGAGCAACAACAACGCATGATCAAGATCGCGATAAACAGTGACAAGACCCTGACGGTCACGGTCAGCGACACAGGTCCGGGGATCGAGAACTCGGAGAAGCTGTTCGAGCCGTTCTATACCACCAAAGCTGTCGGTTCGTCTGAGGGCATGGGGCTGGGGTTGTCGATCTCTTATGGTCTGGTTCAAAGCTTTGGTGGTAATATTCGGGGCACCAACGCTCCGACAGGTGCGGTATTCACTGTGGAACTGGAACATTTCAAGGACGTAGGGGCAGCATGACCCGCAAAGTGCTTTTGGTCGATGACGACTCGGCAGTGCGCGAAGCGCTGGCCCAAACGTTAGAGCTTGCCGATTACGAACCTGTGACAGCAGGGTCCTTCGTGGCGGCGAAGGATCATATCCGGGCGGATTTCGCGGGAGTGATCGTGTCGGATATCCGGATGCCTGGTCGGGACGGGTTTCACCTGTTGACCTACACCCGCGATATGGATGCTGATCTGCCTGTCATCCTGTTGACTGGAGAAGGCGACATACCAATGGCAGTGCAGGCCATGGGGCAGGGTGCATTCGACTTTTTGGAAAAGCCCTGCGCCGCGGCAGATCTGCTAAAGGTGTTGGGCAAGGCATCCGAAGCGCGAGAACATGTCCTGCAACAACGCGCAATGAAAAGCGAACTCGAACGCGGCGATCCAGCGGCACGCCTGCTGTTCGGTCTCTCATCAAAGGCCGAAGAACTGAGGGAAAGGGTTCGTACAGTAGCCCAGACAGGGGCCGAAGTTTTGGTCACCGGACCGGCTGGCAGCGGAGTGTCCAAAGTTGCCGAGGTCGTTCACCTAATGTCGCCGCAAAGTCAGGGCCCATTTGTCAAACGTCCATCCGCCGGTTTGTCGACCAGCGATCTGGTTCATGTCTGCGAAGATGCAGCCGGTGGTTCCCTTTTTCTGGACGAAATCTCGGCCATGCCCGAGGCCACGCAATATGCCGCACTGGAGATGGTTGAACAGGGTGTAGGCGCCCGAATTCTGGCGGGCACGACCACTGACCTGGCCGAATTGTCTTCGGATGGACGGTTCCTTGCGGATTTGTTCTATCGTTTGGATGTGATGCGCGTTCGCATACCGTCGCTTGCCGAGCGCCCCGAGGATATACCTGTAATCTTCCGCCACTATGTAGCACAGGCAGCCGAACAGGCCGGGATAAAGGAACCGGAAATCACGTCGGACCATCTGGCATCGCTGATGACCAGAGACTGGCCGGGCAATGCACGGTCGCTGATGTCAGCCGCAATGAGGTTTGTGCTGGGAATGCCCGAAGATGTCTCGCAGGCCGCAGAACTGGGGTTGAGCGAGCAGATGGCACGGGTCGAAAGATCTCTGCTGATTGCTGCCCTTGGCCGGCATAACGGCAAAGCATCAGAAGCCGCAAAGGCGCTAAAGCTGCCTCGCAAGACCTTTTACGACAAACTGGCGCGATATCACATTCGTCCGGAAGACTACCGTAGGTGAAAGCTCCTGCCAGCTTTTCCCGCATTGTCATGCGGTTAAGCTGTTGGGTGTAGCAGTCCGCTGACGCGGACCGTGGGAAGAGCCAAAGCCTGGTAAACGATTCGCGTTCGGCGAATCGATATTTGTGCGGAAATCCACACAATGGCGCATATATATGTGCGGATTCTCGCACGGCTTCCCGAATGGCTCGAATGGATACCAGGCAGAAAGTGCGTAACACTCAGTAAATAAATGATAAAATACTACCCGATAGTGAAGCCCACAATAAGTTGAGGGCTTGACCCCGATTCGGTTCACTCGCCGCCATGGGACGGCTTCTGCGCGTCCGGAGACGTAGTGAAGTATCTGGGAGAACTCGACTGATGAAATTTTTGACAACGGCAGCGACGGCCGTCGCTCTAACCGTAACAGCAACCGCAGGCATGGCCGCTTGTGAAGACGGCGAAATCGTCGTGAAATTCGCGCATGTGACCAATACCGATAAACATCCCAAGGGTATTGCAGCCTCGTTGCTGGAACAGCGCGTTAATGATGAGATGAACGGCGTGATGTGCATGGAGGTCTACCCGAACTCCACGCTCTATAACGACGATAAAGTCCTTGAGGCGATGTTGCAGGGCGATGTGCAACTGGCGGCCCCGTCATTGTCCAAGTTCGAGAAGTTCACCAAGCAATTCCGCCTGTTCGACCTGCCGTTCATGTTCAAGAACATTGATGCGGTAGACGCATTTCAGGCTTCGGCCGACGGTCAGGCGATGAAAGACAGCATGCAGCGCCGTGGCCTGCAGGGGCTGGCATTCTGGCACAATGGCATGAAACAGATGTCGGCCAACAAACCGCTGGTCGATCCGTCGGATGCCAATGGCCTGAAATTCCGCGTCCAATCTTCTGACGTGCTGGTCGCGCAGATGGAGGCGATTGGCGGAAGCCCGCAGAAAATGGCTTTCTCAGAGGTTTATGGCGCGTTGCAGCAAGGTGTCGTCGACGGACAGGAAAACACTTGGTCCAACATCTACGGCAAGAAGTTCTTTGAGGTTCAGGACGGTATCACTGAAACCAACCACGGTGTCATCGACTATCTGGTCGTGACATCGGTTGACTGGCTGGACAGCCTGGATCCTGCGGTGCGCGAACAGTTCCTGACCATTCTGGGCGAAGTGACAGAACAGCGGAACAAAGAATCCTTCTCGGTGAACGAGGAAGCCAAGGTCTCGATCACAAATGCGGGCGGTATCATCCGTGAACTTAACCCAGAACAGCGTCAGGCCTGGATCGACGCCATGAAACCTGTTTGGGAACAGTTCGCCGGTGACGTGGGTCAAGAAAAGATCGACGCCGCACAGGCTATCAACGCCGGGTTCTGATCCTGGTATACGCCGCGCGTCCGGGGACTGGGGAGTATTCGACGCGCAGGCAGGGTGGGCCGATTTGGCCCGCCCAAACAGCACTTATCTCAAAAAATGTGGGGACAGATAGATGTCTGGTGCGCAATCCGGCCAAGGCGGGCTGGTCGACCATATCGAAGAAACCTTGATCGCATCGTTGCTGGGCCTGATGACGGCTGTGACATTTGCCAATGTGATCGCAAGGTATTTCTTTAATTCCAATATCCTATGGGCACTAGAGCTGACGGTATTCGCCTTCGGCTGGTTGGTGCTGCTTGGGGCGTCTTATGCCGTCAAGAAACACGCTCATCTGGGAGTGGACGCCATCCTGAACATGCTCAGCCCGGCGCCTCGACGGATTTTGGCTCTGATCGCTGTAGTCTGCTGTCTGGTGTTTTCTCTGCTGATGCTAAAAGGCGCATATGACTATTGGGCCGTGTTCGCGGATCTGCCGCCCACATCGGGGCGATGGTTCCCTACCGGGTTCAACTTCGATGCGCGCAGTCAGAGCTTTTATGAGGTCGACGACATTCCGATGGTTGCCCCGCTGCGGTTTCTGGAGGATCTGATCAACTATGGCGAGGGCTATGAAAAACTGCCCAAGGTGGTGCCGTATCTGGTTCTGCCCGTGTCGATGCTGCTTTTGGTGATCCGCTTTGCGCAGGTTGCGGTACAGATTTGGCGCGGCGAAGCCGATCGGATGGTCGCTAGCCACGAAGTCGAGGACGAGATTGAAGAAGTCCGCGCTCAGCAAGGAGAGCACAACTGATGGATGTCATTCTTCTGTTCTCGATGGTCGTAGGCTTACTGTTGATCGGTGTACCGATTGCGGTGGCGCTGGGGCTCAGTTCGACCCTGTTTCTGCTGATCTATTCCGACAGTTCGCTCGCCTCGGTCGCAGGTACCTTGTTTGAGGCTTTCGAAGGGCATTTTACCCTGCTGGCGATCCCTTTCTTCATTCTGGCCTCGTCCTTCATGACCACGGGCGGCGTGGCCCGGCGCATCATCCGTTTCTCGATTGCCTGCGTGGGGCACTTGCCCGGAGGTCTGGCGATTGCGGGCGTGTTCGCCTGTATGCTATTTGCGGCCCTGTCGGGGTCGTCTCCGGCTACGGTGGTGGCCATTGGATCGATTGTGATCGCTGGTATGCGGCAGGTTGGCTATTCCAAGGAATTCGCCGCTGGCGTTATCTGTAACGCAGGAACACTGGGTATTCTTATTCCGCCGTCGATCGTGATGGTGGTCTATGCCGCCGCTGTCGAAGTTTCTGTCGGGCGCATGTTCCTCGCCGGTGTGATCCCCGGCCTGTTGGCTGGGCTGATGTTGATGATCACCATCTATGTGATGGCCAAGGTCAAGAACCTACCCAAGGGTGAATGGAAAGGCTGGGGCGAAATCTTAGTCTCTGCACGCGAAGCAGGTTGGGGTCTGTTCCTGATCGTGATCATTCTGGGTGGCATCTATGGGGGTATCTTTACCCCGACCGAGGCCGCTGCGGTGGCCGCAGTCTATGCATTTTTGATTGCCAGCTTCGTCTACAAGGACATGGGCCCCCTCAGCACCGAGGGTGAGGAAAAGAATATCTCTTTGCTCAGAAAGCCTTATGCGCTGATCACGGCGATTTTTCACCCCGACACCAAGCAGACGTTGTTTGAAGCTGGGAAACTGACCGTTACCCTGCTGTTCGTTATCGCCAACGCCTTGATCCTGAAACATGTTCTAACCGATGAGCAGGTTCCGCAGCACATAGCAACTGCCATGCTGTCGGCAGGTCTGGGACCGGTGACTTTCCTGATCGTGGTCAATG
Source organism: Ruegeria sp. CDSC045 (assembly GCF_059610725.1). NCBI lineage: Bacteria > Pseudomonadati > Pseudomonadota > Alphaproteobacteria > Rhodobacterales > Roseobacteraceae > Ruegeria > Ruegeria sp. CDSC045. The sequence goes on from NZ_JBXWOE010000001.1 coordinate 333,073, forward strand.
TGATCTTGCTGATCGGCGGCCAGTTCATGGAGCCTTCGGGCCTGCTGGTGATCGTAGCACCACTGGTGTTCCCGATTGCAATCGAGCTGGGCATCGACCCGATTCACCTGGGCATCATCATGGTGGTAAATATGGAGATCGGGATGATTACCCCGCCGGTCGGCTTGAACCTGTTCGTGACCTCGGGCGTGGCGGGCATGCCGATGATGGGCGTTGTCCGGGCGGCCCTGCCATTCCTGGCGGTCCTGTTCGTCTTCCTGATCATGGTGACCTATATCCCGTGGATATCCACCTTCCTGCCCAACACCTTCATGGGGCCGGAGATCATAACAAACTAGCGGGTCTAACCGCTGAGAAAAAAACCGGGCAGGGGATCTCTGCCCGGTCTCTGCGTCTTGAACGGGGCGCCAAGGGGATTATCTAAAGGGCAGAGGACGACCTCCCCATCACGGGACAGTATCCGGGACGACCCGGCCTGATCAGAGGTCTCTTTTATGCCCTGGATTATCCTGTTGTTTGCCGGCCTGCTTGAAATTGTCTGGGCCGTGGCGATGAAACAATCTGCCGGGTTCACCCGGTTCTGGCCGACCGCCCTGATGGCGGTTTCGATGCTGGGTTCGTTCACCTTGCTGGCACTGGCAATGCGGACGCTGCCTTTGGGAACAGCCTATGTCATCTGGACGGGAATAGGAGCGGTTGGCGCGTTTACCGTCGGCATCTTGTTTTTGGGCGAAGCCCTGACCGCCACGCGGATCTGCGCGGCAGTCTTGATCATTGCCGGGATGGTGACGATGAAACTGGCCTGATCAGGCCTGTTCCAGAGCCTGAATGATGCCCGAAAAATCGTCAGCCTTCAGGCTCGCCCCGCCCACCAATGCGCCATCCACGTTCGACACGGCGAAAATCTCGGCGGCGTTCGATGGCTTGACCGAGCCGCCATAAAGCAGCCGGACCGAACGCCCAACGCCTTCGCCAAAGCGCCGTTCCAGCCGCGCGCGGATAAAGTCATGCACCTGACCGATTTCATCCAGAGTGGGCACTTTGCCCGTGCCAATGGCCCAGATCGGTTCGTAGGCGACTATTAGGTTTTCGCCCGTTGCCTGATCCGGGATCGAGCCAGACATCTGACCGCCGATTATATCCAGGGTATTGGCGGCCTCGCGCTGTTCCAGGCTTTCACCGACGCAGATGATTGCCTTTAGCCCACCGTTCATAGCGGCAATAGACTTAGCACGAACATCTTCATTCTGGTCACCATGGTCTTCGCGGCGTTCAGAATGGCCAAGAATGACGGCTGACGCTCCGGCGTCGACCAGCATCTGGGCACTAATGTCACCTGTATGCGCGCCCGAGTTTGCCGCGTGGCAATCCTGACCGCCTATCTGGATGTTTCCGCCCGGGACCTTCTCTTTGGCCCGATGGATCAAGGTGGCAGGTGGGCAGATCAGAATATCAACTGCCGGGGCAGCATGCATGTGAGAAAGGGCCTGAAGCTCGCTCAAGTCGGCAGCATTTCCATTCATCTTCCAGTTTCCAGCCGCCAGTTTGCACCGCATATCGCGTCCCCTTGAAATAAATCGGTTTTCTGGTGACCGGATATCATTGCCAGTCAGGTCTGACAATTCCGGTTGCAGAGCCCGTTGCAAAACGGCAGTTTCCGCTGCGATGAGGAATGAGCAATATGATCGAACATCTTGATCTTGAAAAACTGGATCGGTGCGACACGGCGGAATTGGCCAAATTGACCCGCGCCGTCGGTGAAGTTGGGTTTCTGACCGTGTCCAATACTGGTATCTCCGCCAGTCGGGTGGAACGGGTCATCTCGGCATATCACGCATTCTTCCGGCTGCCAGAGGCCGAGAAACGGCGTGTTGATATGGCTGTGACCGGGTCCAACCGCGGGTGGGGCGCCTCGCGCTCGGAACAGGTAGATCCAGCTGCAAATCCTGACTTCAAAGAGGTGTTCGATTGCGGATACGAGCTAGCTGAGACCAATAGGTACTTTGGCAAGAACCTCTCGGTTTATGCCCCGAACCAATGGCCGGAGACTGTGCCCGAGTTTCGATCAATCATCGAGACCTATTATGGTGACGCTTGTTCGGTTGCCAAGCGGGTGTTGCGCGCCATTTCGGTGGCATTGGGCAAGGATGCCAACAGCTTTGACACTGCCTTCGACACGCCCATGGCCCTGTTGCGCGGCAATTATTACCCGCAAAGGCCAGTCTGGGCAGGCGAAAAGGATTTCGGTATCGGAGCGCACACTGATTATGGCTGTCTGACCCTGCTGGCCACCGATGGTCGAGCAGGGCTAGAGGTACAGATGCCGGACCAGAGTTGGGCTCAGGTCCAAGCGCAGCCCGGAACATTCATTATCAATTTTGGGGAGATGCTGGAGTTCTGGACGGCAGGGGCGGTCAAGGCAACTCTGCACCGTGTGATCGGTGGATCTGCTGAAAGGCTGTCGGTTCCTTTGTTCTTCAACCCGTCTTATGACACCAATGTTGCCCCGCCACATTCAGAGAATGTCATCCAGGCAGGAGAGCACTTGACGCGTCGTTTCAACGAGACCTATATGCACTTGCAGGCAGCGTCTTAAGGCTGAGTTGCAATGCTTTCGTCGAACTTGATGGATTCTCCGCAACCGCAGGCATCTACAACATTCGGGTTGCGGAACTTGAAACCGGATTCAAGCAACGAGACCTCATAGTCGATCTCTGTTCCAAACAGGAACATCTGTGCCATCGGGGCGATCATGATCCGCGCGCCGTCCTGCTCGACCACTTCATCATTGGTGTCAGGCTGGTCGACATAGTCCATGGTGTATTCCATCCCGGCACAGCCGCCTTTCTTGACGCCAATACGCAAACCAGCATGGCCGCCCGAAGTCATCAGGCGGGCAATCTGCTCTGCAGCCTTTGGTGTCATTGTTACGGCCTGTTTGCCGGGGATGCCGAACATCATGATCTCCGTCGTTGTTCGTTGCTGCCAATGTAGTGCCCCGAGGCATCAGGCTCAAGACATAGCAGGTTTTCTTACCTAACTTTTACTGTCGGATTAGATTATCTGCCCCGTGTGCCTGCATCCTAGAGTATCCCGAAACTGACTAATGCCGTTTCGCCTTTTGCCGTTCACTTGATCGTTTCCATAAATCTTTCTGCGATATTGCTTCTCTAAGAGCCGTCGAGTGATATCACAAAAACACGAAAAACTCGGGTGCCTTGGTTTTCCCAAGATACATATCCGGTTCCGTAGATTACCACTAAGCTATTCTCGGCTTCAAAAAAGTAGGCGAACGATCTCGTGAGGTCATAACCCCGGCGATAGTTATTCGTCCATTTCCAGCTGCCTTTTTCCAAGTTTACATTCGAAATTTCTCGTACTTTTTTGTCTTCAAAGAGTTTCGGGCATTCGCATTTAGCAGTGCAATCTTTGATTGCATCAATCAACGAAGTCACGGGTTCGGGGATCTCGACCGTAAAGGTTGGCAATCCGACGATAGGTGTACCTCCAAGTCCTAGCGTCTCGACGCGATCAATCATTACCTGCCCATCTATATTCTCGATAATAAACCCTTCCAAATCCACGCATGTTACATCATTCGGAATAGGTTCGGATTCTTCCCAAAGCACTGCGCAATCGGGAACCTTTTGCTTTGGGAAGCTTGGAAGCGGCACCTCTGCCCACACCAGAAACGGAAAAAAGGTTATATACATAACCACTACCAAGATATTCATGTTAGTCATGTCTTAGGTTTCGCTCACATTGTCCAAGAATCGTTGGTCTTCTATTTTTCATGCTAGGGTATTGCTACGATAGTGGGAGGTGCGTTGAATCTTCTTTAGATTGCAAGGGTGACCCGCAAGATCAAGGCTCCTAGTCGCCACTTCACCGTTCCCTATCTCTTAGTTACCGTCGCGCGATCTATTCTCAGTTGCCTGGCCGATTCAGAGTAATTTCGCCCCGCTTTCTCAAAGGCCATAGTTACTTCGTTGCTTTACGGTCACCCACATAGGCCGGATCCCCCAACCTGCGCCACTGCGCCTGTGTCCTCTTGGCATCAACCCTTGCTTCCGCGCGATCTGTACATCTGAAGGCTCTGCCTCAAAATTGTTGCACTGGGAAGGGCATCCGCATAGCTTAAAATGGATTTCATAAAGGTAGGGACTGAGGCATTAAGGTGAAGATAACAGCTTTTGAAAAAACACAAAATCTTGCCATTGCGTCTACGTTGCTGACGATGATTTTTGCTCAGGTGGCAAGTGCCGAAGAAAAGCAGCACCCCGTGAATTGCGCAACGGCCGAGGGCGACCTCAGGGCGATTGCGGCAGAACGCGAACATGCAGAGGAACAGCAGGCTGAAAGCGTTATCGCCATCACTCCGGCCGGGGCGCTTTTGGGGCTGGTGACGGGTAAGGAAAAGGAAAGACTCTCAATGCTATCAGGTGATTACATTGAAAAGCTCGATCAAAGGTCAGCTGAGATTAAATCGACCTGTGGGATAAAATAACGTCTGCGATAGCCCGGTATTTACCGGGCTGTGCTACATGAACCCAAGTTCAAGCCGTGCTTCGTCTGACATCATTTCCATGCCCCAGGGGGGCTCCCAGGTCAGTTCCACGTCAACTTCTTTTACGCCGGCCACGGGTTCGATTGCCTCGACGATCCACCCAGGCATTTCGCCGGCAACCGGGCAGCCGGGCGCGGTCAGTGTCATGATGACCTTGACCGCGTTTTCCTGGGTGATGTCGATCGTATAGATCAGACCCAGATCATAGATGTTTACAGGGATTTCGGGGTCATAAACTGTTCGGCAGGCGTCGACCACCGGCTCATAAAGAGGGTGTTCAATCGTTGAAGGGGCAATAAGAGGTGTGCCTTCAAACTGTTCGCTCGGATGAGTCATTCGTGCCTCGGGTTTGTTACCTGACGAATTATATAGGGAAAGCCTCGGGCAGCGTCCAGAGGCACAATGACACCCCCTTAAGGGGTGCCATACGAGTTTAGTCGTTTATGTCATGCCTGAACTTCTTCACCTGGCCATGGGGCAGAGCAAAGACGCGGCGCAGGATCAGCCAGGCAATCAGCGACAGAGTCGCAAAGATCATAAGCAGGATCGGCAGCGACGGTACTATACCAGGGATTGCCAGCAGAATACCCGTCAGCCCGGCCCCGATGGCGAAACCCAGAAAGATGAACCCAGGTAGGACTATTTCGAGGATGCCCAAAGCCAACGCGCCAGCCAGCCATAGCCACCATGTTAACCAAAAGGGATCAGCCATTATGTACGTCCTTTCAACATGTTGAAGGCGTTTCCGAAAGCTTCAAGCGCATTGGCAGGTACAACGATAGTCTGCGAGCCATTGCCGGTGCCCAGCGTGTTCAATGCCTCAACCTGTTTCAATGCAACCTGGTACTGAGCCGCCTCGATACCGTTTTCCTTTATCGCCTGGGCAACAACACTGGTTGCATAGGCTTCGGCTTCGGCTTGAATGCGGCGCGCTTTGGCCGTTTGTTCGGCTGCATAGAGTTCGGCGTCGGCCTGAAGCTCAACAGAGCGTTTCTTGCCCTCGGCCTCGGTTACCTGCGCGCGGCGCGCGCGTTCAGCATTCAACTGTTGCAGCATCGCGTCACGGGTCGCCTGATCGAGGTTAACGTCCAAAATCTCGGCGCGCGTCACTTCGATCCCCCAGTCATCCACTGCGGTTTCGACGCTTCCTTGAATCTGAGTGATCAGTTGAGCACGGTTCGACTGAACTTCGTCCAGGTCCATCTTGCCGATTTCCGCCCGGACGATACCGGCAACGGTCGTCGCGATAGCACCATCTACATCGCGGATGCGGTAGACTGTCTTTTCCGGCTCTAGGATGCGGTAAAAGACCGAAGTGTCGATTTGGACCAGAACGTTATCTTTGGTGATTGCATCCTGCGTTGCATTGGGAAGCTGGCGTTCCAGAATGGATATCTTGTGCCGCGCAACATCCAGTAAAGGAACGATAAAGTTGATCCCAGGGCCAAGCACCGAATGCAAGCGCCCGAACCGTTCGACCACATATTTTTCTGATTGCGGCACGATTTTAATGCCTTTTAGCGTGATGATGACGATCAATGCCGCCGCGAGCAGGTAAATTATGTTCGAAGAAAGCAATCCAATGATTTGGTCTTCGGTCATATCTGTCCTCTTTTATTGTGTACGATAGTATACATTTGGGGGTTGAATCGCCCTTTTTCAACTCTGGTATGGAGGGATTGTGCTTGGATTCAAAACGCTGATCCATGGATTTTGGTTAGTTTTTGCTATTGTGACCGCTTTGCATCCCCTCGCGTTTGCGCTATCGGGCTGGGATGAAACTGATTATTGATACAGACCCCGGCATCGACGATGCGATGGCCATTGCATATGCCGCTGCAGCCCCCGAGATTGACTTGATCGGCCTGACGACCGTTTTTGGCAACACCCACGTTCATCAATCCAGCCGCAATGCACGGTTTTTGGTGGATAAACTTGGGTTGGACATTCCCGTCGCCCAAGGCGCTGCCTACCCACAGGGAACAGGGCACCACGCACCGTCCGAACATGTTCACGGTCCCGAAGGTTTTGGGGATATTACCGATATCCCGGAAATCGGGGCGAACCATGATTTGAATGCCACGGAATTCCTGGTGAAAATGGCGCGCCGCCACAAGGGAGAGCTGACGGTTTGTGCAATCGGACCCTTGACTAATATTGCTGCGGCGATGCGTTTGGATCCTGAGTTTTCGCAGAACATCAAACAGTTGGTGATCATGGGTGGGGCGGTTTTCTGCCCAGGAAACATCACGGAACATGCCGAAGCAAACATCTATCACGATGCCCTTGCCGCAAATGAAGTGTTTGCAGCACCGCCGGCGACCGTTGTGGTTGGTTTGGATGTCACCTTGAAAACGCTGTACAAAAGTGCGGATTTTGACGGTCTGGCCCAACGCTCGCCCGATATGGGGGCTTTCCTGCGCGACATCTCGGTATTTTACCTGAAATTCTACAAGGATATCGGCGGGTTGGAGGGCTGCGGCCTGCATGACTCGACTGCTGTGATCGCCTGCACCCATGGCACGATGTTCGAGATGGTCGAAACCGGGGTTGAGGTAATTGTGGGTGGTACGGAATCCGGTGCTACGCGTCCGGACTCGACGCGACCGGCTGTGCTGGTATGCCGGGATGTTGACGGGGCAGGGGTTGTTGATCTGTTTACCCGGCAGGTTGCCTCTTTACCCTGACAACTTGCAATGGCTGAACAGATCGGGCAAATCCTGCCCGGTTCAGCGACCCGAGGATGCCCAATGACAGACCGTTTCTCATTTGACCTGAAGGCCACCGACGGCAAGGCCCGCGCCGGGGTGATCCACACGCCGCGCGGTGAGGTGCGTACTCCGGCGTTCATGCCAGTGGGGACTGCTGCGACGGTCAAAGCGATGATGCCGGAGAGTGTGCGTGCAACCGGTGCCGATATCTTGTTGGGAAACACCTATCACCTGATGCTGCGCCCAACGGCTGAACGCATCGACCGTTTGGGCGGGTTGCACAAGTTCATGAACTGGGATCGCCCGATCCTAACGGATTCCGGTGGATTTCAGGTCATGTCCCTGGCTGGTCTGCGCAAACTGACCGAAAAGGGCGTGACCTTCAAATCTCACGTGGATGGGTCCAAGCACGAGCTGACCCCGGAACGCTCGATGGAGATACAGCGCCTGTTGGGGTCGGACATCGTGATGTGTTTTGACGAATGTCCGGCCCTACCCGCAGATCGGGATCGAATTGCTGAATCAATGCGCTTGTCGATGCGATGGGCCGATCGATCGCGACAGGCTTTCGGCGACCGTCCTGGACATGCGTTGTTTGGGATCATGCAAGGCGGGCTGGAACAGGATTTACGCGAAGAAAGCGCCGAGGCGCTGAAAGCGATCGGATTTGAGGGTTACGCGGTTGGCGGTCTGGCCGTGGGCGAAGGTCAGGAGGCAATGTTTGGTTGCCTCGACTACGCTCCTGACTTTCTGCCAGCCGACAGACCGCGCTATTTGATGGGCGTTGGAAAGCCTGACGACATTGTCGGAGCTGTCGCCCGCGGGATCGACATGATGGATTGTGTCTTACCCTCACGGTCCGGTCGCACAGGACAGGTGTTCACTCGTTACGGCGTGGTCAACATAAAGAATGCCCGCCACGCAGATGACCCGCGCCCGCTGGATGAGGCCTGCTCATGCCCGGCTTGTTCGAACTACTCTCGCGCCTATCTACACCACGTGTTCCGCTCGAACGAGATGATCTCGGGCATGCTGCTGACCTGGCATAATCTGCACTATTTTCAGGAAATCATGCAGGGTATCCGCGATGCCATTGCTGCTGGCACATTCGATGTCTGGCAGGCGACCTTCCATGCGCAGCGCGCGCAAGGGGATATTGAACAGATTTAGGTTCAGCGCCTTTTCAGTCGACCTAACAAGACACCAGATTGAGGGCGCTTTATCTGCGTTTACCGAACAGCCAGCGCTTCTTTTGTGGTTTTGCATCGAGGTCGTAGCCAAACCCTTCGAAAAAGCTACGAACTTCTGGGGTCAACATCCCACGGCCACTTGCATATTGAGGCAGGTCGAAGCCACCGCCATAGTTCAGCTCGACAACGACCGGACCAGACTCGGTTATAGCAATGTCGGTCGACTGATATCGAATTGGCTGAAAGGTTCTTGCAGCACGGTCATTTATTTCGATCAATTCGTCCCAAAAAGGCAGTTTCAAGCCCATTAAACCGGGGTTGTCAGGATGGTCATCCAGGAATTCTGTTTCCATCTTGGCGCGGCGCGCGACGGTTTCGATAACACCGGTTTCGATATTGATCGAACAAGCAAGGTTCCCCGGTCTCCAGAAGGCGTCCGCAATATTGGGGCCCTGCGGAAGTTTAATAACGGCGACTGGGCAAAAGACGTCGTTTTCTCTTACCAGAGTAACCATTCGCACCGTTGCAAGGGCTGAAGCGTAGTCTTGGATTGCAGAGTGATTTTTGAGCAAAGGTTGCACGACATATGAATTCTGCCCAACGAACTCGTCTAGGAATGCCTCATAGGTGATCGGCGGTTGGCCTGCACAAGTGATAGTGGATTGATCCGCGTCCTCGATCAAAAAGGCCCCAAAGCTTACCATCCCCTCGACGATCTTTCCAAAAAGACCACCTTCCAGATGGTTGCAAACGAGATCGCGCAACGCCTCAGGAGTGTTGATTTTCGTAACCCCGGGGTAGTGTCGGTTCGAACGGTCGATGACGCCAACGGTTTCCGGGACAGGTACACCCGCTGTTTCAAGCAAAGTAGAAGCCAGTATCTTGTCTTCTGCGGCACTGTTCCAACCATGATGGTTACACTTGTGGGCGATGGGCCAATGGAGATGTATGCCGCGCGTTCGGCGTCGGTAAAGCGGTCTTCGTGATGAAGGCCATTGCGCACATACTCGACCATATTCAAACGGCTGGGAGGCTTTGCCATTTGATTGAAGCTCCGTTGGACTTGTAAAACTGAGCGCCCAGAGCTTTTGGCGGCATGCGCTAAAAGAGTCGCATGATCGGAGTCGCGGGCAGATAAGTACCGTTGATGGTCGGATTCCGCAGCATTGATATTTTTTGGATTTGTCATCTCTACGACTCACAGTAATCGATCAGAAGTTGGGGTATGCAATCATATTGTTTGCAATGATGGCAGGCTTTGGGCAGCTGGCTGTTAGATAGTGTTGTACTTTTGCTGTTGGTTTCTGAATTTCCAGGCAGGCAATCGCCGAAGAAACCAAGCGGGGTCAAATTGAGAATTTGACAAGACCGATCATGTTATCGTCTTGCAGAGGCGCAACCTTCCGGTCATTGTTAGGTCCACTACAGGTAAGGTTGAAATAGGACGCTTGGCGCACCACCTTTACCTTCCAGACAGGAGACGGCCGGGGGTTGCCTAGATGAGGGACCAGTGCCGTCTTGCCAAAGATAAGGATTGAGCATGCAAGAGCCCCTGAATTCCTCATACCCAGTACTTCCGCTACGCGACATTGTGGTTTTTCCTCATATGATCGTGCCTTTGTTCGTGGGTCGGGAAAGGTCTGTCCGCGCACTTGAGGAAGTGATGCAGGACGATAAGCAAATTCTGCTGTCTAGCCAGATTGATCCAGGTGATGACGATCCGGAAATCGACGGAATCTATCGCTCGGGCGTGCTGGCAAATGTGCTGCAGCTGCTGAAGCTTCCAGATGGAACCGTGAAAGTTCTGGTCGAGGGGCAAGCGCGCGTACAGATTACAGAATACCTTGATAACGAAGAGTTTTTTGAGGCTCGTGCAGAATATCTGACCGAGATTCCGGGTGATGTGACCACTACACAAGCGTTGCTTCGCACCGTTGCCGACGAGTTCGAGCGCTATGCCAAAGTCCGCAAGAACATTCCCGAAGAAGCACTGACCGCTGTTGGCGAAACCGCCGAACCCGCCAAGTTGGCCGACCTTGTGTCGGGGCATCTAGGTATCGAGGTCGAGCAAAAGCAGGAACTGCTGGAAACACTGTCGGTCAGCGAACGGCTTGAAAAGGTCTATGGCCTGATGCAGGGCGAGATGTCGGTTCTGCAGGTCGAGAAAAAGATCAAGACCCGTGTCAAAACCCAGATGGAGAAGACACAGCGTGAATATTATCTGAATGAGCAGATGAAAGCCATTCAGAAGGAACTTGGCGATGGCGAAGACGGCTCGAACGAAGTGGCCGAGCTGGAAGAGAAAATCGCCGAAACCAAGCTGTCGAAAGAGGCGCGTGAAAAGGCCGAAGGTGAGCTGAAGAAGCTGCGCAATATGAGCCCGATGTCGGCTGAGGCCACGGTCGTGCGCAATTACCTCGACTGGATTTTGGCCCTGCCTTGGGGCACCAAGTCCCGCGTTAAAAAGGATCTGGGCCGCGCACAGGAAATTCTGGATGACGATCACTATGGGCTTGAGAAGGTCAAGGAACGGATCGTCGAATATCTGGCGGTTCAACAGCGTTCGAAAAAGCTGAAAGGCCCGATCCTGTGTCTTGTTGGCCCTCCGGGCGTTGGTAAAACGTCGCTGGGTAAATCCGTTGCCAAAGCCACTGGGCGCGAGTTTATTCGCATCAGCCTCGGCGGCGTGCGTGACGAGTCCGAGATCCGCGGTCACCGCCGGACCTATATCGGCTCAATGCCCGGCAAGATTATCCAGGCGCTGAAAAAGGCGAAAACCACGAACCCGCTGATCTTGTTGGATGAAATCGACAAGATGGGGCAGGATTTCCGCGGTGATCCGGCCTCGGCCATGCTGGAAGTGTTGGACCCGGAACAGAACAGCACGTTCATGGATCACTACCTTGAGGTTGAATATGACCTGTCCAACGTGATGTTCCTGACTACTTCCAACAGCTATAACATGCCCGGGCCTTTGCTCGACCGGATGGAGATCATTCCTCTGGCGGGCTACACCGAAGATGAAAAGAGCGAGATCGCCAAGCAGCACCTGATCAGTAAGCAGATCAAGAACCACGGTCTGAAAGCCAAAGAGTTCGAACTATCCGATGAGGCGCTGCAATCGATTATCCGCACCTACACCCGAGAAGCTGGCGTGCGGAACCTTGAACGCGAAATCGCCAAGGTGGCGCGGAAGTCGCTGACCAAGATCATCAAGAAAGAGGCGGAGTCGGTTTCGGTGACGCCGGACAATCTGGATGAATTCTTGGGCGTGCCCAAGTTCCGCTATGGTTTGGCTGAACAAGACGATCAGGTTGGGGTTGTAACAGGTCTGGCCTGGACCTCCGTTGGCGGCGATCTGCTGCATATTGAGGCGCTGAAACTGCCCGGTAAGGGGCGGATGAAGACCACGGGGAAGCTGGGCGATGTGATGAAGGAATCCATCGATGCGGCCTCATCTTATGTGCGGTCAATCTCACCTAAGATCGGGGTGAAGCCGCCCAAATTCGACAACCTGGACATCCACGTCCACGTACCGGACGGGGCAACGCCCAAGGATGGTCCTTCGGCCGGTTTGGCAATGGTGACCTCAATCGTATCGGTTCTGACGGGTATCCCGGTGCACAAGGATATTGCCATGACAGGAGAGGTTTCCTTGCGCGGCAATGCGATGCCCATCGGTGGTTTGAAGGAAAAGCTGCTGGCGGCTCTGCGCGGCGGGATCAAGACTGTTCTGATTCCGGAAGAGAATGAGAAAGACCTGGCCGAAATTCCTGACAACGTGAAGGAGGGGCTGAAAATCATCCCGGTCACGCATGTTTCGGAAGTTCTGAAACACGCTCTGGTTCGGGATCCTGAACCTGTCGAATGGGACGAAGCCGCAGAAGAGGCCGCCGCGGCTGCGGCCAAAACGGCTGAGAACACGTCCCCGTCCGCCAGGGCGCACTAAAGGTCAGAATATGACAATTAGGGGCGGGGTTAGCACCTCGCCCTTTTTCTTTGGTCAGACCAAATAGTCAGCCAATTACTGGCTTTGCATGTCGGATCGCAGATTGTGAAATGGTGGGTGATAAGAGATTTGAACTCCTGACATCTTCGATGTGAACGAAGCGCTCTACCACTGAGCTAATCACCCGTGAGCAGGGGTCTTATAAGGAGTTCAGCAAAGCCGCAAGAGGTCTTTGCGCCTTTTGGGCCCCGGGGATTACCCCGCAAATGCCCAGTCGAGGTGCCCATAAACGGGCGGCCTTGTGGGGCCGCCCTTTCACTTTTTTGATGTCAAAGAATGAAATCGTCCTGGGTCAGATCGTGCAAGCCAGAGATCTTGATAACCATCTCAGGATTTTTGTCGCCGTCAGTATCCACAAGAACAAGTGTGAAGTCGTTCTTGGTGCCTGCGTTGTTTTTCTTGACGTAATAGATTTCGCCTTCGTCCGACGTCTGGGCCGGTGTTGTACCGTTGAAGACAAATGAATCATCGCCGTCAATTACGGTGCTTGCGTCGATCGCACTTAGGTCGATCTTGTCTTCACCCTGAGTGAAATCGGTAATCCGGTCGGCATATTTTGCTTTGCGCGAACTTTCGGTTGTTGACGTGAACACAAACTCATCGGCCCCTTCGCCGCCGGTCATGGTGTCCCTTCCGGCACCACCGATCAAAGTATCGCTGCCTGCGCCACCATTCAGGGTATCTTTGCCAAGGCCCCCGTCCAGGCGGTCAGACCCTCCATTACCCTGCAGGATGTTTCGACCGTCCGTACCTGTAATGTCGTCATTTTGCTCGGACCCATCGACGTTTTCGACACCCGTAATGGTATCGGTTCCGTATCCGGTTGCCTGTGCATTGGTGTCAGACAAATCAACGGTTACGGCGCTTGTGCCGATATAACGCAACCAATCAAGGCCCTCTCCGCCGTCAATGATATCGTCGCCGTCGCTGTCCTCGGCTACAAAGTTGTCCGTGCCCTTGTGGCCGTACAGTTCGTCGTTTCCAAGACCTCCGGTCAGGGTGTCATTGCCGCCACCCCCAAGAACAATGTCATTACCCTCGCCAGCAGAAATAACATCGCTACCGCCAAATCCTTCCAACCGGTTATCAACTTCATTCCCGACGATGATGTCGCCCTTGTTGCCGCCCTGCGCTTTCTCAATGACGACCCCATTTGCGATCGTAAATCCACCGGTTACGCCTTTGGCATGGGAAGGAGTGCCACCTGCATCGCTGCCATCAAGATCCGCGTCATTGAGGTTGATCGTGACGCTGCGATCAACACCCTTTGCCGAAATTGTATCGATTCCATCTGTATCCCAGATGGATGTCCAGAATGTTCCGGCGCCATTCTTTCCTTTGATTTTATAGACGTTGTCGTCGGTGTTGTGGTCCGTCGTTCCGTAGATGGCCTGCAACGCAGCTATATCAAGGGCCATAGGCGAGGCAGTGCCGCCAGCCTTATATGTCTTCAGAGGAACAACTTCGGGATAGCCCGAGTTGTAGGACATGATGGTGTAAACACCCTGGTTCTGCCCATCTGTCCCGTAGTCGTCGAAGGGCTGCGTAACCCCCGGAAAAATAGTCGAGCTGCCGCCTTCATCATGTGGGTGGGCTAGGCCAAGGCCGTGAAGAATCTCATGAATGATTGTCGCGAAGCCTTCACCGCCTTTGCGTAAGGCCTCTTTGCTAAACAGAGGCGTATCATAGGCAAAGATGCCGAACAGGGCGTCAATGCCAGAATCCTGCAGCAGGGGGTCGTCACCCGGAACTTGATGGACACCAAGAGATCCGGGTCCGCCAAGATCGTTTTGGGTCAGCAAAGCGTAGGTGATGTTAACGTCATTAATCTCGCCTGCTGGTGTCAGAAAGCCGACTTCGTTGAACTCGATCGGAATGATCGTTTCGATAATTGCAAATGCTTTGCGGATTGCTTCCTTCATGTAGGAGGCAAAGCCACGGCGACCTAACGATCCATCATCGAAGGAGTATGTGATTGTGCCCGGAGCACTGACGCCTCCGGCGCTGGTGTCCCAAGACGTGCCCCAAATCAGGCTGTCTACATAAACATGGCCGGTAACATTTGCACCCGGAGAAGTTGTGCTGGCAACTGACATCTTAAATTTCTTCCTTGTCTAACACGCCGTTTGTTCCCGGTTTTTCCGGAATACAAAATTGGCGCCGTATATATTGACCGGTTCTAGAATCGGTAATTCTTCCTTTGGCATCAGAAATTTCCAACGTTTTGGCCCGAGGATCAACCGAGCGTATGAAGTCTCTTTTGGCAGAGGTGTTTGTAATCGTCTTGCAGACCATTTGTGGTTGAAATGAGGCAGAACGCGGCAAGCTTTGGGTAACTCTCTGCCAGCAAGTTGATATGACTGTTCACTTTGGGTTTATGCCAGAATAAGCTTTGGGAAGAGTTTGGGGGCTGTCCTGAGATCTGGATCTAGCGGACCCATTCCAGGTGATTTGCTGCTCAAGGTTTCAGAATATTTTTGTCTGGCCAAAGGCAGCGGGTTGTGAATTATCGGCTGGTTTCTGTTTGGCCATTCGTCGTGTGACGAGAAAACATCTCTAACAAAAATTACGTTCTGAGAAAAAACTTCAATTCGCCGCTTGACGATGTCCGGGCGTGGCCATAATACACCCCAACGTTCAGCAACGAACGGGCAGCGGGCGGTTGTAGCTCAGTTGGTTAGAGTACCGGCCTGTCACGCCGGGGGTCGCGGGTTCGAGCCCCGTCAACCGCGCCATCGCTGCCATCCTTGGTCCAGGGTAAAGGCCACGAAATAGATGCGCGGTTGTAGCTCAGCTGGTTAGAGTACCGGCCTGTCACGCCGGGGGTCGCGGGTTCGAGCCCCGTCAACCGCGCCATTTTCCACTAGTTTTCAGAAATCATACCGTTTACCGGGTGACTCTATTGGTTTTGTTGTCAGTAGGTGGCGGCAACATCTCTCTCGTTCACATTTTGTTCTAACTTTTCTGTTGGAGACTCAGTGTGGCTCGCTTATCTCTAGGACACTTATGTGTTGGGGGCCAAACATGGCTGAGCTGAAGAATATCGAGGTGCGCGGCGCGCGCGAACATAACCTCAAAGGCATTGACGTGGATATTCCGCGTGACCAGCTTGTGGTCATCACTGGTCTGTCAGGCTCGGGCAAGTCGTCGCTTGCCTTTGACACGATCTATGCGGAAGGGCAGCGCCGGTATGTCGAAAGCCTGTCGGCCTATGCCCGGCAATTTCTGGATATGATGGAAAAGCCAGATGTGGACCATATCAGTGGTCTATCTCCGGCTATTTCCATCGAACAGAAGACGACCTCAAAGAACCCACGGTCTACCGTGGGAACCGTGACCGAGATTTACGACTATCTGCGCCTGCTGTTTGCCCGCGCTGGTACACCGTTCAGCCCTGCCACGGGCAAGCCGATCGAAGCCCAGCAGGTGCAGGATATGGTCGACCGGATCATGACGATGGAGGAGGGCACGCGAGGGTATCTCCTGGCCCCGATCGTTCGGGACCGAAAGGGCGAGTATAAGAAAGAGTTTCTGGAGCTGCGCAAGCAGGGGTTTCAACGCGTCAAGGTTGATGGCGCGTTTCATGAGCTGGACGAGCCGCCGACACTGGACAAGAAATTCCGCCATGACATCGACGTTGTGGTCGACCGGTTGGTCGTGCGCGAAGGTATGGAAACGCGGTTGGCGGACAGCTTGCGCACGGCGCTTGATTTGGCCGATGGCATTGCGATTTTGGAAACCGCACCGCGTGAAGGCGACTCGGAACGGATTACGTTCAGCGAGAATTTTGCCTGTCCTGTCAGTGGCTTCACCATCCCCGAGATTGAACCGCGCTTGTTTTCCTTCAATGCACCCTTTGGGGCCTGTCAGGATTGCGACGGGCTGGGTGTCGAGCTGTTCTTTGATGAACGCCTTGTCGTTCCGGACCAGACACTGAAACTGTATGACGGCGCCTTGGCTCCGTGGCGCAAAGGTAAGTCGCCGTATTTTCTGCAGACTATCGAAGCCATCGCGCGACATTATGAGTTCGACAAAAACACGCCGTGGAAAGATTTGCCCGAAAAGGTGCAGCAGGTTTTCCTGCGCGGGTCGGGTGAGGAAGAAATCCAGTTCCGCTATGACGAGGGTGGCCGGGTATATCAGGTAACCCGCAGTTTCGAAGGCGTTATCCCGAATATGGAGCGCCGCTATCGCGAGACTGACAGCGCCTGGATACGCGAAGAATTCGAACGCTATCAAAACAACCGGTCCTGCGGCAGTTGCGAAGGCTATCGACTGCGGGCCGAGGCGCTGGCCGTCAAGATCGCCGGATTGCATGTCGGGCAGGTTGTGCAGATGTCGATCCGCGAGGCGCTGGCGTGGGTTGAGGATGCACCAAACCATCTGAGTGCTCAGAAAAATGAAATCGCGCGGGTGATACTCAAGGAGATTCGTGAGCGGCTTGGGTTCCTGAATAACGTTGGTTTGGAATACCTTACGCTGTCACGTTCAAGTGGAACGCTTTCGGGCGGGGAAAGTCAGCGTATCCGTCTGGCCAGCCAGATCGGTTCGGGTCTGACCGGGGTGTTGTATGTACTGGACGAACCTTCGATCGGGTTGCATCAGCGCGACAATGACCGCTTGCTGGGTACTCTCAAAAACCTGAGGGATCAGGGGAACACGGTCATCGTCGTAGAACATGACGAGGAAGCCATCCGCGAGGCCGACTATGTCTTTGACATCGGTCCGGGTGCGGGTGTGCATGGTGGGCAGGTGGTTAGCCATGGTACCCCGTCCGAGATCGCGACCGATGCAGCCTCGATCACCGGCCAATACCTGTCAGGCACCCGCGAAATCCCGGTGCCGTCCGAGCGGCGGAAGGGGAACAAAAAGAAAGTGACTGTGGTCAAGGCCACCGGGAACAATCTGAAGAAAGTGACCGCTGATTTCCCTCTGGGCAAGTTCGTCTGTGTGACCGGCGTATCCGGCGGTGGCAAATCGACCCTGACGATTGAAACCCTATTCAAGACAGCCTCGATGCGGCTGAACGGCGCGCGGCAGACACCTGCGCCGTGCGAGACGATCAAGGGGCTCGAGCATCTGGATAAGGTGATCGACATCGACCAGCGGCCCATCGGGCGTACACCACGCTCGAACCCGGCCACGTATACGGGGGCGTTCACGCCGATCCGTGACTGGTTCGCCGGTCTGCCCGAGTCCAAGGCGCGAGGGTACAAGCCTGGCCGGTTCAGCTTTAACGTCAAGGGCGGTCGGTGCGAGGCTTGTCAGGGCGACGGCGTCATCAAGATCGAAATGCACTTTCTGCCCGATGTCTATGTAACCTGCGAAACCTGCAAAGGCGCGCGGTACAATCGGGAAACGCTCGAGATCAAGTTCAAAGGCAAGTCCATCGCGGATGTCCTTGATATGACAGTGGAAGATGCACAAGAGTTCTTCAAAGCCGTGCCGTCGATCCGCGATAAGATGGACGCGCTGGCGCGGGTCGGTCTGGGGTATATCAAGGTCGGGCAACAGGCGACGACCCTGTCGGGCGGTGAAGCGCAGCGGGTGAAGCTGTCAAAGGAACTCTCCAAACGCTCAACTGGTCGGACGCTTTACATTCTGGATGAGCCGACGACCGGTCTTCATTTCGAAGACGTCCGCAAGCTGTTGGAAGTGCTGCATGAATTGGTTGATCAGGGTAACACGGTTGTTGTGATTGAACACAATCTGGATGTTGTCAAAACGGCCGACCACATCATTGATATCGGGCCAGAAGGCGGTGACGGTGGTGGTGAAATTGTCGCCACGGGAACGCCCGAAGATGTTGTTGCTGTGGAACGCAGCCATACGGGCAGGTATTTGAAACAGTTGCTGAACCCCGAGCGGGTCGCGGCGGAATAACCTCCGTCGCGGCAACTTCAGTATCTGGCGTATCGCAGCGTCTGCCAGTGGCGCAGTATTGGCGGAAAGAACAGTAACACGAAGCCGAAGCCGAAGCTGACATGGGCAAAAATCATCATCGGGATCCATAGCAGAACGCCAACCAGCCCAATAATCCCGGAAACACGCGCGGCTGAGTTCGCCGACATAATGCGCGTGAGCAAAGCAAAGAGCAGACGCCCCCCATCCAGCGGCATCAGGGGCAGCATGTTAAACACGCCAGCCACAGGTTTAGCTCTACCCTCACCACCAGAACCCAGCCAATTTCGGACGAGTTGGAAACGGTTCCAGCAATGAACACACGGTCCACAGGGTCAGGTTCACAATCGGCCCCATGGCCACAATCAATTCGTCTTCATATGCCGAGGTCGACCGGCGATGTTCGCAGAATCCGCCGCCCCCATAAAGGACGACTCGATTGACGGGCACGCCCTGCACAAGACAGCCCCATGCGTGGCCCAACTCGTGCAGAAGAATCGAAATCAACAGAATCGCCACGAAGGCGAGCGCATAGGGCAGGTTGACCGGATCGGCGTTAATTCCAACAACGATCAAAACCAGAAAAATAAGGCTTTGGCTGAAATGTATCGGTACGTTCCATGGGCCGCGGAGTTCAAATAGCACGTATTCAGTATTCATAATAAAACCGCGAAATAGCGAGGTTTATGGTGATGTTAGATCGCGTCAAAATTTTAAACAGGCCGGAAAATGCCCGAGCCTGCTTACTTTCTCAAATCGACTGAGGTTGGTTTTCGCCCGCTTGAATTCAGGCCGCGCTTGTCAGTTCAGGATGTCTGCAACCGCGCCGATCAGGTTCAGAACTTTGCGTGTATTTGGGTCGACTCGATACACGTAGTCGCCTGCGCGGACATAGCTTCCCCTATTCAGCCCATACCGAAACGGATCATCAATCCAGCGATAGTCGCCATTGATAAACTCGCCATTTCTGTACAGCTTTTTGGCCTGTCCCGGAGGGACACAGGGTACGTTTTTCTTGGCCAGCCCCGGCGGGCAGTGGACGGCGTTTCCAGTTGCAACAATACCGCCCTGAGGCGCAATGCGGATGACCTTATTGCTATTCTTGTTCTTGCCGTTTCCCTTCCCGTTACCGGCCATGGCCGCCACCGGGGTCACGACCAGAGCAAGAACAGTAAGCGCTTTGACCAAATTATGCGTCATCGTAGCCCCAAGAATCGATGCTGAACCTCTCCATTAGATGGACATCGGCAGGAAAGGGGTCAACCCTATGGGCAGGAAGCCGCCCAAGGGCATCCTAGTTCCGACCGCGCTTTTCAAATCGCGGAAGCATGGCCGAGAAGTCCAGCCCCAGCCCATCTTCGCTTTCGACGAATTGCTGATACAGCTCGGTCGCCATCATCCCCATTGGGGTGTCGGCATCCGTGCTTTCCGCCGCCTGCTGACTGAGGCGCAGGTCTTTCAACATCAGTTCGGCGGCAAAGCCGGGTTGATAACCATTGTCGGCCGGGCTTTGCGGGCCGATGCCTGGGGCAGGGCAGTATGCGTTCATCGTCCAGCTATAGCCCGAGGAGGTGCTGACAACGTCGAACATTTTCTGCCGGTCCAGCCCCAACTTGTCGGCCAGCGCGAAGGCCTCGCAGGTTGCAATCATGGTGACGCCCAAAATCATGTTGTTGCAGATCTTGGCCGCCTGACCCGCGCCCGCGTCTCCGCAATGCACTGCCTTTTGCCCCATGATGTCGAACAAGGGCCGGGCTTTTTCGAATGCCTCGGCGCTTCCACCTGCCATGAATGTCAGCGTCCCAGCCGAGGCGCCTCCGATACCGCCCGAGACGGGCGCGTCGACGGCCAAAACTCCCGCAGCCAATGCCATATCGGCAACAGCTCGAGCGCTGTCGACATCCACTGTCGAACAATCGACCCAGACGGCCCCTTCATTCATCGCTGGAATGATCTCATTTGCGACGGATCGAAGTATCTGGCCATTCGGAAGCATGGTGATGACGATGTCTGCGTCTTTTGCAGCGTCGGCCCCTGACCCAGTCAAAGTAACACCGGAAACCGACACCTCGGCCATATCAAACCCAGCGACTTCATGCCCGGCATTGGCAAGATTGACTGCCATTGGATTGCCCATGTTTCCAAGGCCGATAAACCCGATTTTCATTCTTTAATCCTCCTCGAATGTCAGGGCGACGCTGCCCAGGGGCCGCAGCATTGCGGAAATATCCACGGCGGGAACAGGTTTGCCATGGTGACGCCAATTAGGAGAGCGATCCTTGTCTATGATCTGCGCGCGGATACCTTCCAGAAAATCTCCGTGTTCCATGGCGCGCGCCGTAAAACGGTACTCCATCTCCAGGGCTTTTCGGATCGACAGATCCAGCGCCTTAAGCCGATGAATCATTTCAATGGTACAAGCCACCGATAGTGGAGAGTTGCGGCCCATCAACTTTTGCGCCGCGTCAGAGAACGGGGTTTCGGAGAAGCGCAACGCGTTGAGGATGTCGTTCAACCCCTCGCCATTGAAAAGCACGTCGATTTCCGCCTGGACCTTTTCAAGGTTACCTGTGGGTGGCGTCTGGGAATGCTCGACCAACAGGTCTGTGTTCCCGGAAGCTTCGAGCAGTTCGATCAGGCCGGGCCATTCTTCAATGGGGATAAAATGGTCGGCAAAGCCCGCATAAATGGCGTCCGCAGGGCCCATTCGGTGACCTGTTGTGCCCAAGTATTCTCCCAGTCGACCCGGAGCCAGCGCGAGCATCAGAGAGCCACCAACATCCGGCACCAAACCGATAGAGCACTCGGGCAGGGCAATCTGAGATGTTTCACCGACTATGCGGTGGCTTCCATGGCACCCAATTCCGACGCCGCCACCCATAGTAAACCCTTGTAGGAAACTGACCACGGGCTTGGGGTATTCGAAAATCAGTGCATTCAGCCTGTATTCATCGCGCCAGAAAGTCTGCCCATAGGCAAAGTCGCCTTTGCACCCGGTATCATAAAGCTCTGCGATATCTCCCCCGGCGCAAAATGCTTTATCGCCAACGGCGTCCAGTATGATCAGGTCAACTGACTCGTCCTCGCGCCAGTTGCGCATGGCCGTATCTATCGCCATGCACATGTCATAACTCAGCGCGTTCAAAGACTTGGGGCGTGTCAGAGTGATGCGTCCAGCGCGGCCGGTAGTGTGAATTTCAATATCTGACATCGGGGTCTCAGCGTTGGGCAAGCATCTGACGAGAAACAATGACGCGCATGATCTCGTTTGTGCCTTCCAGAATTTGATGAACGCGCAAGTCGCGGACAAGCTTTTCGATACCGTAATCGGCGAGATACCCATAACCGCCGTGCAGTTGCAGGCATTGGTCGACCACTTTTGATCCGGTTTCAGTCACGAATTTCTTGGCCATTGCACAAAACTTGGTGGCGTCCGGTGCGCCCGTGTCCAGTTTCCAGGCTGCCTGACGCAAGAACGTCCGGGCCGCCTGCAATTCTATTTCCATATCCGCAAGCCTGAACTGCAGCGCTTGAAACTGATCAATCGACTTCCCGAATGCCTGACGCTCGGACATATACTGAAGCGTCATGTTCAGACCTGCTTGTGCCGCCCCCAAAGAACATGAGGCAATATTCAAGCGACCGCCATCCAGGCCCATCATCGCATATTTGAATCCGTCACCTTCTGTACCCACAAGATTGCCCGCCGGAACTTTGCAGTCGTCAAACTGAACCTGCGCCGTTGGTTGGCTTTTCCAGCCCATCTTTTGTTCAAGCGCGCCAAAGCTAAGACCTGGAGTGCCATCTTCGACATACAGAGTTGAAATCCCTTTGGGGCCATCCTGTCCGGTGCGCACCATACAGACATAAGCATCTGAGTATCCGCCGCCCGAGATGAAGGCCTTTGTTCCGTTCAGCGTATAACCTTCGTTCGTGCGTTCGGCGCGAGTTTTCAGCGCGGCGGCGTCCGAGCCTGATCCGGGTTCGGTCAGGCAGTAGCTGAGGACTGTGTTCAGGTTAAGAATATCCGGCATGATCCGCGATTTCAGCTCATCCGCGGCAAATGTGTCCAACATCTTGGCGCACATGTTGTGGATCGTCAGGAAGGCCGCGACTGAAGGACAAGCCATCGAAAGGGCCTCGAACACCATCGTCGCATCCAGCCTACTAAGACCGGAACCGCCACTATCTTCGGACACATAGAGACCGCCAAAACCAAGCTCTCCTACACGGGGCCAAAGGTCTTTGGGAATAGTGCCATCTGCTTCCCATTGACGGGCGAAGGGTGCGATATGCTCCTGCCCGAACTCATAGGCCATATCGAAGATAGCAGTTTGCTCTTCGGTTGGTGCAAAATCCATTGGTTTCCTCCCACGTCGCCGGATGAATTGAACGAGTGTTTATTTCCTGATTCTTACAGAAATTTTGCACGCCCAGCAATTCCTGACAGGGATATTGCGAAAACGATTAGATCATACTTTGAGGCAGGTCATAAATCCTGATGGAATTCTTCGATCAGATGCTGAACCACAGCCCTGCCTGCATCCGCACCTTTGGCCGTCGCTTCGGCGTGAACACGTCGTTGCCGCGTGGCAGATGTGCCGTTTTGTGCGATTTGCTGTAGCCGGGCAAGTTCAGTCATGGTGCCCAGTGCTTCGGCATCTTCGGCCAGCATCCCCATCAGTTCACCCATAAGTTCCGGCATGGGCTTGATGGATCGATCCCCGAAATCAATCATGCCTTCGCCGACACCGTAACGCTGCGCCCGCCACCGGTTTTCACCAATCAGGAACCTGTCATATTGCCGCCAACGCAAATTGCGGTCTTTCAGACGGCACAACATTCGAACCAGCGCCTGCACCATGGCGGCCAGCGACAATGTGTGTTCCAACCTCGGCTGCACGTCCATGATGCGTGTTTCAAGCGTTGGAAAGCGATGCGAGGGGCGCAAATCCCACCAGATTTTCGAGGTATCCTCGATCACGCCAAGTTCGACCAGAATGCCTGTCGTACGTTCATATTCCGACCAGCTGGCCAGAACCGGTGGTAATCCGGTGCGGGGCAGGTTGTCGAATACAGTCAGGCGATAGGAAGACAGGCCGGTATCCTCTCCGTTCCAATAGGGCGAGGATGTGGACAGCGCCAACAGATGCGGCAGGAAATAGGAAAGCTGCGGCATCAGGTCGGCCCGCAAGGATGGTTCTTCAACACCGACATGCACATGCATCCCGCAGATCAGCATCCGTCGCGCGACACCGCCCAGGGCATGCTGCAAGGCATCATAGCGCTCTCGGCGCGTGTGGTGCTGTTTCTTCCAGTCCGCAAAGGGGTGGCAGGACACAGCAATCGGGGCCAGATTGTATTCGGCGGACCGATCTGCCACACCCGCCCTCAGGCGTTTCAAATCTTCTCGGGCCGTGCGGATCGTCGCATGGGGGCGGGTGCCAACCTCGATCTGGCACTGCAGAAACTCAGGGCTGACCTGGCCCTGAAAATCGGCCTGGCAGGCTTCCATCAGTGCAGCGGGTGCTTGGGCAAGTTCAAGGCTGTCGCGGTCGACCAGAAGATACTCTTCCTCAATGCCCAGCGTGTATTCCTGCTGCATGGCGGCCCTCTTTCTAGCTTTATGCGAAACAGTGAATACGGAAATACGCTTTTTGCCAAGTGTTTACCGGCAGAGTCCTTGCGGTCTTTGGGCAAGCAGCGGTAAGGAACGGGTCAAAGTTCAGACGAACCCCGGAGCCTTTGTGTGAAACCCAGGAAATTCCCCCGGCTAAACGCCGTTCTCGACCGGTTTGGCGTCAAGCTAATCGACAAGGTTACCGAACGGGACGAACGCGCCCGGCTAGAGGCGTTCGAAAGGGCAGGCGGGCTGACCCGTCCGGCTTATTCGTTGTCACCGGGAATGGCCGATTTCGACATATCGCAGCTGGTAGCCGAATATGGTGAACATGCCGCCGCTTTGGCTGCATTGAAAGATCCGTCCCGCAATCAAACCGGGTATAGGATCGGCAACGGGTATTATGACAGCCCAGATGCGGATGCGTTGTATCTTATGGTCCGTCGTTTCAAACCCAAGCGGGTGATTGAGGTTGGCTGCGGTAATTCAACGCGCGTGACACGGCAGGCTGTATTGGATGGCGGGCTGCAGACGCAAATCACCGCGATTGATCCCTATCCGCGCGCGGACATCGCGCATGTAGTCGATCAATTCGAACAGAAACGGTTGGAAGAGGTCGATCCAGCCCTCTTCGAACAGCTTGAAGCGGGTGACATCCTGTTCATCGATTCCAGCCATGTTGTCCGGATGAGCAATGATGTCGCGCATCTGTTCTGTCGCATCATACCGGCCTTAAAACCGGGCGTTGTGATCCATGTGCACGATGTTTTTCTACCCTACGAATACCCCAAGCGGTTCTTCTATGACTGCCCGGGATGGGGCGAGCAATATATGTTGCATGCATTGTTGCAATCTAGTGCATATTCAATGCTTTGGCCTGGATACTTCTTGCAACAGGATCGCCAAGATGCGGTCGAAGCGCTACCGTTTTTGAAAGATGGGCGCGCTCAAAGTATTTGGGTTCAGGTCAAATAAATCTGACACCAAATTGATCCGGTGCAGCGAAACGCCCGTACCCCTTTCCATAACAACCTGGATAGGAGATCTCAAATATGTTTCGCCGTACTTTCCTGAGCGCCGCCGCCGCAATCGCACTTACCTTGCCGGTTCAAGCGAAGGCCGCCGATATCGTGGATACCGCCGTATCTGCCGGATCATTCACCACTCTGGTCGCGGCGGTTCAAGCGGCGGGTCTGGTCGATACGCTGAAAGGGGACGGTCCGTTCACCGTTTTTGCCCCCACGGATGAGGCCTTTGCCGCACTGCCCGAAGGGACGGTGGAATCGCTGCTACTGCCCGAGAACAAAGACCAACTGGTCGCAATCCTGACCTATCACGTGGTTCCTGCAAAGGTCATGTCAGGTGACATCGCTGGCAAGCGCGCCAAAGTTCTGACCGTGCAGGGTGATCGCCTGAGTGTGAATGGTAAAAACGGCGTCAAAGTGAATGGCGCCAAGGTTGTACAGGCCGATATCGAGGCCAGCAATGGCGTGATCCACGTCGTCGATGCGGTGATCCTGCCGGAATAATTGGCAACCACCGTGATCAAGCAAAAACCCCGGCCGTTATGGCCGGGGAATTCTGTCAGACCAATCTGACCTTGGTGCCAACCTGAACCAGCGGATATAACTCTTCAACATGCTGATTATAAAGGCCAATACATCCAGAAGAACTTTGGCGACCAATCTTGCGTGTATCGTGCGTGCCGTGCACCAGATATGCTGGCCAGCCCAGATACATCGCCCGCGTACCCAGCGGATTTCCGGACTCGCCACCTTCTATTCGGATGGGCAGGTTCGGGTCGCGCTCGCGCATTGAGGCGGTCGGGGTCCAGCTTGGGTTTTCGCGCTTGCGTACTACTTCGGTATAACCACGCCTTGTGAGTTCTTCGCTCATAGGGACTGAGCTGGGGTACAGTTTGTACGTCCCGTCAGCCCCCCAATAGTGTACAGCGCGGCTTGTGATATCTGCCAGCAGGCAGCCGACACCTAACTCATCGAAGTGATCCTGCCAATTCTGGTGCGAGAATGAAGAGACATTCCGCCGCACAGCTAGCTGTGTGCTGATCGCCTCTTCGTCAAGCGGGAAAGCATCGGCGCTGCTTTGTGCGCGCACCAGTGCAGGTGTCATCAACAGAGACGCTGCACCTAACAATGCAGAGCGACGGGTCATGCGGGGATCTGACAAATTGGCCTCCGGTTCAGGAACTGCTCGCGCGAAACTGCGTGTAACTTATGTTTTGCTGATCAGATTTCCTAGGGAGTGTTGAGTGAATTTATTGTGAAGCGAACATCACAAGCGAAACTTGGCCGTGTATTGAAAAAAGCCCGGCCAGTGGTGGCCGGGCTGTGTGGATCCGCCGCTTTCGTTTGGATCAGTCCATGGCTTTGAAGTTGAACTCGCCGCCTTCTTTGATGCCTGAAGGCCAACGCGCGGTGACCGTTTTTGTGCGTGTATAGAATTTGAAGCTATCCGCACCATGCTGGTTCAGGTCACCGAACATGGATTTCTTCCAACCGCCAAAGGTGTGATAGGCCAACGGAACCGGGATCGGAACGTTGATACCGACCATGCCAATATTGATCCGGCTGGCAAAATCACGCGCGGTGTCGCCGTCACGGGTAAAGATCGCGGTGCCGTTGCCGTATTCGTGGTCCATGGCCAGGCCAATCGCCTCTTCGTAGGACCCGGCGCGGACGGTCGACAGAACCGGGCCAAAGATCTCTTGCTTATAGATGTCCATTTCGGGCGTCACGTGGTCGAACAGATGCGGGCCGACGAAGAAACCGTCCTCATAGCCTTGCAGGCTAAAGTCACGGTTATCGACAACCAGTTTGGCGCCCTGTTCCACGCCCGAGCTGATCAGGCCCAGAATGCGTTCCTTGGCGGCACCGGTCACGACGGGCCCCATGTCGACATCATCCCCAGCGGTGTAGGGGCCGACCTTCAGTTTCTCGATACGCGGAATAAGCTTTTCGATCAGCGCGTCGGCGGTATCCTCTCCGACCGGGACGGCAACCGATACGGCCATGCAGCGTTCGCCGGCCGCGCCGAAACCGGCGCCAACCAGGGCATCTGCTGCCTGGTCAAGATCGGCGTCGGGCATGACGATCATGTGGTTCTTGGCGCCGCCGAAACACTGCGCGCGTTTGCCGTTGGCCGTGGCGCGCGAATAGATGTACTGCGCGATTGGGGTCGAGCCTACAAAGGAAACGCCCTGAATGATCTCGCTGTCCAACAGCGTGTCCACGGCCTCTTTGTCGCCATTGACCACCTGGAACACACCTTTGGGCAAACCAGCCTCAACGAACAGTTCCGCCAGCATCAAAGGCACTGAGGGATCGCGTTCGGACGGTTTCAGAACAACAGCGTTGCCACAGGCCAGGGCAGGGCCCACATGCCACAGAGGCATCATGGCCGGGAAGTTGAACGGCATGATCGAGGCCACAACCCCTAAAGGCTGGCGCATAGAATACATGTCGATGCCTGGGCCCGCACTGTCGGTGAATTCGCCTTTCAACATCTGCGGCGCACCGATGCAGTATTCGATCACTTCCAGACCGCGCTGCAGATCGCCTTTCGCGTCAGGGATCGTCTTGCCGTGCTCGCGGCTGAGCGCTTCGGCCAGCTTGTCCATGTCGCGGTTCATCAGGTGAACCATCGCCATCATCACGCGCCCGCGTTTTTGCGGGTTCGTTGCACCCCAGGCCGGTTGTGCGGCTGCGGCGCTAGCAATGGCTGCTGTGGTCTCGGCAGCACTTGCCATCGGGCATTTGTACTGTACCTCGCCGGTAGCGGGGTTGAACACGTCATCATATCGGCCGGACGTGCCGGCGACATTCTCACCGTTGATGAAATGGGACAGTTCGTTCATTGCGAATTCCTCCGAAGGTCTGCGCGCAGAATAGGCTTGCATAAATGGCTTGAACAGAGGCAATGTCCCAAAGGTGTTTTGCAAAATTGCAAAGGTGAAGCGTGACACCTAATTGGGATGATATGAGGGTCTTTCTGGCCGTAGCCCGCGAAGAAAGCCTTTCGGCGGCGGGACGATTACTTCGGATTGACCCGGCTACGGTCGGACGCCGTGTTGCGCGGTTGGAAGCGTCTCTGGATGCGCCGCTGTTCACCAAATCGCAGCAGGGATATGTGCTGACCTCAGCTGGTGAGCGTTTGATGGACCACGGTCTAAAAGCCGAAGAGGCGATGCGCGCTGCGGCAGGCGCCATGGCAGAACCATCTGAGAGGTTGAGCGGGCAAATCCGGATCGGCGCACCGGACGGGTGTGCGAACTACTTGTTGCCGCAGGTGTGTGGCAAGATTTGTGACGCCAATCCCAATCTGGACATACAAATTCTGGCCTTGCCGCGCGTCATCAACCTTTCGCGCCGTGAAGCCGATATGGCCGTGACCGTTAGTGCACCGACCGCTGGAAAACTGCTTGTACAGAAAATTACCGATTACAAACTTCATCTTGTCGCAACGCAGGAATACCTTGCCGATCACCCTGCGGTTTATTCCATCAGCACGTTAGGGGGGCATCGTATGATCGGATACATACCTGATATGATATTCGACCGCGAACTGGACTATCTGGTCGATCTGGGTGTTGACCGAGTCGCGCTGGCCTCGAATTCGGTCTCTGTCCAACTGCGGCAGGTTTCGCAGGGATCAGGGATCTGCATTGCGCATGATTTCACACTGCCATTTCACCCGAAGTTGAAGAAAATATTGGTTGATCAAGTGAGTTTGACACGCAGTTTTCATCTGGTCCGACATCAAGGTGACCAACGAAACGAGCGGCTGAATCGATTCGCGCAGGCCCTGTCCCAAGGGATTCGCGATGAAGTTGAGCGGCTTGAGGCTGAAGCTTCACCTTGACAGGCTATTTCATTCCGGCAACGCTTTGGAAAACACGAAGTTATTTCGGAGGTTACGTCAATGCTTGTTCAGGCCATTCTGAAATCCAAAGCCACCGGAGGCGTGGTGACAGTTGCTCCTTCGCGCACAGTTTCAGAGGTTGCAGGAATCCTTGCGGAAAAGCGCATCGGAACGGTGGTTGTATCAGAAGACGGCGGCAAGACCGCATCAGGCATCTTATCAGAGCGTGATATTGTGCGCGAACTGGCCGCAAGCGGCAGCGGATGCCTATCAAAACCCGTAAGCGCGTATATGACCCGCGAGCTGGTGACAGCGACGCAACAGGATACTGTCCAGGATATAATGTCGCGGATGACCGAAGGGCGCTTTCGCCATATGCCGGTTGTTGAGGACGGTAACCTCGTTGGCATTGTTACCCTAGGCGACGTTGTAAAAGCACAGCTTTCCGAACTGGCAATGGAAAAAGACGCATTGGAAGGCATGATCATGGGCCATTAAGCCCATAGAAACGCGACGCAACTACTTGCACCCATAGCCAAGTTATGTTTGCTTGCGCAGAAATTTCGTTGCGCAGGAGGCGGCAATGAGGGTTGGATTGTATCCCGGAACATTTGATCCGATCACCCTGGGTCATATTGATATCATCCGTCGCGCGGCTGCTCTGGTTGACAAGCTCGTGATTGGGGTGGCGATCAATCGGGAAAAGGGGCCGTTATTTTCGTTGGAAGAACGGGTCGAGATGATCGAAGCCGAATGTTCCTTTCTTTCCGAACAGACCGGAACTGAAATTGTCGCCCATCCTTTTGAAAACCTGCTTATCAACTGTGCCCGCGACGTAGGTGCTCAGGTCATTGTCAGAGGCCTGCGTGCTGTTGCGGATTTCGAGTATGAGTTCCAGATGGTCGGTATGAACCGCGCATTGGACGACTCGATCGAGACGGTGTTCCTTATGGCTGAGGCCCGCCATCAGGCGATTGCTTCGAAACTGGTGAAAGAGATCGCGCGATTGAACGGGGACGTGTCGAATTTCGTCACGCCCCGCGTAAATGACGCGCTGCGTGCGCGCCTAGGATAGCGCGCCCATCGCGGCCGCCGTGTCCAGCATCCGGTTAGAAAAGCCCCATTCATTGTCGTACCAGGCCAGCACCCGGACCAACGTGCCGTCTGTCACCTTGGTTTCAGCCAAAGAGACGGTCGAACTGTGTGCGTCGTGATTGAAGTCGATCGACACTAGTGGGCGGTTTTCCGCAGCCAGGACACCGGGAATATTGGCCGCGGCATCAATGAACAACTGGTTGACCTCTTCTTCGGTTGTTGGGCGCGACACTTCGGCCACCAGATCCACAACCGAGACGTTCGGAGTGGGAACACGGATTGCCTGTCCAGTCAATTTACCTGCCAACTGGGGCAATACGAGACCTACGGCCGAGGCTGCCCCCGTAGTGGTGGGAATCATCGACAACGCAGCCGCGCGTGACAGATACGGGTCTTTTCCGGCGGTATCGTGAACTGGTTGGCTGGCTGTATAGGCATGAACGGTTGTCATGTTTCCGTGGACAATGCCCAAACCCTCGTCCAGCGCCGCAGCAACGGGCGACAAACAGTTGGTCGTGCAGGATGCGTTCGAAACGATCGTATCCTCGACGGTCAGCTCATGGTCATTTACCCCGAAGACGATGGTTTTGACCGCACCATCCCCACGGGCAGGAGCAGAAATCAAAACTTTTTTGGCCCCGTTGTCAAAATGGCGCGCCGCGGCTTCGCGCGTGCGGAACACGCCTGTGCATTCGAGAACAACGTCAATATCGGACCAATCGAGTTTCTCAGGCTCACGTTCGCTGGTTAGGCGGATCGGGCCTGCACCGACATCCAAACCGGCGTCGGTCAGGGAAACGGGCTTTGTATAACGTCCATGCACACTGTCGAATTCAAAGAGATGCGCGTTAATTTCGGGCTTGGCCAAATCGTTTATGGCCACGATCTGAACGTCGGTCCGCCCAGATTCCATCAAGGCCCGCAAAACACCGCGCCCGATCCGTCCAAATCCATTGATTGCCAACTTGAGTGTCATGGTCTGCTCCGTCTGGGTGTCTGTTATTGCAAAGTTAGCGCTAACAAAGCTAGATCAAGGAAAAAGTCAAGAAAAACCTCTGTCAGCGCCAGAAGGCGAGCCAGTCCAGGAAGGTGTAAAGTTTCTTTCCCAGGAAGATCAGGTTCTCAGAGTCGAACATTGCGTAATCGACTAGCAGACAGCCAAGTATTAGAAGGCCAAGCCAGATAGCAATTTGATTGGTCATGTTGGCCCCGAATGAAAACACCCGCCCAGATAAACTGAGCGGGTGTAAAGGTACAACATTTCTACGGCGTTTTA
This sequence comes from Ruegeria sp. CDSC045, assembly GCF_059610725.1. Taxonomy (NCBI): domain Bacteria; kingdom Pseudomonadati; phylum Pseudomonadota; class Alphaproteobacteria; order Rhodobacterales; family Roseobacteraceae; genus Ruegeria; species Ruegeria sp. CDSC045. The sequence continues at coordinate 364,320 of NZ_JBXWOE010000001.1, forward strand.
GTTAAGCCGTCCCATGGCAACGGCGACGTCTGCCATACGGACCGAGAAGGCCCATTCGTTGTCATACCAAGCCAGAACACGAACCATGCGGTTGTTAACGACCCGTGTCTGGTCTGGTGCGAAAATCGAGCTTTCTTCGGTATGATTGAAATCGGTCGAGACCAGCGGCGCAGGCTCATAGCCCACGACGCGCTGCATTGATCCCCGTGATGCTTCACGAACGATGGCATTAACATCTTCGACAGTCACGTCACGCGCCGCATGGAAAGTCAGGTCGACAGCAGAAACGTTTGGTGTTGGTACACGGATAGCTGAGCCGTCCAAACGACCCTTCAGGTTCGGCAGAACTTCGCCCAGAGCTTTGGCTGCACCTGTTGAAGTTGGGATCATGGACATTGCCGCAGCGCGCGCGCGATACAGGTCACTATGACGGCGATCCAGTGTCGGCTGGTCGCCGGTATAGGCATGGATCGTAGTCATGATACCGTGTTCGATCCCGATACCTTCGTCCAGCACCTTGGCAAGCGGAGCAAGGCAGTTCGTAGTGCAAGAGCCATTCGAAACCATTCTATCTTCAGTAACCAGGCTGTTGTGGTTCACGCCATAGACAATGGTTTTATCAACATTCTTGCCTGGCGCAGACAAAAGAACCTTCTGAGCGCCGCGTTCCAGATGCGTTTTGGCTTTCAGGCCATCGTTGAATTTTCCGGTGCATTCCAAAACGACGTCACAACCTTCCCAGTCAAGCTCGTTCATATCGTAAGTCGAGAACACCTCCATTGGGCCGCGGCCCAAATCCATGGTGTTGCCTTCGATCGAAACATCGCGGGGAAAGCGGCCGTGGATGCTGTCGTATTTCAGCAGGTGGGCGGTAGTTTCCAATGGGCCGGTCGCGTTGACCTTGATCACTTCGATGTCGTTGCGGGCCGATGCCGCAATATGCGACAGGGTGCAGCGGCCGATACGGCCAAATCCATTGATGCCGACCTTGATGGTCATCTGACGTCTCCAAAAATGCGCTTGCTCTGCGGGGCATATAGCGGCACAGACGCTTTCTCAAAAGGGCAAAAGTGACATATTCTTAACGTGTTAGCGCAAACCTTCGCCGGTTGCGCTAACGCTTGCGCTAGCCGTCGGATCGGGTAGGGTCCCCTGGCGACAGGTGAGATGAGAGGAAACACGCATGAGTGGTTTGTTGGCACTGTTGGATGATGTTGCTGGCATAGCAAAGGTTGCTGCGGCGTCAGTGGACGATGTGGTCGCTGCCGCCGGCAAGGCCGGGGCCAAGACTGCGGGCGTGATCATCGACGATGCAGCAGTTACTCCGAAATATGTGCAGGGCTTTGCCCCGGCGCGGGAATTGCCGATCATCTGGCGCATTGCGCGCGGCTCGATTTTCAACAAGATTATCCTGCTGTTGCCAGTCGCTTTGTTGCTGGCCAATTTTGCACCCTGGTTGATAACGCCCTTGTTGATGCTTGGCGGGTCCTATTTGTGCTTCGAAGGGGCAGAAAAGATATTTCACCTGCTTTTCCCTCATGGCAGCCACGTTATAGACGAAGATATGAAGGTCAAAGACCCGGGCCATCTGGAAGAGCAGAAGGTCAAGGGTGCGATCAAAACCGATTTCATCCTGTCCGCCGAGATCATGACAATTGCCCTGGCCGCCATCGAGGCACCGAATATCTGGATGCAGGCGGCAACGCTGGCCGTTGTTGGACTAGGTGTGACTCTGGCCGTTTATGGCTCGGTCGCCTTGATCGTGAAGATGGACGATGTGGGCCTTTTCCTGGCGCAGAACGCACCAACGCCGATCGGGCGAGGATTGGGGCGTGGATTGGTCAAGGCGATGCCGGTTGTCATGAAAGTGCTGTCGATTGTCGGCACAGCTGCGATGCTGTGGGTTGGCGGCTCGATCATCATTCACGGGCTTGAGGTTCTGGGTTTTGGCTGGTTGGGGCATCAAATCCATGACATGGCCTATGCAGCCGGGCATGCGGTTTCGGCGCAATGGGAAGGTGCCGTGGAGTGGATTTCCAAAGCCACGATGGATGGCATATTCGGACTGGCCTGGGGGTTCGTGCTTATCCCGATTGCAACCAAAGTGGTCGCGCCGATTTTGTCTCGGAAATCTGAAACGCATTAATCAGAAAACGAAAAGGGCGGCGCATGGCCGCCCTTCGCTTGATGTTTGAAATTGGGAATTACAGCTCCAGCAATTCCTTGACCTTTGCAACTGTGGCCTCTGCAGTGATGCCGAAATGTTTATACAGTTCATCAGCGGGCGCAGACGCGCCAAAGCCCGACATGCCGATGAAGCCCGCCTTGGCGTCACGGCCGCGTTCCCCCAGCAGCCAGCGGTCCCAGCCTCCGGCGCGGACGGCGGCCTCGATGCCGACACGGACGGCTCCACCGGGCAGAACCCGCTTGCGATACGCTTCATCCTGCTCGGCGAACAGTTCCATGCATGGCATCGACACGACGCGCGTGCCAATGCCCTCGGCCTCGAGCATCGCCTTGGCTTCCATCGCCAGCGACACTTCCGAACCGGTTGCGATCAGGATTGCCTGACGCTTGCCTTCGGCTTCGGCAAGAACATAGCCGCCTTGTGCAGTCAGGTTTTTGGTTTTGTGATCCTTGCGTACGGTCGGCACGCCTTGGCGGGTCAGAGACAAGACCGAAGGGCTGTCCTTGAAGGTCAGCGCCAGTTCCCAGGATTCCGCTGTTTCAACGGCATCCGCCGGGCGGAAAACATAGGTATTCGGTGTCGCGCGTGAGATCGCCAGATGCTCGACCGGCTGGTGGGTCGGGCCGTCTTCGCCCAGACCGATCGAGTCATGGGTCATCACAAAGACCGTGGGTATCTTCATCAGCGCTGCAAGCCGCATCGAGGGCCGCGCATAGTCGGTGAACGCCATGAAGGTACCGCCATAGGGGCGGATGCCGCCATGCAGCGCCATACCGTTCATCGCGGCGGCCATGCCGTGTTCGCGGATACCATAATGGATGTACCGACCCTTGCGGTTTTCCGGCAGGAACACGCCCATATCGGCCGATTTCGTGTTGTTCGAACCGGTCAGGTCAGCAGAGCCGCCAATAGTTTCCGGCATGATCGGATTGACCGCGTTCAGAACTTTCTCGGACGAGGCACGGGTGGCCAACTTGGGCTGATCTTCCGACATCTGCTTTTTGAACGAGCGGATGGCCCCGGCCAGCTTTTTGGGTGCCTCGAACGCATAAGAGCGGTTGAACTCGGCCTGTTTGCGTTCAGAGATCTGCGCGAAACGCTCCTCCCACGCAGAACGCTCGGCTGCGCCGCGCGAACCGATTGCTTCCCAGGCTGATTTGACATTTGCCGGGACTTCGAAGGCGCCATGCGGGGCGGCATAGGCCTCTTTGGCCGCTTTCAGCTGTTCCTGATCGGTCAGGGCGCCGTGGCCTTTCGAGGTATCCTGCGCGGCGTGACCCAAAGCAATATGGCTTTCACAGGCGATCATGGTCGGCTTGTTTGACGATTTCGCCTTGGTGATGGCCTCGTCGATGGCCTGCGGATCATGACCATCAATCTCGATGACCTGCCAGCCCGAGGCGGCAAAACGTTTCACCTGATCGGTCCGGTCAGCTATGTCGACCGTGCCGTCGATGGTGATGTTGTTGTTGTCCCAGAACACGATCAGCTTACCCAGCTCGTGACGGCCGGCCAGCGTGATGGCCTCTTGGCTAACGCCTTCCATAAGGCAGCCATCGCCCGCGATGACATATGTATAGTGGTCTACGATCTTCTTGCCGTAATGAGCGCGCTGGATTTCCTCGGCCATGGCAAAACCAACAGCGTTCGAGATCCCCTGACCCAGCGGGCCGGTTGTGGTTTCGATCCCGTTGACAAGGAAGTTCTCGGGGTGACCTGCAGTTTTTGCGCCCAGCTGACGGAAATTCTTGATCTGTTCCAGCGTAACGTCAGCGTTCCCAGTGAGATACAACAGCGAATAGATCAGCATCGAGCCGTGACCGGCGGACAGGATGAACCGGTCGCGGTCGGGCCAGCTTGGGGCCGAGGCGTCGAATTTCAGGTGCTTTTCGAACAGTACGGTCGCGACATCGGCCATGCCCATTGGCATACCGGAATGGCCGGAATTGGCGGCGGCGACGGCGTCGAGGGTCAATGTGCGGATGGCCGCAGCTTTGTCCCAGTGTTCGGGGTTGGCATTGCGCAGCGCAGTCAGGTCCACGGGTGTTGTTCCTTTGGATTACAGGCAGATGGCCGCTCAATACCATTCAGCCCTCAAAGTGCAAGTAGAACTGGGTGCTGCAGGGTTTTGCTGGATCAAGAATGTGACCCAAGTCGTTGAAAGCAAACAGTGGGTATTTTCGATGCCATTGGGTTAGACTAGGCCAAGACGCGTACAAGGTTGATTCGGATAACCTCGCGAAACAAGGAACCTTGATAAAAAGGTGGCAGGGGCATGAGCCAGATCGAAGAACTACAACGCCGTATTGTGGCCGCGATGGATCGGATTGGATCCGGCATTGCGACAATGGCGGAAGTTGGCGCAGGCAGCGGTGGAGAAGATAACACTCTGCGTGTAGCTCTGGATGATGAGAGGGTTGCGAATGCTCAACTTGAAGAGCGTCTCAGATCATTAAAAGAAAGGCACGATTCCGAAGTCGATGCCATGCGCCTAGAAATCGAAGGCTTGCGTAATACCCCGTCCGATAGTCAGGAAAGTGCCGCGCTGCGCGAGCAACTCGACGATGCCAAGGCACAGCTTACCTCGGTCGAAGCCGCACGGGCCGAGTTGGCAAGCGCAAAGGCAGCATTGGAAGATCAGGATGTTGTCGAAGAACTGAAAGCCGAAAATGCCCGTCTTCGTTCGGAATTGGCGGATAGTGAACGCGTGGCGGAACTCAGCGCTGAGTTAGAAATGCTGCGCGCCGAACGCAGTAGCCATGGCTCGGCGATGTCGCGTCTGGATGATGATCTGCAGCGCATGCGCAAAGCCAACGAACAACTACGAATGTCGGTCGAAGAGCTGCGCGCAGCTGCAGAAGACGGAATGACCGATGCGGATCTGTTGAACCGTGCCACAGCTGCCGAGCTTGAGGCAACGCGCGCAGCGCAGGCCACCGATGCGGCCGAAGCACATGCCGTGCTGGCCCGGTTGGAACCGTTGCTGTCTCAGGCGAAACTGGCCGAAGGAGAGGTGGAATAATGCCTGAATTGACCATTCAAATCGGGGGGCGCGGCTTTGAGGTTTCGTGCCAGGAAGGCGAAGAGGTTTTCCTGCAAGCTGCTGCAAAATTGCTGGATGATGAAGCGCAGGTGTTGTCGGATCAGATCGGTCGGATGCCTGAATCCCGGATGCTTTTGATGGCTGGATTGATGTTGGCAGACAAAGCCGCCGCCACAGGTGACAAAATCAACTCGCTGGAAAATAAGCTGGCGGAGGCCGAAGCCGAGCTTCGGAACCTGCGTAGCATGCCACAGCCCGAGCCGGAAAGAATTGAAGTTGCCGTGGTTCCACCTTCGGTCACTGACACCTTGGCAGAATTGGCTGCTCGGGCCGAGGCAATGGCGGCATTCATAGAAGAAAAGTCAACGAAATGATAAATATGCGTACTATTGCTATTGCAACTTTCATGTCTGTGTCAGCGCAGGTTTCCTGGGCTGGGATCGATATTCTGCCCGTCACATTTACTTGTGATAACGGCGTGCCTCTTGAGGTTGCCTATTTCAATGCCGAGGATGGATCCAGCGCGGCAGCCATGATGGTCGACAATAAGCTGGTGACTTTGCACCAAGCTCAGAGCGGCTCTGGTATCCGCTATGAATCCGACGGAACAACTGGCACTTACATCCTGCGCTCCAAAGGCTGGGACGCCACGGTGAGCTTTCTGGCGACAGGTGCAGATGCCGCCAGCGAGCAGGTCTTATTGGGAAATTGCGTCAGTCGCTGATCAGGCGTTTGCTTCCCTGATTTTATCAGCGGCTTCCTTGTTGTAGCCGACACCGTTTTCGTCAAACAGCGTATCCAATTCGCCCGACAGGGTCATCTCGGTGATGATGTCGCATCCGCCTACGAACTCGCCTTTGACATAGAGTTGCGGAACAGTCGGCCAGTCAGAATAGTCCTTGATCCCCTGACGCAAGCCCTCGTCGGCCAGTACATTCACGTCAGCAAATTCTACACCCATGTAGTTCAGCACGCCTGCCACGCGCGAGGAGAATCCGCATTGCGGCATTTCCTTGGTGCCTTTCATATATAGCACCACATCATTGGCTTTGACGGTCTCGTCGATCTGGGTTTTCACGTCGGTCATGTTACTTTTCCTTGTCATCCGCATCCGGGGCGGTCGTTTCATCCTGTGATGGGGCGGCGACCCATCCTTCCTTTTCCAGCCGTCGGTGTTCGGCCTGCGCCAGGGCCAGCGGATTCAGCCCGTATCTCTCGATGCCGTCAACCTTGCTGATTTTGTCCGGGTTTGGACGCATGTCGACCAGTTTACGCTTTCTGTTTCGCTTCACATAGGCCTCGATCAGCGCGGCGGCAACTATCAAAGCCGCGATTGCTGATATCCAAGCCAGCCATGTACTCATTTTTTTGGAGCCATGGCTTTAGCGTATTGCTGCGGATCTCGGGTCACCCTCGCCACAGTCGGGTGTCCACCGCCCGGGCCGCCCGTATGCACGCCATGAGTTATTAGTTGATCTCCTTGGCCGGGTTCGCTTCCGCGAGCTTTCTTATTGGTGCCGGGCAAAAAAGCTGATCGAACAACCAATATGCACCCAACCAGCGCCACCAAAGAGCAAATCCCGTAAATCCAGAAAGTCGTGCTCACTCAGGCACTTTCGTCGTCAGAGCCAGCGCGTGCAAGTCGCCATCCGGGCCGTCCATCTTGCCTTTGAGGGCTGCATAAACTGCTCGCTGTTGTTGCACCCGGTTTTTGCCACGAAAGCTCTCATCCACGACCATGGCCGACATATGTACGCCGTCGCTGCCGCCGACCTGAATGTCCGCATCGGGAAACGCGTCGCGCAGCAGGTTCTCAATCTCGTGGGCGCTCATCGGCATGTAGGTTTCTCCTGAAAGTCTTTCCCAAGATGTAGTGCGCCGGGGCGGGGCGCGCAAGGGTCAGATAGACGCCCCGAAATGACAAAAACCTGCACTTGTCAAAGTGCAGGTTTTCAGAAGCGCAGGCCCCAAAATCAGGCGACGGCTTCGGCGAAGCTGTTGCGGAAAGTGGCAGTCAGTTCATCAAGCAAGGCCTCAGAAGAGCCGATGCGGACGCTGTCGCCCGTGAACCGCCCGACCGATACCAGTGGAACGCCAGCCTGACCTGCGGCAATCATCAGGGCTTCGGCCTGGTCAAAGTTGCAGGCGACCAGATAACGGGCCTGATCCTCGCCAAACAGGAATTCGGTCGAGGCGTCGTCAAGCGTTATGCCGACGCCGGTTGCTTCGGCCAGTTCGAAGGCTGCCAATGCCAGACCACCATCGCCAAGATCGGTGCAAGCCTTGATCATCTCTCGGTTTGCGCGGATGAACTCTCCGTTGCGCTTTTCGGCGTCCAGATCGACATGCGGCGCGTCGCCATCTTCGCGGTTGAACACTTCGGCCAAAAGGGCGGATTGGCCCAGATGCCCCTGCGTATCGCCGATGACCAGAGCCACGTGGCCGTCGCGGACCTCATTACCTATGATCTCGTCCGTGTGCGCCAGAAGGCCGACCGCTCCGATTGTCGGAGTCGGCAGGATCGCTTGACCGTCGGTTTCGTTGTAAAGCGACACGTTGCCGGACACGATGGGCATATCCAATGCTGCGACGGCCTTACCAATGCCTTGGATGGCACCGACGAACTGGCCCATGATCTCGGGCTTTTCCGGGTTGCCAAAATTCAGGTTGTCAGTGGTCGCCAGCGGCAATGCCCCGACGGCGGTCAGGTTGCGGTAGGCTTCGGCAACAGCTTGCTTGCCGCCTTCAACAGGGTTAGCTCGCACATAGCGTGGGGTCACGTCACTGGTGAAAGCAAGAACCTTGTCGGTGCCGTGTACACGAACCATGCCGGCGCCCAGACCAGGCGTACGCACGGAATCAGCCATAACCATGGTGTCATACTGCTCGTAAACCCATTGCTTGCCCGCATAGTTGGGCGAAGCGAGCAGGGCGCGCAGACCGTCGATTGGGTCGATCTGAGGCACGTCGGCCAGATCTTCTGCTTGCGGTGTAGGCTCCCACGGGCGATCATATTCGGGCGCGGTTGAGGAGAGTTTGGACAGAACCAGATCGGCTTTGACCTCACCATTATGCATGATTAGAAAGCGATCTTCGGCGACGGTTTCACCCACGATGGCGAAATCCAGATCCCATTTATCGAAAACGGCGCGAGCCTCGGCCTCAAGCTCGGGCTTGAGAACCATCAGCATGCGTTCCTGGGATTCCGACAGCATCATCTCATAGGCCGTCATGTTCTCTTCGCGCTGGGGGACGTTTTCCAGATCAAGCCGCACGCCCAGACCGCCTTTGTCGCCCATTTCCACGGCCGAGCAGGTCAGACCCGCCGCGCCCATATCCTGGATCGAGATCACCGCGCCGGTCTGCATCAGCTCCAGCGTCGCTTCCATCAGGCGTTTTTCGGTGAACGGGTCGCCAACCTGAACGGTGGGGCGCTTTTCCTCGATCGTGTCGTCAAATTCGGCGCTGGCCATGGTGGCTCCGCCCACGCCGTCGCGTCCGGTCTTGGCCCCAAGATAGACAACCGGCATGCCGACGCCCGATGCGGCTGAGTAGAAAATCTTGTCACTGTCAGCCAGCCCGGCTGCGAAGGCATTCACAAGGCAGTTGCCATTATAGGCCGGGTGAAAGCGCACTTCGCCGCCAACGCAAGGGACGCCGAAACAGTTGCCATAGCCGCCGATACCTTCGACCACGCCATTGACCAGCTGACGGGTCTTGTGGTGGCCGGGTTCACCAAAAGACAGCGCGTTCATCGAGGCGATTGGGCGCGCACCCATGGTGAAAACGTCGCGCAGGATACCTCCAACCCCGGTGGCCGCACCTTGATAGGGTTCGATGTAAGACGGATGGTTGTGGCTTTCCATCTTGAAGACCACGGCCTGACCATCGCCGATATCGACCACACCTGCATTTTCACCCGGTCCGCAGATCACCTGGGGTCCAGAGGTGGGCAGGGTGCGCAGCCATTTCTTGGAGGATTTGTAGGAACAATGCTCGTTCCACATGGCCGAGAAAATGCCCAACTCGGTAAAGGTTGGCTCGCGCCCGATAATCTCCAGGATCATCTCGTATTCTTCGGGTTTCAACCCGTGCGCGGCAATCAGATCCGGTGTGATGGCGGGCTCTTGCATCGTTTGTCCTGTATCCATGGTGGCCGAGATTGCGGGCCTTGTAGGGCAAGGGCGCGTCTGTGGGAAGGGCCAAGTCAGCGCAGGGTCGAATAACGTAACCGGCATATGCCAATTTCGAGCTTTTCTGCGCTTTGTGTACCCAGAAAAAGAAACGGAACCGCGCCAGTGGCCGGTTCCGTCTATAGTACTTCCTGCCAGGCGGCCCAAAAGCCGCGTGGCGTCTGTATCTGGTCTTTAAGCTGGGGTTTCTCCCTTGTTGATCGAGTCCGCCGCAGCGGCCCCAACAGCAGCTTTTTGTTGTTCGGTAAGGTTCTCGGCCTCTTCCAGACCAGGAATTGCTACGCGAACTTCGCGGCGGGCAAAGTCGATGCCATTGGCATTGAACTCGGCCTTCACCCGGTTGAAGATTTCCTTGCGAAGCGTGAACTGCTTGCCCGGCTTGGCCATGAACTTGCCGCGGATGATCATGCCAACATCGTCAAAGTCGAAAACACCTTGCGATTTAAAGGGCTGCAAGAAGCCTTCTTTGTGGGTTTCGTCCGCCATCATCTCGGCGCCGATCTTCTTGAAGATCTTCTTGACCTTGTTGGGATCAGTGTCAAACGGCACGGTGAACTTTAGCTTCATGATCACCCAGTCACGGCTGAAATTGGTCAGCTTCTGAATCTCGCCATAGGGGATCGTGTGAACGGGCCCACGGTGATGGCGGAGCTGCATCGAACGGATCGAGATTTTCTCGACGGTGCCCATGGTGCCGCCGACATCGACATATTCACCTACGCGAAACGCATCGTCGATAAGGAAGAAGACACCACCGACGATATCAGCCACCAGCTTCTGAGCGCCGAAACCGATCGCAAGACCAAGGACACCGGCACCTGCCAGAAGTGGGGTGATGTTGATGCCCAGCGCGCCCAATGCGAGCAGGCCGAAGATGACCGCAATCGTGACTTGCGCCGTGATCCGCAGCAGGGGAAGAACCGTCGCCAGACGTGAGCCGCCTGCACCGCCACCCTCGCCACCGGCCTCTTCATCCAGCTCTTCTGCCGTTGTCTGTTCCTTGGCAAGACGACGGTTGATCCATAGTGAGACGACCTCGTTCAAGATGTATCCGACAGCGATGATCATCAGGAATTCGATAACCGTACCGCCAACGTCGGTTCCGATCCCGGCAGAGGCGACATGTCGAAGATCAAGCTGCCAGACCCGCGCGATCATAAAGACCACAAACAGGCCCGCCAGCACGCGACCGATCCGGATATAGCTGCGCTTGGCTGATTTATAGGCGCGTTCGGCCAATGGTCCGTCGCCCAACATTGGGGGTTGAAGATGGCGCACGAGGCCACGGATCAGCGTATCAAGCGCTGGTGCGATCAGCAGCCAGAACATCGTCGTGAAATGTGGCCCTTTGCCAAGCAGGGCAAGTGTTCTGGGATCACGCTGTGCGATCAGGAATTCGACCAGGAACCATATCACCACCGAAACGCCGATAGCGAAGTAGGGATAGTAATGAGCGACCTTTTCATCGAATTTGGTGTGATCCGGGTCCGTGCCCAACATCATCTGAGACAACCCTTCGCGCGCGGTCCAGGCGATGATCCCAATGTATATATGGATGCCAGCGTTCAGCCAGAAACCGATACGCGTATCGGCCGGGGTGATACCGTTAAGCAAGTTGAACCGTACGATAAAGAGCGTGAGGCCGATCAATAGAAGAAGGCCAATCAGGTTGCGATGCAGATATTTGGCCCAATGATCGTCTATGTTGACCAACCGGTAATGTGGCTTTTTGGGCGCCAGTACAAAGCGTGAGGCGGCTGCGCCCAGACGCGGAATCCAAATCAGGTAGAAAACGAATGGGGCGGCATAGGTAAGCTGTTCTGTCGTCAGCAAGCCCCGTCCAATCGCCCGGATAACAACATAGAACACAACAAGTCCTGCGATTTCCCGGCAGAAACGGCGGAACAAGTAACGTACCGCGCTCCAAAGATCAGCATCGGAATTCCCATCGGGCTCTTCGTGCCATTTGCGGGTGAGAAACCCAAACAATTTTTCAGCAGCGTATCCGGCCACCAGAACTGCTAGGATCAGCCCAAACAGGCCAAACACCCCGGTAGATCCGAATTTCGCTGAGAAATTGCTGAACGCTTCAACCTGGGCGCTGACAATATTTGGCAATGTGGTCAAAACCTGCGTCCAAGAGGTAACCATCTCGGCCCAGATTTCACTGATTTCGGTAAGCGGATCTTCATGGTTTTCGTTTGCTGCCGCCTGCCTTTCTGCAACCGCGTCGAGCCGTTCCAGCAAAATGGTGCGAACCTGATCGTCGGACATACGTGCCACCAAGCCATCAACCTGATCGGGCGTCAGGTCCTCTGGAATTGTGACCGTAGACGACGCGGTCCCACTGTCTTGTGCGTATACTGGTACCGCAAGAAGAATGGCGGAAATCAACGCCAGTAATAGGCGGAGTGGATGGTGCATGAATTTTCCCTCGAACACGAATTTTTGATCTTTTACGGGATCATAGGCGCGGAGGTGGAAATTTCCCAGCAGTTTTCGGCTGTTCGGTGTCACCGATTAAGCCAGGACCAAAAAAAAGGCCGAGCACTAAGCTCGGCCGTAGTCCAACAGGGAGGTATGAAGATGATGAGCGTTACAGCATCACCGCCTTCGAGTGCTCATTTAGGCATCAGTTTGATAACGATCAAGGCGTTTCAGTGTGATAGTCCGTCATGTCCGCTATGACGTTGACGCATAGCTATAGTTTCCCCATTTTCTTCAGGTGTTTACGCTGCGCGATGATCTCGTCCTGCACAAAATCGCGGAAGGCTGCCACGCGTTTGGAATGGCGTAACTCTTCGGGGTAGGCGAGATAAACAGGAACGTCAGCCGTTTCGATGTCTGAAAGTACCGGCAGCAGATGCGGGAAATCATGCGTGACATAATCGGGCAGCAAGCCAATTCCCAGATTGTGCAGTACGCCCTGCAAGACACCGAAATAGTTGTTCACTGTCAGCAACGACGCCGGGTTATAGGTCATCAGATGCCGTACCATTGCCGCACTGGCCCCTACTTGGGGGGCTGAGGGGGTCTGACAGATAAGTCGATGGCTCGAGATTTCTTCGAGGGAGGCAGGTTGACCGCTTTCCTTTAGATATTCCGGGGTAGCATAAAGCAGCATCTGTACTGTCATCAGGCGCTTGCGCACCAGATCTGCCTGGCTAGGCTCTTTCATACGGATGGCGACATCGGCCTCGCGCATTGGCAGGTCAAGAACGCGTTCCTCAAGCATGAGGTCGATATTTAGGTCCGGGTATTGTTCATACAGCTTTGGCAACCTCGGAGCGAGCCATAGGGTCCCGAACCCAAATGTGGTTGTGACCCGTAGCACACCAAAGACTTCTTCTTCGCTGTCTCGTATGCGCGCCGCTGCCGCGTCCAGTCGCTTGGACATTGCCGAGGTGGCGTCGAACAGCAGCTCACCCTGTTCGGTCAGAATTAGACCGCGGGCGTGACGATGGAACAACGTCGAATCAAGTGACTCTTCCAATGCCCGAATTTGTCTGCTGACTGCCGATTGAGATAGGTTCAGCTTATCGCCTGCATGTGTCAGGCTGCCCGCATCTGCAACCGCGTGAAATATCCTAAGCTTGTCCCAATCCATCGCCGCAACTTTCGTTATCCTGCCGAACGCCTATATGAAATAGGTGACAACTTCCACATTCAAACGGCGAAATCCTTGCGTTTCAGAGGATAAGCTCTAGGCAGGTCAGTTATTATGACCTAATATGGAAGCAGATGAAGCACACTGATCTGACGAGGGGAGGCGTTTGATGAGTAAGCCACAAATTTCTTTGAACGACCGTTTCGACCTAAGCAAAAACACGGTTTTATTGAACGGCACTCAGGCGCTTGTGCGCCTTATGCTGATGCAAAGGGCGCGCGACACGAAATCGGGTCTGAACACTGCAGGATTGGTGACGGGATACCGCGGATCGCCTCTTGGAGCGGTCGACCAGCAGATGATGCGCGCGCAAAAACAGCTGACAGAAAGCGATGTCACTTTTCAATACGGTCTGAACGAGGATCTTGCGGCAACCGCGCTTTGGGGCAGTCAGCAGGCCGGGTTAAGGGGTGACGGCAAGTTCGATGGCGTCTTTGGTCTGTGGTACGGAAAAGGACCTGGTGTAGATCGGTCAGGCGACGTGATGCGCCATGCCAATATGGCAGGGACGGCGGCACATGGTGGCGTTCTGATGGCCATGGGGGATGATCACACGGGCGAAAGCTCGACCGTGCTGCATCAGTCCGAGTGGTCGCTGGTTGATATGTACATGCCAGTGGTCAGCCCGGCCGGAGTACAGGAGATACTCGACTACGGCGTTTACGGATTCGCGCTCAGTCGGTTCGCCGGTGTCTGGGTCGGCCTCAAGACCATGAAGGACACGATAGAGGTGACTTCGGTCGTTGATGGCAACCCCGATCGCATGAAAGTCGTGGTGCCCGAGTTTGATATGCCCGAAGGAGGGCTGAACATCCGGCTTGGCGATACGCCTCATCTGCAGGAAGAGCGCATTATTGATTACAAGCGTTTTGCGGCTGAAACGTTTTCACGGGCCAACCGGATGGACAAACGTGTCTGGGGCAAACCCGGTGCAAAGATCGGACTGGTGGCCGCTGGCAAGAACTGGCTGGACCTCGCCCATGCGCTTTCCCTGCTGAATATTGATGAGGCCGAAGCCGAGCGCCTTGGCATCACGACCTATAAGGTCGGACAGACGTTCCCACTGGACATGGCCGGATTTCACGACTGGGCAGAGGGTCTGGACCTGATCGTAATCGTTGAGGAAAAACGCAAGCTGATCGAGGTTCAGGTCAAAGAAGCGATCTTTGACGACCGCCGTGGTCGACGAGTCTATGGCTGGTACAAGGGCGGTGCTGGGACGCTGCATCGGGAAGAGCTGTTTCCCACCCGCGGTGCCCTTGATCCGAACATGATCGCAGAAAAGCTGGGCGGTATCCTGATTGAAGAAGGCCGTGATACCGACGGGGTCCGCGCAGGTTTGACCAAGTTGACCGAAGCGCGCCGGGCGGACAATGCCGAGGAAATAGCCTCGCGCCTTCCGTATTTTTGTTCTGGATGCCCGCATAACAGTTCGACCAAGGTACCAGACGGAAGCCGGGCCTATGCAGGCATCGGATGCCATTACATGGTTCAATGGATGGATCGAAGCACATTCGGCTTTACTCAGATGGGTGGCGAAGGGGCAAACTGGATCGGGGAAGAGCCGTTCTCGACCACCAATCATGTGTTCCAGAACCTCGGAGACGGCACCTATAACCATTCCGGTGTTCAGGCGATCCGGGCAGCTTTGTCGGCGGGTACGAACATCACCTTCAAGATTCTGTTCAACGATGCAGTCGCAATGACGGGCGGGCAGGGCAATGAGGGTGATCTGACCGCCGAAAGGATCGCGGCCGAGGTCAAGGCTATGGGCGTCACACATGTCGCGCTGGTCTATGACGAAAAAGAAGATGTAAACTTCAAAGCCTTACCCGCAGGGGTAGAGAGCTTTGAGCGCGCCGAACTGATGACTGTGCAAGAGAAATTCCGCACCTATGAGGGCGTCTCGGTCATCGTCTATGTCCAGACCTGTGCCGCTGAGAAACGCCGTCGCCGTAAACGCGGAACCTTTCCCGACCCGGACAAAAGGGTCTTTATCAATACAGATGTCTGTGAGGGCTGCGGTGACTGCGGCATCCAATCGAACTGTGTTTCGATTGTTCCCAAGGAAACCGAACTTGGCCGGAAGCGCGCGATTGACCAATCGAGCTGTAACAAGGATTTTTCGTGTCTGAGTGGGTTCTGCCCCTCCTTTGTAACGCTGGAAGGCGCGAAGATTCGCAAAGAAGCGACAACCGAACTTGATCTGCCCGATCTTCCGATGCCCGAGCTGCCTGAAATCATAGGCACACATAATGTTGTCATTACCGGCATCGGTGGGACCGGAGTTGTCACGCTCGGAGCGATTCTGGCACAGGCGGCCCAGATTGACGGCAAAGGCGCCGGAATGATGGAGATGGCAGGCTTGGCTCAGAAAGGCGGTGCGGTTCATATTCATTGCCGTATAGCCAACCGGCCAGATGATATCAGTGCAATACGTGTGGCAACGGGTGAAGCCGACACATTGATCGGTGGTGATTTGGTTGTGTCCGCCGGGGCCAAAACACTTGGCCTGACACGCTTGGGTCAGACCGGAGCGGTGGTCAACAGCCACGAAACCGTTACCGGCGATTTCACGCGCGACACTAAGTTTAGGATTCCTGGTGAGAGGCTAGAACTAGCGCTGCAAGCACGATTGAAAGAAGATGTTTCCCTGTTTGATGCCACTGAGCTTGCGCGCGCAGTGATGGGAGATTCAATCTATTCGAACATGATGGTTTTTGGGGCCGCATGGCAGCGCGGGCTGATACCCGTCAGCCTCGATGCGGTGATTGCAGCCATTGATCTGAACGGAACGGCGGTAGAACGCAATAAAAGAGCCTTTGAGATCGGTCGTTGGGCGGTTTTACACCCGGAAAAAGTCGATGAGATTCTACGGCCAGGTGTTTCCGACCTCCCGAAATCACCAGAGCAGGTCATCGCGTTCCGCGCAGATCATCTGACCCAGTATCAAAGCGCTCGTTTGGCGAAACGCTACCGCAAAATTGTTGACTCGTTTGAGGATGCAGAAATTCGTGATGCTGTCGCAAAAGGGTATCATAAGCTGTTGTCTTACAAGGACGAATACGAAGTGGCCCGGTTGTTACTGTCCAGTCGGGAGAAAGCCGCCGCTGAATTTGATGGCGAATTCAAAATGACTTTCCACCTTGCCCCACCGCTGCTTGGTGGCAAAGGACCAGATGGCCGACCCCGCAAACGGAGTTTCGGCGAATGGATGCTGAAGCCGCTGAAATTCATGTCTCGGCTAAAAGTTCTTCGAGGTACTCCGCTGGATATCTTTGGCTATAGTGTCGAACGTCGAATGGAGCGCGCGCTGATCAAGCAATATGAGCGTGATCTCAGAGAGATCACTCCGCTGATTTCCATCCAAACAAAGGATGCCGTAATTTCGCTCGCTAAGTTGCCCTTGGATATCAAAGGTTTTGGACCCGTCCTTAAGGCGAATGAGGCGAGCGCCGCCAAACGCAGAGAGGAATTGTTGACCACGATACGGAACGGAGGACCTGAATTACAGGCCGCCGCCGAGTAATTTGTCACAACCGTGTCACGACAGCTAGGCAAAATTGTTACTTGCACTTAAAATGCAGGTACAAAACCGGAGACTTCCATGCCCTCGCGACGCCATGTTGCACGTGACATTTCTTATGCCTATTCCGCCGAAACCAAAAGCGGACGGATGGTCATCAAGCTTATGGAGAACACCACAGGCCGCCTGCGCCTTATCAGGCGTGCTGATGGGTACGAAAAAGACGTGGCCAACGGGCGAGATTTCTGGTCGGTCATGGTTGAGAGATACGGTTTGTCTCTGGATGTGGTTGGCGGGTCATTGTCTAATATTCCCCGTAATGGCCCTCTGATTTTGATTGCCAATCACCCATATGGAATTCTGGATGGGTTGATGATGGGGCACATGTTGTCCAGTACGCGTGGGGATTTTCGTATTCTGGCCAACCATGTGTTTCGTAAGGCAGAGGATCTGAATCGGGTCGTTCTGCCGATTTCATTCGACGATACAAAAGCTGCGATGAAGCAGAACCTCGAGACCCGCAAGAAAGCTTTGAACTATCTGGGCGAGGGCGGCGCGATTGGCATATTTCCCGGCGGTACCGTCAGCACAGGGGCAAAGCCTTTCTCGTACCCGATGGACCCGGGCTGGCGTGGCTTCACAGCGCGGATGGTTGCCAAATCAGACGCGACAGTTGTGCCGGTCTTTTTTGACGGTCATACCTCACGCCTGTTTCAGATTGCCAGCCATCTGCACAATACATTGCGCATGGGATTGCTGATCAAGGAATTCAAAAAACGCGTTGATACCCCGGTCCAGGTGGTGATCGGAGAGCCCATCGGCCGCGACGTTCTGGACCCGTTGGCCAAGGATACGCGCAAGATGATGGATTTCTTGCGCAAAGCAACGTATGAGCTGTCTCCAAAGCCACTAAAGTCTTATGACTATGGCTATGAATTTGAGGAACGGCATCGCGCCTAAAGGGGCAAATGGCAGTAGGCATTTTTGATTCTGGTTTGGGCGGTCTGACCGTTCTGAACGCCGCGCAGAAACGTCTTCCCGACGTTGATTTCCTGTATTACGCGGACAGCGCACATGCGCCTTACGGGGTGCGTGATGTAGAGAATATCTATGAGCTGACCCGGGGTGCGGTGAACGACCTCTGGAACCGGGGTTGTGATCTGGTGATTCTGGCCTGCAATACGGCCAGCGCTGCTGCTTTGCGGCGGATGCAGGAAGAGGGCGTGCCTCAAGGCAAGCGCGTCTTGGGCGTTTTTGTTCCATTGATCGAAGCGCTGACTGAGCGGCAATGGGGTGACAACAGCCCGCCGCGTGAAGTCGCGGTCAAACATGTCGCTTTGTTTGCGACCCCGGCCACCGTATCCAGTCGCGCGTTTCAACGCGAGTTGGCCTTTCGTGCGATTGGCGTAGATGTTGAGGCGCAGGCCTGCGGTGGGGTCGTTGATGCAATCGAGGAAGGCGACATGATCCTGGCCGAAGCGCTGGTACGAAGCCATGTGGACGCCCTGAAACGCAAGATGCCAGAGCCTCAGGCCGCAATTCTGGGCTGTACGCACTATCCCTTGATGGCTGAGGCGTTTCAGAAGGCCTTGGGACCCGACGTTGAGGTGTTCAGCCAGGGTGATCTGGTTGCCGAAAGTCTGGCAGACTATTTGCAGCGGCACCCGAACATGCAGGGTGCGGCGAAGGGCGGTTATCTGACCACTGGTAAGCCAGGCGTTGTCAGTGATCGCGCCACCCAGTTCCTCCGACGACAAATTACTTTTGAGGCTGTCTGACTTTGGTCAAAGACGCGGCCTGAAAGAACCCGTAATCCCATGACCGTCACAGTGGCGGGCATGAACAGTGACATACAGTTTCAAGAGGTCCAAGATGACCCACAAAATCGCAATTCTGGGCGCTTCGGGTTATACCGGCGCTGAACTGGTTCGGTTGATCGCCGAGCATCCGAATATGGAAATCGCTGCACTTTCTGCCGAGCGGAAAGCCGGACAGCCGATGGCGCAGGTATTTCCACATTTGCGGCACCTGGAATTACCGGTTCTTTGCAAGATTTCGGAAATCGACTTTTCAGGGATCGACCTGTGCTTTTGCGCGCTGCCACATAAAACCAGCCAGGAAGTTATCCGCGATCTGCCGAAGGACCTGAAGATCATCGACCTGTCCGCCGATTTCAGGCTACGCGACCCTGAGGAATATGAAAAATGGTATGGCAACCCTCATGCGGCTTTGGAGCAGCAGGAGGAGGCCGTTTACGGCCTGACCGAGTTTTATCGCGATCAAATTCGCACGGCCCGCTTGGTTGCCGGAACAGGCTGCAACGCCGCCACCGGACAATATGTTTTGCGCCCCTTGATTTCGGCCGGTGTCATTGATCTGGATGACATCATTCTGGACCTCAAATGCGCGGTGTCTGGTGCCGGGCGGTCGCTGAAAGAAAACCTGCTGCATGCCGAACTTAGCGAAGGGTATAACGCATATGCTGTTGGCGGTACGCATCGGCATTTGGGGGAATTCGATCAAGAATTTTCTGCCCTTGCAGGGCGCCCGGTCAATGTTCAGTTCACTCCGCATCTGGTTCCAGCAAACCGTGGTATCCTAGCCACTACATATGTCAAAGGTGACCCCACGAGCGTTTATGAAGCGCTTGTGAAAACCTATGAAAGCGAACCATTTATCCAGATGCTGCCATTTGGCGAAACACCCTCGACCCACCATGTGCGCGGCTCGAATTTCTGCCATATCGGCGTGGCCAGCGACCGGATCGAGAGGCGCGCCATTGTGATCGGAGCACTGGATAACCTGACAAAAGGTAGCAGTGGCCAAGCCTTGCAGAACGCTAACCTGATGTTAGGTGAAGCTGAAACTGCGGGTCTGATGATGGCCCCACTTTTCCCATGAGGAACAAATGAAAACGCTCAAGAAACGTCGTCGCGTTCAAATCATCCTTCTGTCAATCGTTGCTTTGGCAGTGTCTACGGCGTTGATCGGATACGCTATGCAGGACGGCATCAATTTCTTCCGCTCGCCCAGTGAAGTAATGGCAGAGCCGCCAAAACCGACTGAAGTATTCCGGATCGGTGGTCTGGTCGAAGAGGGTTCGATCGTGCGGGGGCAAGGGGAAACCGTGCGTTTTGTGGTGACGGACGGAGGCGAAAGTGTGCCGGTCACGTTCACTGGAGTTTTGCCTGATTTGTTCTCGGAAAACCAGGGTATGATTGGCACCGGAAGCTACGTAAACGGAGTCTTTGAAGCCTCAGAAATTCTTGCGAAACACGATGAGACCTATATGCCAAAAGAGGTTGTGGACGCGTTGAAAGAACAAGGTATTTACAAGGAGGCCGGCGAGAGCTGAGCCATAGGCTTTGAGATCGGAATTCGGGCGTTGCGTGGATCGACATGCAGCGCCCTTTCTATTTTAGCTGTATTAACAGAATTGTCCGAGCGTCTGTCTGTCCCAAGTTGGAGAACAGTACATGCAGACGGTTCGGCAGATCGCGGAACAGATAGTTACGCGTGAAGGTGGTTTTGTCGATGACCCCGACGATCCGGGTGGAGCGACAAAATTCGGCGTAACAATCCATACCATGCGCAGATTGCAACTGGACCTGACGCAGGACGGGATGGTTGATGTATCCGATGTAAGGCGGCTGAGCCGGCCGCAGGCCGTTGAAATCTTTATCCGCCACTATTTCTCAAAACCACGATTACACCTACTGCCTAACATTCTGCAGCCATCTGTTTTCGACATGTACGTGAATTCAGGCGCTCAAGCTGTTAAAATTATGCAACATTTGCTGCGTGAAATGGGGTATCATGTCGTCGTAGATGGCGTTGTAGGCCCGCAGACGGCGCAGGCTTGTAGTGCTGCGTCTGAACCGGACCCTGTCGCGCTGCGGGATGCCTATGGCGTTGCCAGGAGAAACTATTATTTCCGGATAGCGGAACGGCGTCCAGCCTCTCGCAAATATGCTCGGTCCCGGTCTGGGGCAAAAGGTGGCTGGATACGACGCGCTGAGGAATTCCTGTCACCGACCTATCATCTTAGCGACGCAGAATTTCAAAGGAGGGTTTCTGAATGGGGCTGATCTCGGGGATATTTGCGTTCTTGTTTGGCGAGGGTCGGAATGTCGTGCGTGAAACAACCGAAGTCTTTCGTGAAAATGCTGAGCAGGGCGCTAAACGCGACCTGACGCGACAACAGGGAGTACTGGAACAGTATAGGGCTGAGTTCGAGCGGGTTCAAAAAGGTGCATTTGACCGTTTTATGGATGGGCTCAACCGGCTGCCGCGCCCCGCCATGGCCTTGGGAACATTGGGACTGTTTGTCGCCGCTATGGTAGATCCGCTTTGGTTTGCCGCTCGGATGCAGGGGATTGCGTTGGTGCCTGAGCCCTTGTGGTGGTTGTTGGGCGTGGTCGTCTCGTTCTATTTCGGCGCAAGACACCAGACCAAGGTGCAGGATCTGCAGCGTGAAATTTCGGCAACGATGACACGTACTCCGAAAGTTATGGAAAACATCGAAACACTGGCAGAGATGCGGGAACGATTGATTGGGGTCGCTGATACTGGGACAGATGCAGGCTTAGCCGATGAGGTCCTAAAGCCCGATTTCAACCCTGCGCTCGAGGATTGGCGGCGGGGTCGGTCCGCCTGACCCGCGACACTATGTGCGTCCTGCAGAGGCGAAAGTGATTGGTGATTGTCCCTCAACAGGAATATATGCGGGACCATGATTACAGAACTTGGTCACTTCGCGCTGATACTCGCCTTTCTCGTCGCCATCGTTCAGACGGTCATTCCGCTGATAGGGGCGGCGAAACGGTGGACTGGCTGGATGTCCTTCGCAGAAACCGCCGCTATTGCACAGTTTCTGTTAGTCGCCTTCTCTTTCGCGGCGTTGGTCTGGGCCTTTACCACCTCTGATTTCTCATTGCGGATAGTGGTTGAAAACAGCCATTCCGCCAAACCGATGCTGTATAAAATCAGCGGCACGTGGGGCAACCACGAAGGGTCAATGTTACTGTGGGTCCTGATCGTCGCAGTTTTCGGGGCCATGGCCGCTTTTTTTGGCGCAGGGTTACCTCCGACGCTCAAAGCGCGCGTGCTGGCGGTTCAGGCGGCCGTAGGGGTGGCGTTTTACGCTTTTATCCTGCTCACCTCGAACCCATTTGACCGTCTGATTATCGCCCCGTTCGATGGGCGGGACCTTAACCCATTATTGCAAGATCCAGGTTTGGCATTCCACCCGCCGTTTCTGTATCTGGGCTATGTCGGCCTGAGCATGGCATTCAGCTTTGCAGTGGCCGCGCTGATCGAAGGGCGCGTGGATGCCTCTTGGGGGAGGTGGGTGCGTCCCTGGACGCTGGCCGCATGGATTTTTCTGACCATTGGGATCGCGCTTGGATCCTGGTGGGCCTACTACGAGCTGGGCTGGGGCGGGTTCTGGTTCTGGGATCCGGTCGAAAACGCTTCTTTCATGCCGTGGCTATTGGCGGCAGCCCTGTTGCATTCTGCTATCGTGGTCGAAAAGCGTGAAGCGCTGAAGAGCTGGACCATCCTTCTGGCGATCATCGCCTTTGGCTTTTCGCTGATCGGGACGTTCATTGTGCGATCGGGGCTTTTGACTTCGGTACATGCCTTTGCCAATGATCCTGAACGCGGCGTGTTTATCCTGATCATTCTTGTGGTCTTCATTGGAGGTGCGTTGACACTCTATGCGGCACGCGCGCAAGCGATGGAGGCCAAGGGCGTGTTTGGTATGGTCAGCCGCGAAAGCGCCCTGGTGTTGAACAATATTCTACTGGCGGTCAGCTGTTTCGTGGTGTTCTTCGGAACCTTGTGGCCGATGGTGGCCGAGATGGCATTTGATCGCAAACTCTCGGTCGGCGCGCCGTTCTTTAATGCGGCGTTCACACCGTTCATGGTTGCGCTGGGGATTGTATTACCGCTTGGTGCAATGCTTCCGTGGAAACGTGGAAAGCTTGGCAAGGCGGCGCATTCGTTGCGGTTCGCATTCCTTCTGGCGGTTGCGCTTGGCTTGCTCGTTTGGGTCATGCAGACCGGTCGCAGCGCATTGGGACCCGTAGGGCTGTTTCTGGGGGCCTGGATCACATTTGGCGCTATTGTGGACCTTTGGAGCCGTACTGGAAGAAAAAACAACCTGCAGCGTCTGTTCAGACTGCCCGGTGCCGATTGGGGCAAGGCTGCAGCCCATACCGGACTGGGGGTTACGATCTTTGCCATCGCCGGGCTGACCGCATGGGAGGTCGAGGATATCCGCGTTGCGCAGACGGGGCAGCCTTTCGAGGTTGGCCAGTTCACCCTGACACTTGAACAGGTTCGGAATGTCGAGGGGCCCAACTATTTCTCAACCACAGCCGATGTTAAGGTCGAACAGGCCGGTCGAACAATCGCAACACTGCATCCGGAAAAACGCGACTACCCAGTTTCAAGGATGCCAACGACTGAAGCTGCGATTGACTATCGGTTTTTCAGGGATCTTTACGTCGTCATTGGAGATCAGCAGGCAAATGGTGGCTGGGTCGTGCGGACTTATATCAAGCCTTTAGCGAATTGGATTTGGGGTGGGTGCCTACTGATGGCGCTCGGAGGCGTTCTTAGCCTGTGCGACAGACGTTTTCGAGTTGCGGCAGGCGCGCGCAAGACGCCGACGCAGGGGGTTCCGGCGGAATGAAACGGTTTCTACTGATACTGCTTTTATTGGCAACGCCAAGCATGGCTGTCCAACCTGACGAGGTGCTTGATGATCCGATCCTGGAACAGAGGGCGCGGGATCTGAGTGCCGGCTTGCGCTGTCTGGTTTGCCGAAACGAAAGCATAGACGAAAGCAATGCAGGATTGGCCCGTGACTTGCGCCTGTTATTGCGCGAACGCCTTGTGGCCGGCGATACAGATGGACAGGCGATTGACTTTATCGTTGATCGCTACGGCGAATATGTTTTGCTAAGGCCAACAACGTCAGGATCGAACATCCTTTTGTGGCTGGCCGGTCCGATCATGCTTTTGATCGCTGTGGCGACTGGTTTCAGCTTTTTACGCAAAAGATCGGCGGAACAGGACCGAAGGGAAGGTGACGGCCTCCTTAGCGATGCCGAGAAAGAACGATTACGCGAAATCCTCAAAGATTGACCTTCGGTTCACCTTTTCCTTCATTGGAAATTGAGGCAGGGTCGCAGGCGCAGCGAACCTTGGAGGGGTGGATGGAATACGAAGCGATCCTGTTGGACATTGCGGATGATCTGGCAGTGGTAACACTGAACCGCCCAGAGAAGTTGAACGCAATGACCGCTCAGTTGCGGGCCGAAGTCACGCACGCGATGAAACACGCTGCCACCCATGCCCGCGCGATTGTTTTGACCGGTAAGGGAAACGCTTTTTGCTCGGGTCAGGATTTAGGTGATGCCTCAAGCACCGGGAAGATTGATCTTGAGCGCACGCTGCGCGACGAATACGAGCCCATGCTTGAAGCAATCTATAATTGCCCGGTTCCAACAATCGCCGCAGTAAATGGCGCTGCTGCGGGGGCAGGGGCCAATCTGGCGCTATGCGCGGATATCGTGATCGCGACGGAGAGTGCTTACTTCCTGCAAGCTTTTGCCCGTATCGGCCTGTTGCCCGACGCTGGAGGCACCTGGTTTATGCCGCGCCAGATGGGGTTCGCCAAAGCCATGGGCGCTGCTCTTTTTGCCGATAAGATCAGTGCTCGTCAGGCCGACGACTGGGGCCTGATCTGGGAAGCCGTTCCCGACGCGGAATTCGAAGCGCATTGGCGCAAGCGGGCCATGTATCTGGCCAAAGGTCCAACCTCAGGGTTTGGCGCCATCAAAAAGGCTATTCGCGGCACCTATGAAAACACTCTGCCGCAACAGCTCGAGGCAGAGGCGCATCTGCAAGGTGAATGTGGCCGCAGCCGAGACTTTTCCGAAGGCGTCGTTGCCTTCATGCAAAAACGCCCCCCGAAATTCGAAGGGCGTTGAGGTTTTCAGGCGCGGCGGCGTTTACGCACGCGCCGTTCCGGAAGGGCGGACTCGCCAGTCCCGTCAGTTGCGGATGAGAACGGGCCCAGCGCGTCCGTGATCTGATCAAGGGTTGGGCGTATACCGGACGGGGCACCGTCAAGCGCAGCTCTCATGTGCCGCAGATGCTCGGGCATTGTGCCGCAACATCCGCCGATAATGCTTGCGCCGGCCTCTCGCGCCATGGTCGCATAATGGCCCATCAGTTCCGGCGTGCCGTCATAATGAATATGTCCATCCACATATTTCGGAATACCGGCATTGCCTTTTGATATCAGCGGCCGTTCCGTACCTTGTGCGACAAATCCAAGGACAGTGCGCAGAATATCAGACGCGCCAGTCCCGCAATTTGCGCCAAAGGCAACCGGCGGGTTAGGGAGCGTTTCAACCAACTGAGCAAAGTCGGCGGATGTGACACCCATCATGGTGCGGCCAGCCGTGTCAAAGCTCATCGTGCCACACCAAGGCATATCGACCAGCGCAAAGGCTTCTGCCGCGGCCCTGAACTCTTCTGGGGCGCTGATTGTTTCGACCCAAAGAACATCGACACCGCCGTCCTTCAATGCCTGCGCCTGTTCGTGGAACATTTCCACGGCATCGGCATGGGACAGAGCGCCAACAGGCTGCATGATCTCGCCGGTTGGTCCGACCGATCCCGCGACGATAACCGGACGGTTGGCTTTGTCAGCAACCTCACGGCCAAGTTCTGCGCCTGCGCGGTTCAGTTCAGCGACCCGGTTCTGAGCCTCGTGCAGTTTGAGACGCGCAGATGTCCCGCCGAATGTGTTGGTCAGGAAAAGGTCGCTGCCTGCGTCCACCGAACCCTGATACAGCGCGCGGATTTTATCCGGTGCATCGACGTTCCAAAGCTCGGGCGCGTCGCCCGACTGCAGGCCCATGTTGAATAGGTTTGTACCTGTTGCTCCATCCGCCAAAAGAGTCGTGTTGGAGTCCAGAAGTTTGCTGAGCGCATTTGTCATAAGAATATTCCGAAACTGTCGAGCCGCGCTAAAAATGCGAGACGCCCCGTGTCTCATGACCGGGGCGTCAAATCAAATTCATAAATCTCATGAAGATCATGAATATTGCGGGGAGACCTTAGTTGGTTTCGTTGAGAACCTGTGCTTTGGCCTCGACCAGAAACTCGGCCATTTTTGCGCGGATATCGTCATCCGAAGACAGATCCCCGAGATCGCCGGAAACTTTGCGCACGACATCCTCGTGCCCGGTTTCTTCCAGGTCTGAAATCACAACGGATTTTGCGTATTCATCGGCTTCATTACCGGTTTTGCCCAGTTTTTCGGCCGCCCAAAGGCCAAGCAGTTTGTTGCAACGCGCCTGTGCTTTGAACTGCATTTCTTCATCATGGGCGAATTTTGCTTCGAATGCATTTTCGCGCTCGTCAAACGTAGTCATCAGTTGGACCCCTTGGGTTGGTAGTTCTTTCCTTAATGATATGACGATACGACGATCCGGGTGCAAGGTATTTGCGCTGCGTCAAAGCCTCTCGGTCCTCGGAACTTGCGGGAAGGTGGGGGTTGGACTAAGAGAGCGCCAAGGCGAAGGAACTTTTTCCCTCGCGACAGTCTGGAAAGGTCGCTCATGGCGCGTCGCAAGAAAATTTACGAAGGTAAGGCCAAGATTTTGTATGAAGGCCCTGAACCGGGTACAATCGTGCAGTATTTCAAGGATGACGCCACCGCCTTCAACGCTGAAAAGAAGGACGTGATCGACGGGAAAGGTGTGCTGAACAACCGCCTGAGCGAATACTTCATGAACGGGTTGAATCAAATCGGTGTGCCGACCCATTTCATCCGTCGCCTGAACATGCGCGAACAGTTGGTCCGCAACTGCGAAATCGTACCGCTTGAAGTTATTGTTCGCAATTTCGCGGCTGGCACGATGTCCAAACGCCTTGGCATTGCCGAGGGGACACAGCTGCCGCGCCCGATAGTGGAATACTGCTACAAGGACGACGCGTTGGGTGATCCTCTTGTCACCGAAGAACATATCGCCGCCTTTGGCTGGGCCAGCCAGCAGGACATGGAAGACATTCTTAGCCTCGCATTGCGGGTGAATGATTTCATGAGCGGTGTGATGCTGGCGGTTGGCATTCGTCTGGTCGATTTCAAAATTGAAATCGGTCGCGTCTATGAAGGCGACTTCCAGCGCCTGATCATAGCGGATGAAATCAGCCCAGACAGCTGCCGTCTTTGGGATATTGAAACCGGCCAGAAGCTGGACAAGGACGTATTCCGCCGCGACCTGGGCAGCTTGACCGACGCCTACTCGGAAGTTGCGCGTCGCCTAGGCGTTCTGCCGAAAAGCAATGTGTCCAAACCGACCTTGATCAACTGATCGAACGCCGAAGAACAACGCAAAAACGCCGCCGATATTGGGCGGCGTTTTTATTTGAG
Organism: Ruegeria sp. CDSC045; assembly: GCF_059610725.1. NCBI lineage: Bacteria > Pseudomonadati > Pseudomonadota > Alphaproteobacteria > Rhodobacterales > Roseobacteraceae > Ruegeria > Ruegeria sp. CDSC045. Next base: position 391,393 of record NZ_JBXWOE010000001.1, read on the forward strand.
ATCGGGTATTTGACAGGGCCGCAGCTTGTCCGGCATTGTTTGTTGAACAAGCGTAATCGGGTGAAAAAAAATGGCCGAGCTATTTGATCAGGCAGTTTTTTTAAAGTTCCTCGCTGCGCTGCTGGCGATTTTCAACCCGCTATACGGCATCCCGATCTTCCTCAGCATGACCGAGGGGTACAGCCCGCCAGAACGTAAACGCGTTGCAATGGTTGTGACAGCCACGGTGGTGATTGTATCACTGATTTCGGTACTGATCGGCGAAGAAATTCTGGCGCTTTTCGGTATCGACATTCCGTCTTTTCGCATCGCCGGTGGGTTGATTATTCTAGGGGTTGGCATGTCGATGCTGAACGCGTCTGACCGGTCAGAAAGCGATCAAAAAGCCGTTAAAGATGGCGCGCAGAAGAAGAACATTGCGGTTGTTCCCCTGGCTATCCCGTTGACGATTGGGCCCGGCACTATCGCGACAACCATTGTGTTCGCGCATAGTTTGCCCGACGGGGCCGAGGTAGTAACTTTGGGGGCGGCCGTTTTGATTGCCTGCGCTATTGTTGGGCTGGGATTGTTATTCGCTGACCCTATTTCCAGGTTCTTTGGGCCGACAATGATCAATGTGATCACCCGTGTTATGGCCATCATTTTGGTTGCCGTAGCGGTTGAAATGGTTCTGACAGGGACCTTCAACGCAATAGATACGCATTATCCCGCGCTAAAGGGTTCCGGGTAGGTGCTGACAAGGGTTGTCGAACGCCGACAGTCGCGCTATCCCCGCGCACAACGGAACGGGCCTCAAATACCGGCCCTCAGCTGGAGTTGCAGTAAATGAAAGCACGTGTGCATGTGATGCTGAAAACCGGGGTACTTGACCCGCAGGGTGAAGCGGTGCGCCACGCATTGGGTGCCATGGGTTTTGATCAGGTCGAAGGCGTCCGTCAGGGCAAGGTGATTGATCTTGAACTCGCCGAGGGTGCGACGGAATCGGACGTCACCGAGATGTGCGAAAAACTGTTGGCTAACACGGTCATCGAACGCTACGAGATCGAACTGGTCTGAACCGCTTGCAGGAGGGCTAGCCATGCGCGCAGCTGTCATCGTTTTCCCCGGTTCCAACTGTGATCGGGATCTTGCCGTTGCCTTTGAACAGGCCGGGTTCCAGGTAGACATGGTCTGGCATAAAGATGCCGCTCTGCCCAAGGGCGTGGACATTGTCGGTGTCCCCGGCGGGTTTTCTTATGGAGACTACCTGCGCTGCGGAGCGATTGCCGCACAATCCCCGATCTGCAAGGCCGTGGTCGACCACACCGAACGGGGTGGGTATGCGGTTGGTATCTGTAACGGTTTTCAGATCCTGACAGAAACGGGCATTCTGCCCGGCGCTCTGCTGCGCAATGCGAACCTGAAATATATCTGTCGTACCGTAGGCCTGAAGGTCGCAACCAGCGACAGCGCCTTTACCCAAGGCTATAACGCTGGCGATGTGATCGGCATTCCGATTGCACATCATGATGGAAACTATTTCGCGGATGAGGCTACATTGTCCGCGCTCAGGGATCACGACCGGATCGCATTCACCTATACCGAGAATCCGAACGGCTCGGTTGGCGACATTGCGGGCATTCTGTCTGAAAACCGCCGTGTTCTTGGTATGATGCCGCATCCCGAACGAGCGGCAGACGAAGGGCATGGTGGCACCGATGGAACGGCATTGTTTCGCGCATTGTCGGGCATTGTCGCACCTGCGTGACTTGAGCTTGCATCTTAGCCCGCGTAACTTTCGGGGATGAGTTCCGACACACGCTCTACCTGGTCTGCACTGTTCAAACCGCTCCGCGCTGCGCCTCTTGGCTGGCCTTTGCGCGCGGCTGTTCTGGTGCTTTTGCTGGCAACGGTTGCGACGATATGGATAACCAACAGTCTGCTGACGGATCGGTTTACTGAATCCACGCGAAACCGGGCCGAGCTGCGCCTTGCGCTGTATTCCGGAAACCTGCTGAGCGAGCTGCGCAGAAATGCGATTGTACCGCAGCTGCTGGCGCGGGATCCGACGCTGATCTCGGCGTTGCAATCCAGCGATTTTACACTGTCTACGCAGCGACTTATTTCTTTTGTCGAAGAGATAGGCGCCGCATCCTTGATGCTTTTGGATCGGGATGGCCGATCTGTTGCCGCAACTGATCGCAACCGGTTGGGCGAGACGCACAGAAACGCGCCGTATTTTGTAGATTCCATTCGGTCAAACTCGACCATCTTCACCGTGATTGAAAAGGAATCCGGTGGTTACAGCTTTATCTATTCGCGCCGGATGGAGGCCTCGTCGGACATCCTTGGTGTCATCGTTGTCGAGGTTGATCTGCAGAAATTCGAACGCGCCTGGGCAGGGATCTCCGATGCTGTTCTGGTCGCTGACAGTACGGGCACCATTATTCTGTCGACTGAACCGCAATGGCGCGGAGTAGAGGAGGGGGCCGCCATGCTGCGGCAGCCGCCGCAAAGTGCCATCCAGCGCGCTATCAGGGCCACGACCGATTGGACGGCTCTGCCCCCTGACGCCTATTTACAGGGCGAGGCGGTGATCCGCATGGAGACACGCATTCCATTCCGCGGCTGGACCATGACCTCGTTCACGACCTACGCCTCGATCCGTGAGAAGGTAAACAGCGTTCTTGCATTGGAAATCATGGGTTTTGCGATTCTGTTGGCGCTTGCCTTCTATGCGCTCAGCCGTAGGGCCACGTTCAGAATGGCCTTGTTCCAGCGCGAGTCGGCAGAGCTTCGCGCATTGAACGCAAGGCTGCAGCGGGAAATCGCTGAGAGGGAACGGGTTGAAAAGACGCTGGAAGTGGCCGAACAGACGCTTGCCCAAAGCTCGAAACTCGCCGCCTTGGGCGAGATGTCGGCCGCTGTCAGCCACGAGCTGAATCAACCTTTGGCTGCAATGAAGACCTATCTTGCCGGCGCGCGTTTGCTGCTGCGACGGAACCGCCCCGAAGAGGCGCTGGCCAGCTTTGGCCGCATCGACGGCCTGATTGAACGGATGGGCGCAATTACACGCCAGCTCAAGTCCTATGCCCGCAAGGGTGCGGATGCGTTTTCACCAGTTAACCTTGGCGAAGCGCTCGCTTCGTCCCTCTCCATGATGGAGCCGCAACTGCGTCAGAGGCACGTCAAGATTACGCAGATACTGCCGGAAGAAACCGTATTGGTCATGGGCGACCGCATGCGGATCGAACAGGTGATGGTGAACCTCTTGCGTAATGCCTTGGACGCCACCAAGTCTGTATCGGAACCGGATGTTGAAATCATACTGGCCGCGGGTGACCAAGCGGTGCTGACTGTACGCGATAATGGCTATGGGATTGAAGACATCGAAAACCTGTTTGAGCCGTTCTACACGACCAAACAACCCGGCGATGGAGTCGGTCTGGGGCTTGCCATCTCATCCGGTATCGTGAACGACCATGGGGGACGGCTGACCGCGCGCAACAGCCAGCACGGTGGCGCGGTGTTTGAGATGCAACTGCCGATACTTGGAAGCGATGGCCTTGAGGCCGCTGAATAACGAGGAATGAATATGGCACAGGCCATGAAAATCGCCATTGTTGATGACGAACAGGACATGCGCCAGTCGATCAGCCAATGGCTGGCACTGTCGGGATATGACACTGAAACCTTTTCCAGTGCCGAGGATGCACTGAAAGTTCTGGGTCCGGATTATCCGGGTATCGTCATATCGGACATCAAGATGCCTGGTATGGACGGGATCCAGCTGTTGAAAAAGCTGATGGGCGCGGACAGCACCTTGCCGGTCATCATGATTACCGGCCACGGTGACGTGCCAATGGCGGTTGAGGCCATGCGCGTGGGTGCGTTTGATTTCCTCGAAAAGCCGTTTAACCCGGATCGGATGTCCGAACTGGCCAAACGTGCCAGCAATGCCCGCCGGTTGACGCTGGACAATCGGGCCCTGCGCCGCGAGCTGTCCGGTGGCACTCAGATTATGAACAAACTCATCGGTGCCAGCCCCGTGATGGAGCGCCTGCGCGAGGATATTCTGGATCTGGGGCAGGCTGACGGTCATGTTCTGATCGATGGAGAAACCGGCACCGGGAAAACCCTGGTTGCACATGCGTTGCACGCTGTTGGCAGTCGCGCAGGCAAAAAATTTGTTCTGGTTTCGTGTGCTGCCCTCGAAGAAGAGGCCTTGGGAAAGCGTCTGTTCGGCCCGATGATGCCAGAAGACAGCCAGTTGCCCGCGATTGAGGAAGCCCGGGGTGGAACCCTGGTTCTGGAGGATGTCGAGGCGCTCAGCGATACGCTTCAGGCGAAACTGCTGAGTGTCATGAATGATCAGGGCACGCCTGCAGAAACCCGCATCGTCGCCATTTCCAACCTGCAGGAAGCTGGGAAAACCAGCGAGGACGTTCTGCGCCCTGATCTGTTCTACAGGCTTGCAGCATTGCGGATCACAATGCCGCCGCTGCGTCAGCGCGGTGAAGACATTCTGACCCTGTTCACACGGCTGAGCGAGCAATTCGCCGAAGAATACGGCTGCGATGCACCTCAGGTCAGTGCGCAAGAGGCGGCTCAGCTTTTGCAAGCGCCGTGGCCCGGAAACGTACGGCAGCTGATAAACATCGCGGAACGTGCCGTGCTGCAATCCCGTCGCGGATCGGGGACGATCGCGTCCCTGTTGATGTCTGATCACGAAGAAATGCAGCCCGTGATGACGACCGAAGGCAAGCCGCTCAAGGAATATGTCGAGGCATTCGAGCGGATGCTGATCGACAATACCATGCGGCGGCATAAGGGGTCGATTGCCTCGGTTATGGATGAACTATGCCTGCCGCGTCGGACATTGAATGAGAAGATGGCCAAATATGGCCTGCAACGTTCCGATTACCTGTGACGGGCTTGAGGCGATGCCTTTGTCGCCCTTTGGGTGATACCAAGTAATGTTTTTAGCTGGATAACGAGATCCCGACCGGTGGTCGGGGTCTTCAATGCAGTTTGCCCATTGTCTTTTCCACAGGACTGCTTTTATTGTAACCAGACGGGCCGGGCGGATTTGACGCCGAAAAGTCCCGATCTTTGAGATTCGCTGCAACGCCACTGGTGGAGACCAGGTCCCACACTGGCCAAGCAGACCGATTGTGCCCCTTAACGGGGTGATTGAACGCCTGAGCCCGCAGAAAAGCGGGCGAAAGGAATAAATGGGCAGGCAGCGGTCGTTCGCGCCTGTCGGAGAAGAACCGCGATGACGCGCGCGCAACGACTGAGTGTACGGGCAGGGGGCCACAGTGCCAGACCCTGCAGCGCGCCGTCTGAAATCGCCCTGACAAGACACCACCCCAAAAGCACCCGTCCTCCTGGACGGGTTAGGACAACGCGTTTGGCGCGGTGCACCAAGGAAACATGGCTAAGAAAATGCTTATCGATGCCACCCACGCGGAAGAAACCCGCGTCGTGGTGGTTGACGGAAACAAGGTCGAGGAATTTGATTTTGAATCCGAAAACAAACGTCAGCTTGCTGGCAACATATATCTAGCAAAAGTTACACGGGTCGAACCCTCGCTGCAGGCAGCTTTTGTTGACTATGGCGGAAATCGCCACGGATTCCTGGCGTTCTCCGAAATTCATCCCGACTATTATCAGATTCCCGTCGCTGATCGCGAAGCTCTGATGGAAGAAGAGCGCGCCTATGCCGAGGCAATGCGTGCGCGTGATGAGGCTGAGGAAACCAAGCCCAAAAGACGCCGTTCGCGCTCGCGCGCCAAGGCCGCCGATATCAAATCGGATGATGCAGTGGAATCGGTCGAGGTCTCGTCCGAACCCACAGGCATGGAAACGATTGACCTAGATGAGAGCGATGAGGCCAATGATCCTTCTGTAGAAGAAGGAACATCTCCGGCCGATCATGTGGCAGAAACTCCGGTAGAAGAGCCGACGGAGGAACCGGAGGCGGAAGAAGCAACCGCAGAAACTGAAGACGCGCCTGCGGAAGAAGTCGACCAATCAGATGCTAGCGCTGATCAAGTCGGCACGGACGAAGAGGCCGGGGCGCAGGAAAGCGCCGCGACTGAGACGGACGCGGATGACGCGACAAGCGCTGAAGCCAACGCCGATGACGCCCCTGACGAGGTTGGCGACGACGAAGAAGAAAACACCCGTACGGACGCCACCGCAAAAGACGAGACTATTGAGTCGGTTGCCGACGAAGATGACAGCGAAGACATCCGTCCACCGCGCAAACCGCGCGCGCGCCGGTACAAGATTCAAGAAGTCGTCAAAGTACGCCAGGTTCTGCTTGTGCAGGTCGTCAAGGAAGAGCGTGGCAACAAAGGTGCAGCTCTGACCACTTATTTGTCACTTGCTGGCCGATATTGTGTTTTGATGCCGAACACCGCGCGGGGCGGCGGCATCAGCCGTAAGATTACCAACGCGCCTGATCGCAAAAAGCTTAAGGAAATTGCGGCTGAGATTGACGTTCCGACAGGGGCCGGTCTTATCATTCGGACCGCCGGGGCGAAACGCACCAAATCCGAAATCAAGCGCGATTACGAATATCTGCAACGTATGTGGGAACAGATCCGCGAGCTGACGTTGAAATCCATCGCGCCTGCGAAGATCTATGAAGAAGGCGACCTGATCAAACGGTCGATCCGCGATCTCTATAATCGCGACATCGACGAGGTTCTGGTCGAAGGCGAGGGCGGATATCGCATCGCCAAGGACTTCATGAAAATGATCATGCCGTCGCACGCCAAGAATGTGCAGCGGTACGAAGACGCGCTGCCATTGTTCGCGCGCTATCAGGTGGAAAGCTATCTGGCGGGGATGTTCAACCCGACAGTACAGCTGAGATCGGGTGGCTATATCGTGATCGGCGTAACCGAAGCGCTTGTCGCGGTCGATGTGAACTCGGGTCGGGCAACCAAAGAAGGTTCGATCGAGGAAACGGCACTGAAGACCAACCTTGAGGCCGCCGAAGAGGTGGCTCGCCAGTTGCGCCTGCGTGATCTGGCCGGTCTGATCGTCATCGACTTTATCGATATGGACGAGCGGAAGAACAACGCCGCTGTCGAAAAACGCCTGAAAGAAAAGCTGAAAACAGATCGTGCGCGCATCCAGGTTGGTCGTATATCTGGTTTTGGTCTGATGGAAATGAGCCGACAGCGCCTGCGTCCCGGTATGTTGGAGGCAACGACACAGCCTTGTCCGGCATGCCATGGCACCGGCCTGATCCGTTCGGATGACAACATGGCGCTGAGCATTCTGCGCCAGATCGAGGAAGAAGGCACGCGCCGTCGCTCACGCGAGGTGCTGGTGCGCTGCCCGGTCAGCATCGCCAACTTCCTGATGAACCAAAAGCGCGAGCATATCGCACAGATTGAAGCGCGCTATGGTCTGTCGGTTCGCATCGAAGGGGATGTGCATCTGGTAAGCCCTGATTTCTCGATGGAGAAGTTCAAGACCGCCAGCCGGATTGTTCCAGAAGCCAGTTCGCCGGTTGTATCGGTTGATGCCACGCTGATGGAAATGGTCGACGCCTCTGAAGAAGAGACCGTCGAGGAAGAAACGCCGCAGGCTGAAGATGAAACCAAACCCAAGCGCAAGCGCCGTCGGCGTCGTCGCAAGAAGGGCAATGGTGGTGCCGAGGGGCAGGATTCTAACGGGCAAGAGGCTGATGAAGATACAGCTGAAGCGTCCGAGGAAGCTGTGGAAGAGCCTGCAACAGATGCCGTAGTAGCGGTGGAAGAGACACAGGAAGAAGCGCCTGCCAAGCCTAAACGCCGCCGGGCTCCGCGTCGCAAGAAGAAGGACGCCGAAGATGCCGAGACGATAACCGAACAGGTCGTCAAAGCTGAACCAGAGGCCAAGGTCGAAGCTGAAACGGAAGCTCCGGCAGAAATCGGAACTGTCGAAGCCGAAGCAGCACCGAAACAGGAAACGGTTTCGGAAACTGCCGTGCCAACAGAAGAAACGCCGGAAGCGGCAGAGCCTGTTCAAGAGGTTGTTGCGGTTGAAGCCACTGAGGAACCAGCAGTAGAAGTCACAGAGCCTGTGCTGGAAGTGGTTGCGGATGAACCGGAAACGCCATCGGAGCCTGCCAAGCCAAAACGGCGCGGTTGGTGGTCGTTGGGCCAGTAACTTGAAAAGGCGGGCCTCAGAGCCCGCCTTTTTATTTGATAGGTCTCAAACGGACTTCTGGATGGTGTAGACCTGATGCCCATCAGATTCTTCCTGTGACAGCAAGCGATGTCCACTTTCCATGCAGAAATGTGGAACATCAATGACTGCAGCGGGATCATCCGCTAGCACTTTCAAGACCGCTCCCGCGGGCATTGACTTGAGCCGTTTACGGGCCTTCAGGACGGGCAGCGGGCACAGCAGCCCCAACGCGTCCAGTGTCTCGGTTTGGTTTGACATGTACCTGAGATATTTCCACTTTCAGACGGTGTCCAGCGTGCAACCACGAGGATGTGACCGAATGGCCCCGTGACGCGGGCGACTTCATGACATATGTGCTGAAACATGTTCGGAATTGATATCATTGACGCAGGGCTGTTGCCCGCCATGTTCATCGCATTGCTCGGTGGGTTGATTAGCTTTTTATCGCCCTGCGTGCTGCCGATTGTGCCGCCCTATCTCGCCTATATGAGTGGCGTCACGATCAACGAGATGCAGGATGAGGCCCGTGCACGCAGAAAGGCGACACTTTCGGCGCTGTTCTTTGTTATGGGGCTGTCCACGGTGTTTCTGTTGCTTGGCTTCACAGCCTCTGCGTTTGGGGCGTTCGTGCTGCAGAACCAGGTGCTGTTCGCCAAGATTTCGGGCGCGGTTGTCATAGTCTTTGGCCTGCATTTCCTGAACGTTTTCCGCATCCCATTCCTTGACCGTGAGGCCCGGATCGAAGCCGGCGACAGCGGTGGGTCTGTCTTTGGGGCCTATATTCTGGGTCTGGCGTTCGCCTTTGGCTGGACGCCCTGTATCGGCCCGCAACTGGGTGCGATCCTGTCGCTGGCTGCCTCCGAGGCATCCGTCGCACGTGGGACATTGTTGCTGGGCGTCTATGCAGCGGGTCTTGGCATACCTTTCCTGCTCGCCGCAATGTTCCTGAACCGATCCATGTCGGTGATGAACCGAATAAAGCCCCATATGGCACTGATCGAGAGGATCATGGGTGGCCTGTTGCTGTTTGTTGGTATCATGCTGATCACCGGCCTGTTCACTGAGTTCAGTTGGTGGCTGTTGGAAGCCTTCCCCGCGCTGGCAAACTTTGGGTAACCCTCTTATCTGACTTACTTTGGCTGTAATGCTGCGCTAACCTGCGTCGCAGAAGGTAAGACCATGAGCAGTCAGACAAATCAGCCTCGGGTGAAACGGCGTAGGGTATTCTATATTCCCGGATATGACCCGATCCCCCCACGGCGCTATCGCGAGCTTTACCGCAGTGAAAGCGCAAGACAGGCGGCTATTTCAGGGTATGAAATCTCGGTCTCACCCAAAACCGGAGAGGGCTTGTATGGATGGCACGTCCATTCGGTTCAGGACGGGGCTGAAGTTCACACAGATGTCGAGGTGCTGGTCTGGTCCGACATCGTACGCTCCAGCATGTCGAACTCGATTGCGGCCACCTATCTGCAGATGCTGCGTACGGCATGGATCTATATCTCGACCGGCGTGTTATGGCGCCTGATGCGATTGCGCAAAGGACCGGTGATTGCCGCGCTTTATCCGATCGTGATGCTGATCGCACAGCTTTTGGTCGCAATGGCTGTGGTCATCGGATTGACGGTTCTGCTTGCGCCGGTCCTGTCTTTGGTGGCGTTGGTTCTGTCTATTGGTGTTGCCTATGTGCTGATGCTGTGGTTCCGGAAAATCGACAACAAGCTGTTCGTCTATTACCTGATGCACGATTACGCCTATTCAGCGGCTTCAGGCGGAAAAACGCCTCCTGAATTGGCCGGACGCCTATCGGAGTTCACAAATGCGATTGCCGCAGCTCTTACCGATGAAACGGATGAGGTTCTGATCGTCGGCCACAGTTCCGGCGCTCATCTGGGTGTCACGGTTCTGGCCGATCTGATCCGATCCGGACGGGTGGGCACAGACGGGCCAGAGCTGTCCTTTCTGACATTGGGGCAGGTGGTTCCCATGGTCTCGTTCCTACCCAACGCATATGATTTGCGCGCGGACCTGAGGTTTCTTTCGAAACGCGAAGACTTGGCTTGGGTCGACATTTCTGCACCCGGGGACGGCTGCGCATTCGCTCTGTGTGATCCTGTCGCTGTAAGCGGGGTCGCGGATGCCGATCAGCGCTGGCCTTTGGTGCTATCTGCTGCGTTTACGCAAACGCTGTCAGCAGAACGGTGGCGCGCCCTGAGGTGGCGGTTTTTCAGACTGCATTTCCAATATCTCTGCGCCTTTGATCACCCGGACAGGTACGATTATTTCCGCGTGACTGCCGGGTCTCTGTCGCTTGGGCATCGGTTCGCAGGGCGTAAACCCTCGGGATCACGGATTGTGCGATCTGTATCCAAGTATGTTTCGGTGCAAGCATGACCCCGCCAAAGCCCACATCGCGGCCAGACAGGGTTTCGCTGTGGCGCTATTTCAGGTTGTTTCGCAAGGACATCCTCTCGGCACAGCCGCAGCGATTGTACCGCGCATGGATGGCCGAGTTTAAGACGCCGTTCTTTCGATCATATCTGACGAACCAACCAGAACTTGTTGAAACCGTTCTGAAAAAACGCCCCGATGATTTTCCGAAATCAGACCGTATTGGCGAGGGTCTGCGGCCGTTGCTGGGGAATTCGGTCTTTCTGACCAATGGTGAAAACTGGAAACGCCAGCGCCGGGTTATCGACCCGGCGTTTGAGGGCGGGCGCCTGAAAGATACCTATCCGGCCATGGTCCAGGCGGCAGAGGCCTGCGTCGCGCGTCTGCGCGGGCAGGCCGGTTCTGTCATCGAGTGCGAAGAGGTCACCAGTCACGTCGCCGCGGATGTGATCTTTCGAACGCTTTTTTCTGTACCGATTGAAGACCGCGTTGCGTCTCAGGTTTTTGAGAAATTCCGAACCTATCAAAGAGAGCAACCGCTGTTGAATTTGGCGGCGTTTCTGCCTCTGCCCAAATGGATGCCGCGGCTACATTCCAGAAAAACTCGCAAGACCGCGCGTGAAATCAGGATGCTGATCACCGAAATGACCGCTCAACGCGCGAGGATGATTGAGGCCGGGCAGGCGCCGCATGATCTGGCGACAAAGATCATGACAACGGCTGATCCCAAGACCGGCAAGTGTTTTGACACGCAGGAGATGGCTGATCAGGTGGCGATCTTCTTTCTGGCAGGCCACGAGACCAGCGCTTCTGCGTTGGCTTGGGCATTGTACCTTTTGGCGACCCACCCGGATTGGCAGGACAAGCTGGCGGCCGAGGCGCAAGGGCTGGACCTATCCGATTTTACCTCCGTATCGCTGTTGAAGCTCAGCCGCGACGTGTTTCGCGAAACGCTGCGCCTGTACCCTCCGGTCCCGATGATGGTGCGAGAGGCCACATGCCGCGAAAACTTCAGGGGCCGGGCGATTAAACCGGGCTCGCAGATAGTCATCAGCCCATGGCACCTGCATCGGCACGAACGTCTGTGGGCAGACCCCGACGGGTTCGACCCGGCCCGCTGGGCCAAGGGCAATGAGGAAAGCTGTCCCAGAGAGGCTTTCATCCCATTCTCGGCCGGGTCGCGCATTTGCATCGGTGCCGGATTTGCAATGGTCGAAGGTCCGTTATTGCTGTCGTCACTACTGCGGAAGTTCAGGTTCGAAATCTCGGACATGCCAGAGCCGGTTCCGGTGGCTCATCTGACCGTCAGATCCAAAGATGGAATTTGGTTGCGCCTGGTTGAGCGCTAACAAACTACCATCGGCATGCTCCATGCTGTATGCGGTTGAAAAACGCGGAATCATTTCGAACGGGAAAGTCATATGTCCAAAACACAACAGCGCGAGCAGATGTCCAACGGTGCCGGTTTTATTGCTGCACTGGACCAAAGTGGCGGCTCGACCCCCAAGGCGCTGGCGCTTTATGGGGTAGACGCGTCAGAATACGGCTCGGACGCAGAGATGTTCGGCGAAATCCAGAAGATGCGCGCGCGTATCATTCTGGCGGATGGCTTCACAAACGACAAAGTCATCGGCGCGATCCTGTTCGAACGCACGCTCAGTGAAGAGATTGATGGCCGTAAAGTCGCAGATTTTCTTTGGAACGTAAAAGGCATTGTTCCGTTTCTGAAGATCGACAAGGGCCTCGAGGATGAGGCCGATGGCGTTCAGGTCATGAAACCGATCCCCGGTCTGGCCGATACTTTGGCTAAAGCCGAAGGCGTTTTCGGCACTAAGGAACGTTCCGTGATCCATGAGGCCAACGCCAAAGGCATCGCAAACGTTGTCGCGCAGCAGTTCGATGTGGCGCGTGAAGTCGTTGCCGCCGGGTTGGTTCCGATTGTCGAGCCCGAGGTGAACATCAACTCGACCACCAAAGCCGAAGCTGAAGCAATTCTAAAATCGGAAATCTTGCAGAACCTAGATCAGTTGGATGATGGTCAGGATGTCATGCTTAAGCTTACCATCCCCAGCCAGGCTAATCTGTATGACGATCTGGCTGACCACCCCAGAGTTTTGCGGGTCGTAGCCCTGTCCGGCGGATATTCGACCGAACAAGCCTGTGATCTGCTGGCGCAGAATAGCAAGATGATTGCGTCTTTCTCTCGTGCGCTGACCGAAGGACTGTCGAAAAAGCAGTCAGATGCCGAATTCAACACGGCCCTAGGCAGCAATATCGATAAGATTTCTCGCGCCTCTGCCTAAGCTGCGCTATTCCGGTTTAGTGAAATCGCGGCGCATCTGCGCCGCTTTTGCCCGCATAGAGCACTCGGTCGCATGATCGTTTACAAGACCCATGGCCTGCATGAATGCAAAAACCGTGGTCGGGCCCACAAACTTCCATCCCCGCTTTTTAAGGTCTTTGGACATGGCAATAGATTCAGCCGAAGTTGAGGCTGTTTGTGGCGCTGGCGGTGAACTGGCCTCATAGCGCCAGACATAAGCTGCAATCGACCCCTCAGCTGCCACCAGCTCCTGGGCGCGCCGGGCGTTGTTGATGACTGCTTCGATCTTTCCGCGATGCCTGACAATGCCTGCATCCAGCAAAAGACGGGTGACATCGGCCTCATCAAACTTCGCTATTGCGTTGTAATCAAAATGTTTAAATGCTTTTCGAAAGTTCTCGCGTTTGGAAAGAATGGTGCGCCAGCTGAGGCCGGACTGAAAGCTTTCAAGGCACAGCTTCTCAAACAAACGCTGATCGTCGCTGACCGGATAGCCCCATTCATTGTCGTGATAGTCGAAAAACTCTGGCGCAGACTGACACCATGCACAACGCGGTTGACCGTCTAGGCCGGTAACTGTTTCGCTCATCACTAAGTTCCCTTTTTGTTCTGGTATGAGCATAGGCATTTTCCAGAGGCCAAATCAAGAACGGAAAGTCAGCCGCGATACCAGTTCAGAATATAAACGCGTATTGCCGAAGCCAATCCGACCTCAGGGTCACGGTTAAAATCAATTTCCGCAGCTAAGGCATTGATTGCCATATCCTTATCAGCTGCAATGGCACGAAAGGCTTTCCAAAACTCGTCCTCAAGAGATACCGAGGTTCGATGGCCCTTAAGCGTCAATGAGCGTTTGATGGGACGTCCGCTCATTTGTCGATCTCATGTCCGTCCAGATCGCGCCGCGACTTATCCAGATGCTTTTTGCTGGCGTCTTTCTCGGCTTTGTTGCGCCCGAATGACACGGCGTTTTGGTCCGCGCGGGCCTTTTTCTCGGCCCGCGCCTTGTCTTTTCTGTACCGGTTCAGATTGACCGGCTTTGCCATCAGTCCTTGGGTCCAATCATTTGTTCGGGGCGCACAACCGCGTCAAAGGTTTCGGCGTCGACAAAGCCAAGCGCGATGGCCTCTTCCTTAAGGGTGGTGCCGTTTTTATGCGCGGTCTTGGCAACAGTCGTTGCGTTGTCGTACCCAATGGTTGGCGCCAGCGCGGTGACCAGCATCAGCGATTCCTTCATCAGTTTTTCGATGCGTGGTTCGTTGGCCTGAATGCCTAGCAACATCCGCTCGGTAAAGCTGTCTGTGGCATCACCAAGCAACTGGATCGACTGCAAAAGATTGTAGGACATCATAGGGTTATAGACGTTCAGTTCGAAATGCCCCTGGCTGCCGGCGAATTTTATGGCGGCATCGTTGCCCATGACGTGTGCTGCGACCTGTGTCAGTGCTTCGGCTTGTGTTGGGTTTACCTTGCCTGGCATGATGGACGATCCGGGCTCATTCTCAGGCAGGATCAATTCGCCCAGACCGGAACGCGGTCCAGATCCCAAAAGTCTGATATCATTTGCAATTTTATAACAGCTGCCAGCAATGGTCGCCAAAGCACCCGATAGGAAAACCATCGCATCATGGGCGGCGAGCGCCTCGAACTTATTCGGAGCGGTAACAAAGGGCAGGCCGGTGATATCTGCCATATTCGCAGCGACCGCTTCGCTCCACCCGGATTGAGTGTTTAGGCCAGTACCAACAGCAGTTCCGCCCTGGGCAAGCTCGTAAATTCCAGGCATCGCGGCGTTGACCCGTGCGATACCCTGACGAATTTGATGGGCGTAGCCGCCAAATTCCTGACCCAGTGTCAGCGGCGTGGCATCCTGCGTATGGGTCCGGCCGATCTTGATGATGTCTTTGAATTCTTCGGCCTTCTGCTCCAGCCCCGAGGCCAGCTTTTCCAGACCCGGCAGCAGAACGTCCCGAACGCTCATACCTGTGGCGATATGCATGGCTGTCGGGAACGTGTCGTTCGAGGACTGGCCCATGTTGCAATGATCGTTCGGATGAACCGGGTCTTTTGTGCCGATTGTACCACCCAGGATTTCGATAGCCCGGTTCGCAATAACCTCGTTAGAGTTCATGTTCGACTGGGTGCCGGATCCTGTTTGCCAGACGACCAGCGGAAAGTTGTCATCGAACTTACCTTCAAAAACCTCACCCGCGGCCTGAATCACCGCATCCGCAATCCGCGCGTCCAGTTTCCCTGTCGACTTGTTCTGCATGGCGCAGGCTTTTTTGATCACACCCAATGCCCGCACGATGGCCACAGGCTGTTTTTCCCATCCGATCGGGAAGTTCATAATCGAACGCTGGGTCTGTGCACCCCAGTATTTGTCTGCGGGAACCTCCAGCGGGCCAAAGCTGTCGGATTCGGTGCGGGTTTGAGACATCGGTCACTCCGTCATGTATACCATTGCATGCCAATTACAGTCAGCAGCGTCGCGGTGCAATCGGCCAGTTGCGCGCACCATAAACTTATGCCTGACAAAGGTATAGGCGCAGAGCTGCGTCATTTTTCTCGTCGCAATCGCCATCACCGCCATTGTACGCGCCGGTGGGTGAGCTACTATAGAGTCAGAGCACGCCGGAGGCCGCAATGCGTCTGAATCACCCGACCACTTGCCTGAAATTCATTATCTATTCCTTTGCCACCGTTCTGTGGGCCTCCTTGGCGGTAAATCCGCTTCATGCGGCAGATATTGAGCCCTTTGTTGGCAGCTACGTTGGGTCTGCCAATGTTGTCGATGCAAACGGGACCGAAACACCTCGTGATATGAGTGTGTCAATCCAGGAATTGAAGAACGGGTTCAATGTTAGTTGGAAGACGACAACTTACAAACTGAATGGCCGCGTCAAGGAACAGGCATTCTCGATTGATTTTCAGACCTCGGACAGATCGGACATCTTTTCCGCGGCCATGAAGCGCAATGTATTCGGCCATGAAGTTCCGCTTGACCCGATGCAGGGGGAACCGTTCGTCTGGGGCCGGATTGAGGGTCAAACTCTGACCGTGTTTTCGTTGTTCATTGCAGAAAATGGCGGCTATGAGCTGCAGCAATATGACAGAACGCTGGCAGAAGGCGGTCTGAACCTGTCATTTTCCCGTTTCCGCAACGGTACCAAATCACGTTCCGTAGAGACGTTCCTGACGAAAGAGTAAGCCCCGCAAACCGCGAGGCTTACGAGCGCATATACTATTTTCTGAAGCTGTCCAGCGACACGACATCAGCGTCATGCTGTTGCGGTTCTTCTTCGACCTCGATTATCTCATCGTCCATCGGATCAAAGTCATCCTCTTCATCCGGGCTTTCAAAACGCAGGCCAAATTCCACAGAGGGGTCGACGAATGTTTTGATCGAGGCATAGGGGATGTACAATGGTTCCGGCGCGTCGCCAAAGTTGAGCGTGATGGCAAATCCGCTTTCGCCGACCTCAAGATTTTCGAACCAATGCTGCATCACGACAGTCATCTCTTCCGGATAACGATCATGCAGCCAGTCGGCAATTTCCACGCCGTCACACCTGGTGTCAAACGTAATGAAAAAGTGGTGCGCACCCGGCAGGCCATTTTCTGAAACGCTGGTCAGAACCGTCTTGATCAGCCCGCGCATGGCGGTGTGCATCAGGTTCCCATAGTCGATGTCTTGCGACATGTGTCATCCTCAAAAGTGGCTTCCCTCAGCATAAGGGATTCCTTTGGAAACGAAAGGCCGGTTACACGCTGACTGTTCAGAGAAAAAACAGGCCGGTGCCAGCAGCTAGCATAACCATTAGCGTAAGCGCCATGCCGAATTTAAGTTTAAAAATCAACGCTCCGGCGAAGACAGTCAGCACAGCGGCTTTCACATCCAATGAGGTCAATTCAGGCCAGGGCAGGCTGATTGGTCCAAAGGTTTTATTTGGCAGTTCTGAAAACAGCACATTCAGGGCAAACCACACGGATAGGTTGAGAATCACCCCAACTACAGCAGAGGTAATACCTTGCAGGGCCGCCGATAACCGGGGCCGCGCAGCGATGTGGTCAAGATAGGGGGCTGTGAGGAATATCCACAGAAAGCAGGGAACGAATGTTGCCCAAAGTGCAACGATACCTGCGGCGATGGCCAGCATCGATCCGCCCGAGATCTGACCGGTCAGCATAGCGACAAATTGTGTTACCAAAATCAAAGGCCCCGGTGTCGTTTCCGCCAGACCAAGCGCGTCGATCATCTGATCTGTGGATATCCAGTTATACTGATCCACAACGGTCTGCGTCATGTAAGCTAGAACAGCGTAGGCCCCGCCAAATGTCACAACTGCGAGGCGGGCAAAGAACCAGCCAAGATCGCTGAGAAGTTTCTGACCAGAAAGACTTAACAGCCACAACGGGCCAAGCCACAGAACCAACCAGATCGACGCGTTCCGCAGCACTTCGCTTAGGCGCGGGGTGGGGGTGTCGACCGGTCGGGCGGCGACGCCGTTGAAGCTCAGATATCCCCAAAGGGCTGCCGCCGCGATGATCGCGGGGAAGGGGAGGTCGAACAGAAAGATTGCCAGAAACGCAAGGCCCGAGATCGCACGATGTGAGACGTCCGACAGCGCTTTGCGGGACAGGTTTCGCAGGGCCTGTAGCACGATGATGATCACCGTAGCTTTCACGCCCAGAAACGCGGCCTGCACCAGAGGAAGCGCGCCATAGGCCGCGTATAGTACCACCAATGCTGAGATAATGATCGCACCGGGCAGAACAAACAGGCTGCCTGCGATCATACCGCCCGAGACGCCGCGCAGACGCCAGCCGGAATAGGTTGCAAGCTGCATCGCTTCAGGGCCAGGCAGCAACATGCACAGCGACAGAGCCCGAAGATAGGTTTCTTCGTCCAGCCAGGGACGCCTTTCGACGAGTTCCTGATGCATCAATGATATTTGGGCTGCCGGGCCGCCGAAGGACAGCAATCCAATGCGGCCAAACACTCGGATGAGTTCAGGATATGTTGGTGTGCTCATTTCTCGACTGCCGGCCAATCATGTTTCTCGTCAAACCCGTCGCGGGCCCAGAGATACAAGGCATCGTACAGATGCATCCCGGCCTCGATGGCCTGATGGTCGTCTTTATATAGGCGCGATAGCCCCACTGAAACCGCAAGAAGCCCGGCTGCTTCGGGCGCCAGATCATGCCTGTTCGTATCCGCGGCCCGGACAACTGTCGCAAGCCTGTTCATTGCGGGCGTGGCGAGTTGGAAATCTTTTACCAAAGCATCAAATGTGCAGTTATCCCCTCGATGGCTCCAGCAGACGCCCTCAACATCGAACGGGGTGGCGTTAAAGACTTCGGATACCTTTGCCACTTCGGATGGGGCAACAAACAGAAAACGTGCGTTGGGGTCGATGAACCGCCGGATCAACCAGGGGCAAGCGATGCGGTCAATCTTAGGCCGATGGCGCGTTACCCAGAGTGAAGGAGACGCTGGTATATCTGCAAATGGGATGCGCGGTGCATCGGGCGTCTCGCGCCAAGCATACATGCCGCCTTCCAGATACTCAGCGGCCACGCCTTCACTCCTCAGCCAGGAAACAACGGCCTGACTCAGCTTTTTGCCCTTTTGGCAAATGATGATGCACGGAACGTTTTCTATGATCCCCTTTAGCCCATCCAGATCCTTCGCCGGATGACGAAACGAGCCAGGTATCAGATAAGGATCCTGTTCAAAATCGGTGTCAGTGCAGATGTCCACTAGAACAGGCGCCCGGGACGTTCCGATCAGACGTAACAGTTGTTTCGGTGTGATAGCATTAGGCGCAGGCATGGCATGTCTCCTGTGATCGACGGATACATGCGAAACTTGGGCTGTCGCCTCACGGGGCGTTCGCAATCTTACCCCATAGGCTTTGCTACCGCGACAGGCCGGTCGGGGTCAAGATTGCGAGCTCATTTCCTAGGCCCAGTCCAGCCGTTGACCAGTCATGCATACGGGCAGGGTGTCCTTGGGAAACTGACCAAGCTGTTCAAATAAGGAAATGAAGTCAAACTGGTTATACGCCTCGACAATACGACCTTCTTTAATGCGGCCAATCATACTGCCAGAGGCCTGCAGTGGTGCGCCGTTATCGGCGCGTGTTGTGCTGACCTGCAATATCGCCGATACCCAATCGCCATTTTCGATGATTTTGGGCAGCTCAACATG
Organism: Ruegeria sp. CDSC045; assembly: GCF_059610725.1. Classification (NCBI taxonomy): domain Bacteria; kingdom Pseudomonadati; phylum Pseudomonadota; class Alphaproteobacteria; order Rhodobacterales; family Roseobacteraceae; genus Ruegeria; species Ruegeria sp. CDSC045. Next base: position 410,493 of record NZ_JBXWOE010000001.1, read on the forward strand.
GATATCGCCCAGAATGTGGCGAAACGCCATGACCAGATCCCGAAAATCATCGGCCCCCACCTGCATTTCCGGAATCAGTCCTTCGGCTGTCGTTTCCGGCGCGAAATACCGATCAATCGCATCGGTATTTCCGTTTTCCCAAACCTCTGAATACCATTCTCTGAGTATATCTGCGTGTGACATCCCAGCTCTCCTTTTCCTCACGGGCCGAGCATGACGCGAATGAGTGAACAAACTCTGAACGTGAACACAGACAGGGTTAAACAGCAGACATTTAAGGGAAAATGCAGGTTTCTGTTGCCAGGTACCTGCGAACCCCGCCTTACGCTGCTAGGCGCAAGGGCTTAAGTTTCGGTCTTGCTACTGCTTACGCAGCAACTGCAACCGGAGCACGATTGTCATTTGCAATTGTACTGTTTGGGCCGGTACGGTGGCACCCCGCCGAGACAAAGCTAACCCCTTTAGACGTTCGTCGATCCTATTTCGGCCCCGCGATCCTCAAATGAAGGATGTTGGTGGAGCCGCCGGGTACCGCCCCCGGGTCCGATCCGCTTATTACGAGCGCGTTTATGTCCATAGTCCCGAAGGACATCCCTTATATAGGTGAGCCACAAGGGGAAAGCAAACCCCATACTTCAACGAAAAGACGGATTATATAATAACGTCTTAGCTTGTTCGGTTAATGTTTGCCAGGATCAGCCACAGCGCCAATATCAGCTCGATTCCCCCAAATGTCATCGCTTTGATCAAAGGGGGGTGATCCAGAATGACGGAAACAAACCGGCCCAAGGCTGCGCCGGCATAAACAACGCCCAACATCGCATAGGCCATGGGAGTGTTCAGCCAAATGACCGCAATTCCGGTGACAACAAAAAGCCCACCGACCGAAGCGCGCAATTCGCTTAACCCCATGGTGCTGTTCGTAGGCGCCAGGTCCAGCGAGGCCGCGGTCCAAGCGGGTGCTAGAAACCCAAAGAGGCCGAAACCGATTGTCAGAACCGCCGCGGCAATATTCAAAATCGACGTCATTGTACCCTCATTCGGTTGGTTTGCGCCGCTGTTTGGCGACGTCCAGGGCAAGCTTACGGGTATAAGCTTCGAGATCCACCAGTGCTGAATCTACCGCAGCAGCGTCCCGCCGATCCAAAGCATCGGCAATCTGGTTGTGCAATACGATGATCTCTTCTCGGGACCGCGCCGTAAACGTGATCATGTTCATCAAAGGCTGCATCGCCTCGACGGCGCCGGCCAGTTGATAGGACAACACCGGATTGCCGGCCCCATCGACCAATGCCCGGTGAAAGGTCACATCCGAGGCGCAAAAGGCTTCGTCTGTCAGCCCGGGTTGAGCCTGCCGAAATATCTCGGCACGCATCGTCGCCAGATGATCCGCCGTCCTGCGTTCGGCTGACAAAGTTGCGCAGGCGCGTTCCAGCGAATACCGAGCCTCGCAAGCCGTTTCAAAACTGACCGCGTTCATGGACAGCAGCAACGTGGATGTGGTGATCTGTTGGGAATACGCATCCTGATAGCTCAGCCGGTTGACAAATGCTCCGCCCGTCGCGCCACGTTGGGTGCGGATCAGGGACTGTGCCGCAAGGCGTTTAAGGGCCTCACGCACGGTTGGTCGGGACACCTGAAACTGGTCGGACAGTTCCGCCTCAGAAGGCAGGCGTTCATCTACAATCAACCGACCCGATATGATCGCATCTCGGATTGATTGGGCGATCTGAACCGAAAGATCAGCAGGTTTCTTGGGGTCGATTTTCATTTTGAGCAGGGCCGCAGGCAAATTTTCATTTGTCTGACATTTAAAAGTCTGACATTTGAATTGCAAGGACTGAGTCGGGAGGAACAAGTGAGTCGCGCAGTTCTACGTAATGGGTTTTGGCTGGGATTCTACGCTCTGATCCTGTGGGCGTGGTGGATGATGTTCGTGATGAACCGCGCCATGGATCTGGATTGGATCGGCCGTCCCGGAGCAATGGGGCAGGCGATGCGCGCCATGGACCCCAGGATGGACATGTATATGCCCATGGCAGAGTTCGGCCCGCTGTTTTGGATGTGGGCCATCATGATGGCCGCAATGATGTTGCCGACCATTATTCCAACTCTGCGCAGCTACGACGATCTAATCCGCAGTGCAAATGGCACACGCTCCGGCTGGATTGGTGTCTTGATTGGCTACTTCGTGGTCTGGGTCGGGTTTGCCGCGCTCATTACCGGGGTGCAACTGGTTCTGCTGTTTGGCGGCGTTGTCGACATGCTGGGCATTGCGAAATCCGGGCTTGTTGCGGGCGGGTTGATGATCGCCGTCGGCGCCTTTCAATTCACCCGCGCCAAAGAGCTGTGCCATGGGGTCTGCCATGCCCCAATGACCTATTTTCTCGGCCATTGGAAAACCGGTTTTTCAGGCGGTTTTCGCATGGGGCTTGGCCTTGGTGCGTTCTGCGTCGGATGCTGCTGGGGCTTTATGGCGCTCGGCTTTGTGGGCGGCGTCATGAGTCTGCTGTGGATGGGTCTGGCGACCTTTTTTATGGTTCTCGAAAAACTACCCCAGATCGGTCACGTGATTACACGGCCGCTGGGATTTGCTCTTATCGCGGGCGGCTGTGCCTTGCTCGTATACCCCTTTATCTATGGAGGATAAGCTATTGGCTAAGAACAAAAAACCAGAGGCAGATCGCCTGCCGATCAGCCAACGTATCGACAGCCGCATGCCCAACCCCAAGCGGCGTGAGATGAGCCCGACGAATTGGGCGATCAAGGGAGAGCTGATCCTTAACTGCTCGTGCGATCTGTTCTGCCCCTGTGTCGTATCGCTTGGCGCGCATCCTCCGACCGAGGGTCATTGTCATGCCTGGATGGGGATTGTCATCGATGAGGGCCATTACGAGGGCGAAGATCTGTCGGGCCTCAATGTTGGCCTTCTGGTCGATATTCCGGGTCGCATGGGTGAGGGGCAGTGGAAAGTTGCCGCCTATGTCGACGAACGGGCCAGCGGTAAGGCCTATAACGGGTTGCTCCAGATATTCAGCGGTCAGGCCGGGGGCACGACCGGCTTGTTTACCATGCTGGTCAGCGAAATTATCGGGGCCGAACGTGCCCCGGTTCAGATCGAACGCGACGGGACCAAGCGCCGCATCATGATTGGTCGGAAAATCCAGGGCGAAATCGAGATGTTGGCGGGCAAAGACCCCGAGCATCCGGTGATGGTCTCAAACTCGAAATACTGGATGGGACCGGACATTATCGTGGCGCGCGGCACCAAATCCAAGGTCCGCGATTACGGTCGGGTCTGGGATTTCGGTGGAAAATCCGCCGAAATCTGCCCAATCGATTGGCAAGGGCCGAAATAATACGAAATCACAAAAGATTACGCGCAATACGTGATCTTAATTTTCAATCGCCAGACACGCCTTCGCGGCCTGTTGCACCAGATGCTGACGGGACCGCAGGCTTCGAATTGTGATCTGGCATTATGCCCGAGGAGGCTTGAGTGGCCAATATTTCCTTCTCTCGCAGGTTGCGGCGCACACCTTTTTCTGAAGGGGTCGAAGCCGCAGGCGTAAAGGCATTCACGGTTTATAACCGGATGCTATTGCCAACTGTATTCGACAGCGTCGAGGCTGATTACCGGCACTTAAAAAAGCATGTTCAGGTCTGGGATGTCTCGTGTGAGCGACAGGTTGAACTCAGAGGTCCCGACGCGGCACGCCTTATGCAAATGCTGACGCCACGCGATTTGAGAGGCATGTTGCCCGGCCAATGCTATTACGTCCCTATCGTTGATGAGACCGGTGGCATGTTGAATGATCCGGTTGCGGTGAAACTGTCCGAGGACCGCTGGTGGATCTCAATCGCGGATAGCGATTTGTTGTTATGGGTCAAAGGAATCGCGAACGGCTATCGGCTGGATATTCTGGTGGATGAGCCAGACGTCTCACCCTTGGCGGTACAGGGGCCCATGGCGGATGAACTGATGTCTCGCGTATTTGGCGAGCGCGTCAAAGACATCCGGTTTTTCAAGTTCGACATGTTCGAGTTTGCGGGCCGTGATCTGGCCATCGCAAGGTCGGGCTATTCCAAACAGGGCGGGTTCGAGATCTATGTCGAAGGCAGCGATATCGGAATGCCGCTGTGGAATGCGCTGTTTTCGGCAGGCGAGGATTTGAACGTACGCGCAGGTTGTCCCAACCTGATCGAACGCATTGAGGCTGGGTTGCTGTCCTACGGAAACGATATGACCGACGACAACACCCCACATGAATGTGGCCTGGGCAAGTTCTGTAACACACACACGGCGATTGGGTGCATTGGCCGGGACGCGTTGTTGCGGGTCGCAAAAGAAGGGCCGATCCAGCAAATCCGTCCGATTGAAATCGCTGGGCCGGCGGTGGGTGCCTGCGTTGCTCCATGGTCGGTATACGCTCAGGGGAAACGGGTTGGTCAAATCACTTCTGCCGCTTGGTCTCCGGATTTCAACACCAATGTTTCCATTGGGATGCTCAAGCTCAGCCATTGGGACGAAGGCACGAAGATAGAGGTCGAAACGCCCGACGGTATGCGTGAGGCGACTGTAAGGGAAAAATTCTGGATATGATCGCAAGCGGCGTATCGGGTTCAGAAACAGGTTATTACACGGGGTCGGGGCTGTACTCTGACGTCCAAAACAGGAGGACATTTTGATGTTCAACGCACTGGTGATGGAAAAAGACGAGGAAAGCGGGCTGGCCAGCCCCTCGGTTCAACAGCTTTCGGAAGGGGATCTGCCGCAGGGTGAGGTTACCGTGGCGGTTCAGTATTCAACGGTAAATTATAAGGATGGTCTTTGCCTGTCGCCCAAAGGCGGGGGGCTGGTACGCAGCTATCCGCATGTTCCTGGCATCGACTATGCGGGGACGGTCGAATCGTCTTCGGATGAGCGATATAAACCGGGTGACAAAGTGGTCCTGACCGGTTGGCGTGTCGGTGAGGCGCATTGGGGTGGGTACTCACAAAAAGCTAATGCCCGTGCCGATTGGTTGGTTCCGCTGCCCGATGGGTTGGAGCCCCGCCAGGCCATGGCCGTCGGAACCGCTGGGTTCACCGCGATGCTGGCAGTTATGGCACTTGAGGATCATGGGCTGAAACCGGGGCAGGGTCCGGTTTTGGTCACAGGGGCAGCAGGTGGTGTTGGTTCGGTCGCGACGGCGATTCTTGCCAATTTGGGATACGAAGTGGCAGCCGTCACCGGACGACCGGGAACCCGCGATTACCTGAAGTCTTTGGGCGCCACGACCATTGTGCCACGCGAAGAGTTGAACGAGACAACTAAGCGCCCCCTGGAAAGCGAGGCATGGTCTGGCTGTGTGGACGCAGTTGGCGGCGCAATGCTGGCACGCGTTCTGGGGCAGATGAAATACGGTGCCTCGGTCTCGGCCGTGGGGTTGGCTGGCGGCGCGGGCCTTCCGGCAACTGTTATCCCGTTCCTTTTACGCGGTGTGAACCTGTTGGGGATCGACAGCGTGATGCAGCCTTATGAAAATCGGCTGCGGGCCTGGCAGCGGATAGCAACCGACCTTCCGATGGACAAGCTTGAGGCGATGATCCATCCCGCAAAGCTGAGCGATCTGCCCCAATTAGGGGCGGATATCCTGCAAGGTCAGGTTAAAGGTCGTGTTGTCGTAGACGTAAACGCCTGATCCGGAATGAATATGTCTGACCGACCGCATTGATTTGCGGTCGGTTAATTTTGTAGCTGCAGGTTCGCGAAAATCCGGCAAACACCTCTGGTCAATGGCGTAAATACGGATCATCATTGCTATACATCCCAAATTGAATGGCTTATGAGCCATGCAAACAGTACCTGAAGACGGGGAGTGAGCAGAATGTCTGACGATTTCGAACTGGACACAGACGACCTGAAGCGCCGTATGGACGGCGCAATGTCAAACCTCAGAACCGAATTTGCATCGCTGCGCACCGGGCGCGCCTCGGCCTCGATGCTCGAGCCGGTGATGGTCGATGCCTATGGTTCGATGACGCCCATCAACCAGGTGGGAACGGTCAATGTGCCCGAGCCGCGTATGGTTACGGTCAATGTCTGGGATAAAGGGCTGGTCGGCAAAGTGGAAAAAGCGATCCGCGAAAGTGGGCTGGGCATCAACCCTCAGCTCAACGGAACGATCATCATGCTACCGATCCCGGAACTGAACGAAGAACGCCGTCGCGAGTTGGGCAAAGTCGCCGGGCAATATGCCGAACACGCACGCGTCTCGATCCGGAATGTGCGCCGCGACGGGATGGATCAGATCAAGAAGGCCAAGGCTGACGGTATGTCCGAAGATGACCAGAAGTTCTGGGAAAGCGAAGTGCAGGATCTAACCGACCAGATGATCAAGGTAGTAGATGCCGCGCTTGAGACCAAGCAGGCAGAAATCATGCAGGTCTGAGACCGGGTGATGCCCTCTTCCTCGCATACCATGCCCGAAAGAGGGCCCCAGCATGTCGCGATCATCATGGATGGCAATGGTCGCTGGGCGCAGGCCCGCGGGCGACCTCGCCTGTTTGGCCACCACGCCGGGGCAAGACGTGTGCGCGATGTGGTCGAGGCCTGCCCAAGGCTTGGTATTAAGTATCTGACTGTTTTTGCGTTTTCGACCGAGAACTGGAAACGCACTCAGGTCGAAGTTGCCGGTCTGATGAGCTTGTTTCGGCGCTATATTATCAAGGAAACCCGGACGCTCCGAGACTCGGGTGTTCGGGTGCGTTTCATCGGAGACAGGGTCAGGTTGGATGCCAAACTGATCGAATTGATGGATACGCTTGAGGCCGAGACCCAGGGAAATGATCTGGTTCACCTGACCATTGCGTTGAACTATGGCGGTCGGGATGAAGTCGCGCGGGCTACCAAACGTCTGGCACAGGATGTCGCTGACGGGCGATTGCATCCTGATGATGTAGACGAAGAAACGCTGCCGAAATATCTGGACACACATGTTCTTCCTGATCCTGATCTGGTGATCCGAACCAGCGGCGAGGCGCGAATTTCCAATTTTCTGCTATGGCAATCCGCCTATTCGGAATACGAATTCATCGACACGCTCTGGCCAGATTTCACTGCGGCTGAGCTTGAGCGCCTGTGCCTGAGCTATGGCAGCCGCGACCGACGGTTCGGAGCTGTACCGGCATGAGTGACGGGCGCTGGTCCGACCTGACTGCCCGCGTATTGTCGGCGGGAGTCCTTGTTGCCGTTGGCGCTGTCGAGGTCTGGCTGGGCGGTCTGTGGTTCGAAGCCTTCATTTCCATTGCTTGCGGGCTGATGACCTGGGAACTGGTCCGTATGATCGACCCGGGCAGGAAAGCTGTTGCGATCCAGCTTGCCATATTGACCGGTTTTGCGGTGGTGCTGAGTTACCATCTTCCGGCACTCTATAAACTTCCCTTCTTGCTTGCTCCGGCGCTGGTCGGGGCAGGGCAGGTCAGCCGGTACCGGGGTATCTATACTCTCTTCGCGCTGTGGATCGCTGCCGCGGGACTGGGCTTTATCTCAATCCGGACGAATATGGGATTTGTCTGGATGGTCTGGCTGATATCGGTCGTCGTCGCCACGGATGTCGCCGGATATTTTGTCGGAAAGGCATTGGGTGGACCAAAATTCTGGCCACGAGTCAGCCCGAAAAAGACGTGGTCGGGAACAGCAGGAGGCTGGGTAGCGGCTGCCATTGTTGGCTTAGCCTTTGCGGCTTACGGCGGCTTCGGAACTTGGTTCATCGTGATCTCGGTTCTGGCGTCAATGGCCAGCCAGGCCGGCGATATTGTCGAAAGCGCGGCCAAACGAAAATTCGGCGTCAAGGACAGTTCGAACCTGATTCCCGGCCATGGCGGCTTCCTTGATCGATTCGATGGGATGATGGGGGCCGCTCTGTTCGTTCTGCTTGTGGGGTTGATTTATTCCCCCGGAGCCATGTGATGCGCAAAATCTCTGTTTTTGGCGCGACGGGTTCTATCGGGCAAAACACGATAGATCTGATTGACCGAAATCCATCAGCGTATGATGTTGTCGCCCTGACCGGTGGAGCCAATATCGAACAACTTGCGCGTGACGCCAAACGTTTGAAGGCGGATATCGCGATTACAGCCCATCCAGACCGGCTTGAGGACCTGCGAGTGGCCTTGGCCGGTTCTGATGTCGAGGTCGCCGCCGGGGCGAATGCTCTGGCCGAAGCTGCGGCGCGACCGGCTGACTGGGTCATGTCTGCCATCGTTGGGGCTGCGGGGTTGCAACCAGGGCTGACGGCGCTTGAACAGGGCGCGACGCTGGCTTTGGCGAATAAAGAAACGCTTGTCTGCGCGGGTTCTTTGGTTCTGGATACTGCCCGAAAGCACAATGCCCGATTGCTACCAGTGGACAGCGAACATTCTGCCGTTTTTCAGGCTCTGGTCGGTGAAGATATGGCATCGGTCGAGCGTATCATCATCACTGCCAGCGGCGGCGCCTTCCGGGATTGGCCACTGAGCAAATTGGCCTCGGCCACGGTTGAGCAGGCCTCGAGCCACCCGAACTGGAATATGGGGCAGCGGATCACGATTGATAGCGCTTCGATGTTTAACAAGGCGCTCGAGGTGATCGAAACACGCGAATTCTTCGGAATATCCCCGGATATGATCGAAGTGATTGTGCATCCGGAATCCATCGTTCATGCGATGGTCGGGTTTAACGATGGAGCGGTTATGGCCCATATGGGCGCGCCAGATATGCGCCACGCGATCGGATATGCCCTGAATTGGCCAAAACGTCAGACCCTTCCGGTCGAAAGGCTGAACCTTGCAAAGCTGGGACAGTTGCGATTTCAGGAACCAGACGAAAACCGATATCCGGCTTTGCGGTTAGCGCGCGACGTCATGGAGCGGGGCGGGCTGTCCGGAGCGGTTTTCAACGGAGCCAAAGAATGTGCACTCGACCATTTCATTGCAGGTCGCATTGGTTTTCTTGATATGGCAGACATCGTGGCCGCCGTCTTGGATCGTTTCGATGCACAAGACAACCATATTGACGCCCCAATGACCCTTGATAACGTGCTGCAAACCGACCATCTGGCACGTATATGGGTCGATAACGCCGTTGCGCAACGAGCAGGAAAATAAATTGGACGTACTCTCACTGATCCCACAGTTCGGCAATTTGATTTACACCATATTCGCCTTTGTGATCGCGTTATCCGCCATCGTAGCCGTACATGAATACGGGCATTACATCGTTGGCCGTTGGTCCGGCATCTACGCCGAAGTGTTCTCAATCGGTTTCGGTCCCGTACTCTGGAGCCGTATCGACAAAAGAGGAACGCGCTGGCAGATCGCAGCGCTTCCATTTGGCGGGTATGTCAAGTTTTTGGGTGACGCCAATGCAGCATCCGGCAAAGACGAAGCGGCTATGTCTGAAATTTCTGAGCAAAGCCCGGAGGAGCTGCGCCGCACAATGCATGGCGCGCCACTTTGGGCCAGGACGGCAACTGTTGCGGCAGGGCCAATCTTTAATTTCGCAATGTCGATACTGGTCTTTGCCCTAATTTTCTTTACGCAAGGCGCAACCAGAGACCCTCTGACCGTTGGGTCTCTGCATCCTTTGCCGGGGACAGTTCAAGAGCTGCGTGAAGGTGATGAAATCCTCGCGATTGCAGGTATTGACCTGCCAGATTTCGAGCAAGAAGGATCGTGGAGCGAGTTCGTAGACTCTTTGCCCGTTGACCCCGTTCTTGATTACACAGTTCTTCGTGACGGTGACACATTGGACGTTTCCGCACCTTGGCTGTTCCCCCCCCTGATTCAACAGGTTGTTCCGCGCAGTGCAGCAATGGATATCAGCCTGGCACAGGGGGATGTCATAACAGCGGTTAACGGCGAACCGGTTTATGCCTTTGAACAGCTCAAGGACCATGTGGAAGGCTCTGATGGGCGGCCACTGCTGTTGAATGTCTGGCGTGACGGAGCGGAACTGGAGTTTGCCCTGGCTCCACGCCGCACGGATGAGCCGCAGTCTGATGGTGGTTTTGTAACGCATTGGAGGATCGGGATCGTCGGCGGCATGATGCTAGAACCTGCAACCGAAAGGGCGGGCTTCCTGACATCTCTCGGCGGTGGTGTGCGACAAACATTGCGTATCATTGACGGGTCTCTTTCAGGTATCTGGCACATGGTGACCGGAGCGATCAGCACCTGCAACATGTCCGGCCCGATCGGAATCGCCGAAACCTCGGGTGCGATGGCCAGCCAGGGGGCGCAGAACTTCATCTTCTTTATCGCCGTTCTGTCAACTGCTGTCGGTTTGCTGAACCTGTTTCCGATTCCGGCTTTGGATGGAGGGCACTTGGTATTTTACGCATATGAGGCCATCTCGGGGAAACCACCCAGCGACAAAGCGCTGCGGATTTTGATGGGCATCGGAGTGTCAATCATTCTGGCTCTGATGCTGTTTTCCGTCTCAAATGACCTGTTCTGTTGATTTGGGCGGAGCTTGCACAATCTAGTCGCAATTCCGCCCCAATTCCCTCATAGGATGTGTTCGTTTCATAATTTTGTCTGTCAGAGGCGATCATGGCGAATGCTATCAAAAAATCATATCGCAGCTTTAGCTTCCTGCTTGCGCTGAACTGGGACTCGATCTTGTTTTTCGGCGCGACTGCGTTGGCTATGGGTGGATGCGCTTATCTGATCACCATGTGATTCTGTTCCTTTCTTTTTATTTGCTGAACAGCGGCCCATTGGGCCGCTTTCTGTTTTTCGGCTTTTGACAAGGCCAGACAATCCCGTTACTCAGCTTTAAAGTCTTAAAATTCTGGGTAGAGAAAAATATGACCGACAGGCGAGGCGCAGGCACATCCTGCGGGGGGCAAAAGCCGGTAAACAAGATTTTGTGGCAGGCCCTAACATTCTTTTTCTTATTTGCCACAGTTAGTTTGCTGTCACTGCCGCAGGCTGCTCATGCGCAAAGCTACACCATCAACTCGTTCGAAGTTGAGGGGAACAGGCGCATCGAGACATCGACAATCATTGCACGTTCGGGAATCGAACCTGGGCAGACGGTGACAGCTGGACAACTCAACGATGCCTTCCAACGGCTGCTTGACAGTGGTGTTTTTGAAACAGTCGATTTGACCCCTCGTGGCAGCACTTTGGTCATCAAAGTTCAGGAATATCCTACGATCAACCAGATCAGCATCGAGGGTAACAAGAGGCTTAAGGATGAGCTGTTGCTCAATGCCGTTTCGTCTCAGCCCCGCCGGGTCTTTACACCTCAGGTCGCTGAAGCTGACGCAGACATGATTGCCGAAATCTATTTGGCTCAAGGACGTGTTGCAGCAACCGTCATCCCCAGAATCATCCGCCGCAGCGACAATCGGGTAGACCTCGTTTTTGAAATCTCCGAAGGTACGACGATCGAGGTTGAGCGCGTAAGCTTTGTTGGCAACCGGGCCTATTCCGACCGGCGTCTGCGCCGTGTGCTTGAAACCAAGCAAGCCAATTTCCTGCGTACGTTCCTGCGGGGCGATACTTTTATCGCTGACCGGATCGAGTTCGACAAACAAGTCATCCGTGATTTCTACTTGTCGCGTGGCTATGTCGATTTCCGCGTCAACAGCGCCAATGTTGAATTCACGCGTGAGCGCGACGCGTTTTTCCTGGTGATGAATGTAACCGAAGGTCAGAAATTCTCATTCGGCAAGATCACCACCGTGAGCGAAATACCCGGTGTGGATGCGGCCGAATATCAGGCCGCACTCAAGGTCAAGCCGGGTGTCACCTATTCTCCTTCACTGGTCGAAAACTCTATCGCCAGGCAAGAGCGTTTGGGCATTCGGCAAGGGGTGGACTTTCTGCGGGTTGAGCCGCGCGTCACGCGCAATGCACGTGATCTGACGCTGGATGTTGAATTCGTTCTGACCAAAGGACCGCGTATCTTTGTCGAGCGTATCGACATCGAGGGCAACACCACCACGCTTGACCGCGTGATCCGTCGTCAATTCGACACCGTCGAGGGTGATCCTTTCAACCCGCGTGAAATCCGGCAGGCGGCTGAACGTATCCGGGCATTGGGCTATTTCGCCGTCGCTGATGTTGAACCGCGCGAGGGTTCGACGCCCAGCCAAGTGATCGTGGATGTCGACGTCGAAGAACAGCCAACAGGCTCGCTCAGCCTCGGTGGTAGCTACTCGATCTCTGACGGTTTCGGCATTGCGATCGGCCTAAGTGAGTCAAACTTCCTAGGCCGTGGACAGACCGTCGGGGTTACGATTTCGACCGCGCAGGATTCAGAAGAGTACTCCCTGAATTTCACCGAACCCTATCTTTTGGGCCGCAAGCTTCGCTTTGATCTTGGTCTGGGTTTGGCGTCGACCGACTCCAGTTTTGCCAGCTATAACACCGAGCGTGTGTTCTTTAACCCTCAGTTGAGCTATGCGATCGGAGAGCTGTCTTCGTTGCGCGTACGCTATGCCTGGGAAAACAGCGAGATGAAGCAGCAGGACAACGAGGCAAACGGCGCGGTCATCGCCTCTGAGATTGATCAGGGTGAACGCACGACCAGTTCTCTGGGTGTGTCCTATGTATATGACAGCCGCCTTGGTGGGCTTAACCCCAATGCCGGTGTTTTGTTTGAGGTTGGCCTGGATGCCGCTGGGCTGGGTGGGGACAACAAGTTCTACAAAACCAGCGCACGCGGGATTGCCCAAACACGCGTTCTGAGTGAAGAAGTCGTTCTTCGTGCATCGCTTGAAATGGGTGCAATGCACTGGACTGGCAACGATTTCAGCCGGACGTTGGATCGCTTTGTGTTGGGCCCCAATAAATTCCGCGGGTTCGAGCCAGCGGGTTTGGGGCCACGGGATCTGTCAAATGGTCAGGATGACGCTATCGGCGGGAATTACTATTGGGTCGCGCGTCTGGAGTCGGACTTTCCTCTGGGCCTGCCCGAAGAATTGGGCCTGCGTGGAGGCGTGTTCTATGATTTCGGTAACCTGTACAATATCGACGATGTAAACACTTCGGGTGCCAACATTGTTGGTGCGGATGGGTCTATCCGTCATGTTCTGGGTGTTGCAGTCCTATGGGAAACACCGTTTGGCCCACTGCGCTTTAACTTTTCGCAAGCGCTCAAGAAAGAGGACTTTGACAAGGAACAGAATTTCGACCTGACCATTCAGGCGAGGTTCTGATCTCGGATGCGAGGTAGTCTTCAAACCTATATGCAGGGCCCCATTCGGGCCCTGTGTCTTTTTCTGACCTTAACCCTGGCAGGACCGGTTACCGGACAGCAGCTTGGCGTGACACAAGCCAGCGTCCTGACAATCTCCAGCGAACGGCTGTTTTCTGACTCGGCGTTTGGACGTCGCATTCTCAGTGAGATCGAAGCAGAGGGGACTCTGCTGGCTGCCGAGAACGAGCGGATCGTTGCAGAGCTCAGCGCGGAGGAGAAGGACCTCACCGAAAAGCGCGCCTCTCTGTCTGCTGAAGAATTTCGTCCCCTCGCAGAGGCGTTCGACAGAAAGGTTCAGAACCACCGAGAAGGGCAGCGCGCCAAGCTTGATGCCCTTGCGCGTCGCAGTGAAGATGCACAACAGATGTTTTTTGAACTCGCCCGCCCAGTATTGATCGATCTTTTGCGCGAATCTGGCGCCTCGGTCATTATTCAACGCTCCAGCGTGTTTCTCAGTTCGGATCTGTCCGATGTGACAGATGCCGCCATCACCCGAATTGATACAGCCATTGGTGATGGAACAACACTTGACGAAGGTACAGGCGAATAGGTTTGCTTGCCCTCGGGTCGCGGTGTTGCTAACCACATTGAAAAGAGAAATCCAGAACAGGATATCAGAACTATGAGCACGGACACCAAAAGCGCCGACATTCAGCTGATTCAACGGATATTGCCGCACCGCTATCCGTTTCTGCTGGTCGACAAGGTGGTCGAGATTTCAGGCTATCAGTCAGCGGTCGGCATCAAGAACGTCACTATGAACGAGCCGCATTTCCAGGGCCATTTTCCTGGTACACCGATCATGCCTGGTGTGACCATTGTTGAAGCAATGGCGCAGACCGCAGGTGTTATGCTTGGCGTTGGGATGGATGTCATCGACAGCGACTTGTTGATCTATTTCATGAATATCGACAAGTGCAAGTTCCGCCGCAAAGTCGTGCCCGGTGACGTGCTCGAGATGCATGTTGAAACTGTGCGCGGCAAGAAGGGTGGCAAGATTTTCAAGTTCTCTGGCAGGGCCACGGTTGATGGAGAGGTCGCAGCCGAAGCTGAGTTCTCAGCCTATGTTGATTGGGACATGGAAAAGACAACATGAGTGGCATTCACCCTAGCGCAATCATCGAAGACGGTGCTCAGATCGGAGAGGGCTGTGTCATCGGCCCTTTTTGTTTTGTTGGTTCAAGGGTGCGGTTGAAAGACCGGGTAGAACTGAAATCGCATGTTGTTGTTACCGGTGACACCGAGGTGGATGAAGACACCATAATCTTCAATTTTTCGGTCATCGGTGAAATCCCGCAAGACCTTAAGTTCGGCGGTGAAGATACGCGGCTGGAAATTGGCAAACGAAATCGTATCCGTGAACATGTAACAGTGAATTCTGGAACAGACGGCGGTGGCGGTGTAACCCGGATTGGCGATGACTGTTTGCTGATGGCTGGTGTTCACGTGGCTCACGACGTTCAGATTGGCAATCGCGTGATCATGGTGAACCATTCTGGTGCCGCGGGACATTGCATTATCGAAGACGATGTTATCGTCGGTGGGATTTCGGGTTTGCATCAATGGGTTCGTGTGGGCCGAGGGGCGATTATCGGCGCGCTGACGATGGTGCCCAACGACGTGATTCCTTATGGGCTTGTTCAAGCGCCTCGCGGCGAGCTGGACGGCCTGAATCTTGTTGGCCTCAAACGGCGCGGAGTCGCACGGGCTGATATTTCAGCTTTACGCGCAGCGTTTCGCGAATTGTCCGATGGTGACGGAACTTTTATGGACCGCGCCAAGCGCTTGGGTGAAGATGCCGAAAGCGAATATGTCCGCGAAATCGTCAATTTCGTAACCGGCGATTCGGATCGGTCCTTTCTGACACCGAGGAAGTAACATCATGTTGGCACTGATCGCGGGAACAGGTGTGTTGCCGGACGAAGTGGTTTCCTGTCTGGCTGAACGGCCCTTGATCTGCGCGATGGAAGGCTTTGCCCCGGATACTCTGTCTGCTGACATCGTTTTCCCGCTGGAACAGCTTGGATCATTCATCGCGGATCTCAAAACCCGTGGCGTAACTGAAATCTGTATGGCCGGAGCGGTTAAACGTCCCGCCGTTGACCCGTCGCGCATTGATGCCGCGACGATGCCGTTGGTGCCTATTCTGGTGCAGGCGATTCAATCCGGCGATGACGGCGCATTACGGGCTGTCATTGGGATATTCGAAAACTCAGGCCTGAATGTCCGTGCCGCGCATGAGATTGCGCCTGAACTGCTGCCTCCGCTTGGTTGTTTGACAGAAGCACAGCCCTCAGACGCGGATCGCGCAGATGCGGATCGGGCATCCAGTATCCTGCGTGCCATGGGGGCAGCTGATATCGGCCAGGCCTGTGCAGTTTCCAAAGGGCAGGCTTTGGCGATCGAAGGGATTTTTGGCACCGCATGGATGCTCGAGTCTCTGACTCAACGGCCCGATGCGGGGGGTGGGGTGCTTTTCAAGGGTCCAAAGCCTGATCAGGACTTTCGCGCGGATCTGCCAGCTATTGGACCTGAAACCATTTCCAGCGCCGTCGCAGCTGGTTTGTCCGGGATCGTGATCGAAAAGGGCGGGGTGCTTGTATTGCAGCGACAACGTGTAATTGCTGAGTGCGATCGCCTGGGTTTGTTCCTTTATGTGCGTGAGCGAACCAACTGATGCGGGTGTTTCTGGTCGCCGGCGAACCTTCGGGCGATCGATTGGGCGGCGCGTTGATGGAAGGGCTACGTGCCCTTGTCCCAGATGTTACATTCGACGGGGTCGGCGGACCATTGATGCAGGCCCAGGGTCTGAACAGCCGCTTTCCGATGTCCGAATTGTCAGTGATGGGCCTGATCGAGGTATTGCCAAAATTCTTTCACCTCAAGCGCCGGATATCTGAGACAGCGCAGGCCGTGCTGGACACCAAACCTGACATATTGATCACCATCGACAGTCCGGACTTCTCGTTGCGCGTTGCCAAGTTGGTCAAAGCAGCAAGCGATACTCGAACCGTCCACTATGTGGCCCCCAGCGTTTGGGCCTGGCGACCGGGGCGTGCGGATAAGATGGCCAAGGTCATCGACCATGTGCTGGCGTTGCTTCCGTTTGAGCCGCCCTATATGGAACGCGCCGGGATGGAATGTGATTTTGTTGGCCATCCGGTTGCAAGCGAACCCATCGCGTCTGATCGCGATATCCAGGAGTTTCGCGCCGCCTATGATCTTGGGGATGCTCCGCTGGTTCTTGCCTTGCCGGGGTCGCGCAAGGGTGAGGTTGACCGTCTGGCCCCTGTATTCGGTCAGGCCTTGGGGCAGTTCCTAGCCGACCGGCCGGGTACGCGGGTTATTGTTCCGGCGGTTGCGCATATGGTCGAGGCCGTAACCGAACATCTGCAGACATGGCCAGGCAATCCCGTCGTGATCGACCCGCGCAATGTTCCGACCGAAGAGGCGGTTCAGCAGAAACGCGCAGCCTTTGCCGCAGCGGACCTTGCTCTGGCGGCATCGGGTACCGTGTCGCTTGAACTTGCAGCCCAGGCAACACCCATGGTGATTGCCTACCGCCTCAGCTGGCTGACCCAGAAACTGGCAGTACGTATGGTCAATCTGGACACGGTTACATTGGTCAATCTTGTCTCGGAAACGCGTTCCATCCCGGAATGCCTGCTGGATGACTGCCTGCCGGACAAGATTGCCGTAGCGCTACGAGAGGTCGCCCTGAAACCTGACGCGCAGCGCAGCGCGATGGATCTGACAATGGAGCGCCTGGGCCGTGGCGGCGACGCCCCTGGTTTCAGAGCTGCAAAGGCCGTGTTGGCCAGAATGCCGTCCTGATGGCCGAGTTCATCCTCTTTGGTTTTTCAGCCTTTCTGGCATTGATACTGACCAATCTGGATAATCTTGCCGCCTTGGTGGCGCTGATCTTGGTGTCAGGGGACAAGCGGGCCGTCTTTGGCTTTCTGTTCGCACAGGGCTTGGTGATTTCGGCGTCCTTGCTGTTCGCCATGGGGATCGAGGGCGTAATACCGGGCTGGGCCGGGTATCTGGGGATGATCCCGCTGACACTGGGCTGTCTGGCCGCCATCCGCCAATGGCGCGGGCAGGGCGTCGACACTCCTGCGCATCTCGAAGCCGGAGCATCAATTTTGGTGACAACCTTACTGTTTACCAGCCTGTCGATGGACACTTTGGCCGTTCTGGCGCCGTTATTGGCGGATTCAACGCCAGGCTTTCGGATCGCCGGAGCCTTCGGCGCAGGGCTTGCCGTGGTAGGATTGGCCACGCTGGCGCTGCTGGGCGCCAAATCTCCGCTCATCAGTGGTCGCATCGCGCGCAAGCTTGAGATGCTTGTTCCTTACGTGATGATCTGCGCTGGCCTTTATATTCTCAGCAACTCGTGGACTGACGCAGTTTAATATCCGCGCCAAATCCAGCCGCCGCCAAAGATGCGGCTGCCTTCGGACGCATAGAAAACACAGGCCTGACCGGGCGACACACCTTCTTCCGGGGTCAGCAACTCGACCTCTGCCGTGGTGTCCGAAAGCGGGCGGATGATGGCCTCACGCGGGGGGCGGGTCGAGCGAACCTTGACCAGGACGTGCCATTCATCGCGTGACGTAAACGGCTCATCACCCAGCCAGTTGATCTCACGCACCGGAATGGTGCGGGTGGCCAACATTTCTTTGGGGCCAACCACAACCTGTTTTTTGTCGACATCCAGTTTCACCACGTAAAGCGGATCGCTGAGGCCTCCGATACCAAGCCCGCGGCGCTGACCAATGGTATAGTGGATTACCCCGTTATGCTGGGCCAGCACACGACCATCCGCATGAACGATCTCACCCGGTTCCGCCGCGCCGGGGCGCAGCTTTTCGATTACGCTGGCATAGTTGCCGTTGGGCACGAAACAGATGTCCTGACTGTCGGGCTTGTCGGCAACAGCCAGCCCATATTGCGCAGCCATTTCGCGCGTCGCGTCCTTGGAAGGCAGGTGGCCCAGCGGAAAGCGCAGGAAATCCAGCTGTTCCGGTGTCGTCGAGAACAGGAAATAGGATTGATCGCGGTTGGCATCCTCGGCGCTGTGCAATTCCGGCCCGTTGGGGCCTGTCTTGCGCTGAATATAGTGGCCGGTGGCCATGCAATCAGCCTCAAGATCCTTGGCGGTTTCCAGCAGGTCCTTGAATTTCACCCGTTCGTTACAGCGAATGCAGGGAACCGGCGTCGCACCGGCCAGATAGCTGTCGGCGAATTCGTCGATCACGGCGTCCTTGAAGATGTTCTCATAATCCAGAACGTAATGCGGAAACCCGCGTTCCTCGGCCACGCGGCGCGCATCGTGAATGTCGATACCTGCACAGCAGGCCCCCTTTTTGGCCAGCGCAGCACCGTGGTCATACAGCTGCAGGGTGACGCCGATGACGTCATACCCCTGATCCGCCAAATGCGCGGCCACGACCGAGCTGTCCACGCCTCCGGACATGGCAACTACCACCCGCGTTTCAGACGGGGGCTTGGCAAAGCCAAGAGAGTTCAGCGGTGTCTCGGTGTCGAGGGCCATGACGGTTCCAGTACGGGTTAAGAAAGACCGGCAGAATATAGGAAAATTCTAGATACTCTCAAGGGGCGGTTTCACAACACATTAAGTAGCATGGTGTCAGCTTTGTCGCAGCACGAAGAGGACCGAAAGATGTATTTGCACAAAGTAGAGGGGCCCAGGTCGGTAACCCTGCCGGATGGAACGGTTTTATCCCGGGCTGATCTGCCGCCAAAAGAGACAACCCGCTGGGTGGCATCCCGTAAAGCGATTGTAGTCCGTGGCGTTCTTTACGGATTGATCACGCTTTCGGAAGCCAAAAACCAATATGGCCTCAGCGATGAAGAATTTAATTCCTGGGTTTCTGCGGTCGCAGAACACGGAACGGACGCTTTAAAGGTCACCACGATAAAAAAATATCGACAACCTAAAGGAGAGTGTGAATAAATGATTCAACGGTAACGTCAGATTAACCATTTTTGAGCAGGCTCGATTTTAATTGGTAAATTGAGCTGAATTGGAGCAGTAAATGCGTATACTTCTTGTCGAGGATGATCCAACCACGTCCAAAAGCATCGAACTGATGCTGACACATGCCAATCTGAACGTATATGCGACAGATTTAGGCGAAGAAGGGATCGACCTCGCAAAACTTTACGATTACGATCTGATCCTTCTTGATCTCAACCTTCCGGATATGAACGGGCATGAAGTGCTGCGCCAGTTGCGGGTTGCGCGGGTGGAAACGCCGATCCTGATCCTGTCGGGGGCCGACGATACAGAAAGTAAAATTAAAGGCTTCGGATTTGGTGCTGACGATTATCTGACCAAACCGTTCCATAGAGAAGAATTGGTTGCACGTATTCACGCCATTATTCGCCGCTCAAAAGGGCATTCTCAATCCATAATCCACACCGGGCGCGTTGCAGTGAATCTGGATGCGAAAACCGTCGAAGTGGAAGGCAAGGCCGTTCACCTGACCGGCAAAGAATATCAAATGCTCGAACTTCTGAGCCTTCGAAAGGGAACAACCCTGACTAAAGAGATGTTCCTTAACCATCTCTATGGGGGAATGGATGAGCCCGAATTGAAGATCATTGACGTCTTTATCTGCAAATTGCGCAAAAAACTTAGCAATGCCACCGACGGCGAAAATTATATCGAGACCGTCTGGGGCAGGGGGTATGTGTTGCGCGATCCTCAGAAGAACAGCGTCGATGAACCTCGCATTGCGGTTGGCGCCTAGGCGCGCAAGTTTTTCGTCGCCAAGGGTCCGGGGCGACACCCTCGCTCACTGAACAGCACATCTGGACCTAGCCATGCCCTCGCCCTATCACTGAACTCCAAGAACAATTGACGGGGCGAGGGCATGAGCAATTCCATTTCTGTATCAGACCTGACGGAAGATCAGGCACGCAATGAATTGGCGCGGCTGGCTGGGCTTTTACATCATGCGAACGCATTGTATCACCAGAAAGACGCCCCCGAGATTTCTGATGCCGACTATGATGCGCTGAAACTCAGAAACTCAGAAATCGAGTCGCGATTTCCGCAACTCAAGCGATCTGACAGCCCATCGGATATCGTTGGTGCCCGCCCCGCCGATGGGTTCTCCAAGATTTCACATGCCGTGCGCATGCTGTCTTTGGGCAACGCTTTTCAAGACGAAGACGTCTCTGATTTCGATCGGTCCGTCCGAAAATACCTAGGGTTGGATGACGAGACGAGTTTGAGCTATACGGCTGAGCCCAAGATCGACGGTCTCTCCCTTTCGCTTCGGTATGAGAGGGGTAGGCTTGTCCAGGCGGCCACGCGGGGAGACGGAGAAGTCGGGGAAAATGTTACCGCAAATGCGCTGACTATTTCGGATATTCCACAGGTAATCACCGGCGCACCAGACATCCTTGAGGTTCGCGGCGAGGTCTATATGTCTCACGACGACTTTGATCGTCTAAATGAGAGCCAGTCCAAGAAAGGCGAAAAAACCTTCGCCAACCCGCGAAATGCCGCCGCAGGATCCCTTCGTCAGTTGGATTCCGCAATTACCCGTTCTCGTCCCCTCAAGTTTTTTGCTTATGCCTGGGGGGAGCTGTCTGAGCCTTTGGCAAGCACCCAATACGAAGCCATACAGCGCCTGAAGGAATTCGGATTTTCAACCAACCCGCTAACCCGTTTATGCGCGGATACAAAGCAGATTCTGGATCACTATCGCAGCATCGAGCTGCAGCGTGCGACGCTTGGATATGACATTGATGGTGTGGTCTACAAGGTAAACGATCTTGCGCTGCAATCACGGCTTGGGTTCCGGTCCAGCACACCCCGCTGGGCAATTGCGCATAAATTTCCGGCCGAGCTTGCCTGGACCCGTCTTGAAGCGATCGACATTCAGGTTGGCCGCACCGGCGCGCTGAGCCCGGTGGCCAGGCTGCACCCGGTTACTGTCGGCGGTGTGGTCGTGTCGAACGCAACGTTGCACAACGAAGATTACATTTCTGGTAAAGACGCAAAAGGCGGCGAGATACGCGAAGGCAAAGACATTCGGATCGGCGACTGGGTTCAGGTTTATCGCGCCGGCGATGTGATCCCGAAGGTTGCCGATGTCGACATTTCGAAACGTCCGGATGATGCCGAAAAGTTCATCTTCCCGGAAAAATGCCCTGAATGTCACAGCGATGCGATCCGCGAGGAAGGTGACGCGGTCCGTCGCTGTACCGGCGGCGTTATCTGCCCTGCACAAGCCGTTGAGAAATTGAAGCATTTCGTCTCACGCAAGGCCTTTGATATCGAAGGGTTTGGAGCAAAGCAGATTGAGATGTTCTATGACGATCCCGATCTGCCAGTTCGGACCCCGGCTGACATTTTTACTCTGAAACAACGAGATAGTGCAAACCTGAACAGGCTGGCTAATCGCAAGGGATGGGGGGCGCAGAGCGCCACCAATCTGTGGCAAGCGATTGATGAAAAACGAGTTATTCCACTGGGTCGGTTGCTGTTTGCACTGGGCATTCGACATGTCGGCGAGGCAGCGTCGAACCTAATCGCAACGCATTACGGATCATGGGATGAGCTGGAAAAAGCGGTTACCATAGCGCATAGTCAGACCGGGTCAGAATGGGATGAGCTGCTGAACGTTGACGGTGTTGGTGAGGTTATGGCCCGCGCATTGGTTTCAGCCTTCGCCCAACCTGCCGAACGGCAGAGCATCGACGATCTTGTGGCTCAGCTTGATGTCCAAGACGCGAAACGGCCCGATACCTCGGGCAGCCCTGTTGCAGGAAAGACAGTGGTTTTTACGGGAACGCTTGAAAAGATGACCCGCGCCGAAGCCAAAGCACGTGCCGAGGCACTGGGCGCTAAAGTGTCGGGGTCAGTGAGCAAAAAGACCGATCTTTTGGTTGCAGGACCGGGCGCTGGATCAAAGGCGAAAAAGGCGGCTGAGCTTGGGATCGAGACGCTCGACGAAGATGGCTGGTTGCAGCTGATCGACGGCAAATGAGTGGTCGGCCCGAATCTCTGTTCCCGCTGTTTTCGCGGCTGGAAACGCTTGACGGCGTGGGGCCGAAAACGGCTCAGGTCTTGGCGCAGTCAGGTGTCGAGACCCCGCGCGACGTCTTGTTCGGGCTGCCTTATGCGGTGATTGATCGGCGCAGGCGCGATACCATTCAAGGCGTCGATTTGCCCTCGACGCTGACCGTAGAAGTCACCGTTGGCATCCATCGCCCCCCTAGAAACAAGGGAGGTGCGTATCGTGTCCATGTTGAAGACAGCCAGACTGAATTTCAGTTGGTGTTCTTTCATGCCCGCGGCGATTACTTGCAAAAAGTGCTCCCTCAGGGCGCGCGCAGGGTGATTTCTGGCAAGTTAGAGCTGTTCGACGGGATCGCTCAGATGGTCCACCCGGATCACATGCTGCCGCCTGCGGATGCGAAGGATATCCCTGAGTTTGAGCCTGTCTATCATTTGACCCAGGGGCTGACCCAGAAAACTGCCTTCAAGGCCGCGCGTAGCGCGGTTGCACTCTCGCCGGAATTGACGGAATGGATTGATCCCGCGCAGGTCGCAAAAGAGAACTGGCCAGACTGGCTGAGCGCTGTACAAGCAGCGCATAATCCGCAGGGTGCGGATGATGTAGCGTCTTTTTCTCCAGCGCATGAGCGTTTGGCCTATGATGAGCTGTTCGCGCATCAACTTACGTTGGCATTGGCCCGCCAAAGAGAGCGCAGGGTCAAGGGGATCGCCAGCGCTGGTACGGGCAAGCTGCAATCCCGTGTGTTGTCGAACCTGCCATACAAGCCCACCAACGCCCAACAGCGCGCAATTCAAGAGATCGCAGGGGATATGGCCTCCGATACGCGCATGAACAGATTGCTTCAGGGGGATGTTGGGTCCGGCAAGACTCTGGTTGCGTTCATGGCGCTGCTGGTCGCGGTCGAGGCGGGCGGGCAGGGCGTCATGATGGCCCCTACCGAGATACTCGCTCAGCAGCATCTGGAAGGGTTGCGCCCCCTCGCCGAAGAGGCGGGCGTGGTTCTGGAAATCCTGACCGGTCGCGACAAGGGGGCGGATCGGCGTGCCAAGCTGTTGGCGCTTCAACGGGGGGATATTCACATTCTGGTGGGCACTCACGCCGTATTTCAAAGCGATGTAGCGTTTCAGGAATTACGGCTGGCAATCGTCGACGAACAGCACCGATTTGGGGTCCGTCAACGCATGGAGCTGTCGGAAAAAGGCAGGGGGGCGGACGTTTTGGTCATGACAGCAACGCCGATCCCACGCAGTCTGGCCCTGACTCAATACGGTGACATGGACGTGTCCGTGCTTGATGAAAAGCCGCCGGGGCGAAAACGTGTCAAAACAGCGGTTGTGAGCACTGAACGGATTCAAGAAGTTGTCTCGCATCTGCAAAAAGCTATTGCTGAGGGCCGCCAATGCTATTGGGTCTGCCCGCTTGTCGATGAATCCGAAGTATCGGATCTGACCGCTGCCGAGGAACGGTTCAAAAGGCTGCGTGCCATTTTGGGGGACGGGATAGTGGGGCTGGTTCACGGCCAAATGCCGCCCGCCGACAAAGACGCAGCGATGAAGGCATTTCAGCAGGGGCAAACCAAAGTTCTGGTGGCGACCACGGTAATCGAGGTTGGCGTGAATGTTCCAAATGCCTCGATCATGGTCATCGAAAGGGCCGAGATTTTTGGCCTGGCGCAGCTGCATCAGCTTCGCGGTCGTGTTGGGCGAGGCGAGGCAGAATCGACATGTCTGCTGATGTATCAGCCACCCCTCGGCGAAGGGGGGCGCAAAAGGCTGGAAGTTCTGCGCGAAACAGAAGACGGGTTCAGAATCTCAGAGACGGATCTGCAAATGCGTGGAGCGGGCGATCTGATCGGTACCGCGCAGTCAGGTCTGCCAAAGTTCCGTATCGCCGATTTGGAAAGGCAGGCCGGTTTGATGGCAGTTGCGCAGTCTGACGCAAGGGCTCTGCTGGGCGTGGACGCTAAACTTGAAACGCAAAGGGGCAAGGCGGCTCGTGTTCTTTTGTGGCTGATGAAACAGGATCAGGCAATTCGTTTGATATCAGTTGGTTAGGCGAAAGTGGGAACATTAGTTCACAAATGTTCTCAAAAAGTTCTTTACCAAGACAGCAAAATATGAGAACAAAAGGTCAACAAAGGATTAAAACCCTGACCGGAGGAACCCATATGCTGACCCAGATCAAGACCACCCTAAGTCGTTCCCAGTCGACGCTGTTGCAGGACGCAGCAGGTGCGGTTGCACTAGTGGTCATACTTATGGTCGCACTTCATCTTCCCGGAACGTATTAAGCCTTTCTGCCTGCGATCTCGTGCCGATCACGCCGCGCTTGTCATCCCCATTTCAATCAAGGGTGACCTGCCTGTCCCAATACCCTTGAAGGGCCATGCCTCGGCCCCGCGCGGATATCCGGACCCCACATGAGAAACGCATTACCTGCCGCCGCCCTTTCCGCCCGAAAGGAGCGGCGGTTTTTTTAAAGCTGGCCGGTTTTCATAATTTCCAACAACGCCGACAGAACCGAGTTTACTGCGACCGATGCCAGGATCATCCCCATGACACGGCTGATGATGGCGGCGCCTGAATGGCCGATCAGCCGAATGATCGGTTCGGCCAGCAACATCAGGACAAAGGCAATCGCAACAACCGACAGCATGACCAAAGCAGTGATCCCCTGATCAGCAACACTGTACCTGTTGTTATCGGTCAAGATGACGATGGCCAGCATCGCACCTGGTGAGGCAAGCGAGGGGACGGCAAGAGGAAAGATCGCTGGGTTGTGTTTGTGGAGTTCGTCTTTGATGTCGTCCTCAGCAGCGCGCTGCTCGACTTCCTGTTTGGGCTCGCCAAAAATCATGGTCAGCGCGAACAGGAAAAGGATAATGCCGCCAGCGACTTGAAAAGAGTTCAGGCCGATATCCAGCGCCTCGATCAGCAGTTGCCCGAAGACCAGGAAAAACAACAGAATCCCGGCGCTGATAAGCGAGGCCACAAGCGCCATTTTGCGGCGTGCGGCGGCCCCAAGCCCTGCGGTAACAGCGATGAAGACCGGGATTGTTCCAATCGGATCAATAACAACCCAAAGCGTGACAAAATGCTCAAGTAAACCGTTCAAAACTGGAATTCCCTTCGTTTATTCCGAAAGGCTATAACGTTTCGCCCGTCAAAACCATGTTTAGGCGCAATTTGCACGTTCCGCCTGTTCAAATGCCTCTGCGGTTGCATCAAGAACCAGCAGGATCGAGGCATGACGGTTCTTATATTCCCGTGCGGGCATCAAAACCTCTAGCCCATCAAATGGGGCCTCGGGTGCCGATCCATCCTTTTTCAGCATCGCGGACAGTTGCTCGCGCGCCTTTTCGACCTGAGCACGCGTTGTTCCGACGATTGCCCCGCCAACAACCGAAGCGGAGGCCTGTCCCAAAGCGCAGGCTTTCACGTCCTGACCGAACTCTGAAATTCTGCCATCCTGAACTTTGACATCAACCGTGATGGTCGACCCGCATAGGGGCGAGCGTTTTTTCACCGTAGCGTCAGCATCATCAAGCCGGCATAGGTGTGGGATGTCAGCAGCAAGGGCCAGAATTCGGCCAGAGTATAGCTTTATCAGGTCATTCTCGCCGGACATGGCTTTCCCTCGTTGAATGTTCCCAATACATAGTGGCCATCCACCGGGATGCAAAAGGTTTTTGTCATGTCTTCCTCAGTCGCGTTCGATGCATCGAGTTTGAAATTCAACGAGGCTGGGCTGATTCCAGCCATCGCTCAGGACGAAAATACGGGCGAGGTATTGATGATGGCCTGGATGAACCAGAGCGCCATTGAAAAGACGCTCGAAACCAGACGCGTTACCTATTGGTCCCGCTCGCGTCAGTCGTTCTGGATCAAGGGTGAAAGCTCGGGCCATGTGCAGGAATTGGTTGATCTCCGCGTGGATTGCGACCGGGATTGCCTGCTTGTCCTTGTGCGCCAGACCGGCCCGGCCTGCCACACCAACCGTCGGTCGTGTTTCTACACAGCGGTCAGAGACGGGGACGAGGTCGAAATCATGACCCCTATGGCTTGATCGGTCAAAGCCCCACCATCGCCCGAATATCTTCGGGCGTCGCACCTTCCTCGCGGAACTTGGCAATGGCTCGCGCATCGTCGCGTTTAGCCAGCCGTTTGCCGGCCTGATCGCGTATCAGGCAGTGATGCAGGTAGATGGGCGTCGGCAACTTCAACAACGCCTGCAGCAGAACGTGGATACGTGTGGCTTCGAACAGATCCTGACCGCGAACCACATGCGTAACTTTTTGTGCAGCGTCATCCAGAACGACCGACAGATGATATGACGTCCCCATATCCCGACGCGACAGAACGACATCCCCGATCGTGTCCAACATCTCGGCCTGGGTGAACCGGACTTTACCGGATTCCGCGCTCGGGCCTTCTCCGATCTCTTGAAACGATGCGGTGTTATTATCGTTCTGAAACAGACTTTTAGCTTGTTCTACAGCTGCCGCCATATCCAATCGCAACGGAACATCCAGAGGGCGCGGTTGCTCCGTTGAACCCAGCTGTCCCCAGCGTACACGACAGGTCCCCGGATAGATAAGCCCATCTGGTCCATGAAGCGGGGCCCCTTCCTGAGGGGCGCTGGCTGCGTTAGCGATGTCTTTTCGATTGCAGGTGCAGGGGTACAGCAACCCTCGCGACCACAGATTATCCAGCACGGCATCATAGGCGGCAGCTCGCGTGGATTGGCAGAGCACCGGTTCCGGCCACGACAGGCGAAGCCAGCGCAAATCATCGTAAATCTGAGTTTCCCATTCTGGACGCGAGCGTGAGCGGTCGATATCCTCGATCCTCAGCAAAAACTGGCCATCCTTCGACTTTGCAAAATCATGGGCCAACATTGCCGAATAAGCGTGGCCAAGATGCAGCGGTCCTGTAGGTGATGGTGCAAATCTGGTTACTAAAGTCACACTTTTTCAACAATATAAACGTCAGACTTCATGTCCATTCCCGGAAGGTGCGGGCCGTATTCGCGGAATAGCAATCGTGCCGCGCCCATATCCAGCCAATCACTGAGGCGAACGGTATAGCTGTGATCTTCAAGTGTATGATCATTAAAGGAAAAAGCAATAACCCCACCTGACGGCAGAGCGTTGATGAGCATATCCAAAGTCTCAGGTGGCGCGGCGCCGACGCCGATAACCCCGATCGCCGTGATGACCTTATACGCGCCAGCCTGCAGCGGATTGGGATCTGCGATGTCAAAGCTAATCAGGTTGCGATAAACCCCTTTGGCCTTGGCGCCCTCTAACATCTGCGGGGTGGGGTCTATTCCATCGACGACCTCAAACCCGACCGCGTTCAGCGCGACACCTGACAGGCCGGTACCGCAGCCATAGTCCAGAATTGGGGTTTTGGGCTCGGGCAGTTGCGACCAGAGAGCCCGGGCGATACGTCCCGGGGTCGCATAACCGTTTGACCCAACCTCATCATCATAAGACGAGGCCCATTTTTGATAATGTGCTTTGGTCGCCTGAGGCGAATCCAGCCCATAGACATCCTTTAGGAATTTATCGCTCATACCGATATGTTAGGACGTCGGGGCCGGACCCGTCCAGTCACCAATGCGCCAACCACTTGGTCCATTCTTCCTTGGCCCGGTCAGTATAGGCCTTGTAGCGGTCTTTTCGGCCACGCCGACCGCCTTTCAACCCATCGACAGGGCGGAACAGACCGAAATTCACGTTCATAGGCTGGAATGTCTTCGCCTCGGCACCGCCAGTGATGTGGTGGATCAAAGCGCCCATGGCACTGTCCTGTGGAATTTCGGGAACGGTACGGCCCAACAACTCGGCAGCAGCCAGGCGTCCGGCCAAAAGACCCATCGCGGCGCTTTCCACATAACCTTCGACACCGGTAATCTGACCAGCGAACCTGATATTGGGCTTTGATTTCAGCCGCATCTGGGAATCCAGCAATGTCGGAGAGTTGATGAACGTATTGCGATGAATACCGCCCAGCCGCGCGAAACTGGCATTCTCTAGCCCGGGTATCATGCGGAACACGTCGGTTTGCGCTCCGTATTTCATCTTGGTCTGAAAGCCGACAATGTTGAACAATGTTCCCAAGGCGTTATCCCTGCGCAGCTGCACCACCGCATGGGGTTTCACCTCGGGCTGATGCGGGTTCGTCAGGCCAACCGGCTTCATCGGCCCGTGGCGCAGCGTTTCACGCCCGCGCTCCGACATAACCTCAATCGGCAAGCAGCCGTCGAAGTAACCAGCGGTTTCGCCCTCATGGAACTCGGTCTTATCGGCGGCCAGCAGGGCGTCGATGAAGGCGTCGTACTGGTCTTTGTCCATCGGGCAATTCAGATAAGCGGTCCGCTCTTCTTCGGTTTCGCCCTTGTCATACCGCGATTGCATCCACGCTTTGCTCATGTCGATGCTGTCTGCATATACGATTGGTGCAATGGCATCAAAGAACGCCAACGACTCGGCGCCGGTTTCCGCGCGGATTGCGTCACCCAAAGCGGCAGAGGTCAGCGGGCCGGTGGCAAATATCCACTGGCCGTCATCGGGCAGGGCGGTCACTTCTTCGCCAGTGATTTCGACAAGGGGGTGAGCCTTTAACCTGGCCGTCACAGATTCCGCAAACGGATCGCGATCTACAGCCAATGCGCCCCCGGCCGGAAGTCGGTGCGCATCTGCCGTTTTCAAGATCAACCCTTCGGCCTCGCGCATTTCCCAATGCAGCAGTCCAACGGCGTTCTGTTCGTCATCATCCGACCGGAATGAGTTCGAGCAGACCATCTCGGCCAAGTTGCCGGTTTGATGCGCAAAAGTTCCGACTTTTGGGCGCATTTCGTGAATCACGACCTCGACGCCCATTTCCGCTGCCTGCCAGGCAGCCTCGGACCCGGCCATGCCGCCGCCCACGATATGCAATTTCTGTGTCATAAGCTGCCACATAGGGCACAGAAGATCGCAACGCAACACAGCAGCGATGGCGCACGGGAAATCATGTTTTCAAGGGATTTTTGGGGTCGCCGATGCGGGAATGTCTGCGCCAGTGAGAGAAACCAGCTCGGAGGGACCTTCCGCCCACGGCGACCCAAAAAGTGTTCAAGGCCTTAGCCTCGTCTCAGCATTGCCACAGTAACGCCCATTTGAAAAGTCCAAAAATGGCGACATTGCGGAAAAATATGCATGACAAATTCCTTATTGGCTCCAATTTGGATCTCTTTTTCCGATAAATGCAGATATTCCTTCTTCGGTATCCCGATGCATCATATTCTGAGCCATTACCTCGCCGGTATAGGAATAGGCCTGATCCAATGGCATATCCAACTGGCGGTAGAAGGCCTGTTTTCCGACTTTCACGGCAGATCCCAGTTTGGAGGCAAGCTGCTCGGCCAGTGAAACAGCCTCATGCTCCAACAGCATTTCTGGCACCACGCGATTGACAAGACCCAGCTCAGCAGCTCGTGACGCCGGAATGAAATCCCCGGTCGTCAACATCTCGAAGGCGTGTTTGCGTGGAATGTTTCGGCTAAGAGCAACCATTGGGGTCGAACAGAACAGCCCGATATTCACACCGTTTACGCCAAACCGCGTCCCTTCAGCAGCTACAGCAAGATCGCAGGTTGCAACCAACTGGCATCCGGCCGCCGTAGCAATGCCGTGCACCTGGGCTATAACCGGCTGCGGAAGCGACTGAATTGAAAGCATCATTTTCGCACAGCGATTGAAAAGGTCCTGAAAATAGGCTTTGCCGCCGTCTTCAGATTGGCGCCCAGCTGTCATCTGTTTCAGATCATGACCCGCACAAAAAGCTTTGCCTTTACCAGAAAGGATCACCGCCCGGATGGAACTGTCTTCGCGCAGGGCATCAAGTTCAGTCTGTAGCGCAGCCAGCATTTCGTCACTTAGGGCATTGAGTCGGTCTGGCGCATTCATTGTAAGCCTAGCCACGGCGTCTGCGTCATTTCGTTCCAGAATTCCCATCTTGCCCTCCGATCTGATGTGAGGCCAACTCTAGGTCGGCAAATCCAGGAGGGGAAGTATGTCATTGGCAATGAATCGGGAGGAACTGGAGGATTATATGAGCCAAATCTTCCCCCAGGTCAGTCAGGACTATTCGGTCCAGGATCTGACCGAAGAGTCCATCGTCATGAGACTTGCCGTTGGCGATCGTCATTTGCGCCCCGGTGGGACTGTCTCGGGGCCGTCTATGTTTGGATTAGCTGATGTAAGCGTTTACGCACTGATCCTGGCGCGCAGGGGCCAGCAATCTCTGGCCGTGACAACCGGTTGTTCAATGGACTTCATGCGTAAACCGGATGGAAATGCAGATTTGATTGCGCGCTGCACCTTGCTGAAGCTAGGAAAAACCCTTGCCGTAGGTGACGTTCTAATATTTTCGGAAGGGTCAGACAAACCCGTCGCTCGCGCAACGATGACCTATTCTTTACCACCAGAGGGGTCAGCTGCGGCAGCTTTTGGGTGAAAAAATGGCCGGGATAAACCCGGCCAAGGAAGAGGTCCCATATAGGGACTGGGGATTACCTAGCCCTGCCAAAAAGGGCGTTCGATCTCTCGTCTGGCCTGATAATTAGTCAGGCCCACATCCTTCAGCAGCCTGTCATCGAGATTGGACAAGTTAATTCGGCTGCGGCGTTGCCGCTCCCATTTTGTGACCGTCGCCGCAAACCGCACGGCCAGTGCGGCAATCAGCGGCAGCCGGGGGCTGTCGTTAAGCGCTATCAGGGCGGGGTTGTGCATTGCGCGTGTCATCTTCGGGTTCCTTTCAAATTGTATTGACACAAACGTAATATGTTCGGTATGAACACTTGATACATTCAGAATTGTGCTGCAATCAAAGGAAGAATTGTAATGGATACAATTTGGCCAGAGTCACTGCCTAAATCCAAAGGGCCAAAATATACACTGGTCGCCGATACAATTCGAAAAGCTATAGATAACAATATTTTGGAAGTCGGTACAAAGCTGCCGCCGGTGCGGGAACTTGCCTATAGGTTACAAATCACACCGGGCACCGTTGCGCGCGCCTATACGATACTCACAGACGAAGGTCTGCTCAGTGCCGAAGTAGGACGTGGTACATTTGTGGCCCCGCCCAAGGCGCCTCTGCTCGATGATGTCTGGGCTCGGCAACTTCATCTCAGAGATGACAAATATGACGCCAATGTCAGCCTGTTCAGCCCGAGGCTTGCCGATATGGGGCAGGTGGCCCTGATCCGCGAATGTATGCAGAAAGTGGCACAATCCGATCCACGCCTGTTTATGAACTATCCAACTCGCGATGCGTATAAACCTATGCGACAGGCTGTTGTAGATTGGCTTTCCGATTTGCCATTGGGACCAATTTCGCAGGACGATATCGTTCTGACCCACGGCGGACAAAACGGCCTTTGCCTTGTATTTCAGACCATATTACGAGGACCAAAGCCGATCGTTCTGGTCGAGGATCTGTCATACGCAGGGTTCCGACGCGCCGGTGAGTTGATGCGTGCAGAGGTCATTGGCGTAAAGATGGACAAATGGGGCGTGGATCCAAACGCTATGGAGCATGTCCTTCGCCAGTCGGCGGCGCAGGCCATATGTGTCTCACCCGAGGTTCAAAATCCGACCGGCTCACATACACCGCTGGAACGCCGCAAAGAAGTTGTGGAAATCGCGCGGCGGTTCGGCGTCCAGATAATCGAGGACGACTGCTACCGCATGGGTGATGCAAGAGCGCCCAGCTATCGCGCCCTGGCGCCGGAAAGGGGATGGCATGTGTCGTCGATCTCGAAGATCTTGACGCCCGCACTGCGTGTCGGGTTTGCCATAGCGCCGCGCGAGCGCAGCGTTGATCTGCGCCGTTCAGCGGAATATGGCTATTTTGGCCTTGCTCAGCCGCTTGCCGAACTGGCGCGGCTGATGTTGTCTGATCCGCGGACGCGCCAAATCGCAAAAGATGTCCGGACCCGGATGGGGGAATATGTGCGCGTGGCCGTAAACGCCCTGGGTGGGTTCGACCTGAACTGGGCCTCAGATGTACCTTTTGTCTGGCTGAACTTGCCTTCTGGTTGGCGAGCAGCTGCGTTCAGCCGCGCAGCCGAGCGAGAGGGAATTCAACTGCGGTCTGCCGATGAGTTTGCTTTGCGTGACGGGCGCGCACCCAATGCGGTTCGCATAGCCATGAACGGGCATGTATCGTTGGATCAATTCGAGGACGCGATGCAGCGTCTCAGGCGTCTGCTGGATAATCCACCCGAACAGATTTCGGTGTAAGGGGACGCTTAATGGATATTCGGGAAATGCGGGGCAGGGGATTTGTCGTCACACCGATGCTCAAAAGTGACTTCGAAGACCTGCACCTTGCAGCCAGCGATCCGTTGATTTGGGCCGGGCATCCCGCCAAATCCCGCCATCAGAAAGAAGTTTTCGCCCCTTATTTCGATTTTCTGTTGAGCGCAGGTGGGTCAGTGACAGTACGCGAAGAGGCGACAGGCCGGGTCATCGGGTGCTCTCGCTATTATGAGCCTCCCGAAGTTCCCGGGGGCATCGGCATCGGATACAGCTTTATCACCCGTGATCACTGGGGCGGAGCCAGCAATCGGGCGATCAAATCGCTGATGGTAAATCAGGTGTTCGGCGAACTGGATGAGGTCTGGTTTCATATCGACCCAACCAACTTGCGATCACAAAAAGGGACCGCGAAACTTGGGGCGCGGTACGTTGATACCCAGCAACTTGTTCTTGGTACCGGGGCTGGGCAGTGGATGCGTTGGGTATTGACGGAAAAAGATTGGCAAAAACATGGGGTAAAATAATACCTATTTTGTAATACATTGTTTTTGCTAAGTTAAAACTGATTTGCGTGTATTGACCCGCCTTTCGCGTGGGTTTAAACCCCATCCATCGAATTCGGACCGCTCCGTATGGGGGCGGTCTTTCACATCAAACAGGACTATCCTGCCATGAAAACCTTTTCTGCAACACCTGCAGACATCGACAAGAAATGGATCCTGATCGACGCCGAGGGCGTTGTTCTGGGCCGTCTTGCCTCGATCGTCGCCATGCGTCTGCGTGGCAAGCACAAAGCGTCGTTCACCCCGAACATGGACATGGGCGACAATGTCATCGTGATCAACGCTGACAAAATCCAGATGACCGGCAAGAAGCGCGAAGAGAACTTCTACTGGCACACTGGCCACCCGGGCGGCATCAAGTCGCGCACCAAGCAGCAGATCCTCGAGGGCAAATACCCCGAGCGCGTCGTGACCCAGGCGGTCAAGCGCATGCTGCCGGGCAACCGCCTATCGCGTCAGGTTATGACCAACCTGCGTGTTTATGCCGGTGCCGAGCATCCCCATGAGGCGCAAGCGCCCGAAGTTCTGGATGTTGCATCCATGAACAAGAAAAACACCCGGAGCTAATGACCATGGCTGATCAGATCAATACTCTCGAAGAGCTGAGCGCCGTAGCAGGCGTTGAAGTTGTGGCCGAAGAAGTCATCGTGCGTGAACCCGTACGCGACGAACTGGGTCGTGCCTATGCCACCGGCAAGCGTAAAGACGCTGTTGCCCGTGTTTGGATCAAGCCGGGTTCCGGTAAGGTCACCGTGAACGGCAAAGACCAGGACGTATATTTTGCACGCCCCGTTCTGCAGCTGATCCTGCGCCAGCCGTTCCAGGTTGCCGGCGTAGAAGGTGAGTTCGACGTTGTCGCAACCGTCAAAGGCGGTGGCCTGACCGGTCAGGCCGGTGCGGTCAAGCACGGCGTGTCGAAAGCGCTGCAGCTGTACGATCCCAGCCTGCGTGGCGCACTGAAAGCCGCTGGCTTCCTGACCCGCGACAGCCGCGTTGTGGAACGTAAGAAATACGGTAAGCGCAAAGCGCGTCGTTCGTTCCAGTTCTCCAAGCGTTAATCGCTCGTACGAACTTTTAAGACTGTTTCAAACGGCCGCACAATGTTGCGGCCGTTTTTCTTTTGTTGATAAGGATTTGGGGTGCCGAATCTGTTGTCGAACTCAGCCGGCTGTTTTGGTTTCGATCAGCGGGGCCAGAATCTGGAACATGAATTCGGACAGAACCCTGTTGCCGTCCGCATTCAGATGGCCATCGTATCGGAAATACAGGTCTTCACCCTTGGTGCCGTATTCCTCGGCGAGGTAGGGCAGCGCTTCGTGCCACTGAAATCCTTGCTCGGCCACCACACCCTCCATTAGGCGGTCGGGTAGGCCGGGATCGACCTCGGGATCGGAAGATGTTTTCGCGGCCTGAAGAACCTGAAACAACTGTGGGACAGACACGACCACAAGCTCGGATCCCTGCGACTGAGTGAAGGCTGCCATGCGGGAAAACACCTGCTTTGTCGTCTCGACTTTGGCTTGAAACAGATCGCTCATCGGGGTGGTGAAAAAGGCCTTTCGCGGCGTCATCAGGTACAGTTGGGTATAGGTCTGATCGTTCGCCATCAGCATTCGCTTTAACAGCGTAACCGAGTGTAGCGAGGATTTCTTGATATTCCCCGAGCCTACAACCGAGCTGACATCGCTAAAGGCGACATCAACGCCATCAACGGTCCGAATGGGCTCATTTGCGAACATATCATTGGGAAGAAAGGTAACCAGCACGATATCAGGGTCATATTTTTCGCTTAACCGCTCGAGATACAGCGCCTGTTGAGATGTGTTATATCCCGGAACACCTGCGTTGATCAGCTGAACAGGCATGCCTTGATCCAGGAACTTCTGGGCCAAGAGTTCTGGCCAGATATCGCCCAGCTCATTTGATGCGCCGAAGGTAAAGGAATCTCCCAGCAACAGGATCTTGATGGTTTTTCCATCGTCTAATGCACTGGCTGGAAAGCGGGTTTCACGAAACCCGTTTTCGTCGACTTTATACTCGACCGTGAACTCTGGTGCATTGATGGCGACGACAGTGTTTGGCCTGTTCGTATGCCCGACGACCGGGTCCTTTAATCCAAGTGGACCACCCTCTGGATATGTTGTCAGAACGCCTTGTGGTGACAGCCAACGGATGCCCAGCTCCACACCAGCAAGAAGCGTTGCAGAGATCATCACGATGATCAGAAAGTTCAGAATTTTTGACCGCATTTTTTATCTAACTACCTAGAATACCATTTACCGAATTGGTCCCGTTATCGTTGTAATGACGAGGACGCACAAAAAACATTTCTGAATGTTGAGATTAACAGCCCGCACACGTCAAGCGTGAGACGAAAAGAAAGTCACTCCAACACGGATTTGTCAGTCCGCTTCACGTCCTAAAGCCTGTTGAGCCAAAGCAAGGAATTTCTGCCGAGTCTGGTCGATCTTTCGTTTGTTCAGGCTTGGGAACCACCTGCGAACTGGGATCGCCTGCTTATTTCCGAAACTGTCTATCCAGACCCATCGTCCTGAGCCGTCGGCCAACGTCTGATAGACGATGTTGCCGGGGTTCTGGTTACTGACCAAAACGTTCTCTTTGACCAAAATGTCAAAATGCGCGTTCAAAGAATCCAAGTGATGCGGCATAAGGCGACGGCTTTGGACCAAACCAATAAGGCTGGGCGATAGCTGTCCGTCAGGCTCGGAAATCCGCTCGTACATGAGCGCCAGACCAAGGTCCGTCTGAACCACACCTCGCACCTCACATACGGGGATAGGAGCAGCGGATTTCTGGTGACGCACCATAAGATCAAACGACTCGTGAAACTCGCGCAGAAATCCTTTGAACGCCGTCGAGCGTCGAAACATCCGATCAAACCAGGTATCCGTCACAAGATGAGCTTCGTCATCTATCGTCTGAGGTTGCGGGATCTTCAGAAGAGTGTCCGGCAGATCAGGGTGTTGATAGACAAATTGCCGATTACCCTGCGCGATGATCTTACGATCTTTCAACGACAACAGATTTTCGATTCGAGTTTTTTCCATTTCGCCTAACTATAGCGGTTTTGCATTGGAACCAATTATCCGCAGGTGGATAGCCCAAAACAAAATGAAAAAGCCGTCCGTATTGGAACGGACGGCTCGTGGTTTCTAACGCCTGAATGCTGATCAAACTCTGTTTTTCAGACGTTACTCTTCGTGGACCAGCTTCCAAGCACCGTTTTCAACAACGCTCACAAACACCGTGTCAGCACCTTGGTG
The DNA here is from genome assembly GCF_059610725.1 of Ruegeria sp. CDSC045. Lineage (NCBI taxonomy): Bacteria > Pseudomonadati > Pseudomonadota > Alphaproteobacteria > Rhodobacterales > Roseobacteraceae > Ruegeria > Ruegeria sp. CDSC045. The sequence continues at coordinate 446,948 of NZ_JBXWOE010000001.1, forward strand.
GTCGTCCGGAGAAAACGAGATGTGATTTCCAACCAGTTCGTCGTTGTAGTCGAGTGTCTCCATCGCAGCGATAAAGCTGTCATGAGTCAGATCGGGGCCGGCGGCGTCCAGCGCCTTAACCATCATTTCAGCCGCAGAATAGCCCAACATCGCAAATCCAACGGGGTCTTCGCCTGTTGCAGCCTTATACTCTTCGATGAAGGCTGCAGGGGCCGGTTGATCCGCGCGGGCCCACAAGTCCAGCCATGAGGCGGCGGCATAAAAACCATCCGTCACGCCACCCGGCACCTGGGCAACGACGGTCAGGAAGCTGGCTGATGTTCCCAAGAATTTCATATCCGTTAGACCCATCTTTTTGGCGGTGCCAACCACAGTGATCGCCTGCCGAACCCCAAGGGCCATGGTGACGATGTCGCAGCCTTCATCTCTGAGCTTGCTCAGAGAGCCCACGAAATCGGTCTCATCGGGCTTGTGGGTGGTTTCTGTGCCAAAACCGATCCCAGCCTCTTCGGCACCCGCCTTGCTGCCTTCCAGAATCTCCTCGCCGAAATCGGTGGGCAGATACATGGTGCAGACTGTTTGCGATCCGAATTCGCTGGCCAGATAGTTCACGCCGACACGCGCCTGATCGAAATAGGTGGAAAAGGACGTGAATTTGTTGCGCACTGGTTCTTGCAGCATTTTCTGCGACGACGTCAAAGGCGCGACATTCGGAATGCCCTTGGGATCCAGCAGTTTGAATCCGGCCAGGTTCATCGGCGTACCCAGAGATTGCAACATCGCAAACACCTTGTCGCGGTTCAGCAACTTGTTGTAGCCCTGCATCGCGCGCGGCATCTGATAGCCATTATCCTCAACCACAAAACGGATGGTCCGACCGTGAACACCACCTGCAGCGTTCACGCGGTCGAACACCACATTGGCGCCTTTGGTGGCTGGGACACCAACAGCGGCGAAGATACCGCTCAGATCATTTACCGAGCCGATTACGATCTCATCATCCGTAACACCCTGTGTCTGGGCGCTGGAGAGTGTCGCGACAGCCGTCAAAACTGTGGCAGCGGACAGCCGTTTAATCAGATTCCTCATTACAATCCTCCCTTTGGATAACGTTTTGTCTAATTGTACATGTCTTCAATAAGATGTTCGTGTTTCTTTTCCACAAAGCTGCGCTTGAGCTTCATTGTGGCCGTCAGTTCGTCATCATCTGCCGTCAGCAGAACATCTATCAGGCGGAAATCCTTGATCTGCTCAACCCTTGCGAAATCCTTGTTTGCGGCACCCACTTCGTCTTTGATCTGGTCCCGAACCTCGGCGGAGGCACAAAGAGAGGCGAAATTCGAGAAGGGGACCTTTCGATCCTGCGCAAATTTCTCCACGTTTTCCTGATCAATCATGATTAGTGCAGTCAGGAACTTGCGCTTATCGCCAATTACAACTGCGTCCGAGATAAAGGGGCTGAACTTGAGACGGCTTTCAATCTCGGCCGGGGCGATATTTTTGCCGCCCGCCGTGATGATAAGATCTTTGAGGCGACCCGTAATGGTCACGAAACCGTCTTGGTCGATCTGGCCCATATCACCAGTACGCAACCAACCATCGGCAGTGAAAGTCTCGGCTGTTTTGGCGTTGTTGCGCCAGTAGCCCTGAAAGATGTTCAGCCCTTTAAGCTGAATCTCTCCGCCTTCGGAAATACGGACGTCATTAACGGGCACAGCCTTTCCAATGGTTCCGATCCTGTTATTGCCGAGCGTATTCAGCGTCGCCAGACCCGAGGTTTCGGTCATACCGAACCCTTCGACCAGAGGCACGCCAATGGCCCAATACCATTTCAGCAAATCAGCCGAGATCGGGGCCGCGCCGCTGCCACCGCGTCGCATGTTGTCCAACCCCAGCATCCGGCGCAGATTGCGCAGAACCAGACGGTCCCAAAGCCAGTATTGCGCGGCAACACCTGCCGGAACCGGCTTGCCCGCCAGAATGTATTCGGCCCGTGCCAGCCCCGCCTTGACCGCCAGTCCAAAGGCCACGCGCCCGGTTGCGGTGGCGTCCTGGCTCAGGATCTGAACCTGCGAATAGATCTTCTCCCAGACCCGCGGAACCGCCGTGAACGTCGAGGGCGAGACCTCTTGCAGATTGGCGAACACCGTCTCGGGGCTTTCGGCAAAGTTGACGACGGATTTCGTCGCCAGCGGGAAATAGATGGAAACATCGCGTTCGAGGATATGGCAGAGCGGCAAAAAGCACAGCTGCTCATCAGTTTCCAATGCGGGCAGAGCATGGGCCCCGGCCTCGATTGCGGCAAGGATGTTCTCATGGCTCAGCATTGCGCCTTTTGGCTTGCCCGTGGTGCCCGATGTATAGACCAGCAGGGCGGTATCCTGCGGGGATGCCAGCGCGATTTCCGCATCAAAACGGTCGGGCTCTTCCATCTCGACTTGTTGACCCAGCTCATAAAGATCGCTGATCATCATGCAGCGGTCATGGTCCAGATCATGCAGACCTTCATCCTCGAGGATGATGACCTTCAAAAGGGTCTGCAAATCCACTTCGACCTCAAGGAACTTGTCCAGCTGTTCTTCGTTTTCGACCACCAGAAACCGGCTGTCACTGTCATTGATCAGGTATTTCACCTGGGCGGCCGCATCCGTCGTGTAGATGCCCGAGGCGATCCCACCGACGCCCTGAATGCCCATATCGAACCAAGCCCATTCTTTTCGGTCCTCGGACAGGATCGAAACGACTTCACCACGTTTCAACCCCAGTTTTTGCAGGGCGAGGCCGATCCATTTTGCGTGCTGCCAGTAATCTGCCCATGAATAGGATTTCCAGATACCGAAATCTTTCTCACGATGTGCAGTACGCGTGCCCAAATCGGCGCAGCGCTTTTGAAACAGCTGGCCGATGGTTGTGCATTCATCCACATAGACAGGTCGCTGACCGGGGTTTGCGTTGTACTGAACACCATTAATCATGATCTGAGAGGGCAGGGTGCTTATATTCATGCGCTCACCTCCACGTCTTCTTGCGTTTCCAGCGGCGGTTTTCACGCGCACCTTCTTCCTGCACGCCCAGATAGAAGTTCTGGATGTCTTCAGACTGCATCAGCTCATCCGCGGGGCCATCCATGACGATGCGCCCGACCTCCATGACATAGCCGTGATGCGCCAGTTCCAGCGCAGCATTGGCATTCTGTTCAACCAGCATCATCGTCATGTTCTGCTCATCATTCAGGCGCTTCAGGATGCCGAAAATCTCTTGCACAAGCAAAGGGGACAGGCCCAGAGACGGCTCGTCCAGCAACATGATCCTTGGATTTGCCATCAACCCCCTCCCGATTGCCAACATCTGTTGTTGGCCTCCGGATAAGGTCCCCGCCTCTTGATTGCGGCGTTCTTTCAGGATCGGGAAGTATGAAAAAACCAGATCGCGATCATGATCAATTTGTCCCCGGTCCGACGAGGTATAGGCCCCGAGACTCAGGTTCTCATCCACGGTCAAAAGGGGGAATACTTCGCGCCCTTCGGGTACGTGGACGACGCCTTTCTGCACAACTTTATGTGGCTCAGCCCCTTGAATTTCGACCCCGTCAAAGCTGATCTTGCCCTTTTCCGGGTCCATTACGCCGGACACGGTTTTCATCAATGTGGTCTTGCCGGCCCCATTGGCCCCAAGGATCGACACGATTTTACCAGGATGCACATCCAGCGACACGCCCCGGATTGCCATGATTGGCCCGTAAAAACTTTCGACATTGCGAATGGTCAGGATCGGATCGCTCATGACACTTTCCCCAGATAGGCCTCAACCACTGCCGGGTGTGACTGCACCTGCGCAGGGGTTCCCAGTGCGAGCATTGCCCCATCCGCCATTGCAAGGACCCGATCCGAGACGCCCGAGACCAAAGCCATGTCATGTTCGACCATCAGCACCGTAATCCCCATCTGCCGCCGGATATCATCTATCCACCAGCGCATATCGGTCGTTTCCTCGACCGACAGCCCCGAGGCCGGTTCATCCAGCAGTAACAACTTGGGATCGGTGGCCAGGGCGCGGGCAACTTCAACCACTTTGCGCACACCGTAAGGTAGGCCTGATATCATCTTGTCGCGATAGGCCTGCAGATCAAGAAAATCGATGATTTCTTCAACCTTTTCACGGTTTTCGATCTCTTGCCGCCGGGCCGACGGCAGGAACAGCACCTCGGATAAAAGTTTTGTCTTGCGGTGCCGATGACGCCCGACCAGCAGGTTCTGCAGAACAGTGGCGTGTTCGAACAGTTCGATATTCTGAAACGTCCGCGCAACACCAAAAGCTGCAACGCCGGACGGTTTCACCTGCAGCAAGTCATGCCCGTCATACCGGATTGAACCCTCTATTGGTTCATAAAAGCGCGAGATCAGATTGAAAACGGTCGATTTACCCGCGCCATTGGGGCCGACTATGGCAAAAACCTCGCCGTCTTCGACTGAAAAGGACAGGTCGTTCACAGCCGTGACGCCACCAAATTTCAAGGTGACATTCTTAAATTTAAGCAGGCTCATCTCAGACGCTCCGTCTTGAGATAGGATTTCTGACGTTTGAACATGTCCTTGCGATAGAAGGGAAACAGTTCGAACCATGTCCGGATTTTCAGCCAACGTCCATACATCCCCATGGGCTCAAACAGGATAAAGGCGATCAGGATCATGCCGAAGATTCCAAATTCCAATCCCGGAATTGCGACGGTGCTGCCCCCGAAAACTGCGCCGACATACTCTTTTGCGATCGACAAAAATTGCGGCAGAAACCCTATGACGACAGCGCCCAGAAATGCCCCGTGGATTGAGCCCAGACCACCGATCACGATCATCATCAGCAACTGAATTGAGATTAGGACGCTGAATGTCTCGTTATTGAACGCGCCCGAGAACATACCCATCAGAGCACCTGCCCAGCCGGTCACAGCGCAGGACAGGGCAAATGAGATCATCTTGGTTTGCGCAATATCAACACCCATCGCCTGGGCCGAGACCTCAGAATCTCGCACGGCGATGAAACTGCGCCCAAGCGGTGCGCGCAGCAGGTTGATATAGCCCAGAGTGACCAGAACCGCGACTGCAAGCACCAGCCAGAAGAATTGGACCGGCGTAGCCCAGCGATCGACCATGAATCCAAATATCTCGACCCCGCCGATATATTTACCGGCGACCCCGCCGGTGATCGGCTCGGCCAGGACAATCACGTCATCCATCAGGATCGATAGGGCCATGGTAAAGATTGCCAGGTAGATACCGTGAAGGCGCAGGGCCGGGATAGCAACGGTCACCCCTGCTATCCCGGTCAGGATACCGGCGATCGGGAAGGCCAGCAGGAATGGCAAGCCTGCCTCTATCAAGATGATATTCGCATAGCACCCAAAAGCCATAAAAGCCGCATGCCCAAGGCTGACCTGTCCGGTATGGCCGGTCAGTATCATCAACCCAAGACCTGCAATCGCCCAGATCAAAACATTTGTCAGCTCACCCAGATAGAATGCGTCCAACCACCATGGAGCGGCGATCACGACGCCTAGAAGGATCAGGTATAGGCTCAGTTGATACCGGTCTTTCCAAGGCCGGATATCTTGCATGTAACTGGTCTTGAAAATGATCCGCATGGCTTAAACCTTTTTGACCCTAACTTGGCTGAACAGCCCATTGGGGCGAAAGATTAGGACAGCCAACAACAGCGCATAAGGTGCAATCTGACTGTACCCAGCAGCGATATAGCGACTGGCAAACGGTTCGATTACGCCAACGATCAAACCTCCAGCCAATGCTCCAGGTAAACTTCCGAATCCGCCAATGACCGCAGCGGCGAAGGCCTTAATGCCCAGAAGTCCGGTTGCCGGGTCCACGGATCCTTTGGCGGCAAACAAAATGCCTGCGATACCCGCAACCATGCCGGCCAACGCCCAGATGAAACCCTGCACTCGTTTTACCGGGATTCCCATATAATAGGCCGCCAGCTGATTTTGTGAGGCACCCTGCATTGCAAGCCCAAGCTTGGTGCGACTGAAGAACTGGTACAGCCCCCAGGTCAGCAGAACGGTCACGACGATAACCGCCACGTCCTCCATCCCCAGTACAAGGCCGCCGAAATGCACTTCTTTTCCGGCCAGTGGATTCTGTAGCGTCTGCGGTTCGTGCCCCCAGATCAGACCGGCCACAAAGCGGATTACAAAGCCCAGGGCGATGGTCAGAATGACCACGGCCGTCTGGCTTTCCCCGAAAAGTCGCCGAATGATCAACCGGTCCAGCAAGTACCCCAGCGCGCCCATGATCCCCAACGAGATCGGCAAGGCCAGCCAAAAAGGCAGCCCCATATATTCGGCATTTGTAAGCCCGATGGTAACAAAGGCGCCCAGCATCATGAGGTCACCCTGTGCGAAGTTCACTGCCTCGGTCGCCTTGTAAATCAGAACAAATCCGAGCGCGATCAGCCCATAGACACAGCCATTCGCCAGCCCGCTAATCAGCAGCTGCGCATTATCCAAACTCACCTCCCTATACCGGTTGCTCCGGGTTCATTTAGATCCCGGGCCTCCTCCTTAGCCCGGGGTTTGTACTACTATGGCGTGATAATTACCTTTCCGTCACTCTTTTGCAGTGCATCGACCAGCCCGGACATAACATTTTTTAATGTGAGCTTTTCTGAAACATCTGTTTTCCAACGCCCGTCCGCAAAGCGGGCCTGAACCTCGGCAACGACACGTACCACATCTTCGCGAGGCGTCGCTGTCATCCATCGTGTCAGCCAAAACCCTTCGATTTTCTTACCCATAAAGATGAGCTGTCCCGTCTGCGTTAGTTTGGGCAGTTCAGGGCTGAGCTTGCCATAACACACCCAGCGCGCACCTTTCGGCATCGCACAGAAAATCTGTTCGGAAATCTGGTCGGCGACGGCATCCAGAAAGACCCGAGGTTTAAACTCTTTGCTAAGCGCTGCGAATTTCTGCAGCATGTCGGGGTCTGATGTTACCAGCACGTCATGAGCGCCCAGCTCTTTCAATGCAGCAACGGTCTCAGCGCGTCTCACGATCGCAATCGGCTTGAGCCCAAGATCGCGACCGAGGCTGCACATAAGCTTGCCCAACTGACTGGTTGCGGCAGATACAATAAAAGCATCTCCGGCCTGACGCGCCAGATCGACCATCGCCATGGCCGTCATCGGGTTCACAATCTGTGCTGACCCATCGTCATCCGAGATATCCGGGCGCAGTGGAATACACATTTGTGCATCGGTCAGAGCGTACTCGGCCCAGGCACCGGAAAGAGTGGCCATGAATGCCACGCGCTGTCCCTGCAAACCCTCGGCTCCGGCACCGGTGGCGACGACGTCTCCACATCCCTCAAACCCAGCCGGAGATCCCTTTTCCCTAGGCTGCCCGTATTCACCCTTGATAAAATGCAGGTCGGACGGATTAACCGATGATGCCCTCAGGCGGATCAGAACCTGTCCTGCGCCCGGCTCGGGCACAGGCATTTCCGTTTCGGCCAGCCAATCAGACGCATTTTGGATGCTGGGACTAGTGGCTTTGCCCGAATACCCATCATGAGTTTGAACGATCGCAAACATGGAAGAGGGAAGGGGGGTCATGAACGTACCTTTTCTGAACGATTGGAAACTGTCGGGTCCTGCTTGACTGCATCGAACCAACTATTTCGAAAATAATGGCCATGATCGACATCAACCGTGGCATATGTGTTCAGATCAGCCAAGCAAATGGCCAAAGGCGCGTCAATCGAACTATTCTTTGACGTAGGGAAAGACCGCCTGTTTCGGCGGTCTTTCTAATTCTTACTGACCAGTCAACAGGGCCTGAAGTTCCTGAATTTTCAGCGCGATTGTTGCAGGTGAGGCTTTGATATCATCGAGAATACCAACCGCTTTTACCTTCAGTTCTTCTGCCAGTGTGCTTTCCTGAACTGAGGCCACCATGGCGTCATAGTCAAAGTTATCAACACTCATAGCGCCGCTCTCAACCCAGGAATTCAGCAGCTCTTGCCCCTGGTTGGTGAGGGCAGCGACCTCTTCTCCAGCCTGATCAGCCAGCTCAGTCGCTGTTTCACCAGCTTGAGTGGCTAAGTCAGACGCGGCTTCGCTGGACTGTTCGACGATTTCAGCCGCCTGTTCCGTAACGGAAGACGCAGCTTCGCCAGCCTGTTCGGTAACCGATTCTACGGCTTCGGACACGGCGTTTCCGGTTTCTTCAGCGGCGGCTTGCGGCTGTTCGACCGGAGCGGCAGGTTGATTCAGATAGTAATAGATTGCGGCGCCAACGCCGGCGACGACGACCCCTAGCAAGATTATACGCGACATGGGATTCTCCTTTGAAATATGTGTCGCCGAGATGGGGGGAAACTAGCGGACTGGAAAGGGGAATTCGTGGAACATCCTCTCAGAACAAGGGATTGAGCCAGTGTACGCCGATCTGGGCCGATCCCATGGCAATAACACGCCAACGTTGAACAACCAGTGGCCGAGATGCCATTGTTGTCAACCGACCCACAGGGTCGCACAAATGCCTGTTCAGCAGGGAAGCACAGAAACTAAGAATTCTCGTAGGAACGCGCGCAAAGCGAATAAGGCGACAAAGGCCTGCATTTCAGGTGCTTGAGCTAAATTCCGGAAAGCTGGTTACCAATCATGCGCTAAATGGCTGATGGCGGAGAGACAGGGATTCGAACCCTGGGTGGGCTTGCACCCACAACGGTTTTCGAGACCGCCCCGTTCGACCACTCCGGCACCTCTCCGCGGGGGTCTGTGAGGGGGGGATTTAGTGATGAACACCCGGGGGTGCAAGCAGAAAGTTTCATAATTTAGCAATCCCAGGATTTTCCGTTGCCAGATGCCGCAAAACCCCTAGGCTTCTGTACATGAGACATTTTACGCACCACATCACCACCGCCCTTTCGCTGTTTCTTTTCACAGTATTCATGCTGCCAATCCCGGCATCCGCTGCCGGGCGCGATAGGATCGAGGCATTCTTGACCACAACCGGTTTCGACGTTGCCCTTGAAAGTATTGCTCTGGCCTCGGCCTCGGCACCTCAGATGCTGGGTTTTGACCCCGATGGATTCGGGTCGGACTGGGCGCGGCTGACCGAAGAAGTTTTCGATACCAAAGACATGCATGAAACTGCAGTTTCGATTTTAGAGCAGACGCTTAGCGATCAGGCGCTAAATCACGCGGTAGAATTCTATGCATCAGATCTGGGTCAACGACTGGTCTCTGCTGAAAACGCTTCCCATCTGATCGAGGATGACGAAGCGAAACAACAGCAGGGGCAAGAGATAGTCGCTCAACTTGTCCGCGAAGGCTCTCAACGTGTTGAGAGTCTAAAAAGGATGAACACTGCCATCGACTCAAGCGGTACTTCTTTGCGCGCCCTTCAGGAAATACAAATCCGGTTCCTCCTCGCCGCCAGCGCTTCAGGTGTGATCGAACTGCAGTTGGATGCAGATGAATTGCGCGCAATGATGAAACAGAACGAAACCGGGATGCGACAGGCCTTACAGCTTTCTGCACTTGCCGGTGCTGCTTATACCTATCAGGATTTCTCGGATGCGGATGTCATCACCTATGTCGAGGCGTTGGAACAGCCTTTAATGCAGGAAGTCTACGAACTTTTGAACGCCATTCAGTATGAGATAATGGCTATGAAATTCGAAGTCCTGGCAACCAAAATGGCCGAGCTTCACCCCGCACAGGACATCTGATGCGCATTCTGATCGTTTTTGCCCTGATCTTCTGGGCCACATCATCCGGCGCCGTGGAAAAAGCGGATCGGCTGGCGCAAGCAATGCGTCTGGAGAACCTGATCGAAATCCTCCTGTCCGAAGGCGGAAAGATGAGCCAAGAGATGGACGCCACTTTGTTGGATGGCAACGGTGGCGCTCTGTTCGAAACTCGGGTCGAGGCGATTTATGATCCCGATTGGATGTATGATCAGTTGGTCCAGGGATTCCGGCAAAGCCTGGATGAAGTGCATTTGGAACGCGCCATCGCCTTTTTTGAAAGCGATCTTGGCCAGACCATCGTTTCCCTTGAGAATTCCGCACGGCTTGCATTTGTTGATCCGGCAATCGAAGACTTGGCAAAACAGGCCTATTTCGAAAACACCAAAGACAGCATGCAGTTCAAACTGGTCGAAGAGTACATACTGGCCAACGACCTGATCAAACAGAATGTGCGGAGCGCTTTGAGCGCGGATTACAACTTTTTCAGGGGGATAAATGACGGCCAAGTTCTCGATGACAGCGACCTTCTGGACAACCTTCTGCTGCAAAAGGACGGGATCGAGCAAGAGACAGAAACCTGGCTGTATTCCTTTCTGTTGATGGCCTATAACCCTTTGAGCAACGCCCAAATGCGCAAGAACATCGCGTTTTCTCGAACGGATACAGGGCAAGCGCTGAACAGCTCACTGTTCGAAAGCTTCGACAGCATGTATGATCAGATCTATTATGATCTGGGAAAGGCGGTTGCGGCTGTCTTACAGGGCTCTGATCTTTAGTCGCCATTTCATGTTGACTTTCCTCTGCAATCTTTGGATAAGCGCCCATCCCGGCCGGAATCTCCGCGCCGGGTATCGTTATTATTGACCCAAGGGGCTGATCCATGGGTCATTCACACAGCCCGAAAAAGGGCGCGCTGTTCGAGGTGGCTGAGGCCGAAAACACCCGCAAGGGGACCACAGAACGCGGGTTAGACAAAGGAAAGACGCATGTTTGCGGTCCTCAAGACTGGCGGCAAGCAGTACAAGGTTCAGGCGGGTGATATCCTCCGCGTTGAAAAATTGGCTGCCGACGCAGGTGAAAAAGTTCAATTCAACGATGTTCTGATGCTGGGCGGTGACGCTCCGGTTGTTGGTGCACCGTTTGTAGATGGTGCAGCCGTTCAGGCCGACGTGATCGAACAGATCAAGGGTGACAAGGTCATCAACTTCGTCAAGCGCCGTCGTAAGCACAGCTCGAAGCGTACCGTTGGCCACCGTCAGAAGCTGACCCTGGTCAAGATCACCGACATCCTGTCGTCGGGCGCTGACAAGTCGGGCATCAAAGCTGCAACCGGTTCCGCGCCGGCTGGCGAAGCTGCACCCGCAGCGAAAAAGCCCGCCAAGAAAGCAGAAGCCAAAGCAGAGGCACCCGCCGCTGTTGCTGCTGCAGACGATCTGACCGCGCTGAACGGTGTCGGCCCTGCCGCTGCCAAAAAGCTGAACGAGGCCGGTATCGAGAGCTTTGCCGCTCTGGCCGCCTTGTCGGACGAGCAGATTGCTGCTATCGAAACGGTCAAAGTGAAGCCCGAATGGGTTGAGCAGGCCAAAGAGCTTGCTAAAGGCTAAGGAGAGAGAGAATGGCACATAAAAAAGCTGGCGGTTCCTCCCGTAACGGTCGCGACTCAGCTGGTCGCCGCCTTGGCGTGAAACTGTATGGTGGCCAGGCCGCCATTTCAGGCAACATCATCGTGCGTCAGCGCGGCACCAAGTTCTGGCCGGGCGAAGGCGTAGGCATTGGCAAAGATCACACCATCTTTGCAACTGTTGATGGCGCTGTGAAGTTCCACAAAGGCCTCAAAAACCGCACCTTTATTTCGGTCCTGCCAGTGGCGGAGGCCGCAGAGTAAGCCGAAACCCATAAGGTTTGAAAATTCTTGGGGGACCGGCAGAAAATGCCGGTCCCTTTTTTCGTTTTAACGCAGGTTCGATCAAACAGTCCGATGACAGTCGCAACCACCAGTTTCCTGATCTTTGCCGCCAGTCAGGTCGGCACGCCGGGACCGGCCAATATGGTCCTGCTGGGAACCGGTGCGCGTTACGGGTTTCGGGCAGCGCTGCCTTTTGTGGGCGGCGTCATTCTGGGCAAGCAGCTAATCATCTGGCCGGTGGGCTTTGGGTTGCTGCAATTGGCGGATCAGGCGCCGGCGGTGTTTGCTGTTCTGAAATACGCCTCGGCGGCCTATATCATGTGGCTGGCCTGGAAGATCGCCAACACGCGGCTGTCCCGGCAAGAGGCTGATGGCGCAGCGCCAGGGTTTCTGGCTGGATTGATTGTTCATCCGCTCAATCCCAAGGCCTGGGCCATGATCGTTGCGGGGTTCACGGGGTTTGTCGCCGTCGGAACACCAACTTTTGAGGCAACGCTCGCAATCGCGGCTTGTTTGTTGATTTGTCAGGTGATTCTTCATCCAATCTGGACATTTGCCGGAGATAGAATTGCCCACGCGGTTGAAGGTCGGCCGATGGAAAAATATCTGATGTGGACGTTAGCAGGTCTCACTGTTGCGTCTGTACTTTTTGTGTTGTTCGGAGGAGGAACGCACCTATGAAACTTGAGACGATCATAAACCAGCCGGTCATAGAAACCGAGCGGTTCGATCTGCGCCCTCTGCGCCGGTCGGATCTGGGTCTCATCGAACATTATGCCGGAGATGAGCGGGTTGCGCGTATGACGACAAGGATTGCGCACCCTTTGCCGCCCGGCGCGGTTGAGGCCTTTGTGACCCGGTCCATGGCCGAAGACCGCAGCGAGGATGTCTGGGCGATGGACGCGACCAAGGATGGCGGTCCGGAGCTGATAGGCCTGATCTCGCTGGAACGCCTGGATCGCAACCAATCCGAGGTCGGCTATTGGGTGGCTCCTGTCTATTGGAACACCGGGATCGCATCTCTGGCAGTCGAAGCACTGGTTGTCGCCAATCCGCTTGAAAACACGTCGATGTTCGCAAGCGTATTTCAGGACAATCCAGCCTCAGCCAGGGTGCTGACGCATTGTGGTTTCGAATACCTGGGTGATGCCGAAATCTATTCGGTGGCGCGTGATGCGAACGTGCCCACTTGGACATACAGTAAAAAACTCTGACTTGTGGCCGGTGGGGCCTTTGCAGTAGGGGACAGTCATGAAATTTCTCGATCTTGCAAAGGTCTACATCCGGTCCGGGGCCGGCGGTGGCGGCTGCGTTAGTTTTCGGCGCGAAAAGTACATTGAATACGGCGGTCCCGATGGCGGGGACGGCGGTAAAGGTGGCTCTGTCTGGGTCGAAGTTGTGGATGGGTTGAATACCCTGATCGACTTTCGCTACCAGCAGCATTTCTTTGCCAAGAACGGTCAGCCTGGCCGTGGGCAGCAGCGCACCGGAAAAGATGGTGATGACATCATTCTTCGCGTCCCGGTCGGCACTGAGATCCTGGACGAAGACGAAGAAACGGTTATCTGCGATCTGACAGAGGTGGGCCAAAGGGTCCTTCTGGCCAAGGGCGGCAATGGCGGTTTTGGCAACCTGCACTTCAAATCGGCCACTAACCAAGCTCCTCGTCGGGCTAATCCGGGTCAGGCAGGTATCGACCGCACGATCTGGCTGCGCCTGAAACTGATTGCCGATGTCGGTCTGTTGGGGATGCCTAATGCCGGCAAATCGACCTTTCTTGCTGCGACATCGAACGCACGCCCCAAAATTGCCGATTACCCCTTTACCACCTTGCACCCCAATTTGGGCGTGGTGGGTGTCGACAATGTGGAATTCGTGGTGGCCGACATCCCCGGTCTGATCGAGGGCGCACATGAAGGACGTGGCATCGGAGACCGTTTTCTGGGCCATGTCGAACGCTGCGCGGTATTGCTGCATTTGGTTGATGGCACCTCGGAAAGTGTGGCCGAAGACTATCGCACGATCATTCACGAGCTTGAAGCCTATGGTGGTGAGTTGGCCGATAAGCCTCGCATCACCGTCTTGAACAAGGTCGACGCCCTGGATGACGAGGAACGCGAACTGGCCAAGACCGAGCTTGAAGAGGCCGTCGGAGGCTCCGTAATGGCAATGTCTGGTGTGGCACATCTGGGTGTAACCGACGTCCTGCGGGCTTTGCGCGGTCGGATAGACGATGACCGCGTGCGCCAGAAACCCGCCGAGGAGGAACTGCCTTGGCAACCCTGACCGCAGCCAAACGCCTCGTGGTCAAGATCGGATCCGCCTTGCTGGTGGATCGGAACACAGGGTTGCTGCGATCTGATTGGTTACATTCGCTTGCTCAGGACGTCGCATGGCTAAAGGGGCAGGGGACCGACGTCATTCTGGTCTCATCGGGGTCAATCGCGTTGGGGCGTGGCGTTTTGGGTCTGCCCATGGCCACGCTTCCGTTGGAACAGTCGCAAGCCGCCGCCGCTGTCGGGCAAATCCGGCTGGCCCGCGCCTATGAAGAAGCCCTGACGCCTCACAACATTACCACTGCACAAGTGCTCGTCACGCTGGAGGATAGCGCGGATCGTCGCCGCTATCTGAATTCACGCGCCACCTTGGAAACGCTGCTGGGGCTTGGAGTCGTTCCGATTGTCAACGAGAACGATACAGTCGCCACAGATGAGATCCGATATGGCGACAATGATCGTCTGGCCGCTCAGATCGCCGTCACTGTTGGCGCTGATCAGCTGATCCTGCTGTCGGATGTTGATGGCTTCTACTCGGCCAATCCAAATGAGGATGCCTCTGCCAGGCGGTATGACGTCATCGAAAACATCACGCCCGAGATTGAGGCGATGGCGGGTGATGCCGGTTCCGGCCTATCAAAGGGCGGGATGAAGACCAAACTGTTGGCGGGAAAAATGGCCACGGCTGCTGGTTGCGACATGGCGATCACCGAAGGTTCCCCTCTGAACCCGTTGAAAACGCTTGAAAACGGCGCGAACTGCACATGGTTCATCGCGACTGTTGATCCGCATGCCGCACGCAAACGCTGGATTTCAGCGATGAAACCCCGGGGTGAGATCGTTGTAGACGCGGGGGCTGCGCAGGCGCTGAGCAATGGCAAAAGCCTGTTGCCAGCAGGAATAGTCGAAGTGTCCGGAGATTTCGGGCGCGGTGATCCTGTTTCGATCATGGACCCACAGGCGCGACGGCTTGCGCAGGGGCTCAGCCGCTATACCGCGCAAGAAGCAGACGCTATCAAGGGGCGCAAATCGACCGAGATAGAAGCCACTCTAGGCTATCCTGGCCGCGCGGTGTTGATCCACCGCGATGATCTGGCTGTTTGACAAATTGACTGAAAGGCACCTGAGATGAAGGATTTCGACAGCATCCCCGACCTGATGACCGATCTTGGGAAACGCGCCAAGGCCGCCGCTGCCGAGCTGGCATTTGCAAGCGCCGAGCGTAAACATGCTGCCCTGATCGGTGCCGCCGATGCCGTTTGGGCCAATCGTGAACAAATCATTGCGGCCAATAAGAAAGATATGGAATTCGGGCGCGACAAAGGGTTGAGCCCGGCGATGATGGATCGCCTGATGCTGGATGAGGCCCGCATTCAGGGCATGGTCGACGGGCTGCGCGCCGTTGCAGAGCAGGCCGATCCTGTTGGTGAGGTTCTGACCGAATGGGACATGCCCTCGGGCCTGAACATCCAGCGTGTGCGCACGCCTCTGGGCGTGATCGGCGTGATCTATGAGAGCCGCCCGAATGTCACGGCGGATGCGGGAGCGTTGTGCCTGAAATCCGGGAACGCGGTCATCCTGCGTGGCGGATCAGAGGGTTTCCATTCCTCGACAGCCATCCATGCCTGTTTAGTTCAGGGCTTGAAATCGGCGAACCTGCCCGAGGATGCCGTTCAGCTTATCCCAACCCGCGACCGGGCGGCGGTTCAGGAACTACTGACCATGACCGATTATGTCGACGTGATCGTTCCCCGTGGGGGCAAAGGGCTGGTCGGGCTAGTCCAGCGCGAGGCCCGCGTGCCCGTGTTTGCCCATCTGGAAGGCATTGTGCATATCTATATCGACAAGGCCGCTGACCCCCAAAAGACGCTGGAGGTGGTTTTGAACGCCAAAACCCGTCGTACCGGAATCTGCGGTGCTGCCGAATGTCTGCTGATCCATCAGGATATCGCTGAAACGCTGGGAAGGGATGTCATATCGGCGCTTCTGGCCGCAGGTGTCGAAGTACACGCCGAAGGTACTTTGGCCGTTGATGGCACTATCGCGGCCACTTCTGATGATTGGGGCAAAGAGTTTCTGGATAGTATCATCGCGGCCAAGCCGGTGACTGATATCGACGCCGCCATTGCTCATATCCGCAGGTTTGGGTCGAACCATACCGATTGCATCATGACCGAGGATCCCGCTGCAGCCGCCCGGTTCTTTGAACGGCTTGATAGCGCGATCCTGATGCATAACGCCTCAACCCAATTCGCCGATGGCGGTGAGTTTGGCATGGGGGCCGAGATTGGCATCGCCACCGGAAAGATGCACGCGCGCGGCCCCGTAGGGGCGGCTCAACTGACCAGTTTTCAGTATCTGGTGCGCGGTTCAGGGACTGTTCGGTCTTAGAACCGGATTTCGACGCGGGTTGAGGCCGTATCGGTCGCGACCCGCCGTCCCATCGACGATGCGGATTCAGGCAGCAGCGCAAATTGAACCTGCGCCGGGGTGATCTTGTTGGTAAACCGTCCGCTGGGCAGGTTCTTCCATAGCTCGGCTTCCAGCTTCAATTTGTCCGCGGTCCCTGTCACAGACCAGTTCTTCCCGTCGTTTACGATCGTTACATCCCCGCCAAATGGCATCGCGCTTTCGCAGCACATCAACGCCAGAAAGGCCAGTTTCACTTGATTACGCGGTACGGCTTCGGTCAGGTTCCAGTTGACGCGAACACGACCTGCGCGTTCGACATCATTCAACAGCTCTAAAACCTCGGCCCGCCCAAGGGGATGATCGCTGGCCGACCCAAAAGCGACCCTGAAAAAGCGGATGCGTGCGCCGGCGCTGCCGACACTTCCCGCGATCAGTTCCATCTCGGGGCCTTGCACCGCGCCAACCATTTCAAGCAGCTCCAAGCCGTTGGTGATCGCCCCGATCGGGCTGATCAGATCGTGGCAGATCCGCGAGCCGATCAGTTCGGCCAGGTTGACGTCCAAGTCGCTCATGCGTACCTCCTGCTGTATCTGCCGCCGGACCGGAGCCCCTTGATGACAGATCTGAATGCCATTCTCGCACCGGGCATGTATGTCCGCCACCCCGATTTCCCCGATTGGGGCATTGGACAGGTACAATCCAACATCGCAGATAAGATCACCGTAAACTTCCGCGAGCAGGGAAAAGTGGTAATCGACGGGACACGCATCGCCCTGATGCCGGTCTTTGATCCGTGAAACTGGTTTAAGAAAGGTTAACGTTTGATCGAAGTGCTCTATGTTGCCATTCCCCTGAAACCTGCGGTATCAGCGCGGAAACAACACGGAACCTCTGATGCCGGACGCAGGCCCTTCTTTCACCGTCAAACTCGCCGAAAATGACACCGAATTGCGGGCTGCACAGCGGTTACGCTATGACGTGTTCATACGTGAACTGGGCGGCGGTGGGGAAATGGTCGACCACGATGCCGGGCTGGAACGTGACAGGTTCGATCCCTATTTCGATCATATGTTGGCGGTTGACGATCAATCTGGCAAAGTTGTTGGCGTTTACAGGCTGTTACCAGGTGATCGTGCTTCTGAAATCGGACAGTTCTATTCCGAAGATGAATACGATCTTTCCATCTTGAAACAAGGCGGACGCAAGCTGTTGGAGTTGGGACGTTCATGTCTACATCCCGATTATCGCGGCGGCACAGCAATGTATCACCTGTGGAACGGGTTGGCCGCCTATGTTGCCGAGCGCGAGATCGAGGTCTTGTTCGGCGTCGCCAGTTTCCACGGCACCGATCCTCAAGCTCTGGCTCAGCCTTTGTCCATGTTACATCACAATCACCTTGCGCCTCCGGACCTTCGGGTTCGGGCTCAGCCCGAAGTGTTCCAGCCCATGGATATGCTGGATAGCGATAAACTGGATCGGCGCGCAGCGATGGTGCAGGTTCCAGCACTGATAAAAGCATACCTGCGTCTCGGCGGGTTTGTGGGCGAGGGTGCCTTTATCGACCATATGTTCAATACCACCGATGTTTGCCTTATCCTCGACACGGCGCGGATGAATGAGCGACAACGGCGCATCTATGGTGGAGCGTAACGTGATGAGTGACGCCTCATGGCACAGTGAAGACGCACCTGACCCAATCAATCTGGGGGTCTGCGGATGGCTATTGGTCTTCCTTCGGGGTTTACCACTTGCTGTATTTGTATTCAGCGGGCTGATTGTCCTGCTGATCCTTCGCATGATCGAGCGCCCGCTCTATGGGGTTCACCGTCCGGTCACGCCCTTCATCACGCAGTTCGTATGCCGTAATGCGTTCCGGATTCTCGGGATTAGCTACCGTACAACCGGCGAGCTTATGACCCAGCGTGGTGCGGTTGTTGCGAACCATTCCTCGTGGCTTGATATTTTTGCGCTGAATGCCCGTAAAAGGATCTATTTTGTCTCGAAGGCCGAGGTAGCCAAATGGCCCGGTATAGGCTGGCTGGCGCGAGCGACAGGTACTGTTTTCATCGAGCGCGACCGCAAGAAGGCACGCGAACAGACACTTCTGTTTCAGGAGCGCCTGACAGCCGGTCACAAGCTGCTGTTTTTTCCAGAGGGTACGTCGACCGACGGTCTACGGATTTTACCATTTAAAACAACACTTTTTGCGGCATTCTTCACCGAAGATCTACGCGATTTCATGTATGTTCAACCGGTGTCGGTCGTTTACCATGCACCTAAGGGTGAGCCTGACCGGTTTTATGGCTGGTGGGGTGACATGGATTTTGCACCGCATCTGTTAAAGACTTTGGGAGCACGTCGCCAAGGTGGCGTAGAGCTAATTTATCATTCGCCAGCCAAGGTCAGCGACTTTGAGAACCGAAAGGCCCTGGCCGCCTATTGCGAAGATACCGTGCGTCAGGCGCACAGCCTTGCGCGGCTTGAAAAATAGGGCGATTGGCCCTTGCACTGCCTGAAAACCTGCCGTATACGCGCGCCATTCAAACCCGCAGGCGGGGTTTGGGCTTTATAGGGGAGACATCCTTATCTGGCCCGCCGGTTGGAGCATCCGCTTCTTTCACCCCCGCCGAGGCGTAAACCGGAAAAAGGAAATAAAGCATGGCTCTTCCCGAGTTCTCCATGCGTCAGCTGTTGGAAGCTGGCGTTCACTTTGGTCACCAGACACAGCGTTGGAATCCCCGCATGGGCCCGTTTATCTACGGCTCGCGCAATGGCATCCACATCATGGACCTGACCCAGACCGTTCCGATGCTGGACCAGGCTCTGCAGGCTGTTCGTGACACTGTTGCCAAGGGCGGCCGCATTCTGTTCGTAGGCACCAAGCGTCAGGCCGCAGGCCCAATCGCCGAAGCAGCTGAAAAGTCAGCCCAGTACTACATGAACCACCGCTGGCTGGGCGGCACGCTGACCAACTGGAAAACCGTTTCCCAGTCGATCAACCGTCTGAACCAGATTGACGAAGCCATGGAATCGGGCGCCGAAGGCCTGACCAAGAAAGAGCGTCTGGGCATGGAACGTGACCAGGGCAAACTGCAGGCTTCATTGGGCGGTATCCGCGAAATGGGCGGCGTCCCGGACTTGCTGTTCGTCATCGACGTCAAAAAAGAAGCACTGGCCATCGCCGAAGCCAACAAGCTGGGTATCCCGGTCGTGGCAGTTGTCGACACCAACTGCTCGCCCGATGGTGTCGATTACATCATCCCTGGCAACGATGACGCAGCCCGCGCGATCTCGCTGTACTGCGATCTGGCAGCACGTGCCGCTCTGGACGGCATGACCGCTCAGATGGGTGCAGCAGGCGTTGATCTTGGCGCATTCGAAGAAGCACCGGTTGAAGAAGTCGTTGCGGAAGAAGCACCCGCAGCAGCAGAAACACCTGCCGAAGCGTAAGCTGCCCGTCACGTAAATGACATCTGGGGCAGGGTATGACCTGCCCCAATTCCGTTTGAATTGAGGAGAGCCAAAAGATGGCAATCACAGCAGCAATGGTAAAAGAACTGCGCGACACCACTGGCGCAGGCATGATGGACGCGAAAAAAGCGCTGACCGAAACCGGCGGCAACATGGACGAAGCCGTTGATTGGCTGCGCACCAAAGGCTTGGCCAAAGCGGCTAAGAAATCGGGTCGTACCGCGGCGGAAGGTCTGGTTGCCGTTCACGTAAACGGCAACAATGGTGTTGCAGTTGAAGTGAACTCGGAAACCGACTTCGTCGGGAAAAACGCCGAATTCCAGGAAATGGTTGGTAAGATCGCATATGCCGCAGAAGGCGTCGACAATGTCGAAGCTCTGCTGGCAGCTGATCTGGGTGGCAAAACCGTTGCGGAAACGCTGACCGACAAGATCGCCACCATCGGTGAGAACATGTCGGTGCGCCGTATGTCCAAACTGTCGGGCGACACTGTTGTATCTTACGTCCATAACGCAGCCACTAACGGCATGGGCAAGATCGGCGTTCTGGTCGCTCTGACCGGCGGTGACGAAGCCATCGGCAAGCAGATTGCGATGCATATCGCGGCTGTGAACCCGGCAGCTCTGTCCGAGGCAGACATGGACCCGGCGATCGTCGAGAAAGAAAAGCAGGTCCAGATGGACATCGCGCGCGAATCCGGCAAGCCGGAGCAGGTCATCGAAAAGATGATCGTTGGACGCATGAAGAAGTTCGTCGCTGAATCGACCCTGTTGAACCAGCAGTTCGTTGTAAACCCTGACCTGACCGTTGAGGCCGCTGCCAAAGAAGCAGGCGCGACCGTCACCGGATTCGTGCGTCTGGAAGTTGGCGAAGGCATCGTTGTCGAAAAAGAAGACTTTGCCGCTGAAGTTGCAAAAGCAGTTCAGGGCTAAGCATCACAGGCCCTGAACAGGGCCTGTATCAATCTGAGAAACCGGGTACGCCATGCGTATCCGGTTTTTCTTTGCCCTTAGTGTAGAAATGATGCCAAGAAACGAAAAAGGACGCCGAAAGCGTCCACAAGTTAAACCTAGTTTAAATGAGGGGCCCCGCAAAGATGGGGATGGACGAGGCCCCCCAAAATTCCGACAAAGAGACGCGGACAAATAGGCGCCCTATTGTCAGAGCGATCGGAGAGCTTTGTTATTGCAAAGATCCGACCAAATGTTCCCAGGCTAAAGCCACCACTCACGGAACAATACCACTTTGCAACTTTAGCGTTAGATTCGGAAAGTCATGTTTTCCTTACCCTAGGTAAATTGACGCATATTCGCGTCACTCCCTGAGTCAAACCCCAACGATGAACATCTGATTTTGAAGAGATGCTTTCAAAACTGCCTGCGCCGTTGTCTCGACCACGAGGGCCTCGCGCGCCAGACGCAGATGCTTTTCGACAGTGGCCGAAGTCAGCCCCATCAGAATCGCAATGTCCTGAGTTGTTTTGCCGTCGCCGACCCACTCAAGCGCCTCACGCTGACGTTTTGTCAGGGCACGATTTGGTGCGTTATAGGGCAGGGTGAGGATTTTCAGATGAGCAACGTTGTTCATCAGAAGAATATCCTGGCCAAATTCCTCCCAGACAGCATCCACATCGTCTTGTGTACGCGATCCATGCGCTGAAAGCGAAATTGCCCCTTTTGACCGAACCGAAACCGAGTCGAAACTGACCGTATAGCCGGCGACGACACCTTTGGTTTTGTTGAACTCGATGACGTCTCGCTCTTTTGCGGTCAGGGTGCCATCAGTCATCAGATCCTGGGCGATCCTCCAGCTTGCGGCCCCTTCATTATGCAAAGCCCATTTCAGCATTGGAGCATGGAAATACAACCCGCCTCCCAGAAACCCATCCAGGTAATCTTTGCTGTGATTGGTCAGGATTACAAAATCCTCGGGATCCCCCAGCGACGTTTCGGTGCGATATCGCGTATATCCGTACAGCAAACGATCGAACCCATATTCTGCCATTTGCCGGCAATGGGCATCCCAGAGCTCTTCCAGGGTTTTGGTATAGCTGAGGAAATTCAGATACTCAGAAAGCTTCATAGCGATCATTCACCCTGTAAATGGAACCGCAACGCATCCAGCGCCAGCACATATCCCTGCGGACCCAATCCGCAAATCATGCCTACAGCCACACGTGAGATATAGGATCGGTGTCGAAACTCCTCACGCGCGTGGATATTGGACAAATGAACCTCGATGACCGGCAGCTCAACCGAGGCGATTGCGTCCATCAGGGCAATCGAGCTGTGCGTATAGGCACCTGCGTTCAAAACAATGCCGTCCTGCACACCTTTGGCGGCATGAATGGCATCAATCAACGCGCCTTCGTGGTTGGATTGGAAATGAGTCACTTCCATCCCGATAGACTTACCGTGGTCGAGGCACATATCCTCGACCATTTGCAGCGTTGTGCTTCCGTAAACCTCGGGCTGTCGCGTGCCCAGCAGATTGAGGTTCGGACCATTCAGAATAAGAGCTTTATGCATTGTTATACTGTCCCCATAACAAGGTTCTTAAACGTGAACAGGTAGAGATGTCCACCGAACCTGGATCATGCGTCAGAACCGCGGCCTATAGGACACGAGGCTGAAGTTTCAGATATTGGCTGGCTATGCCATGGTCACGACAATTTTCCCAAGGGCCTTTCGGCTGGCCAGAAGGTCTAGCGCCTTTTGGGCTTGATCCAGAGGGAATTGCGCACTGATCTGTGGTTTGATCTGCCCTTTGGCGTATAACCCGAACAAATCTTCCATGTTTTTGCCATGTCCCTTCGGGTCGCGATACACCGAGGCGCCCCAGAAAACACCGACAATTTGACAACCCTTAAGCAGAGGGAGGTTCAATGGTATCTGAGGGATTCCAGCTGGGAAACCGACGACCAGGAATCGCCCCTTCCACCCCAAGCTGCGCAGCGCTGGCTCTGAATAGGCACCGCCAACGGCATCGTAGACGACATCAACGCCCTGACTACCGGCTAAGGCCTTGATGTCCGATCCAAAGGCCTTCTGCGCCGGTTTGTCCATGTCGCGCGCGTAAATGATCGTTTCGTCCGCCCCGATCTGACGACAGAAATCTGCTTTGTCCTGCGATGAGACTGCCGCAATAACCCGAGCCCCCATGGCATTGGCTAGCTCAATCGCAGCCGTACCAACTCCGCCTGCTGCACCCAGAACCAGGACCGTTTCCTCTTGTTGCAGCGCAGCGCGGTCCTTCAGGGCGTGATATGAGGTGCCATAGGTGAAGATAAAGCTCGCCGCGTCCTCAAACGGCATTGAGCTCGGGAATTTAACAGCTGTCGCCGCTTTGACCGCCAGATGTGTGGCAAATCCTCCGTGTCCGGTCAGAGCCAGCACACGGTCGCCAACGTTAAAGCCCGAAACACCTTCGCCCAGCCCGATAACCTCGCCAGCGATCTCACCTCCGGGGGCAAACGGTCTTGGTGGCTTTATCTGATACAGGTCGCGTATCATCAGTGTATCCGGGAAATTAACGCCTGCGGCCCGCACGCGAACAAGCAATTCGCCCTTGCCCGGCGACGGATCGGGCAGGGTGGTCAGTTCCAATGTCTCCGGCCCGCCCGGAGCGACGCTGAGTAAGGCTTGCATGTTTACGCTAATGTCCCTGTTATTCGGTAAGGAGGAACTTTTGGCGTACTGTTCTGAGTTGTCAAGAAACCACCCGGCACAACCGGGTTAGGCGTTACTCTTGACCGACAAATGAGACAGTTTGCCAAAATCAAAAACCGAGGAGCAGGTCATGACCCCCGAAACTCTTTTCTCATTGCAGGGCAAAACCGCTCTGGTCACGGGTGGGGCCACCGGAATTGGCCGAATGGCAGCCGAGGCGCTGGTCCGGGCGGGTGCACGTGTACTGTTGGCATCTCGTAAAGGTGACGCGTGCGAGGCGGTCGCGGCCGAATTGAACGCACTGGACGCCATAGGAACCGCCGAAGGGTTTGCCGGTGATGTCGGATCAAAAGAGGGTGTCGACAATCAGGTGGCCGAAGTGCTCAAGCGCACGGACCGGCTGGATATCCTCATGAACAATGCCGGTGTTTCCTGGGGCGCACCGATGGGTCAGTTTCCCTACGAAGCCTGGGAAAAAGTCATGTCAGTCAATGTGACAGGAATCTTCGAACTGACCCAAAAACTGTTGCCGATTCTGATGTCTTCCGGGACTGCCGAAGATCCATCGCGCATCGTCAATGTTGGATCGGTTATGGGTGAAGTTCCTATGGGCGACGGTGCGTATAGCTACTCTGCCTCAAAGGCGGCTGTGCTGCATCTGACCAAAATCATGGCCAAAGAACTTGCTCCGCATCACATCACCGTCAATGCGCTGGCGCCTGGACCCTTTGTCTCTCGGATGACGGCCTTTGCCACATCTGACGAAGGGACGCGCAAAAAAGTCGGCAAATCCGTACCCTTGGGTCGCGTTGGACGTGACGAGGATATCGCAGGCTGTATGCTGTTCCTGTGCGGTCTGGGTGGCAGCTATGTCACCGGCGCGGTGATCCCGGTTTCGGGCGGGATCAATGTTGTCACCGCCGGCAACATCTTTGCTGAAGCACTCTGAAGCATCGGCCAAAGGGAGCCACAAAATGGACAGCGCAATTCTGGATCTGAAACGCGTCGATGCCTATCTCGGCACGCATCTCAAAAGGTATCGGGGTCCGTTGGAGGCGAAAAAATTCGAGGTTGGCCAATCAAACCCAACTTTTGAGTTAAAAACGCCTGAGAATTCCTATGTCCTGCGCCGCAAGCCGCCCGGAGTGTTGCTGAAATCCGCCCATGCCGTTGACCGCGAGTTCAGGGTTCAAAGTGCTCTGGCCGAAAGCGATGTGCCTGTACCCAAAATGCTGCTGCTTTGCGAGGATGATGACGTCATCGGGTCGGCGTTTTATGTGATGGAGCATCTCGACGGTAGGACGTTTCTTGAACCCACAATGCTTGGCGAAAGAACCGAAACCCGCACGGCAATTATCGACGAGATGAACCGCGTTCTGGCGGCGCTGCATAAGGTCGATATCGATTCTGTTGGCCTGTCCGACTATGGCCCGCCGGGAAACTATTTTGAGCGTCAGATCGGGCGGTGGACGAAACAATTTCGGGCGTCCGAAACCATTCAGATTCCGGATATGGATGCCTTGATCGAGGCTTTGACCAACGCAACCCCCAAGGATGATGGTCAGAGAACGCTGGTTCACGGCGATTACCGCATCGACAATCTGATGTTCGAAAAGCAGGGCACCCGCTGTCTGGGCGTACTGGATTGGGAATTGTCGACAATCGGGCATCCCTTTGCCGATCTCGCAGCCGTTATCATGCAATGGCAGATGCCACCTGGAAAAGAGGGGCGGGGTCTGGCTGGCATAGACCGGTCCTCGCTCGGCCTGCCATCCGATCAGGCTTTCATTGATCAATACTGCGAGCGCCGCGACCTGCCCGGAATTGATAACTTTGGGTTCTATCTGGCGTTCAATTTCTTCCGAATGGCCGCGATCTTGCAGGGTGTTTATAAGCGGGCGCTTGACGGAAACGCCTCTGATCCGAAAAGAGCTCAGATTTTTGGTAGTTACGTTCCTAAGTTTGCACAACGAGGGCTGACTGCATTGGGCTGAGGATGAAACCGCCTAGGGCGCATGAAATCTCGACAATTCAAGCTCAAGGTTGGCCAGGCTGTTTTTGCCAAAGAACATCTCAGTGTCTACAAACATGCTGGGGACACCGAAAACACCTCGCTTGACCATAGCCTTGGTTTGGTTTTTCAGGTTTTGCTTTACGTTCAGATTGGTCATGGCCTCGCGCAGTTTTCGTATAGGCAAGCCGTTATCCTGAAGAATGTCGCAAAGGACACCCAGCTCATCCACTTTTTGGCCGTGCACCCAAATTGCATCAAATATGGACGCTATATATTTGTTTTCCCATGATTTACCGGATGCTAACAAAGCCCCGCGCATGGCGAATTTGGTGTTCATCGGGAAATGTGGGCTCATATGAAAGCTCAACCCACGGTGACGCGCAAAGCGATGGAGATCGCGGGTCAAATAGGCCGTCTTCTGCCGGTTCTCTGAAAAAGCCTTAAACGGGCTTTGGTTATTGGTGGCTTTGAAAACAGTGGCCAGCAGAACCGGAACATATGTAACACCGACTTCGTGCTTTGCAGCGATATCAGATATCATCTTCTGCGCGAGGAAGGCGTTCGGACTGCAAAAATCATAAACAAATTCTATATGTTGCGGCATATTTCTCCTCCATCAGGCGAGAGTCGAACCGGACACGAATCTATCTGCGACCACATTAGCAGGCAAAACCCTTTTGGCGTACAGGGACATCGTTGGATTGAGGTGATTTAGCTGTCCTTTTTCCGCTTAACCCCGCAATATCCGGGAAAGATACGTTAATTTCTCAAAGTTGAGCACACACAGATGAAGTTCGAACAAGCCCGGCTAGATCGTATTTGCGATTGGATGCAATCCTATGTGGATGATCGCAAATATGCCGGAAGCTCATTCTTGATGATGCATCAGGGCAGGGAGGTTCTGTTTCATTCCTGCGGGCTTAGAAGCGTTGAGAACAATCGGCCATTCGAGCGGGATACCCTCGTTCGCATCTATTCGATGACCAAGCCGATAACCACTGCGGCCCTGATGATCCTTGTTGAACGCGGTGAGGTTCACCTCGGCGCTCAAGTGTCTGAATATATATTTGATTTCGCCGCAACACAGGCGCTGGTACCCGGCGCCACAAGGTTGGATCAGACCGAACCTGCACCTGCACCAACGCTTCATCAGCTGCTGACCCATACAAGTGGCCTGAGCTATCCTTTCAACCCCGGGATCCTGGCTGCGGCAATGGACGAACTTGATCTTGTTTTCGGCCCTAAAGAAGGGTCTTTGGCCGAAAGAGTATCTTTGCTGTCCACTTTGCCTTTTGCCTTTCAGCCAGGAACGCGATGGGAATATTCGGTAGGGATAGACGTTATTGGTCGCGTGATAGAAGTTCTTTCTGGCCAATCTCTGGAGCAATTCCTTGCGGAAGAGATTTTCAGACCTCTTGGCATGTCCCAGACCGGGTTCAGGGTTCCGGCGGGAGCAGGGGATCGGTTTGCCTCGCTCTATACGCCTTTGGCGGGCAATGCGATGGCGCTGAACGAAGCCCGTACGGGTGAGCAGACTTTGCGTCTGGTCGACAATGCCGACGCATCGCCCTTTGAATCGGCAACAATGTACTCTGGGGGCGGAGGGTTGGTTTCAACCATTGATGACTTTGCTAGATTTTCAGAGATGCTCCGAAATCGCGGAAGGTTCGGTGATCAACAGATTCTTGCACCAAAAACTGTAGAATTCATGCTTCACAACCACTTACCCGGCGATATTGCCTCGATGGGACCGCAGAGTTTTGCGGAACAACCCATGGAGGGCATGGGCTTTGGCCTTGGTGGCGCTGTCGTCATTAACCCCGGCAGAACCTGTGTTCCGGGCAGCATGGGGGATTTCAGCTGGGGTGGTATGGCATCGACCTTCTTTTGGGTTGATCGTCAGAACGATTTTACAGCGATCTTTTTCACCCAACTGTCACCATCCAGCTCTTATCCCTCCCGCGCAGAATTGAAGGCGCTCACCCTCGGGTCAATCATTGAATGACATTCGGCGCGCTGATACCCATTCGCCAAGATTAATCGGAGTACCGCATATGACCGAAGCAGAGAGAGTTCTTCTGGATCTTCTGGACGTTGAAAGACTGGAAGTGGACCTGTTTCGGGGAACAGGGTCGGGCGGCGAAACACCTATACGGATTTTCGGCGGTCAGGTCATCGCACAAGCACTAGCCGCAGCATATCGCACCGTCGACAACCGCCTGTGTCATTCCCTGCACGCCTATTTCATCCGCCCGGGCGACCCAAGCATTCCCGTAATTTATCAAGTTGATAGGGCCCGTGACGGAGGTTCCTTCACGACGCGCCGTGTGGTTGCAATTCAGCATGGTAAGCAGATTTTAAACATGTCCGCCTCATTCCACATTCAGGACGAAGGTTGGGATCATCAGCACGACATGCCTGAGATGGAAGCGCCCGAAACCTACCCATCGCGATCAGAGCTCAAGAAGAAATATCTGGACAAAGTACCGCCCAGCTTTCGCGGAGAACTAACACGCGAGCGCCCGATCGAAGTCCGCGAGGTCGGTCATCTGGATCCTTTCAACCCAGAGAAATCGGATGACCGCAACCAGATTTGGTTCCGAATGGGCGCCGCGGCCAATGCCGATGCGGTCACGCAGCATCTGTTGCTGGCCTATGCTTCAGATATGTATCTCATGAGCTCGGGAATGCGCCCGCACGGCCTAAGCTGGTTTACTGGTGAAGTGAACGGCGCCAGCCTAGACCATGCGATTTGGTTTCACGCGCCGCTCAAGTTCGAGAACTGGCATCTGTATTCCATGGATTCGCCATGGAGCGGACGAGGGCGCAACTTCAACCGTGGATCAATCTATTCCGAAGATGGCGTTCTGGTTGCATCAGTCGCCCAGGAAGGCCTGATGAGGCGCCCTCAGAACAAAAGTTAAGTTTCTTCGATAAACTTCTGATTTAACTTCTGCATTCCTGAAATCCACCTGTCATAATCTCCGGATTTATGGCGAATGTAGTCCAGAACCTGTGGATGAGGCAGTACCAGAAATTGCTCAGAAGATATTGCCTCTACGCAAGCCTCGGCAACTTCTTCAGGTTCCAACATTCCGTCAATCGAAGCCACGGAAGTTTCGTGCCCGCGCGTCATATCGGACCGTACGGCCTGTGGGCAAAGTACCGAGACCCGCAAACCTTTATGCCCGTATGTAAGCGACAACCATTCAGCAAACCCAACTGCTGCGTGCTTTGTGACGCCGTATGGCGCGGCACCTGGCTGGTTTAACAATCCCGCAGCAGACGCCGTGGTCATGATGTAGCCTTCGCCACGCTCCAGCATTCTGGGCACCAAATGCCGCGCGGTCCAAACATGGGACATCACGTTGATTTTCCAGATACGATCCCAGTCTTCATCCGGAACCTCCAAGCCACCAATCGTCAATATCCCGGCATTTGCACAATACAGATCGATAGGGCCAACCGAGCTTTCTACAGCTTCGATCAACTCGGCTGTATTAGCCTCAAGCGAAACATCACAATGGAATGAATGGCCGCCAATCTCTTTTGCGACAGCGTCTGCGCCGGTTTTGTTGATATCAGCGCAGGCAACCGTGGCACCTTCACGAGCAAATCGCTGTGCCAAACCTTTTCCGATGCCATCAGCGGCACCGGTCACAACAACGATCTTTCCGTTCAATTCCATTCGATCCTCATGATGCAGTAGGTGTCAGGAACAGATCGTAAGGTATTGTGAGGATTTGAAAAGTTTTCCAAGCGCATTGGCTATATTTTAACATAATACCAATTACACGAATTCTGGAAACTTAGTAAAACGCCTGCAATCCCGTCTGTGCACGCCCCAGGATCAACGCGTGAACATCATGCGTCCCCTCGTAGGTGTTGACCGTTTCTAGGTTCACCATATGTCGGATGACCTGAAACTCTAGCGAAATGCCGTTGCCGCCGTGCATGTCACGCGCATGACGTGAAATATCCAGGGCTTTGCCGCAATTGTTGCGCTTAATGATCGATATCATCTCGGGCGCGGCTTCGGCCTTGTCCATCAGTCGCCCGACACGCAGGCTTGCCTGAAGACCCAGAGCAATTTCTGTCTGCATATCCGCCAATTTGCGCTGGAAAAGCTGCGTCTGCGCCAATGGCTTGTCAAATTGTTTCCGGTCCAACCCATATTGGCGCGCCGCATGCCAACAGCTTTCGGCAGCGCCCATAACACCCCAGCTGATTCCGTAGCGTGCGCGGTTAAGACATCCAAACGGGCCTTTCAGGCCCTGAACATGAGGCAGCAAAGCATCCTCGGTGACTTCGACACCCTCCAGCACAATTTCACCGGTGATCGAGGCGCGCAAGCTCAGCTTGTTCTGGATTTTCGGCGCGCTCAGACCTTTGAGGCCTTTTTCAAGGACAAAGCCACGGATCTTTCCGTCATGTACATCAGATTTGGCCCAAACAACAAACACATCCGCAATCGGGGCGTTCGATATCCACATCTTGCTGCCAGATAGACGATATCCACCGTCGATCTTTTCCGCACGCGTTTTCATACCTGCCGGATCAGAGCCCGCATCAGGTTCGGTCAGACCAAAACACCCGATCCATTCGCCGCTGGCCAGTTTCGGAAGGTATTTCCGGCGCTGCTCCTCGCTGCCATAGGCATAGATCGGATACATCACCAACGAGCTTTGTACAGACATCATCGAGCGATAGCCCGAATCCACGCGTTCCACTTCTCGGGCGACAAGGCCGTAAGAGACATATCCGCCCCCTAGCCCGCCGTATTCTTCCGGGATCGTAGTGCCCAGCAGACCCATTTCACCCATTTCACGAAAAATCTCGGGGTCAGTTTCTTCGTTCTGAAATGCTTCTGTCACCCGCGGCTGAAGCTTTTCCTGCGCATAGGCTTGCGCACTGGCCGCAATCATACGTTCGTCTTCGTCTAGCTGGTCTGACAGGCGGAACGGATCATCCCAGGCGAACTGGCCCATGTCAGGCGCATCTTTGGCGCGTAATGTCGGCTTGATGTCAGGGGCATTCATGGTGCGTCTCCGCTTTGTCAGCTTCGCGGCAAACTAACCCGTCGGCCCGCCAAAAAACAGTAAGAGTTTCGCATCCACCCTTGAGTAAAACTCATAGCTTGCAGCCGCCTACCCCACGCGTTCAACCCAGCGCGTATCCCGCACCGCGAACAGTGCGAACCGGATCATCTCCACCATACTGCGTTAGTGCTTTGCGTAAGCGGCCGATATGAACGTCGACCGTTCGTGTATCGACATAAATATCCCGCCCCCAGACGCGATCCAATAGCTGTTCTCGGCTCCAGACGCGGCCCGGCTTTTCCATGAATGTGCTCAGCAAGCGAAATTCGGTTGGGCCAAGCTTTAGTGGTTTGCTGTCGCGGCTGACCTTATGAGTTTCAGAATCCAAAACGATGTCTGCGAATTCCAGCCTAATTCCTACAGTCGCAGGCCGGACACGCCGCAACTGGGTGCGTACCCGGGCCATAAGCTCGACAATCGAATAGGGTTTGACCACATAGTCATCAGCCCCGGTTTCCAGACCTCGTACTTTGTCGATTTCTTCCGACCGGGCCGACAGCATGATAATTGGGATTGACCGCGTGTCGGAGCGGGTTTTCAGCCGGCGGCAAACCTCGATCCCGCTGAGATTGGGCATCATCCAGTCCAGTACGATAATGTCCGGACTGTCTTCATCGACCAACAACATGGCCTCTTCACCATTGGCTGCTTTGGATACGCGAAAACCTTCTGCCTCGAGATTATAGGCCAGGACTTCGCGCTGAGCCGGCTCATCCTCGACAACCAGAACGGTCGGTTGATCAGCGGACATTCTCAAATCTCCTAGACGGATTGCGATGTAAAATCGGCTTTGGGACGCGCTTCTGTCGGGCGCTCTCCGGTCACCAGATAGACGACCTGCTCGGCAATGGCCGTCACATGATCGCCCATACGTTCTATATTCTTGGCGATGAAATGCAGGTGCATACAGGATGAGATGTTGCGCGGGTCTTCTGCCATGAAAGTCAGGAATTCTCGGAACAGACCATTATACATCTGGTCGACTTCCTCATCACGTTCGATGACATCCGCCGCCAGCTCAGCGTCGCGCTGGACATAGGCGTCCAAAGCGTCCCTGAGCATCCGCTCGACCTCACGTGCCATACGTCGCAAGGCGGCGGCACTGCCATTGATCTCACTGGTATTGACCAGGACGGTCGTGCGTTTGGCTATGTTCTTTGAATAGTCGCCGATGCGTTCCAGGTTGGCGGAAACCTTCAATACCGATAGGACCAGACGAAGATCGCTTGCTGTTGGCGCACGCAGCGCGATCAAACGCGCAGTTTCTTCATTGATCAGCTCTTCCAACGCATCAATGGCCTTGTCGCCCTGACGCACCTCTTGCGCGAGTTCGACATCGCGCGACTCAAGCGACCGTGCCGCGCTCATGATTGCGGCTTCGACGAGGCCGCCCATTTTCATGATATGCGCCTGAATGGCTTCCAGATCCCGGTCGAAGGCGGATGCGATATGTTGTTCTGTCATCTCTGAATACCTATGTTCAGCCGATACGGCCGGTGATGTAGCTTTCGGTGCGGGGATCTTCGGGGTTGGTGAAAATCTGTCCGGTTTCACCAAACTCGACAAGGTTGCCCAAATGGAAAAACGCGGTCTTCTGGCTGACGCGAGCGGCCTGCTGCATCGAGTGGGTAACGATCACCACCGAGTATCGCGACCGCAATTCGTCGATCAGTTCCTCGACCTGCGCAGTCGCAATCGGATCAAGGGCCGAGCACGGCTCGTCCATCAGCAGGACCTCAGGTTCCGTAGCCACCGCACGGGCGATGCACAAGCGCTGTTGCTGACCGCCGGACAGGCCGGTTCCAGGCGCATCAAGACGGTCTTTGACCTCATCCCAGATGGCGCCGCGGCGCAGTGATTTCTCAACAATCTCGTCCAGTTCAGCTTTGTTTCTGGCCAACCCGTGGATACGCGGGCCGTAGGCCACATTGTCATAGATCGACTTGGGAAACGGGTTCGGTTTCTGAAACACCATACCAACCTTGGCACGCAGCTGAACCGGGTCGACGCGTTTGTCATAGATATCTTCGCCATCCAGCAGGATATCGCCCTCGACACGGCAGATGTCGATCGTGTCGTTCATCCGGTTCAGGCAGCGCAAGAAGGTGGATTTTCCGCAACCCGAGGGGCCGATAAAGGCGGTGACGGTCTTGTCTTCGATCCTGACGTCGACGTCTTTGATGGCGTGATTTTCACCGTAATAAACCTGAACCTTGTTCGCGGCGATCTTGATGTCTTTGGCGTCCACGGTTCTCTCCACTCGTGTCATATCGTTCATAATGGCCCCCATTTACCAGCGGCGTTCAAAGCGGCGGCGCAGGATAACTGCGATTGCATTCATAGTGACAAGGAAAAGCAGCAAGATAATGATGCCCCCCCATGCGCGCTCGTAAAAGGCCGGGTCCGCGCGCTTGGACCACTCGTAAATCTGTGCGGGCATGGCCGAGTTTGGTGACAGAAAGCCCTCGACAATCCCGTCGGGCGGGTTCGAGGCGATAAAGCCCACCATCCCGATCAGCAGCAGCGGAGCGGTTTCGCCAAGCGCCTGTGCCAGACCAATGATGGTGCCCGTCAGGATGCCGGGTGCCGCAAGCGGCAGCACATGGTGGAACACCGCCTGCATTTTCGAGGCCCCTACCCCCAACGCAGCGTCCCGGATCGACGGCGGCACCGCCTTGAGTGAAGCTCGGGTCGAAATGATAATTGTTGGCAGCGTCATCAGCGTCAGAACCAGACCACCAACCAGCGGCGCAGAGGTCGGTAAATGCATATAATTGATGAACACGGCCAAGCCCAGAATACCAAATACAATCGAAGGAACGGCCGCCAGATTCGAGATGTTCACCTCGATGATATCGGTAAACCGGTTCTGAGGCGCGAATTCTTCCAGATAGATCGAGGCGGCAACCCCGATCGGCAGGGCCAGCGCCAACACGACCAGCATCATGAACAGAGAACCCAGCATGGATACTCCGATCCCGGCAGCCTCGGGCCGCTGATCGGAGGCGTCCGCCCCGAAGATAAAGTCAGGGTTGAACGCCTTGTACAGCACACCAGCAGCACGCAACTGATCCACGAAGTCCAGCTGTGCGACAGAGATGCTTTTGTCATTTGCGATTGAATTACGTGTCACACGGCCCTTCAGATAGCCATCAACGCGACTGTTCACCAAAAAGCGGAAGCTGACCGACTTTCCGATCTCATCCGGGTTCGAGATGACGTAATCACGCAGGTCCGCCTGTGCGGATTTGGAAAGGATTTGCCCCATCTCCTTCGGCGGTAGATCGGATTCTATACCCAGTTTCTTAACTTCGACTTCCAGCGCAGATGCGATCAAGGGCGCGTATCCAAAGGTCGAAACCTTCCTGATGTCGTCGATGTTACGGTTACCTTTCTTGTCGAGCTTGTCTGCCTTCAGCTCTACCGTCAGCTCTAGGAAGCTTTGTTGAAAAGCTCCCGTACCAGCGGTGACGATATTAGTCACCAACACAATCAACATCACAAGACCGATACCAATGGCCGCGATGCCGTACAATTTGAACCGGGTTTCGGCCGCATTGCGACGCTTGGTTCGCGTGTCCTGATTGAACAGCGAAGCCCCTTTGTGTTTAGCGGCAGGTGCTGCGTCTTGTTTTTGGGACATGTCAGTCATTCATACTGCTCCCGGTATTTGCGCACGATATAGAGGGCGAAGATGTTCAGCCCCAGCGTGATGATGAACAGGGTCAGACCCAGGGCAAAGGCCACAAGAGTCTCCGGGCTTGCGAAATCAGTATCCCCGGTCAGCTGGCTGACGATCCTAGTGGTGATTGTGGTCATGGCTTCGAAAGGGTTTCCCGAGAATTTGGCAATCGCACCGGCGGCCATCACGACAATCATCGTCTCACCGATTGCGCGGCTGGCGGCCAACAAGATTGCCCCTACGATCCCGGGCAAAGCTGCCGGCAGGACGACTTGCCTGACAGTTTCGGAATGCGTTGCGCCTAGGCCTAGCGATCCGTCTCGCATCGACTGGGGCACCGCGTTGATGATGTCGTCAGAAAGTGACGACACGAACGGGATGAGCATGATGCCCATGACCAGACCCGCCGTGAGTACAGCGTTCGAACTGGCCATCCAACCAACGCCCAAAGCTCCCCCCTGCCCGAACACAGATACCAGTGCCGGACCGACCGTCAGCAGCGCGAAAAGACCGTAAACGATGGTTGGGATACCGGCGAGGATTTCCAGCAAAGGCTTGGCCACAGACCTTGCCACGCTCGAGGCATATTCGGAAAGATAGATCGCAGCGTACAGCCCAATCGGAACCGCAACCAGCAACGCGATCAGAGAAATATACAAAGTCCCCCACAGCAGTGGGAGGATCGACAGTTCACTTCCGCCCCGGAAGTTCGGGGCCCAGGTGCTTCCAAAGAAAAAGTCTTTCCACGAATGAAGTTCGAAGAAATTCATCGTTTCAAAAAACATGGACAGGACGATGCCGACTGTGGTCAGAACTGCGATCGAAGCGGCCAGCAGCAGCAGCGCCAGAATGCCTTGTTCGACAACATTTCGGGCGCGAAATTCTTTATGAGTGCGGATATAGGCAAATGAGGCCCCGATCAGCGTCACAACCAAAACCGCGATCTGCATCGCAATGGTTCCGCTTGCGCTCATCGAGCGATATTTCTGCGCCGCCAGCAGAATAGGTGCGGTTACCTCTTGCGTAATAATCTGGCCAGCCTCTTTCAGTCGCGCGGTCACATCGGCAAAATCCTCATGCGCGCTGCGGGCAAAGTCTTCGGTCATGGTGCCTGCGGCAACCGCGCCGTCCAGGCCGTTGGCGACCCGGCGCACTTCGCTCATCAGCAAGCCGCGGGTCGACCCCTCGGGGATTGCCGAGTCCGGCAGCAACCCAGAGGCAGAATTGCTGACGATCAAGGGCTGCGCCAGCAACCAGATGACCAGCAAAACGAACCCCGGTATCAGCGCCGTCAGAGCAACGTTATAGCCGTAATAGGATGGAAGAGAGTGCAGATTGCGCAGGTTTCCGTCCGCGCTGGCCATCGCGCGGGACCGGCCCGCAAAATAGCCAAGAACAGCAATCGCCAGCAAAATGAGCAGCAGCCAGGTTAGTGCCATGAGAACTCCGTCAAGCGGCAGGAGTGGATTTAAGAAAACCGGGGCGTAGACACCGCCCCGGTTCAGTCGTGTGAAAGCTTAGGAACCGCCGCCCAAAGTGGTTTCGCTGGCTACGATTTCCTGAACCTTGACCAGCTCTGGGTCTGATACCAGACCGTATGCAGCCAGAGGACCATCGGGGCCTGCAACCTCATCAGCGACGAAGAACTCTGCATATTCTTTCAGCCCGGGGATAACGCCGATATGTGCTTTTTTCACATAGAAAAACAGCGGGCGCGATACCGGGTATTCGCCGGTTGCTATGGATTCGGTCGAAGGCACGATGCCTGCCATGGTCGCAACCTGCAGCTTGTCGGTGTTGTTCTCGTAGAACGCCAGACCAAAGACGCCGATGCCGTCTTTGTTGCTGTCGATACGAGCCAGGGTCTCGGTATAGTCGCCGTCGATGTCGACCGAAACGCCATCGGTACGCAGAGCGATACAGGCTTTTTCAGCGGCTTTTTTGTCGTCGCCATTTGCGGCTTTGTAGACATCAAAGTCACCCAGATGCTCACAACCGGCCAGGATCACCTTGTCTTCGAACACTTCACGCGTGCCGTGCTTGGTGCCAGGGATGAAGGCTGCGATCGGCTGCGCAGGGAATGCTGGGTTCACGTCGGCCCAGGTCTTGTTGGGATTGTCGACCAGCTGGCCATCAACCACGATCTGAGCGGACAGCGCTTTGTACCAATCTTCCGGCGTGAACTCGAACGAGTTGCCGTTGATGTCGGATGCGAAAACGATGCCGTCATAGCCGATCTGAACTTCGATGATGTCGGTAACACCGTTTTCGGCACAGGCTTTGATCTCTTTTTCACGGATCTGGCGCGAAGCGTTCGCTACGTCGATGGTGTTTTCACCAA
Organism: Ruegeria sp. CDSC045; assembly: GCF_059610725.1. NCBI lineage: Bacteria > Pseudomonadati > Pseudomonadota > Alphaproteobacteria > Rhodobacterales > Roseobacteraceae > Ruegeria > Ruegeria sp. CDSC045. Next base: position 483,581 of record NZ_JBXWOE010000001.1, read on the forward strand.
CACCTTCACAGAACCGCTTGAGGCCGGCCGAAGATCCGCCCGATTCAACAACCGGGGTCTGGAAGTCAAAGTTTTCGCCAAAGGCTTCTGCAACGATCGAAGCATAGGGCAGAACGGTGGAAGAACCAGCAACCTGAACTTGATCACGCGCGGTGGCCGCAGTGGCCGAAACAGCAGCGATAGCCAGAACCGAAGCCGACAGTTTTACAAAGGACATTTCAGTCTCCTTGAGAAATATGTTTCTGGATCATCCTCATGATGATCTTGGCCGAACCTCTAAAAGTCGTGCGTAAGCCTTTTGTGACAAGTGTGTAACGGTTTCATGACACGTTTGGATTTTCAGCCGATACGCCACGGGACATATGCTGTGAAAGAAACAAAACAGATCCGACAACTGGTTTGATCCGAGCGATCAGCGCGGCAAAATCACTGTAAAAACAGAGCCTTTTCCAAGATCGCTTTCCACCCGCAATCTGCCGCGATGGCGGTTTAGAATATGTTTTACAATCGCAAGGCCTAACCCGGTTCCACCCAGTTGCCGTGACCTATGACTGTCCGCGCGATAGAATCGTTCGGTCAAACGCGATACATGCTTCGCGTCGATTCCAGGTCCCCTATCCACGATCTGAACGCGAACGCCGGGACCGCGCATGGCGGTATCGTGATCCGAAGATTTGACGCGAACTTCTACCCGACCACCGCTGCCGCCGTATTTAATTCCGTTCTCGATCAGGTTGGTAAATACTTGGAGCAACTGGTCGCTGTCGCCAACTAGCATTATTTTGTCTTCGGGCGCATCTAGGCTCAGCACTACATCCGCGCCATCTGCCAATGGGCGCAGAGAATTGAGGGTCGATTTAAGAAGTGCTGTCAGCTCAAGTTGTTCTTTCGGGCGAACCCGCTCTTCGCTTTCGACGCGGTTCAAAGACAGAAGATCGCCGACAAGCCGGTTCATGCGATTTGCCTCGTCGTTCATGATCTGAAGAAAACGATCCCGGGCAGCCTCGTCATCTCGGGCCGGACCGCGCAAGGTTTCAATAAAGCCCATTAATGCCGTCAGTGGGGTCCGCAATTCATGGCTGACATTCGCGACGAAATCACGTCGCATCTGATTTGCTTGCTCAACATGCGTAACGTCCTGAAATACAGCAAGCAACGCACCGCCGGATACTGCACCGACCCCATTCATATACCGGCACTGAACTTCGAAAGTTGTATCCTGGGCACCGTCATTGGACAGGTGCCGAGTGTTGGACGTTCCCTTCGTGCGCAGGCTTTGTTCAATCGCTTCGATAACCTGCGGCTGTCTGAGGATGGTCGCGAAATGCCGCTGCAGGATATTCTGGCCCAACAACGTCTTTGCTTCGGTATTGACCGCAATAATCCGTTCCGTCTGGTCAACCATCAGCGCGGGCATCGGGATGGCGGTTACAATTTCTTCAAGTTGGTCGTTGGTCATATAGGGGCAGTTCTCTTAGCAACGCAGTTGGACGCTAGGATAGCTCTCGCATTGTATCGCGAAAATGACGCATGTTTTCTTGATAATGCAAGGCGCTGAAGGTCAGCTTCTGGGCGGTCGCATTGTCGATCTCGCGCACGACTTTACCCGGTGAGCCCATGACCAGAGAGTTATCCGGTATCTCTTTTCCTTCGGTCACCAAAGCCCCTGCCCCGATCAGACAGTTTTTGCCGATCTTGGCACCGTTCAACACGATGGCCCCCATTCCGATCAGGGTATTATCCCCGATCGTACAGCCATGCAGCATGACCTTATGCCCAATCGTGCAGTTCTTCCCGATGGTCAGAGGATACCCCGCATCAATATGCATCACGCAGTTTTCCTGAACATTGCTGCCCTCACCAACCCGGATTTCTTCGTGATCAGCGCGGATCGTGCAGCCGAACCAGACCGAGGCCCCCTGTTCAAGCACGACTTTGCCGATCAGATTGGCGTCTGGGGCGACCCATGTGTCCTCGTGGATTTGCGGTGCGTGAGTGCCAAGTGCATAGATGGTCATGACTGCTCCTCGAATTCGTTTTGCAGCGTACGGACATGATCCTGAAGCTTGGGTTGCTGGATACGCCGCATTCGCTCGGCACTGACGATGGTTTTCAGCTTTTCTTCGGTCTCGTCCAGATCGTCATTGACCAGCACATAGTCGTAATATCCCCAATGACTGATCTCATCCCAGCTTTTAAGCATCCGCTTGGAAATAACCTCTTCACTGTCCTGACCGCGGCTTTCCAATCGGCGGCGCAATTCGGGGATCGACGGTGGCAGGATGAAAATCGACAGGGCGTGTTTGCCCAGATCCGAGTTCCTAATCTGCACCTCGCCCTGCCAGTCGACATCGAACAGAACGTCCTTGCCGTCATTGATGGACTCGCGGACTGGCCCAGCCGGAGAGCCGTAGAAATTGCCAAATACATGGGCATGTTCCAGCATCTGTCCCTCGGACACCTGCTGTCGAAAGGTATCTTCGGTCAGGAAATAATACTCACGCCCATGTTCTTCCCCAGGCCGGGGCGCGCGTGTTGTGGCCGAAACCGAGAACTCCAGATCCGTGTCCCATTGCATCAGACGCTTGGCCAACGTGGATTTCCCTGCGCCCGAAGGCGAGGACAGAATGATTAATAGGCCGCGTCGATCCGCCATCAGGGCGCTCCTGTCATTATTCTACGTTCTGCACTTGCTCGCGCATCTGATCTATTACCGCCTTCAACTCAAGCCCAACCGATGTCAAATCGGCGCTTTGTGCCTTGGAACACAGCGTATTGGCCTCGCGATTGAACTCTTGCATCAGAAAATCAAGCTTGCGCCCCACGGCGGCATCCTGTGCAAGCAAATCGCGTGCGGCAGTGACATGGGCCTTCAGCCTGTCAATTTCTTCCGTTATATCCGACTTGACTGCAATCAGAGCCAACTCTTGTGCAACCCGGTCCGGATCCGCGCCTTGCGCATTATCCATCACGCGCTGCAGATTTTCTTGTAAGTTTTCAGCGATTTTATCCCGGCGCTCTTCAGCGAGCTTGGCGGCTTGCTCCGTAAGGCTTGAAACCTGCGATAGCTGCGCCTCAAGCACATCGGCCAGGGCCCGGCCTTCGGATTCACGCATCTTAATGAAATCGCTCAGCAAATCATCAAACGCGCCGGTCAGATGTTTGACCAAGGGGGCCGGATCATCCGCATCCCCACCGGTTTCCAACATGCCTTTGACAGCAATAAGCTCGGCCGCCGTCGACGGGGCCAGCGCTAGTCCCCGTTCTTCTGCCATCGTCTGCGTTCGCGCCAGAGCATCCAGAGCAGCGGCCATCGCAACCGGGTTCAGCACAAGATCGGCTGTCGTTTCCTCGCGGCTCAGCTTGAGCGAAAGCGTCACATTCCCCCGGCCCAGGCTTTTCGAAATCCGCGAACGAAGCGCGGCTTCGAGCCCGGTGAGCCATTCAGGCACCCGCAGACGCATATCCAGCCCTTTGCCGTTTACGCTGCGCAACTCCCAGGTCCAGCTATGTGGACCATGTGTTCCCTTGCCCGAGGCAAATCCGGTCATGGATCTGATCATGCCTGTCTTCTCCGCTTTGCCCGCCCAGTGTTCTTGTCCGCACCTAATGCCATCCTCGTGTGCAGGGCAAGAGTTTGCTGAGAATGACAGCGTCGGACAGAGGTTAACCATTCATTAAAGAATTACTCCAAAATTGACTCAACCCGTGCCAATCTCGTCTAGGCAAGTACCGACAAGGCGCAAAAGCTCCCGGTATCTTGCATTTTATGAAAATGACGGTCGATTGCAGTTAGGGTGATGAAAATGAAGATCTTTTTCGGTAACGGTTCCGGGACTAAATTTGGAAAGATCGTCGCAATGGATCGTTTTGACAGTGGGCGCAGTCTATCGCCCATACAACAGGCCGAAGCGTACTGGACAGCCTTGCTGTCCGGCGATGGTGTTCCCATGCGATCTCAGATCGACCCGCGCGGGCTTGAGAATATCCTGCCTAACACCTTCATCCTTGAACGCATTGCACCCGGTCTGGCCCGGTTTCGTCTGGCCGGCAGTCACTTGAACACACTGGCGGGTATGGAGGTTCGGGGAATGCCTCTGACCGCTTTTTTCGAACCCAGCGCGCGAACTCAGGTTACCGAAATCCTTGAACAGGTTTTTGCCGGCCCTGCCATTGCTGAACTTGAATTGGCCTCGACCGGTGGGTTTGGGCGCACGGATCTTCAAGCGCGAATGATCCTTTTGCCGCTGAAAAGCGATTTGGGCGATGTCAGCCGTGTTCTTGGCGTCATGGTCAGTGACGGGACGATTGGGGCAACCCCTCGGCGCTTTGATGTAAGCCATCATAAACTGCGTGCTGTGTCAGAAATACAGGCGCCTCGACAACCGGTTCAGCCTGTTGTCGAAGGATTTGCCGAAGAACAACAAGAGTTCAAACGTCCCGGATCTCACCTTCGATTGGTCGTATCACGGGATAAGTAACGAGTAACGCGTGTTAAATGTAAAGAAGGCGGGCCAATTAGACCCGCCTTTTTAAGATCGTCTGACCAAGTGGTTAGGAGGCTGCGCGTTTGCCGCGGTTCCGGCGCAGATCTGTCAGTTCTTCCGCAACAAGGAAGGCCAGTTCCAACGACTGCGACGCGTTCAAACGTGGATCGCAGGCAGTGTGGTAACGGTCTGACAGATCTTCTTCTGTTACAGCGCGTACACCTCCAGTGCATTCGGTCACGTCTAGCCCCGTCATCTCAAAATGCACACCGCCGGGGATCGTGCCCTCGGCCTGATGCACACCAAAGAAGTCGCGAACTTCGCGCAGCACGGAATCAAAGGGCCGGGTCTTATAGCCGGTGGCCGATTTGATCGTATTGCCGTGCATTGGGTCACAGACCCAGGTCACCTTGGCGCCCTCTTCCTTGACTGCTTTGACCAGACGCGGCAGATGCTCTCCTGCCTTGCCTGCACCAAACCGCGCGATCAGGGTCAGACGCCCTTCTTCGTTTTCCGGGTTCAGTTTGGCCATCAAAACTTTGAGGTCTTCGGCAGATGTCGTCGGACCGCATTTCAGACCGATCGGGTTCAGAACGCCGGAACAGAATTCAACATGCGCGCCATCAGGTTGACGGGTGCGGTCGCCAATCCAGATCATGTGGCCGGACCCGGCCAACCAGTTGCCCGATGTAGAATCAAGACGGGTCAGCGCCTCTTCGTATTCAAGCAGCAGACCTTCGTGGCTGGTATAGAATTCAACCGACGAGAATTCATGCGTTGTGTCCGCGGTGATGCCCGCAGCCCCCATGAAATCAATCGAATCCTGAATTCGGTCAGCAATTTCAGAGTATTTCTGAACATCCTGGCCATCGGCAAAGCCGAGTGTCCACGAATGCACATGGCTCATATCGGCGAAACCACCGGTCGAAAAGGCGCGCAACAAGTTCAATGTTGCCGCTGCCTGCGTATAGGCTTGCAACATCTTGGACGGATTCGGAATCCGCGCCTCGGGCGTGAAATCCAGCTCGTTGATGATATCGCCGCGATAGCTGGGCAGCTCAATGCCATCCACCACCTCTGTCGGTGCGCTGCGCGGTTTGGCGAACTGTCCAGCCATACGGCCCACTTTGACCACCGGCACCTTTGCGCCATAGGTCAAAACCATGGCCATCTGCAGCATCACCTTAAAGGTGTCGCGGATCGCATCCGCGCTGAATTGTTCAAAGCTTTCAGCACAGTCGCCGCCCTGCAGCAGGAAAGCCTCACCCCGCCCCGCAGCACCAAGATGTTGCTTGAGCCGACGTGCCTCACCTGCAAACACCAGCGGCGGATACTGCGAAAGCTGAGCCTCGACTTTTGCCAGCGCGGCTGCGTCGGTATAGTCTGGCATCTGAACCCGGGGCTTGTTGCGCCAGTTCGTTTTTTGCCATTCGGTCATAGCTTTGATCTCCGCTGAAGTATTCAAGTCGCCTCTATACAAAAACGTTTGATGAGAGGCCATATACGATTTGGACCTCTTGACGTCGCAAACAAGCTTTGATCATGGTGGCGGTCAAATCTGTCGCCGGACGTAGGGTCAAACGGCGCCGAATCAAGGACACCTCGCCATGCAAGAGCAACGCCAAGTTGTCACGGTGGAAACCACTGCGGCCAGCCCTCGTCATTTCGTGTTTGTCCTGTTGGACAAATTCTCGCTGCTGTGTTTCGCATCCGCGCTGGATAGCCTGCGCATCGCAAACCGCATGGCCGACAAAGAGCTTTACAGTTGGAGCCTGTCTGGCGAAGGCGGCGAGACGATCAAATGCTCCGCCGGGACCGAGTTCAAACTGGACGCTGATCTAGCCGAGCTGCAGCGCGATGACGTCGTGCTGATCTGCGGCGGTGTCGATGTTCAAGCCGCTACCACCAAGAAAATTCTGAACTGGGTCCGCCGCGAAGCACGCCGGGGATTGCGCATTGGTGGGCTGTGTACGGCAGCTTATACCTTGGCCAAGGCCGGTTTACTGGATGGCAAGCGTGCGACAATTCACTGGGAAAACTCAGACAGTTTCACCGAAGAATTTGATGAGGTCGAACTGACCAAATCCGTATTCCAGATTGACGGAAACCGGATGACAACAGCCGGTGGCACTTCCTCTATCGACCTGATGCTGAAAATCATCGCCGAGGATTTCGGGGAAGACCTTGCCAACGCGGTGGCCGATCAGTTGATCTATTCCTCGATCCGCACCGATCAGGACACACAGCGTTTGTCGACCCCAACACGGATTGGGGTACGCCATCCCAAGCTGAGCCAGGTCATCCTGATGATGGAGAAAAACATCGAAGAGCCGATCTCGCCTTCGATTCTGGCCAAAGAGGTCGGCATGTCCACGCGGCAGCTAGAGCGTCTGTTTCGCCGTTACCTCAGCCGGTCGCCTAAACGCTATTATATGGAGCTGCGCCTGCATAAGGCCCGGAACCTGCTGATGCAGACCGACATGAGCGTGATCAACGTGGCGCTAGCATGCGGGTTTGCCTCGCCTAGCCATTTCTCGAAATGCTACCGGGCGCATTATAACACCACGCCCTATCGTGAGCGCGGTGCGCAAAGCGGGCGCTTGTCTGTTTAATCGCTGGGGGTCATGCGAAAGACAGCGCCCTGCCCGACGGAAATAAACCAGATTGATCCATCCGGTGCCTCGACAATGTCGCGGACGCGTTCCGTATGAGGGCCCTTGATCTGCTCGACCTCAGTCAATGGAGTGCCTTCAAGCCGAGCAATGTAGTCGAATTTGAGCGACCCGACGAATAGATCACCCTTCCATTCGGGCCAAAGCTTGCCTGAATAAATCAAAAGGCCGGATGGGGCGATGGAAGGGTCCCAATAGAATTCAGGCTGCACCATCCCCGGTTTCGCCGTCCCCTCGCCGATTGTTTGTCCGGAATAGTGCTTGCCATAGGAAATCACCGGCCAGCCATAGTTCCGCCCCGGCCGGATTAGGTTCACTTCATCTCCTCCCTTGGCTCCATGTTCCGATACCCATAGATGCCCCCGTGCATCCAGCCCTGCACCTTGGGGATTCCGGTGGCCATAAGACAATATCTCAGGCTGAATTCCGGGTTGTCCGACAAATGGATTATCAGCCGGCACCGAGCCGTCCCGGTTCACACGGATCACCGAGCCGTTGTGACTCGATCGATCCTGGGCGGTCGGGCGATCACCACGATCGCCGATAGTGACAAGTAATGTCCCGTCCCTTGCCTCGACAATACGAGAGCCAAAATGACGCCCAGAATCCCCACCATTTTCAGCTTCGAAAATCGTGCGCAGATCGGTCAGCTTTGATCCGTCTTCGGACAGGCGCGCAATCGCAAGTGCAGTGCCTGCCCCCTTTGGTTGAGGCTTGGAATAGGTCAGGAAAACCTCACGGCTTTGCGAAAAATCCCTGGCAACGGTTACGTCCAGCAAACCGCCCTGCCCCTTTGCAACCACATTGGGAGTGCCTTTGACGCGAACTATGTTTCCCTCCGACACGAACAGAAGATCACCGTCGCGCTCAGTTACCAGAAAGGACATGTCAGGCAGGATGCCGACTGCCCAGGGCGTATCGAGCCCCTTCACCATCGCCGTCACACGCGCCGATCCGGAGTTGGTAGTTAGCGATTCTGCCCCTGCCAACCCTGAAACAACAGAAAAGATGAAGATCAAAGCTAGTCTAAACATCTCGTTCTCCTTACCGAAAACACCGCGCCGGGCACATCTGAACAACTAGAACTGTGCGCCACAAAAACACGTTTGCGTTAGGACTTTTCTTTTTCGAACAGCTTGCCTAGGGTCGTGCCCAGAACGAATACGTTCACAACTGGGAGTAACCATATGAAAAAGCTGCTTACAGCAACTGCAGCAACCGCCCTTCTTTCGGGCGCAGCTATGGCCGAAGACGTCACATTGGGTGTTCTGTTCGGCTTTACCGGACCGATTGAATCGCTGGCACCCGCTATGGGTTCAGGCGCCGAGATGGCGATGGCCGAAGTCACCGAATCCGGCAAATTGCTGGATGGCTCTACCGTCACTGCATCGCGCGCTGATACCGGCTGTATCGACAACGGCCTGTCCACCTCGAACGGTGAACGCATGATTGCCGACGGCGTTGCCGGCATCATTGGCGGTGACTGCTCTGGCGTGACCGGAGCGATCCTGCAGAATGTCGCGATCCCGAACGGGATGGTCATGATCTCGCCCTCGGCCACCTCGCCCGGTCTGTCGACCATGGAGGATAACGGCCTGTTCTTCCGCACCGCCCCGTCGGATGCACGTGAAGGTCAGGTGATGGCAGATATCCTGAATGATCGCGGGATCACTTCAATCGCACTGACCTACACCAACAACGACTATGGCAAGGGTCTGGCAGACGCGATCCAGTCCTCGTTCGAGGCATCGGGCGGCGAAGTCACAATCGTGGCAGCGCATGAGGATGGCAAAGCAGACTATTCGGCCGAAGTTGGCGCGCTGGCCTCGGCCGGTGGCGACATTCTGGTTGTAGCCGGGTATCTCGATCAGGGCGGATTGGGCATCATTCAGTCGGCGCTGGACAGCGGTGCATTCGACACGTTCGGCTTGCCCGGCGGCATGATCGGTGACTCGCTGCCCGCAAATGTCGGCCCCGACCTGAACGGCTCGTTCGGTCAGATCGCCGGTTCAGGTGGTGAAGGTGCTGAAAAGTACTTTGCCATGGCCGAAGCCGCCGGTTTTGACGGATCGTCGCCCTATTCGCCTGAAAGCTATGACGCCGCAGCGCTGTTCATGCTGGCGATGCAGGCCGCTGGTTCGACCAACCCGGCCGACTACGGCAGCAAGATCCTAGATGTTGCCAACGCTCCAGGAGAGAAGATCTATCCGGGTGAGCTGGCCAAAGGTTTGGAACTGTTGGCCGCTGGTCAGGACATCGACTATGTCGGCGCGTCCGGCGTTGAGCTGATCGGCCCCGGCGAAAGCGCAGGTTCGTATCGCGAGATCGAAGTCACCGACGGCGAAAACAAGACCGTCAACTTCCGTTGATTTTGACCTGAGAAGACCTGAAAATAAGCAGCCCGGACCTTGTGTCCGGGCTGCTTCAGTGAAAAAAGACCGCACCTCTTCAATGAGGGTGTGAAAACAAGAACGCCGAAAACGGCGGCTAGGGGAAAAGATGATCGTCGTCGAGGACGTGCATAAGCATTTCGGCGGGTTTCATGCGGTGGATGGGGCATCGCTGGAAATCCAGAAGGGTTCGATCACCGGCCTGATTGGGCCGAACGGGGCCGGAAAGACAACTCTGTTCAACGTGATCGCGGGTGTACTCCCGCCCACCTCTGGACGCGTGTTCATGGATGGCGAGGACATAACCGGCTTGCCACCACACGATCTGTTTCACAAAGGTCTGCTGCGCACTTTTCAGATCGCGCATGAGTTTTCCTCGATGAGTTGCCGAGAGAACCTGATGATGGTGCCCGGCGCGCAATCCGGGGAATCACTTTGGAACACCTGGTTCGGCCGCAAACGCATCGCTAATGAAGAGCGCGCGTTAATGGCTAAGGCCGATGAGGTGTTGGAGTTTCTGACCATCGAACATCTGGCCGATCACAAGGCCGGTCAGGTCTCGGGCGGGCAGAAAAAGCTGCTGGAACTTGGCCGTACCATGATGGTCGACGCCAAGATCGTGTTTCTGGACGAGGTCGGCGCGGGTGTGAACCGCACCCTGCTGATGACCATCGCCGACACGATCCTGCGCCTGAACAAGGAACGCGGCTATACGTTTGTAGTCATCGAACACGACATGGATTTCATCGGCAAAATCTGCGACCCGGTCATTTGTATGGCCGAGGGCAAGGTTCTGGCCCAGGGCACTCTGGACGAGATCAAAGCCAATGAGCATGTGATCGAAGCCTATCTGGGCACCGGCCTGAAGAACAAAGACAAGCTGGAGGCCGGGGCATGAGCGATAATCCTTATCAGGATGACCACGGCAACAAGGATGCCTCGATCACCAATACACACGGCATGGGCACGATGACGCCCGCACATCGCAAAAGCGGAAAGACGCACCGCGTCGAAGGTGGCCCATTCCTGATCGGCGACACCATGACCGGAGGCTACGGCAAGGGCCCGGATATCCTGCATGATTGCACGATTTCAGTCGATGCCGGTGAAATCGCTGTAATCGTTGGCCCCAACGGCGCCGGTAAATCCACTGCAATGAAGGCCGTGTTTGGGATGCTGGATGTCCGCGCGGGATCTGTGCGACTGGACGGAGAAGACATCACCAACCTGTCGCCCCAGGATCGGGTGATCAAGGGGATGGGCTTTGTTCCTCAGACCTCGAACATCTTCACTTCGATGACGGTCGAAGAAAACCTTGAGATGGGTGCCTTCATCCGTCGTGACGACTTTTCAGACACGATGGAACAGGTCTATGACCTCTTTCCCATTCTCCGTGACAAACGCAACCAAGCCGCCGGAGAGCTGTCGGGCGGTCAGCGCCAACAGGTTGCCGTGGGCCGCGCGCTGATGACCCAGCCCAAAGTGCTGATGTTGGACGAACCCACCGCCGGTGTTTCACCCATCGTGATGGATGAGCTGTTCGACCGGATTATCGAGGTTTCCCGCACCGGGTTGCCGATCCTGATGGTTGAGCAGAACGCTCGTCAGGCGTTGGAGATCGCAGATAAGGGATATGTGCTGGTTCAAGGGCGGAACGCCTATACCGGCACGGGCAAGGAACTGCTGGCCGATCCAGAGGTCCGTAAGAGTTTCTTGGGGGGGTGAGGATGTTCAAAACAGTTTCCGCATTATTTCTGAGCATTTTTCCCCAGACAGTTATGGCATTCATAGGGCCTGTGAGCGGTCTCGAGAAATATGATTGTGTGATTGTTGAAAGATGTGACGTTCAAAATCTCTGCCAATTAACACAGGAAAAAAGCGAACTGATCGTTACAACGACAGTCTTCATGGCACCAATAAACGAGCAGAATGGAAACAATCCATACGAGCTTATTGACAGAGTGGAAGAAATCGCTTGGGTCGACTTTGCACGCTATTCAAGAGTGCCTGTTCCTCTCCCAATTTGGTTCAAATTCGATTTCGATTCAGGTGAACCAATGGAATTTAATTTAACTGATTGGCTCTCTGGCGAGCAGGTCTCACCATACGACGAACAGTCATATGCTTTTGTCTTCGAAGCGAATGCAAGCAACGACGATGAGGTTGTTGATCTTTGGGAGAACAGAAACTTTTGGTTCAGGCTGTATATAATGCGGAACAGCGCCGAAGCGCAGTTTGAAACAATCAAGATAATCTGTCCGGAGTATGGTGAGTAATATGGACTTCCTAAACGCCCTTGTGGCGCTCTCCAACTTCGTTCTTGTTCCCGCAATCGCCTATGGCAGCCAGTTGGCGCTGGGTGCGCTGGGGGTGACGCTGATCTATGGCATCCTGCGGTTCTCGAACTTTGCCCATGGCGACACGATGGCCTTTGGTGCGATGATCGCCGTGCTGGTCACATGGGGCCTGCAGGCCGCCGGGGTCAGTTTCGGGCCGCTGCCAACCGCTCTGCTGGCCCTGCCCTTTGCCATTCTGGGCTGTATCGTTCTGGTTCTGATCACGGATCGGCTGGTGTACAGGTTCTACCGGGAACAAAAGGCCAAGCCGGTCATTCTGGTGATCGTCTCGATGGGCGTGATGTTCATAATGAACGGGCTGGTGCGGTTCATAATCGGGCCGGATGATCAAAGGTTCTCGGACGGTGAGCGGTTCATCGTTTCAGCGCGGGAATTCAAGGCAATGACCGGGTTGCGTGAGGGGTTGGCGATCAAGACCTCTCAGGGCATCACTGTGGTTGTGGCCGTTGTCGCCGTGGCACTTTTGTTCTGGTTTTTGAACAAAACCCGTACCGGCAAGTCGATGCGCGCGTATTCGGATAACGAGGATCTGGCGCTGCTGTCCGGCATCAACCCTGAACGTGTGGTGATGATCACTTGGATCCTTGTCGCGGCGCTGGCGACAACTGCGGGTGTGCTTTACGGGTTGGACAAGAGCTTTAAGCCCTTTGTCTATTTCCAGCTTCTGCTGCCGATCTTCGCTTCGGCCATCGTCGGCGGCCTCGGCAACCCGCTGGGCGCTATCGCGGGCGGGTTCATCATCGCGTTTTCCGAGGTGACGATCACCTATGCGTGGAAAAAGGTGCTGACCTATATGGCACCGGAACATCTAGAGCCCTCGGGATTGGTCCAATTCTTATCCACCGATTACAAATTCGCGGTCAGCTTTGTTATCTTGCTTATCGTGCTTCTGTTTAAGCCCACAGGTCTGTTTAAGGGGAAAGCGGTATGATCCTAAGTCTCATTGCATCGATTGCTATTCCTCTGATCGCCGGAGCAACTATTGGCACCGTCGGACTGATTGCCGGAATCGCGGAGGTCGCCCTAGGATGGACGTACCGATATGCTGTGCAAACGGACAACGAGCGGCTGAAAAACTCGGTTCTTTTTGCTGCGGTCGCCGTTCTAATACTGGCAACTGGCTTGGTGCAGGGATGGAACACAGCAATCCTGATCCTGAACATGGGGTTGATCTCGGCTATCATGGCGCTTGGGGTGAACTTGCAATGGGGCTTTGCGGGCCTGTTTAACGTTGGTGTTATGGGCTTTGTTGCGCTGGGCGGGCTGGCAGTTGTGCTGGTCTCAACCCCGCCGACACCCGGCGCGTGGTCATCCGGAGGATACGGGATCGTCCTTGCGTTGCTGTTGGGGGCTGCGACCGTCGTTGCGGCGGTTCTGGTGGCAACAAAAATACCGAGGGGCCGTGTACAGACGATTGCCATCGTCGCGATTCTGATCGCCGGGTTTTTCATTTACCGTGCGGTGTTTGACCCCAGCGTTGCTGGTGTCGAAGCCATTGACCCAGCCGTTGCGGGCAACCTTGGCGGGTTGAATCTGCCGGTTCTGCTGGCCTGGCCCGCGGGCGGTGTGTTGGCCGCCGGTGCTGCTTGGTTGATCGGCAAAACAGCCCTTGGCCTGCGCTCGGACTATCTGGCGATTGCGACGCTTGGGATTGCCGAAATCATCATCGCAATCATGAAAAACGAGGACTGGCTGGCCCGAGGTGTCAAGAATGTCTACGGCATCCCACGCCCCTCGCCCGTGGTCGGCTATGAGGTTGAGCTGCAGCAGGATCCATCCTTCATTGCCCGTGCCGATTGGTTTGGGCTGGACCCTGTCATCGCCTCGACCCTGTCGGTCAAGCTGGGCTATTCCCTGCTGTTCATGGTTGTTCTTCTGATCCTGCTGTGGATGGCCCAGATGGCGCTGCGCAGCCCCTGGGGCCGCATGATGCGCGCCATCCGTGACAACGAGGTTGCAGCCGAGGCGATGGGTAAAGATGTCACCCGCCGCCATTTGCAAATCTTCGTTCTGGGCTCTGCCATCTGCGGTATCGCGGGCGCGATGATGACAACGCTGGACGGGCAGTTGACGCCGGGTACCTACAACCCTCTGCGCTTTACATTTCTGGTCTGGGTCATGGTGATCGTGGGCGGATCGGGCAATAACTTTGGTGCTGTGCTGGGCGCATTCCTCATCTGGTTCCTGTGGGTCCAGGTCGAACCGATTGGGTTGTGGATTATGAACCTGATCACGTCCGGAATGCCCGATGGCAGTGCGCTCAAGACGCATCTGATCGACAGCGCGGCCCATATGCGACTGTTCACGATGGGGTTGATTCTGCTGATTGTTCTTAGATTCAGTCCAAGAGGGCTGATCCCCGAGAAATAGGGCCACAGAACCTCCAATATATGGAACCGCGTCAAGAAATTGGTGCGGTTTCTTGCTTTTGAGTGAGGAACTTACTAGAGCAACTCATCGGCCTGACAAGTTTCACAGTCGTGTTCACCAAATATTTGCCTTTGTGCAGACTACTACCATTTGCCCGCAGGGAATAGAAAACACCGATGAAAACCACTCTTACAAAGACACTCATTCTGCTGCCGGTTCTTGCCTCTTTGACCGCATGTATTCCGTCACCAAAAGATCTGGAAACCACTCCGGTCAAGGTCCAGACCCCCAAGGGCGTGGTGACATGCCAGCTCTACCGGCAGAACCGCGTGGACTGGGACCGGGCAATCGACTTTCCGGCAACAAAAATGTCCGTCCCCGAGGCTGATGCATATTGCAGACAAGAAGGCCAACGCCGCCTGAAGTAACCGTTGTGTGGCCGGGCAATCAGCCCGGCCCGCCATTCAACGATTACGAAATAACCCGCCCAGAATGCCTCGGACGATCCTGCGCCCTGTTGTTCCCTTAAGCTCTTTAATGACGGCCTCGCTCATGGCGGTGGCAAAGGTGTCCTTCTTTCGCACGATCCGCGAAGAAGACCGCGATACTTTGCTAGCTGAGTATCGGCGAGCCGTGGCAAATTCGCGTTCTGCAATCGATTGAGACTCAAGCTGTTCTTCTGCCTCGGCTGCGGCCTGTGCTGCGGCATCAGTCCGCGCCTGGAGCATCTCAAAGGCTGATCTGCGATCTATGCGGGTTTCGTATTTGCCTTTCATCGGAGACGCATTCATTACCGTTTGCCGTTCGGCAGCGGTAATCGGCCCCAACTGTGACCCAGGGGGACGGATCAAAGTGCGTTCGACGATGCCCGGAACCCCTTTCTTTTGCAGCATGGATGTAACCGCCTCGCCCACGCCAACCTCACGGATGGCGGCCTCTGTATCAAAGGTTGGATTCTCGCGGTAGGTTTCAGCCGCAAGGCGAAGGTTTTTCCTGTCTCGGGCGGTGAAAGCTCGCAAAGCATGCTGTACCCGGTTACCCAACTGACCCAGAATGTCTTCTGGGATGTCTGCCGGGTTTTGCGAGATGAAATAGACCCCTACGCCCTTTGATCGGATAAGGCGGGCGACCTGCTCGACCTTGTCCACAAGCACTTTGGGCGCGTCTTCGAACAACAGATGCGCTTCGTCAAAGAAAAATACCAGCTTGGGTTTGTCCGGATCGCCGACTTCGGGCAACTCTTCAAACAGTTCGCTCAGCAGCCATAACAGGAACGTCGCATACAGACGAGGTGATCCCATCAGCTTGTCAGAGGCCAGGATGTTCACCATGCCATTCCCGTTGGCATCGGTGCGCATAAGATCGGCCAGTTCCAGGGCAGGTTCGCCAAACAGATTGGTGCCCCCTTGATTTTCAAGAACCAACAACCGTCGCTGGATGGCACCGATCGAGGCGGTTGAGACATTCCCATAGCGCAGCGAAAGATTTGCTCTGTTCTCTCCGATCCAGACCAACAGGGCTTGCAGATCTTTCATATCCAACAGGGGCATACCTTCTTCATCGGCAACCCGAAATGCAATGTTAACAATGCCTTCTTGTGCTTCGCTCAGGTCCATCAACCTGGACAACAACAAAGGTCCCATCTCGGATACTGTGGTTCGAACCGGATGGCCTTGCTGACCGAACAGATCCCAGAAAGTGACCGGGCAAGCGGCATATTCGTAATCCGTGAATCCGATGGTTTCGGCACGCTTCTGAAATGCCCCATGTAGCTTGTGACTTTCACTGCCCGCCAACGCCAAACCAGACAGATCACCTTTGACGTCAGACAGAAACACCGGCACCCCGGCCTTGGAAAACCCCTCGGCCAGGATCTGAAGCGTCACGGTCTTGCCAGTACCGGTCGCACCGGCAATCAGGCCGTGGCGGTTGGCGTATTTCAACGACAACGTCTGCGGTTGGCTGTAATCTGCGCCACCACCGCCAAGAAATATGTTCTCACTCATATGTTTAAGGCCCTGTTTCCTACCGATCTCCGCCCAGCATACAAAGTTAACCTTTGGCTGCGATAGTTTTCTGGTTGTTCGTGTATGAGAATTGCGCGGTCAACAAACTTCCTCCCTGTCGACTGGCCGCGCGTTCACGCGCGGCCCTTTTTCCACCATAGCTTCATAATTAAATTTTCAGGTTAGCAGTTGACCACCGCGCCGCCCTCTCGTAACGTCTGCACATAATTAAGTCGGCCGGTCCGACGGGGAGAAAAATTCATGAAAGGGAGCCGCTCCACCGGCTCCCTTTTATCTTGGCCACACGTGTTGCCCACGGGGCCTCAGGCGAGATTCCGATCACTTCTGTCTTTTTACGCTGCATAATGCCTGACACTGCGCGCCAGTGGTGCTAGACCCGGCGAAAAGCCACATCAACAATCACGAGGCAATTATGTTCAGGACACCGATAAAGCTTGTTGCGGCAGCTTTTCTTTTCAACGGCGCCGCCCTGGCGCAAGAGACCACCGACACGGCAGAACCTGCCACCGAATCCCCTACGACCGAGCAGGTGGACAATGGTCTCGACCTGGGGCAGCCGGTCGATGAAACCGTCAAGGTCGGACAGCGCTATGACAAAGAAAAATTCGGCGACTGGAGCCTGAACTGTTTGAAGATGAACGCGGGCAAAGATCTGTGTTCGCTGCTGCAAGTCATAAATGGCCCGCAAGATGTGCCTATGGCTGAGTTTTCCATGTTCCGCCTACCCGAAGGCGGTTCGGCTGTAGCCGGAGCAAATATCTTGGTTCCGCTTGAAACCCTGTTGCAAGCGCAGCTGACCCTCTCAATCGACGGGGCGCCTGCCAAACGCTACAACTATTCGTTTTGTAACCCTGTTGGCTGTGTTGCCCAAATCGGCCTGACCCAGGGGGATATCGACGCAATGAAGCAGGGTAGCAAGGCGACTTTGACCATCGTTCCAGCGCCCGCGCCGGATCAGGTGATCGAACTTGACCTGTCTTTGTCCGGGTTTACTGCAGGCTACGACATTGTTGATGTCGCAACCAACTGAAGACTACATTTCGAGAAAGCCGTTTAACCCAGCGGCTTTCTCAAACCCGCTTCAAGGCAAGTACTGCGTTCAGACCTCCGAAAGCGAAAGCGTTGCTTAGCGCAACCTCGACTTTCGCATCGCGTGCCTCGTTGGGCACAACGTCCAAAGCACATTCCGGATCTGGTTCTTCGTAGCCAATCGTCGGTGCAATCACCCCATCTCGCAGGGCCATGATACAGGCCAAAAGCTCTACCGCGCCGGTTCCGCCAATCAAGTGACCATGCATCGACTTGGTGGATGAGATCAAAAGTTCGTCCGCATGCGGGCCGAAAACGCCAGCTACAGCGGCACATTCCGTTTTGTCATTGGCCGCAGTACCTGTGCCATGGGCGTTGATATAACCCACCTGATTGGCATTCAGGCCAGCATCAGACAACGCCCCTGACATCGCACGGGCTGCGCCCTGCTTGCTGGGCATTACAATGTCTGATGCATCCGAGGTCATCGCGAAACCAACAACTTCGCACAAAATTTCTGCCCCACGCGCCTTCGCGTGTTCGTATTCCTCGAACACGAAGATGCCCGCTCCCTCTCCTTGCACCATACCGTTTCGGTTGGCGCTAAAAGGACGACAGGCATCCTTGGACATCACCCGCAGCCCTTCCCAGGCCTTAACGCCACCAAAGCACAACATGGATTCTGAGCCGCCGGTGATCATCGCAGGGGCCGCCCCGCTGCGCACCATCTGAAAGGCTTGCGCCATCGCATGGTTCGATGAGGCACAAGCAGTCGATACCGTAAAGCTGGGACCTTTGAGGTTATGTTCCATCGATACGTGGCTTGCCGCCGCGTTGTTCATAAGTTTTGGTACAACAAATGGATGGACCCTGTTCTTCCCGTCCTCATAGACTGAACGGTAGTTGTCGTCCCAGGTCGAAACGCCACCACCTGCTGTTCCCAGAACCACGCCAGATCGTGCAGCCAACTCACCGTGGAATTCGATCCCGGACTGATCTATGGCCTCTTTGGCCGCGGTCAGGGTAAACTGTGTAAACCTGTCATACAGAGTCATCTGTTGGCGGTTGAACCGACCCTCGGCTTCGAACCCCCGGACCTGCCCACCGATCTTGATCGCCAACCTGTCGACGTCTCGAAATTCAAGTTCCGAAATGCCACAACGGCCTTCCCGCATCGCCTCAAGCGTATCTGGAACTGAATGACCAAGCGAATTGATCGTGCCTGCCCCGGTTATTACTACCCGTTTCATTTGCTTGGGTCAGACCTTTTCTGCCACAAGCTTTTCGATCCCAGCAATGATCGCGGCGACATTTGAGATGTCAAAGTCACTGGCCGTTGGTTCATTGGCATTGAACGGAACGGTAATGTCGAACTCTTCTTCGATGGCAAAGATACTCTCGACCAGCCCCAGGCTGTCGATCCCCAGATCTTCGAGCGTACTTTCGGGCGTCACATCCGAAGGCTCCAACACGGCTTGTTCGGCAATGATGGCAATGACGCGGTCGGTGATGCTCATATCGATCCTCTGATTATCACGTTGAATGTGATTTAATCGCTCGGAGGCTGTTTGGAAACAGCCTTTTTCAACGCCTCCACGTCACGAAGCATCCGCGGCAATCTGCGCTGCGCCTTATAGACATCAGTAAAGGTTTCCATCTTCACAGCCGGGTAGCCCATCAACACACGACCGGCAGGTACGTTTGACAGGATTTTGGTACCACCGCCGACAATCACCCGGTCGCCAACGAAAATATTGTCCGAGACGCCTGATTGCCCACCCAGAACCACGTTATTGCCAAGCTCAACCGAACCGGAAATACCAGACTGACCACACAGCAGACAGTCATTACCAACGCGCGTGTTGTGGCCGATATGGACCTGATTATCCAGTTTTGTGCCATTCCCGATGCGAGTATTACGAATGGTCCCGTTGTCGATCGTGCAATTCGCACCGATCTCGACATCGTCGCCAATTTCCACAGAACCCAGTGAATGAATGCGCAGCCAGCTTTGCGCGCTGGCGTCTCCTGCATCCCCCAAGGTCTTGCGCGCGTTCTCTACCCCCGATACTTCGGGCGTAACAAAACTGAACCCGTCGCTACCGATCCTTGCCCCTGGTTGCGCGATAAAACGATCCCCGATCTGCACACGGGCACCAATGCTGACCATTTCGCGCAGAACGGCGTCTTCGCCCAACACAGCATCCATGCCTATGACGCAATGCGGTCCGATATTCGCCCCTCTGCCGACCCGGGCCCGTGCACCAATGACTGCCAGAGGGCCGATTGAGACCCCATCTGCCACATCCGCAGTCGGGTCGATGACTGCAGAAGGGTGAACCCCGGATCCAAAGCCCTGCCCTTTATCCAGCATGGAGGTGATCCCGGCCATCGCCATCCGCGGTCGCCGAACGAATATTGCTGCCTTAAGCCCCAACGCCTGCCAGTCAGCACCTTCCCAAAGGATGGCGACCTGCGCCGAACCCGATCCCAGATCCTCGGCATATTTCGGCGACATCGCCATCGCCAGATCAGTGGCAGTTGCATCCGACGGTTCAGCAGCAGCATGTACGACCAGGCCGGCATCGCCCTGGAACTCAGCGTCAAGGGCATCTGCGATTTGTTGAACTGTATATTTCATGTGGGGCTTCCCGGAACTAGGACCTGCCCCCGGTGATTACCCCTGAACGTCCGGCAGGGCCACCCCTGCTTTCTGCAGAGCATTCCAGATTTTCTGATCACGGCCATAGACGTCGCGTCGGTACTGTACCTCACCTTTCGGGCCAATAAAGGCAGTGCGGTAAATCAAGTGGACAGGAACATGCTGCTCAAGTTTCACAGTGGTCTCTTTTCCAGTCGCGAGAATCCGATGGAAAAATGCCTTTGGGTTTTCTTCTTGCTTCGCCAACAGTGCGTAAGCGAATTCGAAAGGCTGAGCCAATCTGATACAACCATGCGAGAAGGCACGAGATTCCCGAGCAAACAAACTTTTCTGCGGTGTATCATGCAGATAGATGTTGTGCTTGTTGGGGAACATGAACTTCACCAGCCCCAGGGCATTGCTTTTGCTGGGCGGTTGGCGCATCGCAAAAGGAAAGTTGCTTGCGGTGAACTGAGTGAAATCTACTGCCCCGCGATTGACCTGGCGACCACTGCGATCGGTAATCTGAATATGCCCAACGGCATTTGGGTTGGACTGCAGCTGCGGCAGGTATTCCTTGGTGATGATCGAGCGTGGGACATACCAGCTGGGGTTAATGACCATATGTTCCATCTTGTCGGAAAACTCGGGGCTCCGACGATCATGGGTGTTCTTGCCGATCACAGCGCGGGTTTCAAAGGTAATAAAGCCGTCATCAACAATCTTGGCTGAGAAATCAGCCTGATTGACCAGAATGTGGCGTTCACCGCGCTCGCGCGGCAACCAGCGCTCACGCTCCAGCGCGACATAGACGGCCTTCAGACGATCCGAAGCAGTGCGGTTCAATTCAGTAATTGTGCCCGGACCCGCGACGCCATCTGCGGCAAGACCATGTGCGATTTGAAACCGTTGAACACCTGCCAGCAAGGCATCGTCAAAAACAGGGCTGGCTGTTGGGTTCATAAAACCCATTTCAACCAATCTGTTACGCATCGCTATTACGGCGGGTCCCGTATCTCCCAGCTCTAGCTTTGCTTGTGGAACAGTAGTTCCCCAACCGCCTTGGCGAACCAATTCTTCCAGCGCAAGTTTCTGCTTCATCAAAGCCCGGTACTGGGTCGAGCTTGGCGCCAACTGATCGAAATAGGCTGCATCCTCCGAGGTCGTCAGTCCACGCAGATGCCCTGCTGTCGAGGTCGGCTCGACCTTCCTGACTAATCCATCGTCTATATCGGATGGTCGTAAAAGGCCTGTCCTCATGTCCTGAGCATAGGCTGCAAAAACGCGTGTCAACTCGACCTCGACGGCCCCAAGCTCACGCGCTGATTTTGCTGATTGAAGTCGGTCAACCAAGCCCTGCGCATCATAGGCGTTCGCGGGTAGCCCGTGTAATTCGACTGCAGAAAGCCCCTCAATCAACCGTTGACGACGTTCAGCATGTGCAGCCGTGTCGCCAACCCAAACAGGCACGAATCCTCTTTCACGGTAGAAATCGGCAATCTCAGACCCGGAAGGTGCAAATTCGGCAACCGCCATCTGGAATGCGGTGTCAGGCTTGGCCTCAGTGTTCGCCATCGCCGAAGACGTTAGAAAACATGCGGCCAAAGCAATACCGGTGCTTGCACGAAGAACAGAGAACATTTGGAGCCCTTGAATTTTCAATATAATACGCCGTTTCAGGCAATGCCGAACAATTATGGTTTTGCTTGAAACCCATTGTCTATTCACAAATGCATCAATTTCGTGCTTATACCCAAGCGTGATGCTTGTTTGCATCGGACAGATTTCGGCGACGGCCTAAGACGTTGGATCTTTGCCATTTTGCACCACCTGCGCAAAAAACTGCCGAAAATTCCCCCTTGAAAAGATGAATTTGAAAGACTTCTTGGCCGCCCTTCACGAGTGTGTCATAAATCCCTCATCTGGGATGGGAATAAATTAATACAGCGCGCGTAACATCGTGTGCAGGCAGGAACAGTACGGGACGAAACACAAAATGACGACGAGCAGTTCCTCGGGTTTGACCCGGCGTGCTTTATTGGGCGCATTCGCAGCTACAGCAGTTGTAGCAACTCCAACCTACTCCAATGCAGCAGGATTCCTTCGTGGCGGTGGTGATATTCGCCGTATTCGCATGTATTCCGGACGCACTGGCGAGCGGATCGATATGATCTATTGGGTTGACGGTAAATACATCAAAGACGCGGTCAAAGAAGTGAACCACTTCATGCGCGATTGGCGCACCGACCAGGCCAAAGATATGGACCTCCGCACGATCGACATCATGGCGGCGTCGCATAATCTGTTGGATGTCAACGAACCCTATATGCTGCTGTCGGGCTATCGCTCGCCGCAGACCAACGCGATGCTGCGGTCACGGTCGCGCCGTGTTGCCAAGAATTCGTTGCACATGAAAGGCCAGGCAGCCGACCTCCGCCTGTCATCTCGTTCGGTCTCGCAAATGGCCAAAGCGGCGATGTCTTGCCGTGCTGGTGGTGTTGGCAAATACCACCGCTCGAACTTCGTGCATATGGATTGCGGTGTGGTAAGAAGCTGGGGCGGTTGATCCGCCCCGCCCGTCGTCAAGAGAAGTTTGTCGGTCACGTAACCGTTTGAATGAGCAGATTTATCTGCCATTGTGGAGGTGCCATTCTACTCAGGCAGCCTCATAAATCCTGCGCAAACCGGCTGTTGCAGGTGATCTTCAATACGAGCCCAAATATTCAAGAAATGGCGCACCTGAGAGGATTCGAACCTCTGGCCTCTGCCTTCGGAGGGCAGCGCTCTATCCAGCTGAGCTACAGGTGCCTGAGCCGTTAGCTAACCTTGTTCCGGGCCGGGTGCAACTGAAAATCGACCCGGATCAAACAGGTTTCACGCGAACAGATCATGCGCAAGTTCAAGCGCTTCGATCAGGGTATCGACCTCATCTTTCGAGTTATAGAGACCAAAACTGGCGCGGCATGTCGCGGTGACTCCGAGGAAATCCATCAATGGTCCAGCACAATGGTGCCCGGCCCGAACGGCGACGCCCTTCTTATCCAAAATCGTCGAAATGTCATGCGCGTGGCCTGCACCGTCCAAAGTGAAGCTAAAGATCGCCGCTTTGTCCGGCCGTGTCCCCTGAAGCTGAATCCAGTTCAGCCCCGCAAACCTCTGCATCGCATAGTCTCGGATCCCGGCCTCATGAGCAGCAACGTTGTCCATCCCCAAATCCATCAGATAGTCCAGAGCGACGCCCAGTCCGATGGTTTGCACGATGCCAGGAGTTCCCGCCTCGAATTTCATCGGTGGATCATTGTAGATCACCTGATCCTTGCTGACCTCTTTGATCATGTCACCGCCACCGATAAACGGGCGCATTTCGGCCATCCGGCCAGATTTGATGTAAATCGCTCCCGATCCCGATGGGCCATAAAGCTTATGCCCGGTGATGGCGTAGAAATCGCAGCCGATATCCTGGACATCGACCGGCATATGCACGGCGCCTTGACTGCCATCCACCAGCACCGGGACGCCTTTGGCATGGGCGCCTTCTGTGATTGCTTTGACATCCACAACCGTGCCCAACACGTTCGAACAATGGGTCACCGCGACCAGCTTGGTTTTTGGACCGATGGCATCAATGACAGCTTGCGGATCAAGCCCGCCATCCGCATCCACATCCACCCATTTCAGCACTACTCCCTGACGCTCGCGCAGGAAATGCCAGGGTACGATGTTTGCATGATGCTCCATCACACTCAGAACGATCTCGTCCCCGGCCTGAAGACGCGGCATCGCCCAGCCATAGGCGACCAGATTGATGCCTTCGGTCGTGCCCGAGTTCAGAACAATTTCATCTTCATCCGTTACGCCCAGAAATCGGGCAATAGTTCCACGAACGGATTCGTATTTCTCGGTCGCCAGATTGGACAGATAGTGCAGCCCGCGATGCACATTTGCATATTCTTCGGTATAAGCCCGCGTCACAGCGTCAATGACAACCTGTGGCTTCTGAGCTGATGCTCCATTGTCCAGATAGGTCAGCGGCTTGCCGTTTACCTCTCGGGACAGGATCGGAAAGTCAGCGCGAATTTTCTGCAGATCGAACATCGTATTTTTCTTCCCTAGACCGGGCCGTTGGGTGTGAACATGAGGACAAATGAGATTGAAATCAGTGCGGATAACAGAATGACCCCAAAAGATTTCAGCATCGAGTTGAACTTATGAGCTTCATTCAGGAAATGCATTGAGACGTAAAGGCTGACAAGTGCGGTCGCCAGCAAAAACATGACCATCATAAATGGAACAACCATCGAAACGATCAGCGTCACCGACATCGCTGCGATCTGAAGGAATTGCAGCCAGATCGTCAGGATCAGGATATCTTTGAATGTCGCAACGCCCCCGATAGTACGACCAACAAAAAGAAGAGCCACCACGCTGAGCAGCATCGCGCCTGACGAACGCAGAAGGTTCAGAATAACAGGATCAGAAACGGGAAGCGGTTCACCCTGCGGGACAGGGACCATCTGTTCAATACCAATTTGGATGGCACCGTTCAGAACGACAGCCAGAAAGAATGCCAGCCAGACAACTTCACGCCCGGGACGCAGATCCAGCAACCGTCTTGCCGCTTCGGCAGGGTTGGTCAGGGTCAGAACAGCAATCTGACTCAGCACGGCCGGATTCATTCCGCATACCTTTGCGCTTGCCTAAGGCCCGAAAACCAGAACCACAGGAATACGACAAACCAGACCAACCCGACAGTGGTCATGGTTGTCCCCGGACCGATAAAACCAGCGACAAGGCCGTTCAGCAAAATCAACGGCGTCGAGGATAGCAACGCCCAGAACAGAGCCAACCTTGCGCCATAGGCAGTCCCCTTTCCGCCGAACAGACGCGCCGCACCGTGGGACACGAAGGCCAGAAGGTAGAAGAACAGCGGCAAGATAATGACCGTTCCAAGCAAGGCACCGCCCAACAGCATGTTAAGCTCGAGGTCTTCGAGATGCGCCTGTCGGGACAAACGTGGCAGTTGCGCAATGAATGCCACCACGCAGAACGCCATTACAAAGACCAAAGCGCGGTCCTCACGTTCGCCCAAATCCAAAAGCCGGCTTACAACCCGGCCTGGTCCACGGTATGTGGCCACTATATCCGACGTTACCGGCATCAGCTTCGCCGAGAAAGCCAGCCTTCAAGGCGGTCAACCATAGCCTCCGCAAGGCCTTCATCCTCGATCTCTTCCACAGCCTCGGCCAGGAACGACAAGGTCAGCAAATTTGTTGCCTCTTTGACGGGCACACCCCGAGACCGCAGGTAGAACAGAGCCGTTTCATCAAGCGCACCTGATGTCGAACCGTGCGAACAGACAACGTCATCGGCATAGATCTCAAGCTCGGGCTTGGCGAGGAACTGACTATCATCATCCAGTAGCAAAGACTGGCTGATCTGATACCCATCTGTTTTCTGGGCGCCCTCTTTCACAAGGATCTTGCCCTGAAACACGCCGGTCGCGCCGTTCCGCAGCACCTTCTTGAACACCTGGCGGCTTTCGCAACCAACCGCGTCATGGGTGACGAATACCGTGTCGTCATGGTGAAAGTCGCCATCTCCGACGCAGGCACCGGCCACGTGCGCCACCGCATCATCGCCGGTC
Organism: Ruegeria sp. CDSC045; assembly: GCF_059610725.1. Lineage (NCBI taxonomy): Bacteria > Pseudomonadati > Pseudomonadota > Alphaproteobacteria > Rhodobacterales > Roseobacteraceae > Ruegeria > Ruegeria sp. CDSC045. The sequence goes on from NZ_JBXWOE010000001.1 coordinate 509,198, forward strand.
AATTCGATCACCTGTTCGTTCCGGGTCAGAACACCGTTCATGGTCAGGGTGAAGGATTTGTAGACCGAATTGGCACCCAACCGTGTAAACATATGCGTCGCCGCACGACGCTCGTGGTCACGACCCTGGGCCCGCACATGGTGCAGCGAGCCACCATCGGCAATGTCAATTTCCATACATTTGTTGAAACGCGATGCCGCCGGCCCGTTTTCGAGAATGGTAACCTCGGCGTCAGTTTCGACCCGTACTACGTGATGCAGGATCGCATCCGAATCCTCGGACGCATGGCGATAGATCAGGCTGATCGGTTTCGATGGCTTACCGGTCACATGGATGGCCACGCCGTCTGATGCAAATGCGGTGTTCAATGCGGCCAGCGGGCGCTGAACCGGAACTTGTCCATTCGCTTCAAGAACGCCGTACAAGTCTTTGGCCCAATGGATATCTTTGCAGCAAATATCTTCAAGTCGGTCGATCGAAACACCTTCGAGCGTCAGATCATCGGACTCTTCGGGATTGAACACTCCGTCAACGAAGACAATCTTCAAGCGGTCGAATTCATCGAACATTTGCGGCTCGTCCGACTCGAACAGCGCCGCATGCGCTGCATCAGCCGATACGAGCGTATCGGGTTGGGTGTATTTCCAGTACTCGTCGCGCCGACTGGGCAAGCCCATTTGACGCACACGGGCAATCGCGTCCTCGCGCGCAGCGCGAGTACATCCGGCATCGGGCAACGACAGGACGGCCAGCCGCTCCTCTGTCGCAGTCTGTTTTGCTTGGGGCAACGCCATCAGTTCACCTCGGCCAAAATGTCGGCATAACCGTTGTTTTCAACCTCAAGTGCCAACTCGGGACCGCCAGTTTTTACAATCCGCCCATCGGCCATGATATGCACGACATCAGGTTTGATGTGGTCCAGAAGGCGCTGATAATGCGTGATAACAAGGAAGCCACGCGCTTCGTCGCGCAGCGCGTTCACGCCCTCGGCAACCAGTTTCATCGCGTCTACATCCAAACCAGAATCTGTCTCGTCCAGAATGCACATTTTGGGCTCGAGCATGGCCATTTGCAGTATTTCGTTGCGCTTTTTCTCACCGCCAGAAAAGCCAACATTCACAGGGCGCTTCAGCATATCCGCATCGATCTTTAACGATTTGGCCTTGGCGCGCACCTCTTTCAGGAAATCGGCTGCCGAAAGCTCATCTTCCCCGCGGGCCTTGCGCTGTGAATTCACAGCGGTGCGCAGAAAGGTCATGTTGCCAACGCCCGGGATTTCAACCGGATATTGGAACGCCAGGAAAACACCGGCTGCTGCGCGCTCTTCCGGTTCCATCTCGAACAGGTTCTCACCACCAAGGGTCGCCGAGCCTCCTGTCACTTCATACCCATCCCGTCCGGACAGCACATAGCTGAGTGTCGATTTGCCCGAGCCATTCGGCCCCATGATCGCATGTACCTTGCCGGCCTCAACCGTCAGGTCCACACCTTTGAGGATTTGCTTGTCTTCTTCTTCAAGTTTGACGTGCAGGTTTTTGATTTCCAGCATGTTTTATTCCTTTGGCGTATCGCAAGGGGGTCATGCCCCCCTCGTATGTTCTGAATTCAGGTAAGGTCGGGATTAACCCACAGATCCTTCGAGGCTGATGGCCACCAACTGCTGGGCCTCCATCGCAAATTCCATCGGCAGTGCCTGTAGCACGTCCTTGCAGAACCCGTTGACAACAAGGGCCACGGCCTCTTCCTCGTCCATTCCGCGCTGACGGCAATAGAACAGCTGATCATCATCGACCTTCGACGTCGTCGCTTCATGCTCGACGCGCGATGAGTTGTTCTTGACCTCGATATAGGGCACCGTATGCGCCCCGCATTTGTCGCCGATCAACAAGCTGTCACACTGGGTGTAATTCCGGCTGTCCTTGGCTTTCGGATGCATCGAGACCAGCCCGCGATAGGTGTTCTGCGCCTTACCCGCGCTGATCCCTTTCGAAACGATCCGAGACTTGGTGTTCTTGCCGAGGTGGATCATCTTGGTGCCAGTGTCGGCCTGCTGATAGTTATTGGCAATCGCGATCGAATAGAACTCACCTTGGCTTTCATTGCCGCGCAGGATGCAGGACGGGTATTTCCACGTCACGGCCGAGCCGGTTTCAACCTGCGTCCACATCACCTTGGACCGGTCGCCGCGGCAATCCGCGCGCTTGGTCACAAAGTTATAGATGCCGCCCTTGCCATTCTCATCCCCGGGGTACCAGTTCTGAACGGTCGAGTATTTTACCTCGGCATCTTCCTCGATAATGATTTCGACCACGGCAGCATGCAGCTGCGCAGTGTCGCGCTGAGGCGCAGTACAGCCTTCCAAGTAGCTGACATAGCTGCCTTTATCGGCAATGATCAGGGTACGTTCAAACTGACCGGTGTTCTCCGCATTGATGCGGAAATAGGTGCTCAGCTCCATCGGGCAGCGTACGCCCGGTGGGATGTAGACAAATGACCCGTCCGAGAACACGGCCGAGTTCAGCGTGGCATAGAAATTATCGGATACCGGAACCACGGTGCCCAGGTATTTCTTGACCAGCTCGGGGTGTTCCCTGATCGCTTCAGAGATCGAGCAGAAGATCACACCTGCCTTTTTCAATTCCGCCTGAAAAGTTGTGCCAACGGACACCGAGTCGAACACCGCATCCACGGCCACCTTGCGGCCCTCAGCAGGCATATCCTCAGCACCTTCGACGCCAGCCAGAATCATCTGTTCTTTCAATGGGATACCAAGCTTTTCGTAAGTGGCCAGCAGCTTCGGATCCACCTCATCCAGCGATTTCGGCTTTACCTCCATCGATTTCGGACGGGCATAGTAATACTGGTTCTGGAAGTCGATTTCGGGATAGCTGACCATCGCCCATTTCGGCTCTTCCATCTTGGTCCAGCGTTCGAACGCGGCCAGACGCCATTCGGTCATCCATTCCGGTTCTTCATTCTTGTCCGAGATCAGACGGACGATATCAGGGTTCACGCCTTTTGGGGCGTATTCCATCTCGATATCGGTGTTCCAGCCGTATTTATAAGTTCCGGCCTCGCGCACCGCATCAACGGTTTCCTGATCGACACCTTCTTTTACCTGAGTCTGGTCCAAAGCGGCCATGACTTATCCTCCGTCAGATCACGCGGCACGCGCGCGATGCTTTTTCTCTTTTTCCAGCCACGTATCCGCGAAACGCAGCACATCATCTTCTGTCGTCCAAGGGCCGAGCGATACCCGAATTGCGCTGGCTGCCGTTACCTCGTCATATCCCATTGCCGACAGAACTCGGCTGGTCTTTACCTTGCCACTTGAACAGGCCGAACCTGCGCTGATCGCAAATCCAGCCAGATCCATCTGCATAACTTGCGTCTCCCCTTTCCATCCGGGAGTTGCAAAACACAAAGTGTTGGGGAGTCGCTCCTGATCTTTCCCGACAAAAATAGTCGCTTTCGATCCGGCCTCAAGTGCGTTCTCTAGAATATTTCTAAATTTAGCAACATTTTCCCAAACACCGTTAGCCAGATCTTTCACTGCAGCCTCGGCAGCGGCACCAAAACCCGCGATTCCAACAACGTTTTCCGTCCCGGAGCGCCGGCCCATTTCCTGCCCGCCGCCAACCGCAAGCGGGTTGATGTCCAGCCCTTGTTTTAGGATCAGGGCGCCAACACCCTTAGGACCGCCGATTTTATGCGCCGAAAGAACCGCCATATCCGCATCGCTCCAGGCGAAGGAAAAGGGAATACGGCCAACAGCCTGTGTAATATCCAGCAACAACCAATCGGCGCGCCGTGCGCCATAGGGCCACTGACCTTCGACCTTTTTCGGTGGCAAGGTAACGATACCTGTTTCCGAATTCGCCAACCCCATTGCTAAGATGTGACCAGGTCCGAACGGGCGTTCGTTGCAGTTCGATAGATCAAGATGCGACCAAAGCGCGTCATGCGCCGTTGCATCGACGAACACATCGCAATTATTCGGTCTATTCTGCAGGACCCGAGCCGCTTCGGTCGCACCTGAGGTGAAAATAATTTCCTGCGGTCGGCACCCGACAGCTTCGGCCACCTGCGCCCGTGCACGCTCGACCATGGCCTTTGCCGCTCGTCCTTCAGCGTGAACCGAGGAAGGGTTACCGATCTGATCCATTGCCGTGATCATCGCATCGCGCGCTTCGGGGCGAATTGGCGTTGTGGCGTTATGATCAAGGTAAACACGATTCATGGATGCACCTTTTGGCAACCAAAGGGACTTGGACAAAGCAAATTCATCTTACTCGTCCACGACCGCGAACAGATTGGGAACAGCCGGACAGGGTGCCAAGTCGTTCCTGATCACATCAGAAAGCCGCGTTTGATGCAGAAACACATAAACATGGGCACTCAGCCCTTCCCACAATCGGTTGGTCAGCGATTGCGCACGACTGCCCGATGAGGCCCCGGATGCCCCTGCCCCTTTTTTCAACGCGTCTACAGTTTCGTCGACGGCGGACAGAATTTCGACTACACGGATTTCCGACGCAGGGCGCGCCAGCCGATAACCTCCGCCCGGACCACGCACTGACGAGACAAGCTCGGCCCGGCGCAGCTTTACGAACAGCTGTTCAAGATAAGGCAACGAGATGTCCTGCCGTTCGGAAATTTCGCTCAGCGTTACCAGTCCGTCAGAAGACTGAAGAGCGATATCAGCCAAGGCCACCATCGCGTAACGACCCTTGGTCGAAAGCTTCATTCTCATTCCCTTATGGCAGTTAACGCGCGAAATCATTGACGCCGCCGCTGCCAGTGCGTATCTCCGACTGACAGCGCCCTTGCGCCGACTAACACAATTAGAACCGTTCTAAGGTGTCCGACGATTATCGTCAAGTATTTCCGGACACCCAGAAGAAAAAGACAGGACCTATGCACACATGCCCGAGGTGATTTTTCCCGGACCCGAAGGCCGCCTGGAAGGCCGCTACCACCCGCAAAAGGAAAAAGACGCACCGATCGCCATCGTGTTGCACCCGCATCCTCAATTTGGCGGGACCATGAACAACAAGGTGGTCTATAATCTGCACTATGCGTTCTACAACATGGGTTTCACCGTGTTGCGGTTCAACTTTCGCGGTGTTGGCCGCAGCCAGGGCGAATATGACCAGGGCGTAGGCGAGCTGAGTGATGCGGCATCGGCACTGGACTACCTGCAGTCGATGAACAACAATTCGAAACACTGCTGGGTCGCAGGGTTCTCGTTCGGAGCCTGGATCGGGATGCAACTGCTTATGCGCCGCCCTGAGATTACCGGTTTCATCAGCGTTTCTCCGCCAGCCAACATGTATGATTTCTCGTTCCTGGCGCCCTGCCCCTCTTCGGGTCTGATTATCAACGGATCCTCTGATCGGGTAGCCCCGCCTGCAGACACCACTGCATTGGTTAACAAGCTGCATGAACAGAAGGGCATCACAATCACCCATAACGAAGTTGAGGGGGCTGACCACTTCTTTCAGGATCGCCACATGGATACGCTGATCACTGACGTAAGTGACTATGTGAAACGGCGGCTGACAGAGAACACGCGCTAATGTCCGACACGATCATCAGGCTTGCTTCCAAGCTGGCCGAAGACACAATGAAAGTGATGGACGAAACAGGAAACGACCGCTTCTTCATGGAAGTTGGCGAAGTGATCGGGGCGTCCTCACAAACATTGGAAGAAGCATTCCTGACCGAGATCCGTGTCCGGATGGCCGAACGTAAGGCCCGCAAGTTTGTCGTCGAAAAATTGACCGAACATCGGTCAAAACTGAAAGCTATAGAAAAACAATGACGCAAAGACTGTCCGCGCAAATCGACTTTCTTAAACGCGCGGACAGGTTGAAATCTGTCAATCGTGCCAACGCCTTGTTGGATCAGTCTCGCCCAGAGAACGCGGCTGAGCATAGTTGGCAACTGGCGCTTTGGGCCCTGGTTTTGGAACCGGTTGCCGGGCCAGACGTGAATATCGACCGCGTGATCAAAATGCTACTGCTGCATGATCTGGTCGAAATCATCGTAGGCGATCACCCGATTCACCTGAAAACAGATTGGAAAGCACTGGAATTGGCGGAACAAACAGCTGCTGAAGAGCTGTTTGGCATGCTGCCTGCTGATCAGGCCACGACGTTTCTGGCTCTTTGGCAAGAATTCGAGGCCGACACCACTCCGGACGCGAAATTCGCCAAGATTCTGGATCGGTCGCAACCGATGTTTCAGGTGCTGTGTGCAGAACGGCCAAACCCAGAGCATTTAGCTGTCGTGAATGACAACCTGAAACAAGGTCGCGCTGCCTATCTGCAACAAGCTTTCCCGGACGCATATAATCTTGCCCAAGCACTGCTGAATGGAGGCAAACTCGAAACCTCCGAGCTTTCTTTGCGTTTGGGTTTCTTGTCCGAAACTGACCAACTCAAATCGGTTCAGCGCGCATCGCGTCTGCTCTATGATGACCGGTTTGAGAATTCAGCCGAACATTCCTGGCACATCATGCTTTTTGCCTGGGTCCTGTCCGAATATGCAGCCCCTTCCGTTTCTGTAAACCGCGCCCTCAGAATGCTTTTGCTGCACGACATTGTTGAAATTGACGCCGGTGATCACCCAATTCATGGGCAGGTCGACCACGCGGCACAAGCCGCCGAGGAACTTGCTGCGGCGCAAAGGTTGTTTGGAATGCTCCCAGAGGTGCAAAATCAAGAATTCATGTCGATCTGGCAGGAGTTTGAACAGGCCGAAAGCCCCGATGCCTGTTTCGCCAAAGCGATTGATCGCTTCCAGACCCCGGTTGGCAACCTCGAGACAGGAGGCGGTTCCTGGATTGATTACAACGTCACATACGAACAAATCCACAGCCGTGTCGGCACGGTGATTATTCCCGGTGCACCAGCCCTGTGGGCATGGCTGGATCCGTTACTTCGGGGTTACTTTTCTGAGACTGCAGAAAGCTGAAAACACAGCGGAAAAAGGAGCATAACACCCCTTTTTCCTGTATTCGGCAGTCGCTTAAACCGATGTACCAATCAATCGCTCAACATTTCGGGCTGCTTTTGTTTCGACGGACCCCCCGCCAGCAAGCCACCCAAGCGCAACAATAAGTGCCGAAAGAGCGATGACGTATTTTGCAAATTTCGTCATGGCGATACTCATAAAAAAAACACGATAAAACGCGGACAAAGTATCACATTGCCGAAAATCCACATAGTCGGGTAATCCTGACCCCTGACGGATGCCAGAAAACTCCTGCTATCGCTTGCGGGTATCGGTCATTTCGTGCTCAACCCAATGCAACCTTATTGAATGCGAGACCACCGTGCCCAAAGCATATCTTCTACTGCTGTTGGCAGTTGTTGCCGAAACGATTGGTACAACTGCACTTCAGGCCAGCCAGCAATTCAGCCGGTTCTGGCCGTCAGTGCTTGTGGTTGTTGGCTATGGAATTGCCTTTTATCTGATGGCCCTCACGCTCAAATACATGCCGGTTGGTATCGTCTATGCAATCTGGTCCGGCCTTGGAATCGTGCTGATTGCCATCATCGGTTTCATTGTCTTTGGTCAGAGGTTGGATTTACCCGGGATCGCTGGACTCAGCATGATTTTGGGTGGAATACTAATCATACACCTCTTTTCCGGTACAGCAGGACACTGACGATCGGTTAGGGCTGGCATATTTCGCCGAGCCGCGTTATGCGCGCGTCAACTTCCCGTTCAAAGGCTGACCTCTCATGGACCTGCGCAATATCGCAATCATCGCTCACGTGGACCACGGCAAAACAACGCTGGTCGATGAGCTGCTAAAACAATCCGGTGCGTTCCGGGAAAATCAAGCTGTCGCAGAACGCGCCATGGACAGCAATGACCTCGAGCGTGAGCGTGGTATCACCATCCTTGCAAAGGCCACTTCGGTGGAGTGGAAAGGCACGCGGATCAATATCGTCGATACGCCGGGCCACGCCGATTTCGGCGGCGAGGTTGAACGCATCCTTAGCATGGTCGACGGCGTTGTCCTGCTGGTCGATGCTGCCGAAGGTCCGATGCCGCAAACCAAATTCGTGACCTCCAAGGCGCTGGCGCTGGGTCTGCGTCCGATTGTGGTGCTGAACAAAGTCGACAAGCCCGACGCCGAACCAGACCGCGCGCTGGACGAATGCTTTGATCTGTTCGCAAACCTTGGTGCGGATGACGATCAGCTTGATTTCCCTTCAATGTACGCCTCAGGCCGGTCGGGCTGGGCAGATATGGAGCTGGAAGGACCCCGCAAGGATCTGTCAGCACTCTTCGACCTGATCGTTGACCACGTCCCAGCTCCCAAACAGATCGAACGCAAGGACGAACCCTTCCGGATGCTTGCCACGACACTGGGCAGCGACCCGTTCATCGGCCGCATTCTGACTGGCCGTGTCGAAAGTGGTACGCTCAAGGCAGGTGACACTCTCAAGGCGCTCAGCCGGGACGGAACACTTATCGAGAACTTCCGCGCCTCAAAAATCCTGGCTTTCCGCGGTTTGGGGCAGCAACCCATTGATGTGGCCGAGGCGGGCGATATCGTCACCATCGCAGGTATGAGCAAAGCGACCGTGGCAGATTCGCTTGTTGCCCCACAGGTCGAAGACGCTCTGCCCGCGCAGCCGATCGACCCGCCGACCATCACAGTGACCTTTGGTATCAACGATTCGCCCCTTGCCGGCCGAGACGGTAAAAAGGTTCAGTCCCGTGTCATTCGCGACCGTTTGATGAAAGAAGCAGAATCAAACGTCGCCATTCGCATTACCGACACTCCGGGCGGTGAGGCCTTCGAAGTTGCGGGACGCGGCGAATTGCAGATGGGTGTTCTGATCGAAAACATGCGCCGCGAAGGGTTCGAGCTGAGTATCTCTCGCCCACAGGTCCTGTTCCGCGAAGAAGACGGACAGCGCCTGGAGCCCATCGAAGAAGTCACCATTGACGTGGACGACGAGTATTCCGGCTCGGTCATTGAAAAGATAACAGGTGTCCGCAAAGGTGAATTGGCCGAGATGCGGCCTGCTGGTACAGGCAAAACCCGCATCATCGCCCATGTGCCGTCACGCGGGTTGATCGGTTATCACGGTGAATTCCTGACAGATACACGCGGTACTGGCGTTTTGAACCGTGTGTTCCACGACTGGGCACCGCATAAAGGACAAATTCCGGGCCGCCGCGCAGGCGTTCTGATCTCGATGGAGAACGGACAGGCAGTTGCTTATGCCCTTTGGAACCTCGAAGAGCGTGGCCGCATGTTTGTTAGCCCTCAGACCGATGTATATCAGGGTATGGTTATCGGCGAGCATTCGCGCGACAACGATCTTGAGGTTAACCCGCTGAAGGGGAAAAAACTGACCAACGTCCGGGCCAGCGGATCGGATGACGCTGTGCGCCTGACACCCCATATTCAGTTCTCGTTGGAAGAGGCGATCGCCTATATCGACGATGACGAACTTGTCGAAGTGACCCCGAACGCAATCCGTCTGCGCAAACGCTTTCTGGATCCGCACGAGCGCAAGCGTATGGCAAGATCTGCCTGATCATTGCAGTGATGCAGTTCACAGATTGGAAACAATAACACAATCGTGACATATTTGCGCACACGCGTATTAAGGCCCATCCTGGAAGGCTCGCTCTCAAAGCGGGCCTTCTTTTTGTTTTACCTACACTTTCTTCTTTAAGTTGTTTCACTTTTAACATTCACAATTTTAGGAAACTTGTAATTCTGGCTCAAAAGGGATGTATTTGTGTCCAAAGTATGGCACCTGTTTGCCTGCCAAGTTTTGAGTAATGAGTATCAAGGAGTAGCGCCATGCGCATTAAGTCTCGCTTACTTTCAATAGTATTTGTTTCAGCAACATTCCCAGTTATTTCAGCTGTATCCGCTTCAGCTTCAGACATGTGTACAATACGAACAGCCAAACAGTCGGTATCGACTGAAACGCTTTGTGCATGTTCTGTTGTAGACGCCCGGATGCTGCGCTATTTGCAGCGACGCTCAGATTTCGAGGACATCTTGTCCCGTACATTGGAGAGTTGCCCAGCTTTTGCAGCAGTTCTGACTGACTTTCCAACCGCATCTATTCTCGGAAATGAGCAACGATCAGGAGACGGCCCTGCTGATGAAAATGGCGGTGGTGGTTCAGGCGGTGGCGGCGGCGGCGGTGGTACCGGCGGCGGCGGCGGCGGTGGTACCGGCGGCGGCGGCGGCGGCGATGGTGACGACGGCGACGATGGTGACGACGGCGACGGTGGTGACGGCGGCGACGGTGGTGACGGCGGCGACGGTGGTGACGGCGGCGACGGTGGTGACGGCGGCGAAGGTGGCGACGGCGGCGACGGTGGTGACGGCGGCGAAGGTGGTGACGGCGGCGAAGGTGGTGACGGCGGCGAAGGTGGCGACGGCGGCGAAGGTGGCGACGGCGGCGAAGGTGGCGACGGCGGCGAAGGTGGTGACGGCGGCGAAGGTGGTGACGGTGGACCCAAGGGCAACCGTTCTGGCCATAGCGACGGAACCAATCCAGGCGGCCAATCTCAGAACCCGAACGGTACCAACAATCCGGGCAACCCCAAGTAAGCTAATTTAGTACTACAGAAAATGGCGAAGCTGCTGCTTCGCCATTTTTGCATTCTAACCAGCTGAGATTAGCTTTCCTCAGCTTCTGCCGAAGACCCCGACCCATTTACTGGGCCGCCGAGGGTCCTGCATCCGCAGAAACAGATATCGCGTCGCCGACCAGGGTTTGATGCGGTTGGTCAAGTTATCCAGAACCAGATCGCCACTGGCCGAGCGATAAACCAAAACCGCATGAGAATTTCGCTGCGTATCCAGTACAGTTGCGATCAAAAGTTTGCTCGGATCGACGCCCGCACGGATAAGATCCCTTTTCTTCAACAGAGCAAAGTCTTCGCAATCTCCACCGCGCGAAGTCGGCAGTGCCCAACGTTCACGAGTTCTATATTGGGCCTGATCTGTAACCGAGCGGGTGGTTGCGTTTACCTGCCGGTTGACCTTTTTGATGATCTGCATCTCTTGCTGGCTCGACATTGAATTCGAAGCCTTGCTGGAACATGCCCAAGAGTATTGACGGCACAGTTGCCGCGCTCCAGACGGCGGGGGCGAAGATGCGACTGTGCGGATGAAGTTGCCTTCCCGCGCTTGCGCATCTGGTGCCACAACCGAGGTCCCCAACGCCAATGCGAGGATTCCTAAAGTTCTACCAAAACCAGTCCAGATCCGCGCATTAACGGCCCTAAATTCCGTACCCATGGTCGCCATGCCTGTCCCTCGATCCGTGTTTTCCCTGCGATTGCCGCAAAACAGGACCATATTCCGTTTTCCGAAACTATCGGTAAACACGCCTAATTGTGCAATCTGTCTCAAATCTTGCAACTAAAAGAGGCGGAATTCCGTCATTGAAAATGGCATTTTTGGGTAAGAATCTGGCGCTGCTCGCCACATTCGAAACACGAACCCCTTGGCAGGCCCGACATCAAGACCCGCTAACTACTTGTAAATAAAAAATTTATGGGACTTCAGGTCGACGCTTGCCGCAACGTCATAATTGGGCGGCCATCTTTTGGCTGAAAACCGCCCAATGAATAAGCTGACAGGGGTATTAAATCCCTGATCGCACGGGGTGATTCTAATCTGTGATCTCTACGACCACCAATTCCCGCTCACTTGCACCACGCGCGTGATCCAGTGCTTGCTGATATTCCACCGAATTATAACACTCTACAGCGGCTTCCAATGAGGGGAATTTGGCGACAACGTTGCGCGGCCGTTCTTTGCCTTCCAACTGCACGTATCGCGCAGCACGCGCGATAAACGCACCACCGTGTTTGGCAATCGCAGGCCCGGCGAGCTCGGCATATTTTCCATAGGATTCGGCGTCGGTAACACTGACATGTGCAATCCAAAGTGCGGACATTTTGTTAACCTCCAAGAATATTCTTTGCAGCCTTGATCGCGGCATCAGCATTCGAAGCGTCCTTGCCACCACCCTGCGCCATGTCAGGGCGTCCACCGCCACCTTTTCCACCAAGTTCAGCAACCGCCGCCCGAACCAGATCCACGGCCGAGATTGCATCCGTCAGATCAGCTGTGACACCGGCCGCGACGGCTGCTTTGCCGCCCGTATCCGCTATCAGCAACACAGCACCCGATCCAAGTCGGCTTTTGTGTTCGTCGATCAGCGCGGGTAAGTCCTTGCCAGATACGCCAGTAAGGGACTGAGCCAAGAACGAGATACCGTTTACCGTTTTGGCCTCAGCGCTACCGCCCTGCCCCGAACCACCAGCCATCGCGAGATCGCGGCGCAGCTGCGCAACTTCATTTTGAAGGGATTTACGTTCATCCAACAGAGCTTTGACACGAGATACAACGTCATCCGGTTGCGCTTTCAGTTCAGATGCGATCTGCCCCAAACGTTGGTCCTGGTCGGTCAGGTAAACCATGGCTTCGTCACCGGTAAGCGCTTCGATCCGCCGGACACCGGCACTGCTGGCGCTATCCCCCAATACAACAAGCGCGCCAATATCACCGGTCTGGCGAACATGCGTTCCACCACACAGTTCGATCGACCAGGTCTCACCATCCTGGCCTTTGCCAGTTGGCGCTTTGCCCATCGAAACCACGCGAACTTCGTCGCCGTATTTCTCACCGAAAAGGGCCTGCGCACCCAGTTCCCGGGCATCATCTGGTGTCATGATCCGGGTCTCGACGGTCGAGTTCTGGCGGATGAAAGCGTTGACCGAGCGTTCAACTTGCCGAATTTCCTCGGGGCTCATCGCCTTCGCGTGGCTAAAGTCGAACCGCAGCCGGTCAGCCGCATTCAAAGAGCCGCGCTGCGCAACATGGTCACCCAGTGTTTCCCGCAATGCTTCGTGCAGCAAATGTGTGGCCGAATGGTTGGCCCGGATGGCGGTGCGGCGAACATGGTCCACCTCAAGCTCAACTGCGTCTCCCTTGGACAAGGTACCGTGATCGACCGTGACCCGATGCGCATAGATTTTGCCATCCGCAAATTTCCGGGTGTCCTCGACCCGAGCGACATCGTCACGATCTTCCAGACGGCGTATTTCGCCGGTGTCGCCAATCTGGCCACCGGATTCGCCATAGAACGGGGTCTGGTTCACGATGACCCAGCCGGAATTGCCCGTTTCGATCTTGTCGACCAAAGCGCCATCGACAACCATAGCCGCGACCTGCCCTTCGGCCTTTTCTGTATCGTATCCAAGGAAATCCGTTGCGCCTGCTGTGTCCAGAACGTCAAACCAGACGGCTTGATCCGCTGCTTCCCCCGATCCAGCCCAGGCAGCGCGTGCCTTGGCCTTTTGCTCGGCCATCGCCGTATCAAACCCGTCGGTATCAACCGTCCGGCCTTTTTCACGCAGTGCATCTTGTGTCAGATCAAGCGGAAAACCGTATGTATCATACAGCTTGAAAGCGGCCTCTCCAGACAGTGCCGCACCCTCTGGCAGGTCAGAGACCTCGTCATCCAACAACTTCAGGCCGCGATCCAATGTTTGCTTAAAGCGGGTTTCTTCCAGCAACAGCGTCTCTTCGATCAGCGACTGAGCCTGGCCAAGTTCGGTGTACTGGGCACCCATCAGTTGGACCAATGTCGGTACCAGCTGATACATCACCGGATCCTTCGCACCCAACAGATGTGCATGCCGCATCGCGCGACGCATGATCCGCCGCAGCACATAGCCGCGCCCGTCATTGCTGGGCATTACCCCGTCTGCAATCAGGAAAGAGGTCGACCGCAGGTGATCCGCAATCACGCGGTGATGTACGTTTTGATCCCCATAGGGATCGACATTGGTGGCACTCGCCGAGGCCTCGATCAGGGTCTTGAACAGATCGGTGTCATAATTGTCATGGCTTCCTTGCAATAGGGCACCAATCCGCTCCAGCCCCATCCCGGTGTCGATAGACTGCATGTCGAGCTCGACCATCGAGCCGTCTTCGAACTGTTCGTTCTGCATGAAAACGATGTTCCAGATTTCGATGAACCGATCACCGTCTTCCTCGGGCGAACCCGGAGGGCCGCCCCAGATATGATCCCCGTGGTCGTAGAAAATCTCGGTGCAGGGACCGCACGGGCCGGTCGGCCCCATCTGCCAGAAATTGTCACTGGTTGCGATACGGATGATCCGATCTTCGGGAACGCCCACCTTCTTCCACATCTCGAACGCTTCGTCATCGGTGTGGTAAACCGTTGTTAGAAGGCGGTTTTTATCGACCCCGAATTCTTTAGTGATCAATTCCCATGCGAATGGAATTGCTTCGGGCTTGAAGTAATCGCCGAACGAAAAATTGCCCAGCATCTCAAAGAATGTGTGGTGACGCGCAGTATAGCCGACATTATCCAGGTCGTTGTGCTTGCCACCGGCCCGAACACATTTCTGTGCTGTCGTCGCGCGCTGATAGTCACGGGTTTCGACACCGGTGAACAGGTTTTTGAACTGCACCATACCCGAGTTGACGAACATCAATGTTGGGTCGTTGCGCGGCACCAGGGGACTGGATGCCACTACTTCGTGCCCCTGTTTGGCAAAGTAGTTCAAAAAGGTCGATCGGATTTCGTTCAACGTTGACATAGGGCTCTCTCGGCGCGCAATCAGTTTGTTTCAAAAAGGGTTTATCCGCCTCCCCCGGGATAGTCCACAGGCGAGCGTTGCAGAACGGAACAAGGCGGCCCCGACGGACCGCCTTGTTCGGAATATGGTTCGTTCTTAGGAAAGAGCTGCGAAAATCACTTTCTTCCCGAACCACTTATGCCTCGAGGATATCATCCTCTTCCGCGCCGGGCGGTACATCGAATTCCAGCCCATGTGCCGCGCGAATCTTGTCCTCGATCTCAAACGCGATGCGGTTGTTGTCGCGCAGATACTGCTTGGCATTCTCACGCCCCTGCCCGATCCGCTCATCACCATAACTGAACCACGAACCCGATTTCTCGACCACACCGGCCTTGACGCCCAGATCCAGCAGCTCGCCCATTTTACTGATGCCTTCGCCATACATGATGTCGAATTCAACTTGCTTGAAGGGCGGTGCCACTTTGTTTTTAACGACCTTCACACGGGTCTGGTTGCCAACAACCTCATCCCGGTCCTTGATCGCACCGATCCGACGAATATCCAAACGGACCGAGCTGTAGAATTTCAGGGCGTTACCACCGGTGGTGGTTTCCGGGCTGCCGAACATCACGCCGATTTTCATCCGGATTTGGTTGATGAAGATCACCATACAGTTCGAGCGGCTGATCGAACCCGTCAGTTTACGCATTGCCTGGCTCATCAGCCGGGCCTGCACACCAACGCTGCTGTCGCCCATATCGCCTTCGAGTTCAGATTTCGGCGTCAGCGCCGCGACCGAGTCAACCACGACCATGTTAACCGCGCCCGAACGGACCAGCGTATCGGTAATCTCAAGCGCCTGTTCGCCAGTGTCAGGTTGCGAAATCAGCAACTCGTCCAGATCGACGCCCAGTTTGCGCGCATATTGCGGGTCCAACGCATGTTCCGCATCGACAAATGCGCATACACCGCCATGTTTCTGCTGTTCTGCGATGCAGTGCAGTGTCAGCGTTGTTTTGCCCGAACTTTCCGGGCCATAGATTTCAACGATCCGGCCCATCGGCAGGCCGCCGATTCCCAGAGCGATATCCAGACCCAGAGATCCGGTCGAACTGGCGTCGATGTCCTGCTTGGAATCCTCGCCCAGCTTCATGATCGAGCCTTTGCCGAACTGCCGTTCGATCTGTGCCAGCGCGCTGTCGAGCGCCTTTTGCTTATCTGCGTTTTTCTTGTCGCTCATCGTCAGAAGATCCGCCATTGTCCTGTCGCCTTCCCTTTTGTCACACCCTTGAACGGGCGGCAATCGCTGCTTTGTTCGCCTCTTGTTCCTTATGGGACCAAAAAGAGAACATTTCAACTAAAACTTACATTACTTACTGTTCTGTAATTGTATTAAAGAGTCGTTTACGCCAATCTGAGCTGGAGATAATTACTGCCGATGGACGAATAAATGCTTGTTTTTTATGAAGAACGCCTTGCGTTTCTGGCTGTCCCAAAAACCGGCAGCACCGCTTATCATACGGCTTTGCGGGACCGTGCCGATCTGGTTGTCACCGATCCGCCAGATCTGAAACACGCACCTGTCCGCCGGTATGATCGGTTTTTCCAGAACATTTTCCGTAAAATGTACGATACTGAGATGGAAATCATGGCGGTTGTTCGTGAACCGGTCGATTGGCTGGGCAGTTGGTACAGGTTTCGCGGCCGCCAAGAGCGTCTTGACCACCCGCATTCAACACATGACCTGAGCTTTGATGATTTCATCCAGGCCTATATGCGCACACCCCGACCTGAATTTGCCGATGTCGGCAGTCAGAGCCAATTTTTTCGCACCCGCAACAACGGGCGTGGCGCCACCCATGTCTTCAAATATGAAAACCAGGACAAAATTCTCGATTTCCTGCAAAACCGCTTGAATATGGATATCCGGCTGCAACGCGAAAACGTGTCACCCACACGAGACCTAACACTGGGCGCAGAGACATTGACCAAGTTCCGCAACACACACTCCGCGGAATTCGATTGCCACGCCTCGGCACTTTGAAACCCTAATTGATCTGCTGAAAAACAGCTTCGGTCAGTTGGTTTAGTGAAAATGGTTTGGGCAGGAAAGTTGAATCGGAAATCTCTGGCCCCGAATCGCCAAACGCACCCTCTGTGTATCCAGACATGAATATGACCCGGACATCTGGCCTGTTCTGCTTAGCCATACGAACCCAGGTCGGACCATCCAATCCGGGCATGACCACATCGGTGACGAATGCGTCAACATTCAATGTGCCATCTTCGAGAAGCCTCAGAGCCTCTTCTCCCGAATCGGCCTCGAGCACAGTGTAGCCTTTCAACCTCAGTGCGCGGGTAGCAAAGGCCCGAACCGGGGCTTCGTCTTCGACCAGCAGCACGACACCCTCACCCTGGCGAACCGTTGGATTCTCAGGGGATTGCGCAGGCGCTGCCTCGGTTTTTTTGGGGGCGGTTGAAACCGGCAGGTACACAATAAACTCGGTCCCTCTCCCCTGAATGCTGTCGACAAAAATAAAACCGCCGGTTTGCTTTACAATTCCGTAGACAGTCGACAGGCCCAAACCTGTCCCCTCACCCGTGCGTTTGGTTGTAAAGAAAGGCTCGAACACTTTCTGTAGCTTATCGGGGGCAATCCCCGTACCGCTATCAATGACTTTGACGGTGACGTATTCACCAGGTTGTACCGTAGCGCGATCCCTTGTGAAGCGTTCTGTCAGCACGACCACTTCGGTTTCGATCCTGACCTCACCACCTTCAGGCATTGCATCGCGGGCATTTACGACAAGGTTCATCAACACCTGCTCTAGCTGGCGTTTATCCGCACGAACCGCTTTCAGAACGGGATCGTGGCTGAGTGTCAGCTTAACCTTTTCTCCGACCAGACGATTTAGCAGATGAATAAGGTCTGAGATCGTATCTCTGAGATCCAGAATTTCCGGCTGCAAAGTCTGTTTGCGCGAAAAGGCCAGCAGTTGGCTCACCAAAGCTGCAGCACGGTTTGCGTTCTGATTGATTTGTACAAGATCCCCGTAGTCAGGGTCATTCTGGTCGTGCCGCAAAAGCAGAAGATCGCAATGTCCGGAAATCGCCGTTAGCAAATTGTTGAAATCATGCGCTACACCCCCAGCCAGTTGGCCAACGGCCTGCATTTTTTGTCCCTGCACAAATTGCGCCTCTAAAGTCTTGAGTTCGGTAGCATCATTCAGAACCGCAATCAGTCTGACTTCTCCCTCGATCAGCACACGTTTCAATGTGACCTGTACGAATATCTCGCGGTCTTCCCGTGTCAGCCTCAGGAATTCAGATCGTGAAACGGCGCCCTCATTTGAAGCCTGCGTCAGCCAGTCCAGAACCGGATACCCCAGACCATGCATGATATGCACAACATTGGATTCTCCGGGCTCTATGTTTCCGACAAGACGCGTTGCCAGCCTGTTGGCCTCAAGGATGCTCCCGTCGGGAGACAGGGTCATTACCGGGACCGGAAGATCCACAAATGACGCGCCAATTCCACTTTCCTGTGCACGATCAAGCGGTAGAACAAGCAGATCGCGCGTGGTTCCCGACCGAGACAGTACGGCCATCGTAGCCGGAATTGGCCCCTGTGCCGTCTGTACCTGCACAACCTCACCCAATTCGGGCTGCGCGCCAGTCAGAACCTGTGCAAGGTTGTCGGGTCGTTGTCCCAGGATTTGTTCCGCCGCCCCGTTGATCCGCAGCAATGCTCCGTTTCTGCCTTCGGTCAAAATGGGTACAGGCACAGCATCCCACTGACCTGTTCCATCCAGATGAAACCGCCAAAAGAAAAAGTTATTCCCAACACCGAGAACAGAAATCGGTACGGTTGTCTCTAAAGTGACAACGTCTTCTCTTGCACGGCCATGGATCTCGGCCAAAGACTGCAGGCGCAGCAGAATTGCCGACGGATTGGCAAAAATAGACTTTAGACCTTCATCCAGCCGATTGCCGGGAAAAACATGAAGCTGAGCCCGGGCATGAGAATTGCAAATCAGAACATCACCCTGTGCATTGGCAATCGCGCAAGGGTACAGCTCTTCTTCGGCAAAAACCTCCATAACCCTAAGCTCTCGACGTACCGAGTCGTCGGAAATCAGCGCCCTCACCACGACCAACAGTGATGCAGCAAGCAAAGACACACCTGCCACCACAAGGCCGAGATTCCAAGCTTGGGGGATGATTCCTGCCAGCGGCAGCAGTGAGAGCAACACCCCTAGCGCAACCAATGGTGCTAGACGCAAACCACTTGGTGTATTTCGTAACTTTGGGTCAGAATAGAAATCTGCGGTATCGGACATTAAATACTCAACTTGCCGGGCTAGGTGTAACCCAACGCAAAAGGGTTAACGCCCACTTAACCAACAAAGTGAGCAATTCTCCTTTAGGTTGCTATTTGTCCGCCGACTACCGCGTCAAGTGTGACGTGAAAAACCCGTCAGTACCGTGTGATACATACCACGTTTTGCGAAACGTCTCGGTCCATTCGGAGTGCGCGGCCACGAACGCATCGACCACTGCACCGTTTTCGACCTCGAGCATGGAACAGGTTGCATAGGCAAGAACACCCGCTGGCCCCACCAAAGGCGCGACATCATCAAGGATCGTCCGCTGTGTTTCCGTAAGCCGGTTCAGTCCATCTTGTGTAAGAGACCATTTTCCCGCCGGGGCGCGACGCCAGGATCCGCTGCCAGAACAGGGAGCATCCGTCAGCACAATGTCGAATGGTGCCTGCGCAAAGATCTCGTCAGTGGTCAGAAGTGTTATCTGTGCACCCGCTCTCTCGGCCCGGGCGGGCAAATCACGCATTCGCGCCGCCTTAACGTCATGCGCGAACACATCTACACCGTGATGCGCGGCCAAGGCCAAGGCTTTGCCGCCACCACCGGAACAATAGTCCAGAACCCGCATTCCGGGGTTTAGGTCCAATGATTCAACTACGGCCTGGCTCGCCGCATCCTGCAGTTCGACCAAGCCATCAGTATAGGCGCGGCTTCCCGAGATTTTCCGCTCGCCCTCGACTACTTCGAGTGCAGTCGGACAAGCGGGATGTGGCCTCGCTTGGATGCCGTCCGCCAGCAAGACCGAGACCGCCTGATCGACTCTCGACTTAATCAGATTGACCCGCAAATGAACCGGGGCCCGAGCGCGCAATGCCTCGGCCACTGGAAGGGTCAAATCACCCAAAGACTCTTGAAAGGTTGGCCAAAGCCATTCCGGTATGTCGTATTGCTGGGCGTCAGAATCAAATGGTTTAGCCTGTTCGTGTTCTTCCAAACTTGCCGGAGCGTACCCTACGCCATTGAATATCTGATCCAGATCGACTTCTTGCATACGCATCGCGCCAATCATCAACCCCCGACCGGTTTCCACCCCACCTGCCGCCGCAAATGACCTTTTGCACCGCAAAGCACCAAACACGTGGTCGCGAATGGCAGCCCTGTCTTTGGAACCGGCGAAACGGCTTCGCCGCGCCCAACCTGTCAGGGCCTTTTCGACCGGGGCACCCGAGAGAATCTGATCAAGAATTTCGATGGAGGCCTGAACACGTGCGGCGGGGGTCATTTCATTCTCCGATATGGTGCAGGGCAAAAACGCAAAGCGGCGCCCTCACCGGGGCGCCGCAGTTCAGGTTCCGGCAATTTACATCACTCGATAATTCGGGCTTTCGCGTGTGATTTGCACGTCATGCACATGGCTCTCCTTCAGGCCAGCCCCTGTGATTCTGACGAAGTTGCAGTTCTTTCGCATCTCTTCGACCGTGGCGCAGCCGGTATAGCCCATGGCTGCGCGCAGGCCGCCGACCAGTTGATGCACAACCGCGCTGGCCGAGCCCTTGTAAGGCACCTGCCCTTCGATCCCTTCGGGCACCAGCTTGTCGCTGGCGGCATCCTTCTGGAAATAGCGATCCGCAGAGCCACGTGCCATCGCGCCTAGACTGCCCATGCCGCGATAAGATTTGAACGACCGGCCCTGATACAGGATCACTTCGCCCGGGCTTTCATCTGTTCCTGCGATCATCGAGCCAACCATGGCACAGGACGCACCCGCCGCAATCGCCTTGGCAAAATCGCCCGAGAATTTGATACCACCATCTGCGATAACCGGCACATCGCCGGCGGCCGCGGCGCAATCCATGATCGCAGTCAGCTGCGGCACGCCCACACCGGCCACCATCCGCGTAGTACAGATCGAACCCGGCCCGATCCCCACCTTGATGGCATCCGCGCCTGCGTCGATCAGCGCCTTGGTTGCGTCCCCAGTGGCGACGTTACCGGCAATGATCTGCACCTCGTTCGACAGGGTCTTGACCCGCTTCACCGCGTCCAGCACCCCTTGAGAATGCCCATGAGCGGTGTCTACAACGATAATGTCGACACCGGAATCCACCAGTTGTTCGGATCGTTCGAAACCAGAGGCACCAACCGACGTCGCTGCCGCGACTCTCAGACGCCCCAGCCGGTCCTTGCAGGCCGTTGGGTTTAGCACCGCCTGTTCGGTATCTTTCAAAGTCAGAAGACCCGTCAGCTTGCCCGCCCCGTCCACAACCAGAAGCTTTTCGATCCGTCGCGCGCGCATCAGGCTTTTGGCCTCTTCCAGATCGGCGGGTTCCTGAAGCATCGCCAGATTGTCCGAGGTCATCATCGCGTGAACCGGCGTATCATCCGAAGTCGCAAAACGCATATCACGGTTGGTCAGAATACCGACCACGCGGCCTTCTTCGTCCACCACGGGAAAGCCGGTGAAGTTATAACGCTGCACCAACGCGTTGGCGTCCGCCAGCGTCTGATCCACCCGCAGTGTCACCGGGTTGTAAACAATACCGGATTCAAATCTCTTGACCCGCCGAACCTCTCGGGCCTGTTCTTCGATCGACAGGTTCTTGTGCACCACGCCGATGCCGCCCGCCTGCGCCATGGCGATGGCCATGCGCGCCTCGGTCACCGTGTCCATCGCCGAGCTGAGCAGCGGGATGTTCATGGTGATTTCCCGCGTCACGCGCGTGGTCGTATCCGCCGTGGCCGGCAGCACAGAAGATGCGCCCGGAACCAGAAGAACGTCGTCAAAGGTGAGTGCCTCACGAATCTGCATTTGTTAACCCCATGCAAAAGCCCGTTTGACGGTGACCCTATTGCATGGATTGCATCTAAGGAAAAGCCCCCGACATAAACTAGTTTTTACCTGCTGGTCGATGCTGCGACAAAAAACGACGCAACGCACACAAAACGTGCCGCTGAATGGCCTTTCCCTTTGCGTACAAAACCATATCTTGCCCGACATAGGCGCGAATATAAAAGGCAGGCCAATCATGACCACCGACCCTCTTGTTGTCTTTACCCCATCGGGCAAACGCGGGCACTTTCCCGTAGGCACTCCGGTTCTGACTGCGGCACGGCAACTGGGTGTGGATCTGGATTCCGTTTGCGGTGGACGCGGGATTTGTTCGAAATGCCAGATCACACCAAGCTATGGCGAGTTTCCCAAGCACGGCGTGACCGTAGCCGACGGTGCACTAAGCGAATGGAACGCGGTTGAACAGCGCTATGACGACAAGCGCGGATTGAAACCCGGCCGCCGTCTTGGATGTCAGGCCACGGTTCAGGGGGATGTGGTGATCGACGTGCCACCAGAAAGCCAGGTGCACCGTCAGGTCGTACGCAAGGCCGCCACAGCACGCGCCATCACAATGGATCCGGCCACCCGGCTGTATTTTGTTGCGGTAGAAGAACCCGACATGCATTCACCAACCGGCGATCTGGAACGTCTGGAACGCGCGCTACGCGAGCAATGGAACGTCGACGCCGTAACGGCTGATCTTTCCTTGTTGTCCAAACTGCAGCCCATATTGCGCAAGGGTAAGTGGGAGGTCACCGTTGCGGTGCATAAAGGCCACAAGGACGAGGTCGCACGGATCGTGGAAATCTGGCCTGGATTGCACGAGAACGGACTTTTCGGTCTGGCCATCGACCTCGGCTCTACCACGATTGCAGCTCACCTGACCGATCTGGACACAGGCGAGGTCAAGGCATCTTCGGGCCTGATGAACCCCCAAATCCGCTTTGGCGAAGACCTGATGAGCCGCGTGTCCTACTCGATGATGAACCCCGGCGGCGACAAAGAGATGACCCGAGCCGTACGCGAAGCGATAAACGATCTGACAACATCCATCGCGGATGAGGCCGGGATTGACGCCAACCTGATTGTCGAAACGGTGTTCGTCTGTAACCCGGTCATGCACCATCTGCTGCTTGGGCTGGATCCGGTCGAGCTGGGCCAAGCGCCCTTTGCCTTGGCTACGTCCGAAAGCATGTCTTTGCCCGCGCGCGAGATGGATCTGACCAACATGAACCCACGTGCGCAGGTCTACATCCTGCCCTGCATTGCGGGTCATGTGGGTGCGGATTGTGCGGCGGTTGCCTTGTCGGAAGAGCCCGACAAATCCGAAGATCTGGTTCTGATCGTAGATGTCGGAACCAATGCCGAGATTTTGCTGGGCAATACCAGCCGGGTTCTGGCGTGCTCCTCACCGACCGGCCCGGCCTTTGAAGGCGCGCAGATTAGCTCTGGTCAGCGTGCCGCCCCCGGTGCGATTGAGCGGATCGAGATTGATCCTGTCACTAAAGAACCCCGTTTTCGCGTCATTGGGTCCGAGAAATGGTCGGATGAAGAGGGTTTTGATCAAGACATCGCAACCACTGGCATCAGCGGCATCTGTGGATCAGGCATTATTGAAGCGGTGGCGGAAATGCGTATGGCGGGTTTGCTGGATGAAAGTGGCCTGATCGGATCCGCAGAACAAACGGGCACATCACGCAACGTCCCCGAGGGGCGCACCCATTCCTATCTGATCCACGACGCAAGCGCCGAAGGCGGCCCACGTATCACAGTCACTCAGGGCGATATTCGCGCGATTCAACTGGCGAAATCCGCGCTTTATGCAGGCGCGCGGCTTTTAATGGACGAAATGAACGTGGATACTGTCGACCGCATTGTTCTTGCTGGTGCCTTCGGCGCGCATATCTCGACCAAACATGCCATGGTTCTGGGAATGATCCCCGATGCGCCCTTGAACAAGGTCTCAAGCGCGGGCAACGCCGCCGGTACGGGCGCCCGGATCGCCCTTTGCAACATCGGGTCGCGGAGTGAAATTGAACGTGTAGTGCGCGAAATCACCAAGGTTGAAACCGCCATCGAGCCCAAGTTTCAGGATCATTTCGTGGCAGCGAACGCGATACCCCACAAAACCGACCCATTCCCGGAATTGGCACAGGTGGTCACCCTGCCCGCGCCCTCGTTCAACACCGGTGGTGGAGATCAGGAAAACTCTGGCCGCCGCCGTCGCCGGAGGTCATAGTCGCGGCAACCACGGAGGGGTACGATGCAGTCGGTGAATGAGGAACAGGCAGAATACTGGGGAAAATCCGAATCCGGAGCCAAATGGCTGACATATCAGGATCAGTTGGATCAACTGATGGCTTCGGTTCTGGACCTTGTGCTGGAGAATGCCCAGCTTAAACTAGGAATGCATGTGCTCGACATCGGCTGTGGCACTGGCGAAAGCTCTCTTGCAGCCGCGCGATTGGTCGGGCCGGATGGCGATGTTCTGGCCGCCGATATATCGCAAGCGTTTCTTGATCGTGCCAGCGCCCGAGCCTCGGAAAACGGGCTGAGCAACATCAGCTTCCAACATGCTGACGCGCAGATATTCGGGTTTCCTGCCAATCAGTTGGACGCAGCGATTTCACGGTTCGGCGTGATGTTCTTTGACGATTCGGTTGCTGCATTCGCCAATATCGCCCGCGCACTTAAACCCGGCGGGCAGATGACCTTTGCAGCTTGGGGGCCATTGGATGGCAACCCGTGGTTCAAAATACCCCATATTGCTGCGGTAAAACGCCTTGGGCAGCCGCCTCGGGTAGATCGTTACGCGCCGGGTCCGCTGGCGTTTCACGATCTGGATCACGTCACCGGCATGATGCAACAGGCGGGGCTGTCGGACATTCAGGCCCAAGCCATCTCCGTAAATCTGCCCGGCGCTGGCGGGTCAGAGGAAATAGCCGCCTTGTGCACCCGCGTCGGCCCCGCCGCGCGAACCATCGCGCATTTCGAAGGCACCGAACAGGACGCAGCAGCAATCCAGCACGAGGTCTGTCAGGAATTCGCCCAGTTCACATCCGAAACCGGCCTGCACATCCCGGCGGTGATAAACCTGTATCAAGCGCGTCGATCGAACTGAATGGAGCGGGTAGCGGGAATCGAACCCGCGCGTTCAGCTTGGGAAGCTGACAGGCTACCATTACATCATACCCGCCGCTGCTAGCTGAATATCACCGGTACAAGATCAGGTTCAAGCGGTTTTGATCCAAACCGTCAGGCTATTTGCGACGGCGAAGACAAAAAAGGCCGGATCAAAAGATCCGGCCAGCATGTTGTTTTATATCACTTATGCGCGACGGCGACGGCCACCGCCACGACGACCACCACCAGTGCCCTCGGCACCGGCTTCGCTGGGGGCTTTGTTGAACTTGATCCAAGCGCCGCCATGCGGATCGTTGTTGGTCAGCAGGTTGGCGGCGCGGATGGCCTCCATCTCTTTGCCCGCGCGCGGCAGGGTCGAGCCCAGACCAAACAGCTGGCAGAAGGTCTCATCATCCATGTCCGCAGGCAGGATGATGCCTTTGGCCTCAACCTCAGCCTTCTTCTCGGCCAGTTTCTTGGGACCAACCGGCAAGGCAACGGGGTTCATGATCGCTGAGGTCATGCCGGCGCCCATCGCCATCGGCAGGAAGGCGTTGTTGATACCATGGCGGTTCGGCAGGCCGAACGAGACATTGGACGCCCCGCAAGTGGTGTTCACGCCCAGTTCCTCACGCAAACGACGAACCAGAGCAAACACCTGCTGACCGGCAGTTGCCATTGCGCCAATAGGCATCACCAGCGGATCGACCACGATGTCATGGGCCGGGATGCCGAAATCAGCGGCCCGTTCGACAATCTTTTTGGCCACTTCGAACCGCACATCGGGGTCTTCCGAAATCCCTGTATCGTCATTTGAGATCGCCACCACAGGGACATTGTATTTCTTGACCAGCGGCAGAACCAGCTCCAGACGATCTTCTTCGCCTGTGACCGAATTCAACAGAGGACGGCCCTCTGCCGCCTCAAGACCCGCTTCCAGAGCTCCCGGAACCGATGAATCGATGCACAGCGGCACTTCGACCAGCCCCTGCACCATTTCAACGATCTTGCGCATCAGCGGCGGTTCGGTCTCGTTCGGGTTGGGGTTCGAGTTGTAGACAACGCCCGCGTTGATATCCAGAACGGTCGCGCCAGCGGCAACCTGCGCGAGGGCGTCCTTTTCGACGGTCGAAAAATCGCCTGCTTCCAGTTCCGCCGCCAGTTTCTTGCGGCCTGTCGGGTTGATCCGCTCACCGATCACGCAGAACGGTTCGTCAAAGCCCAGGACGGCGGTTTTTGTTTTTGATTCTACGACTGTACGGGTCATGTCCGATCCTTAGGAGTTTACAGGCTTTGCCGAAGCGCCGCCGTTGTTGATGGCCCAGTTGGCGTTGGTCTTGATGCCGCCAAGCGGGAAGAAATGTACGTTTGTGATGTTGAAATCCGGGTTGGCCGCTTTGTGGTTGGCCAGCTCGGTGATCACATCCGTGGGCTCGTAAGGCAGCAGCAGCTTGGACACGTCCATGGCGCGCTTTTGCAGAACCTTCAGCGATGGACCAACGCCGCAGGCGATGGCGAATTTGATCAGTGTTTGCAGTTTTGCCGGACCGGCGATGCCGATATGAACCGGAATGTCGATCCCCGCCTCTTTCAGGCTGTCGGCCCAGGCGATGATCGGTTTGGCGTCAAAGGCGAACTGAGTGGCCAGCGCCATTTCGGCATCCGTGGTCTCAGAGAACTTCTGTTTCCAACGCAGCGCGTCATCGACATTCTTGGTCGATCCGTCAGGGTCGATGTCCTTGTTGCCTTCAGGGTGGCCAGCGACGTGCAGACGCTTGAAGCCCGCTTTGTCGAACAGGCCGGATTCCAGCAGCTGCATCGAGCTGTCGAAATCACCATGAGGATTCGCGACACCACCGGCCAGCAACAGCGCCTGATCCACACCTGCTTCACCCTGGTACATGGAAATCCAGTTTTCCAGCGTCGCCGTGTCTTTAATGATCCGCGCCGGGAAATGCGGCATAACAGGATAGCCGTCCACCGCGATGCGCTTGGCGGTCTTGACCATGTCTTCGATCGGAGTGCCTTCGATATGGGCAATATAGACGCGTGTGCCTTCAGGCAACAAAGCGCGAAAATCCTCGACCTTCTCGGCGGTGCGCGGCATCACCTCAATCGAATAGCCCTGCAGGAAGGCTTCGACGGTTGGATTTACCGGACCGTTTTCGGCGGCATCACGTTTCTTGAAGTTCAGCAAAGCCATAGCGGCCTCCCATATAGATTTCGAGCTCATGCCCAACCGTCATTGGCGATCAGAGCCTTGATACGGTCCTGATCATATTCCGTTTCCAAACGCACAGCCTGCTGTTCGGCAATTTCGGACGGATCGCCCTCAACCGCGAAAGGCGCGGCCTTGCGCCATTCGGCCAGATAGGCATCGCTATCCTTGGCGTTCACCTTCATGGCGGCGCGGTCAATGGCTTGCTCGAACCGTTCTTCCAACTGCCGTTTTGCGCCCCGGCGGCCCTTGCCGACGATGACTTGGGCGGGAATGTCGCGCCAGTATACGATGGTGACGTCAGGCATCTGCTTTGATTCCTCCTAACCAGATGGACCGGTTCTAAACTTCAATGTGGACGCAGGTCGGTCGATTTTCGACACAAGGCGCATTTCAAACGACGTTTTCACCTACAACGGGATACACGGCTTGTAACGAATTGTTCCTGTAAACCGCACCTCAAAATTCTCATCACTTTAATGAGTATCTTGCACGAACCAAAAGGCCGACCTATGGTCGGGGTAACTCGTAAATCGGAGGGCGTTGAAGATGGCGCCCAAGCGTCCCAAAGGTGCGGGCGCGTTCCCGAAGGCGGTCGAAAGCCCCGCGCCGGCAAGACCCGATCCTGATGCGCTTTATGCCGCGCTGGATTTGGGAACAAATAGCTGTCGCATGTTAATTGCCCAGCCCAAGGGCAGCGGGTTTCATGTGGTGGACAGTTTCTCTAAATCCGTGCAGTTGGGCGCGGGCTTAGAGCGGACGGGGCGTTTGTCTCGGTCGTCGATGGCGCGCACCATTCAGGCGTTGCGCATTTGCCAGCAAAAGCTGAAACGCAACAAGGTCAAGCGGATGCGTCTAGTCGCAACCGAGGCTTGTCGCCGTGCAAAAAATTCACGTGAATTCATTCGCCAGGTAAAGGGTGAAACCGGGTTGACGCTTGAGATCATCCAGCCCGAGGAAGAAGCGCGTCTGGCCGTAATATCCTGTGCTCCGCTGGTGTCCACTAAGACAGAACAGTTGTTGGTTGTGGATATTGGCGGCGGTTCGACAGAGCTTGTCTGGATCGACATATCCTCGCTTCCGCGTCGGGATCGCCCGGCGGCGATTATGCGTCTGCATAATGGATTTCATACAACAGATAGCCCGTTTCCTGCAGCCAAGGTTGTGGATTGGATCAGTGTTCCCCTCGGCGTTGCGACGCTGCGCGATCAGTTCCATGATGTCGAAGATGATGCGGCGCGGTTTGCTTTGATGAGCTGGTTTTTCGAAGAAAACCTGGCCGATTTTGCGCCTTATAAGGATGAACAAGCCCGCGAAGGTTTTCAGATCGTCGGCACCAGTGGCACGGTTACGACAGTCGCAGCCTCACATCTGGGATTGAAGCGGTATGACCGGACCAAGGTAGACGGTTTGCGCATGACAAGCGATCAGATTGACAAAGTGATACGCGGGTATCTAGAACTCGGCCCACTGGGGCGGCGGAGAGATCCGCGTATCGGCGATGACCGCCAGGCCCTGATCATGTCCGGCTCGGCCATATTGCAGGCTTTGTTACGATGTTGGCCAACCGACCGTCTTTCAGTGGCGGACCGGGGGCTGCGCGAAGGCCTGCTTTATGCGCAGATGAGCGCGGACGGTGTATTGGAAGACGGACCGTTCTGATGGCGAAGACACCTACTGGCAAAAACAATTCGGGCCGCGGGCAGCGCGACCTGAAGGTTAAGGTCAAAACCGCCCGCGGGCGCAAAATCAGCTCGACCCGGTGGTTGGAACGTCAGCTGAATGACCCCTATGTCAAGCGCGCGCAGGTCGAAGGCTATCGTGGGCGTGCAGCGTTCAAGATATTGGAACTGGACGATAAATTCCGCTTCCTGGTTCCAGGTGCGCGCATCGTCGATCTGGGTTGCGCCCCAGGCGGCTGGCTGCAGGTTGCGGTCCAGCGCGTTAATGCATTGGGTGAGAAAAGCGGTAAGAAAATCGGCACCGTTCTGGGTGTCGACATACAAGAGGTCGAGCCGGTCGCAGGGTCCGAGGTTCATCAGTTGGACTTTATGGAGGACGATGCCGACCAGAAGGTCAAAGACTGGTTGGGTGGCAAAGCGGATGTGGTGATGTCAGATATGGCCGCTGCGTCCTCGGGGCATAAACAGACAGACCATTTGCGGATCATGGCCCTGTGCGAAACCGCCGCCTATTTTGCCTTTGATGTGCTGGAACAGGGCGGCACATTTGTCGCCAAGGTTTTGGCCGGAGGAGCCGAAGGGGATCTGCAGAAGATTCTGAAACAGAAGTTTGACAAGGTAGCGCATGTTAAACCACCGGCATCCCGCGCCGACAGTTCGGAAAAATTCGTTGTGGCAACAGGATTTCGCGGCTGAAGTTAATCTGCGAAGTCAGCCAGAGATCGCGCAAGGCGCTGTTCACGCAGCGAAGATATTGCGTTTCCTTGCAACAACAATGCCTCACCGTGACTGATATCCGTCGCCGGTTTGGCCCGTAATTCTTCAATCCGCCGGGTCAGCGACGATGGATTTTGCGATTTCGCGCTTTCGGGCAGTTTGGTCATGAGGCCTCACCTTGATGCGTACGGGGTCACAGTCCATGCAGTTTGGGTAAGAAACGTGCCGATTTCATGACGCAAACCGGGCTTTGAGTTGCTATTTCACAACCCCAGCCACCCTGCCCTTCAGGTTTGTCCGTTACTTTGATCCTGCAAATCCATCAGCGCGCCGTTGAATTCAGCGCCCAGAATCAGGATGGCCGCGCATAGATACAGGAAAATCAACGCAGCCATCGCCCCAGCAAGGCCAGCATAAGTAGCGCTGTACGAGGCGAACTGTCCGATATAGATCGAAAAGCCCCAACCGCCCATCGCCCACAGAGCGAGTGTCAGAACAACGCCCGGAAGGATTTGCCACAGCCGATGGCGGCGCGTCGGCAGCACAAGATGTGCAACGATAACCGTGCCCGCAGGAACCGCGACAGTAAAGGTCCAGCGCAATCGATCCACAGACAACCAGTCTGACACGTTAACATCCGTCTTTTCGGACACGAGGCGCGTGTAGACCGGCAAGACGACTTCGACGGCGGCGATGGCCAGAATGGCCGCCCCGCCAACAATCACCAATCCCAGGCACAGCAAGCGTGTCTTCCAGAATGGCCAGGCGTCATGATCATGATAGGCCTGGTTCATGGCCGCCCGCACCGCAACTACGCCGTTTGAGGCAAAGAAAATGGCCAGCAAACCGCCCAGGGTGATTACCCCCGAACCTGATTCCGCCAGGACCGAGCGCAACTCTCCCACAATCGGGCCGGCGACATCTTTTGGCCAAGCGCCAAAGATCAGTTCGATCAGCTCGTCCGTGACATAATCCTGAGACAGCGTACCAGCCAGTGCCACAGTGAACAGAACAAACGGAAACAGGGCCAGCATCAGGGACATGGCAACGTGGCTGCTCATGACCATGCCGTTTTTGGCTCCAAATCGCCCCAAGGCCAGCCAAAGGGCTCGAATTACTCTTCCAGTCAGGGGAATCAAACTTGTCGTCATCCGAAAACTCTACCCTGACTGTATTCGAACCAGAACCGGCAAAACCCGACTGGACGCAATTAACCAACTCCAAATGTTTGGTTGCATTGCATAATCCCTTTGTCCCGTG
Organism: Ruegeria sp. CDSC045; assembly: GCF_059610725.1. Taxonomy (NCBI): domain Bacteria; kingdom Pseudomonadati; phylum Pseudomonadota; class Alphaproteobacteria; order Rhodobacterales; family Roseobacteraceae; genus Ruegeria; species Ruegeria sp. CDSC045. Next base: position 539,975 of record NZ_JBXWOE010000001.1, read on the forward strand.
CAGGATCGAAACGGAACCTACACAAAGCCGGGCGAAATATGCCAACCAGCGACCAGAACCCAAGCATACCGAACAGGTTGCGCCTTTCGGTTGTCCGCGACACCGCGATTGTAGTGTCACTGATCGTATTGGGGCTTTATGCAGGCTCGGCTTTTCTGATCCCGCTGACCATGGCCTTGCTGATCAACGTCCTGATCATCGCGCTGAGTGACCGGGTTATTGCGCTGACCAAGGCTCCGGTCTGGTTGGCTAACCTGGCTGGAGTGACCGTGGTTTTGGTCGGGTTGTTCATGATCATGTATATTCTGGGCAATCAGGCGACGCAGTTTGCACGCTCGATCAATACATACGAAAGCCAGTTCGACGAGGCCGTTAACCGCATAAACGACCTTGTGGGCAACGATATCACGGCCTTCATCAGGGACAATCTAGTCAACATTGATATGTCTTTCGTCGCCCGGATGTTGCTGGGCAGCGCGACGTCCTTGCTGAACCAGTTTTTCCTCATCAGCCTTTACGTTGCCTTCCTGATGGCCGAACGTCTGGCGTTCCGCAAAAAGATCCGAATGGCCGCCGGTGACCCTAAAACCGGTGCCGAGTTCGCTTTGGTTCTGGACGCGATTTCCTTTAGTCTGCAGCGTTATGTCGGAGTGAAGACCTTTATCAGCCTGATAACGGCTGGAATCAGCTATGTGGTCTTCAAAACCCTTGGTCTTGAGTATTCCGAGACATGGGCCGTGCTGACCTTTGCCTTGAATTTCATACCCTCGATTGGGTCAATTATTGCGGTTCTGTTTCCAGCCGCGATTGCACTGGTTCAATTTGAAAGTATCGGGCCGTTTCTGATCATAGTTTTCGGCTGTGGCACACTTCAGTTCATGATCGGTAATTTTCTGGACCCGGCCATGCTGGGCCGATCGCTGAACATGTCGACATTTCTGGTCATTCTGGCACTTATGTTCTGGACCACGGTCTGGGGTCTGATCGGAGCCTTTCTGAGCGTTCCGCTGACCGTCTGCATCCTGATCATCTTCAGCCATATACCCGCATTGCGCCCGATCGCAATTTTAATGTCCCTGAATGGTGAACTCGGCGACGAAGGGCCACCATCGGGGAATACAGTCTGAACAGGCCAATCCCCAATGCAACTTGAAACACTAAGGAAAATGCCAGGATCGAATCCTCCATGCTGACACTCTTTGTTTCCCTCTTTGTCCTATGTTTGTACCTGACTGCCGCGGTCTTTTCGATACGCGCGGCTCAAACAGCGCGCACACCGCAGGGTGCCGTGGGATGGGTGGTGTTTTTGATCTCGGCGCCGATAGCTGGCGTACCGCTGTACTTGTTTCTGGGACATCATCGTTTTCGCGGGTATCGCCTGGCCCGAAAGCACGCTGAGACTGTTGTCGAAGGGATAAAGAGCTTTGCGGATTTTTCGCGCCCAGATCCGGGCATGATTTCGATCAACCCACTCCCTTTCGAAGAGCTTGCGCATCTACCCATATCACGCGGCAACGGTGCAGAATTGCTTGTCGATGGGCAGGCAACTTTTGACGCTATCTTTCAGGCTATCGACGCGGCTCAGGACTATGTGCTTGTCCAATTCTACATCGTGCGTGATGACGGATTGGGGCGGCAACTGCAAAGCAAACTGATCGCCGCCGCAGAGCGCGGCGTGCAAGTTCGCTTTATGACCGACGCCGTAGGCAGTTATGGCCTACCGACAAGCTACATCACGTCGCTGCGCGCGGCGGGAATTCACGTTGCCGGTCAGCATGAAAAGCGCCATCCAGGACAGCGATTTCAGCTAAACTATCGCAATCACAGGAAAACGGTGATCATAGACGGTGAGATCGGCTTTATCGGCGGCCACAATGTCGGCGACGAATATCTCGGTCAGTCCGCAAAGTTCGGACATTGGCGGGACACACACATTAGGCTGACTGGACATATCGTGCGCCAACTACAACTGATCTTTACGGAGGACTGGTACTGGGCGCATCAAGAAGACCTGATAGATCAACTGGCCTGGGCGGGTCAGGAATCTGATCAGGACATGAACGCCCTTCTCGTCGCCACAGGTCCGGGGGACGAAACCGAAACCGGCGCCATGATGTTCTTTTCTGCAATCACGGAAGCAAAGGAACGATTGTGGATCGCATCCCCCTATTTCGTTCCTGATATCGACATCATGACCGCACTACGCCACGCCGCAATGCGCGGGGTAGATGTTCGCATTCTGGTTCCCGACGTGATTGATCACCGCTTGCCTTGGCTGGCGGCCTTTGCCTATTTCGACGAGATCAGGGAATGCGGCGCGCGGGTCTACCGGTACACTGATGGATTCATGCATCAAAAAGTATTTCTGGTGGACGACACTCTGACCGCTGTTGGGACCACCAATCTGGACAATCGCTCTTTCCGCCTGAATTTTGAGGCGATGGCCCTGTTCTTTGACAAGGACGCGGCCCATGCGGTTCACAACATGCTGCTGATGGACTTTGAATCCAGCTATGAGCTGGACAAAACCTTGCCCGAACAACCGGCCTATATTCGGTTCGGCTCGCCTCTGGCGCGGTTGTTCGCACCAATCCTTTAAAGGATCGACTCTTCCTGCAGCACCCGCGACATGACCGCGACCAAAAAGGCTGTGGACAGCCCAAATGCCAAAAGCCCGGTGACCGAGGCAAAGGCACCAAAAATGCGCAGCCCGTCGTCCAGAACAATGTCGCCGTAGCCCAGCGTTGTGAACGTAACCAGAGAGAAATACAGCGCCGAGTTCCAGTCCGCCAAAACATCCCCAAAGACCCAGACAATCGCCCAAAGCCAGACCTGAAAGGTATGGATCATCACGATAAAAATCAGCGCGATAGTCAGCGGGCTTGCAATGGTGACGAACCTTTTGCTTTTTTCCAGTTTGATCGACATCACGCGGATGATCTGCATGCACCAGGTCAGCAGGGCAATTTCTATCAAAAAGCAGATACCCAAATATATGCTGCCCCAGATAATCTGTTCGGATAAGGTCACCGGTGCCCATCCCCTCTTTTTAGACGTCCAGTCACAATCGCCTCAAATGCCTGACCGAGCAACCCTGCGGTCTGCGACGAATGGAAACGAAAGCAGCATTGAACTGGACACCGCTTCGGTCGGCTGCAAATTGTGAGTGGCAGAATACAGGGCGCCTATGAATGCTGCTTACAATAACTGATGTCCATAAATCATATGCAAACGGTCGACCGATTTTGAACGGAGTATCTCTGTCGTTGAATCATGGCCAAACGCTTGCCCTAACCGGGGAAAGTGGCAGTGGCAAAAGCACGCTTCTAAATCTCGCAGGTGCGCTGGACATATTCGATGCGGGCGAAATCTCACTGGGCGGAACCAACCTGTCCACACTAGACGATACCGGGCGCGCAGCCCTTCGGCGCGAGCGTGTGGCCCTGGTATTCCAACAGTTCAATCTGATCCCGTCGTTGACGGTCGGCCAAAACCTGTCCTTCCATGCCCGGCTTGCCGGTAAACATGATCCGGACTGGTGCGATCATCTTGCCGACAAACTGGGATTGCGGGACCTGCTGGACCGCTTTCCCGAGAACCTGTCCGGCGGCCAGCAGCAACGCGTTGCCATCGGGCGCGCCCTTGCGCCGCGCCCCAGTCTTTTGCTCGCGGATGAACCAACAGGAAATCTGGATGAGGTCGCAAGCACCAATGTATTGGATTTGATGCTTGCGCTAGTCGCCGAAACCAGCGCAGCCCTGCTTTTGGTGACACATTCGCAGGACATAGCAGCCCGTCTGGACCAACAGGTCCGCCTGTCCGGCGGCCTTATCTCGTGACTTTGGCCATCATACAGGCGTTGGTGTCCCACTGGCGCACCCATTGGCTTCAGCTATTGACCTTGTTGACCGGCATTGCGCTTGCGACCGGGCTGTGGTCGGCAGTTCAAGCCATAAATTCCGAGGCCCGGGCAAGCTATCAACGGGCCAATGATCAGCTCTCATTTGGTCAATACGATGAGTTGCACGCCACCTCGGGGAATTTGACGATCGACCATTATGTCAGCTTGCGTCGGGCTGGCTGGCAGGTCGCCGCGGTGCTTGAGGGGCGTTGGCGCCATAGCGGGCGCAATCTGCAGGTCATGGGGGTCGACTTGGTCGCCTTTCCACCCCTGCCCGCCCTCAGCCGTCTGGAACAAAGCGATACGCCGCCCGATCCCGCAGACATGCTGACCGCGCCCGGCAGGATACTGGTCGCGCCGGAACTGGTCCAGGTTCTGGAGCAAGCCAGCGACCTGCCGCCGATCCTGTCCAGCGACGCGCTGCCGCCTGATCTGGTCTTTACCGATATTGGCATCGCCGAGCAGCTGCTTGACAAAAAGGGGCAGATTTCACGTCTGGTCATCCTGCCTGATCAACCCCGAGCGATCCCGCCGCTTGAGCAGATCGCTCCTGATCTGACACGAATTGCAGCCTCAACCAGATTGGACACGGCACAACTGACAGAGAGCTTCCACCTCAACCTCTCTGCCTTCGCGCTTTTGTCCTTTGCCGTCGGGCTGTTCATCGTCCATGGCACCGTCGGGTTGGCTTTTGCGCAGCGCCGAGCGATCATCCGGACAATCCGTGCGCTGGGCGTATCGATGCGCCGGATCATCTGGATCATCCTGGCCGAACTGTCGCTGTTGGCCCTGATTGGAGGGGGCGCCGGTCTGGTCCTGGGGTTCTTGCTGGCCGGGGCCTTGCTGCCCGACGTGGCATCCACCCTACGCGGGTTGTATGGTGCACCAGTTGAAGGTCAGCTATCGCTTCAACTGCACTGGGTTCTCGCGGGCTTGGCCATGGCCCTGTTCGGAACGCTCTTGGCCAGTTCTCAGGCTTTGTTCCGATTGGCTCGGCTGCCGCTGTTATCAAGCCCGGGTCCGCAGGCCTGGCGGGGGGATGACACTGCAACCAAAAGATTGGCTCTGATCGGAGTATTCCTGATTGGGTTGGGGATCGTTTCAATCTTTGTGGCCGACGGTTTGGTCGCAGGGTTCGTGCTGGTTGCCGGAATCCTGACGGGTTCTGCGTTGATTTTACCGTTTCTCTTGCTGATCGCAGTAACCGGACTTCAGAAGCTACAGAACGGCCCGGTCAGACAATGGGTATTCGCCGACATGCAGGCGCAACTGCCCGGGCTTTCATTGGCCCTGATGGCGTTGATGTTGGCTCTGGCCGCAAATATCGGCGTGGGCACCATGGTGTCGAGCTTTCGGCTGACCTTTACCGGATGGCTTGACCAAAGGCTGACTTCCGAGCTGTATGTGACCGCAGCCGACGAACAGCAGGCGCAGGACATCAAGCAATGGCTCTTGCCGCAGGTCGATGCCGTATTGCCAATCCGCAACGTCGAGCTGACGCATGAAAGCGGGCCCTTGTTTCTTTACGGTGTGGTGAACAACCCGGTTTATCAAGAAAATTGGCCGCTGATCGCCTCAGTGCCCGGAGTATGGGATCAGGTGATGTCCGGAACCGCCGTTCTGATCAACGAACAGCTTGCGCGCAGATCCAATTTGTGGCCCGGAGATCAAATCACGCTCCGCCCGGGTCACAAGCTTGTCATTGCAGGGGTCTATTCTGATTATGGCAATCCAACCGGACAAGCCATCGTGTCGATGGAGCTTTTGGAAGATATCGCACCCAATACCGAGGAACGGCGATATGGCGTTCGCATGCCCCCTGATCAGGCCAGCGATGTTGCCGAAAGGCTTCGGGCGGAATTTGACCTTCCTCCGCAGGCAGTCGTTCATCAAGCGGACATGAAGGCCCGATCCACGGAAATCTTCGAGGACACATTTGTGGTGACCTCTGCGCTGAATATCCTGACGCTTGGGGTTGCTGGATTTGCAATCCTGACCAGCCTGCTGACGCTTTGGACACAACGGCTGCCTCAGATCGCACCGGTCTGGGCGCTTGGCCTGACGCGGGCGCAACTGGCGCGGTTTGAACTGACGCAGAGCGTGCTTCTCGCCTCTCTGACCGCCGCGCTGGCCTTGCCGCTTGGGTTGGTTCTGGCCTGGACGTTGCTGACGGTCATCAATGTCGAGGCGTTTGGCTGGCGGTTACCAATGTACCTATTCCCAAGCGACTGGTTCTATCTATTTCTTCTGACCTTACTGGCCGCTGTTATCGCCGCTGCGGTTCCAGCCCTTCGGTTGCTGCGCATCCCTCCTGCCGAGTTGTTAAGAGTGTTTGCCAATGAACGCTAAAGCCTGGTTCCTAATTCTGGCCCTGCTATTGCCCGCCCAACTTCGGGCGCAGGGCTTTGCCGGTCTTGGAGGTGAGGCCGAGGGGTTCGACGTCCCCCAGCTTGGGTATCAGTTGAGCTTTCCGCAGGATCACGGTCCCCATCCCACTTTCAAGATCGAATGGTGGTATCTGACCGCGAACCTGAAAGGAGAAGACGGGCGCGATTACGGAGTGCAATGGACTTTGTTCCGCTCGGCGCTGAAACCCTATGAAGAGCAATCCTGGCAAAGTCCGCAGTTGTGGTTGGGCCATGCCGCCTTGACCACCCCTGATGCCCATTACTTTGCTGAACGCCTGTCGCGGGGCGGTATCGGTCAGGCCGGGGTAACCGCCACCCCATTCGAAGCCTGGATCGACGAATGGTACATGCGCGGACCCGACTTTAATGCGCTGAAGATTAGGGCCAACGGTTCCGATTTCGGCTACAATCTGTCACTGCGCGCAACGGGGCCTTTGGTCTTTCACGGCAATGCCGGGTATTCGGTCAAATCTGCGCAGGGGCAGGCAAGCCATTACTACTCACAGCCGTTTTTCGACCTGACAGGCACCCTGCATCTGCCGGATGGGGATGTTGCGGTAACCGGACAGGGATGGCTGGACCGGGAATGGTCCTCGCAACCTTTGGCCGAGGATCAAAGCGGATGGGATTGGTTCTCGCTCAGCTTTGAGGGCGGCGACAAGCTGATGGCCTTTCGCCTGCGCGGAGAGGCCGACGATTTCACCTCTGCCACCTGGATTGGCAAGGATGGCGAAACCACCGCGCTTGACGATGGTTCCGTCTTTTTTGAACCGCTCCAGACCGCCCAAGTTGCCGACCGGGATATCCCGATTGAATGGCGTGTCACACTCCCCGCCCGCGGGGTGGATGTTGTCGTCAGCGCCCTGACACCCAAAGCCTGGATGGCAACGCGCTTTGCCTATTGGGAGGGGCCCGTTACGGCCTCAGGCACCCATTCAGGCCGTGGCTATCTTGAAATGACCGGGTATTAGATCATCGCACCACGTAGACCGAGACTGTCGAATGCCGCACGACGCGCGCAGCATTCGGACCCAGCAGGTAGTCCTTGAAGTCCGGCTTATGCGCCCCAATGACGATCAGGTCAGATCCGGCGCTTTCTGCGGTTTTCAGGATCTCCTGATAGGCCGTGCCCGTGGCCACCACATGGCGGATCTTTTCATTGCGCTCACGGCCCAATGTTGATGCGCACAGCTCGGTCAGTTGTTTCTGCGCCTCAGCCAAAGCCTTTTCATGGAAATCCGCCTGGAAAAAGCCGGACACCCAGCTTTCTCCAAAATCCGGCAGAACACTGACCACATCCAGCTGCGCCCCCTCCAAATCGGCCAATGCAGCGGCCTTTTGAAGGACCGGGCCATCAATTTTGCCATTGCTGATATCAACAGCACACAGAACAGAACGTGTCATGCGGGCACCCCTTGTCTGGCGGCACGGCCGCGTTGCAGGAAGGCGATCAGACCCAACAGGATCATCGCCGGGATATAGACCAGCTGCTTGGGTGGCTGGCTTGACGGCAGGCTGACCGAGGTCAGGCGCACGGCCTCATCCCCGTAATAGTCGAAGTTGCCCAAATCATCGGCAACAGGCGCGCCGAACAACGGCTCTTCCAGCTTGATCAGACCGTCCTCTTCGATCAGCAGTAGACCCATCGCATCAACCCGTGCAGGACCGCCGTCTTCGTCGCCGACCGAGACGACAACCGTGGTATCCACCATCTCAAGCGTGTCGAAATCCGGGCCGCTGATGACCAGACGCACCTCGGTTCCGGGCGGTGTTTCCCCGATCGTTTCGGTGAAAGCTGCCGGTTCAACGGTCTGATATGGAGGTGAAATCCTGTCCATAAAGTAATCCGGACGGAATAGTGCGAAAGCAACCGCGACCAAGGCAACGCTTTCATAGATCCGGCTGCGGGTCAGGAAGTAGCCCATCGTGCCCGCCGTAAAGACAAGGATCGCTATCGTCGCAAATATCGCAACGATTATCCCTTCGACCCAGGTCACATCAATCAACAGAAGGTCTGTGTTGAAGATGAAGACAAACGGCAACGCGACCGTGCGCAGGCTATAGAAGAAGGCGATGAATCCAGTCTTGATCGCATCGCCCCCCGATACAGCCGCAGCCGCGAAACTGGCCAGCCCCACGGGCGGTGTCACATCCGCCATGATGCCAAAGTAGAAGACAAACAGATGCACCGCGATCAGCGGCACAATCAGCCCGCTCTGCGCGCCCAGCTCCACGACCACACCGGCCATCAAAGAACTGACGACGATATAGTTCGCAGTGGTCGGCAGGCCCATACCCAGAATCAGGCTTAGGATACCAACCATGATCAGCATCAGGATCAGATTGCCGCCCGACAGGAACTCGACCAGATCGGCCATCACTTGGCCCACACCGGTCAGAGTCACGGTACCAACGATCACACCCGCCGTGGCCGTCGCCAGCGCGATACCGATCATGTTGCGCGCGCCGTCGATCATGCCCTGCCACAGATCCGCGACACCGTCGATGAACGCGTTGTAGAGGTTGCTTTGCCCCCGGAACATCGCCTTCAGCGGTTTCTGCGTCAGCAGGATCACGAACAGCAATGACGTGGCCCAAAAGGCCGAAAGACCGGGCGATTTCTGTTCAATCATCAGGAAATAGACCAGCACGATGATCGGCAGAAGGTAGTGCAGGCCCGCCTTGTAGATCTCGCTAATGACCGGCAGCGTCACCTCTTTGGCATTCGGGTCATCGGGTTCCAGATCGGGCACCTGTGCGGCCAGATACAGCAGCGCCACGTAAATTGCGCAGATGATCAGGCTGAGGACCAGACCGGCCGAGTTCGGCATCCAATTTGTCACTGCGTCCACAGGGAATTGAGAGCCATAGCAGAGCCCAGCAAAAACAATGAAGAACGAGAACATACCAACCACGGTACGTGCCAGCTTCACTTCGCGGTCGCCCAACGTGGGCATGTTCCGCTTTACGGCTTCGAGATGCACGATATAGACCAGAGCAATGTATGAGATCGCCGCTGGCAGGAAGGCGTGGGTGATCACCTCGACATAGGAAATACCCACATATTCTACCATCAAGAAGGCTGCAGCGCCCATAACGGGTGGCATGATCTGCCCGTTCACCGAACTGGCGACCTCGACCGAACCCGCCTGTTCGCTGCTAAACCCAACGCGTTTCATAAGCGGAATGGTGAAGGTGCCGGTGGTCACAACGTTTGCGATGGACGAGCCCGAGATCAGACCGGTCGCAGCTGAGCCCACAACCGCCGCCTTGGCGGGGCCGCCGCGCAGGTGACCCAGCGCGCCAAAGGCCATCTTGATGAAATAGTTCCCTGCCCCGGCCTTATCCAACAAGGCGCCAAACAGAACAAACAGGAATACAAACTTGGTCGAAACACCCAAGGCGATACCGAACACGCCCTCGGAGGTGATCCACATATGGCTCATCGCCTTTTTCAGGCTGGCGCCCTTCCACTGGATAACCTCCGGCAAGCCAAAGACGATCATGGCACCGACGATTAAAATGGGAATAGCGAGGGCTATGCTTACAAAACGATAGGCCAGATAGGACGCGACAACCAATCCCGCGGCAGCCGCCCATCTAAACAAGTTGTTTTCTATTCCAGAACCTGATCCGAAGAAGACATAGGCCAGAAAGATCGTCGCAATGATCGCCATCGCCGGGCCAAGTGCACGACGCGCGGCCTCGAACAACAGCAACAGACCGCCCAGAGCGATCCATTTGTCTGTATCGTCTGCCAGCCCTCCGGCATCAACGATCTTGGTGTAGAAGAAATATCCGTACAGCGCCACAAACGCGCCCAGAAGGCCCATGATCCAATCCTGCACAGGGATATAATCCCGTGGGCTGGATTTCAGCGCCGGATAGGCTGCAAAGGCCAGAAACATCGCAAAGGCCAGGTGAAACTGACGCGAATTGTTAACCACGCTGCCGGGCAACACATAGTTCGCCAGGGGCGAAGCAAGTACGACCTGAAAGATCGACCAGATCGCCGCCACGATCGCAAGGAAAACGCCTACATTCCCAACCGGATTACGCCCTCCGGCATCTGAAGATGCGACCAGATCCTGTAGTTCTTCTTCGGATAGCGGGCGGTTCGATTGTGTCTCGGAACTCATGAAAATGTCTCCCCGTCGTGGCCATTTGCGGCCTTCTGAATCACCCGCTTGATACAGGTTTTGTGCGGGGCGCCCGACGGGCACCCCGCGTCAGGTCTGGCTTATTGAATCCAGCCTTTTTCTTTGTAGTACTTCTCGGCACCCGGATGCAGCGGGGCTGACAAGCCGTCCGCGATCATCTCTTCGGGCTTGAGGTTGGCAAATGCCGGGTGAAGCTTTTTGAAGTCATCGAAGTTCTCGAAAACCGAGCTGACAACCGCATAAACCGCATCATCCGACACATCCGCCGAAGTCACGAAGGTCGCGCCAACGCCGAATGTCGCTGTATCACCATCCGACCCGCGGTACATGCCGCCGGGAATGGTAGCTGTACGGTAGAACGAGTTGTCGTTGACCAGCTTGTCCACGGCCTCGCCGCTGACATTGACCAGAACCGAGTCGCAAGCCGTCGTGGCTTCTTGAATCGAGCCCGAGGGGTGACCCACGGTATAGACCATTGCGTCAATCTGGTTGTCGCAAAGCGCCGCAGACTGTTCCGCCGCCTTCAACTCGGTCGCCAGTTCGAAATCGTCAGTGGACCAGCCCATTTCGCCCAGCAGAACCTCCATGGTGCCACGCTGACCGGAACCGGGGTTACCGATATTTACGCGCTTGCCTTTCAGGTCTTCGAAATTGGTCACACCGGAATCGGCACGGGCCACAACGGTAAACGGTTCGGGGTGAACCGAGAAGACGGCGCGCAGGTTTTCAAACGGGCCTGCCTCTTCGAATTTCGAGCTGCCGTTATAGGCATGGTACTGCCAGTCGGACTGCGCAACACCAAACTCCAGCTCGCCTTCGCGAATGGTGTTGATGTTGTACACAGAACCGCCGGTCGATTCGACCGAGCAGCGCACACCATGTTCCTTACGCCCTTTGTTGACCAGACGACAGATTGCACCGCCAGTTGGGTAATACACCCCGGTCACGCCACCTGTGCCGATCGTGATAAACTCTTCGGCATAGGCCGCAGGCGCCATCAGAGCCGCCGTGACAACCGCGCCGAGGCTAAGCTTGCTGCTGTTTTTCATAAGTGAACTCCCATTATTTTTCTGGTGGGAGACACATCAAAGCGCCGGATAAATGGCCCTGCGATATGCAACAACGCCCGCTATGCAGCAGGCATATCTTTGATTTTTCAGAATCTCCCAACCCGTAAGAGGTTTCATTCTGAGCATTAGCTTGTCAAGGCCAGCAGGTCACCAAAGCAGGCGTATCCTCAGATTTGACAAGCCCCCCTGAATTTTCCCCGCCTTTGAAGCTTTTCTTGCGCATCTGCCCCGCAGTGACCGCAAACACATCCAATTATGCGCTTTTGACATCGGGAATTCTGACCAGAACGCGAAAGTGCGAGTTGGGAATGCGAGCAATTAGAACTGCCGGAAAGAAAAAACAGAAGGCAGGTTCCCCTAACCCTCTGTTTTTACTTTGGTACCCAAGGCCGGACTCGAACCGGCACGGTATCACTACCGGGGGATTTTGAATCCCCTGCGTCTACCATTCCGCCACTTGGGCCACGGACACTGAATTAGCGTTCAAAATCGAGAAGGTCCAGAGGCAAAAAACACCCTGATTGAGGAATGTTCCAGCCTGCAAGGTTGACGGCCTGCGGGGCGCATGATTTGGCTTACCCAACACATGTACAGGGAAATTGCACCTGATGCTGCGACCTCTTTATGACTGGACCATTCGTCTGGCAGAACACCCGAATGCCCTGTGGGCGCTGGCTATTGTTTCCTTCATCGAAAGCTCTTTCTTTCCGATACCGCCGGACGTTCTGATGATTCCCATGATCCTTGCCCGACCCTCCCGGGCCTGGCTGATTGCTTCTGTGGCACTGGTAGCTTCGGTTTTGGGCGGAATGTTAGGCTATGCAATCGGTGCGTTCTTTTATGAGAGCCTCGGCCAGCCCATCCTTGAATCCATGGGCAAGGCCCACGCCATGGAAGAGTTCAACACACGGTTCAATGACTTTGGTTTCTGGGCCGTTCTGGCCGCTGGGGTTACGCCTTTTCCCTATAAGGTCATCACCATCATGTCCGGCTGGACAGGGATGCCCCTGGGCACCTTCATTGCCACCTCGATTCTGGCCCGAGCGATCCGGTTCTTCATCGTCGCCGGTCTGCTTTGGGGGTTCGGAGAGCCGATCCGCACCTTCATAGAAAAGCGGCTGGGCCTTATGTTTACCCTGTTCATCATCCTTTTGTTCGGCGGGTTCCTAGCGGTGAGATTCCTATGACAAGACGAAATTTACTGGTCCTGGTTGCCACGTTTGGATCTGTGGCATTGCTGCTTGGGGCCTTTGCGTTTCAGTATCTCGGCGGGCTTCCACCCTGCAAAATGTGCATCTGGCAACGCTATCCGCATGCTGTCGCCATCCTGATCGGTGCTGCGGCGCTTGCGCTACCTCGGCTGGCGATCCTCCCTCTTTTAGGCGTCATGGCGGCGCTGACCACTGCGGTCATTGGTGTCTATCACGCTGGTGTAGAACGCGGTTTGTGGGAAGGTCCGTCAAGCTGCACATCAAGCAGCATCGGCGGTCTGTCGGCAGAAGAACTGCTGGATCAGATCATGTCGGCACCACTGGTACGCTGTGATGATATTCCATGGGAGTTATTTGGTGTTTCCATGGCCGGATGGAATGCCGCTTTGTCTTTCGTTCTGGTTCTGCTCTGGTTCGCCGCGTGGCGTGAAGGCCGTTAGAGCTCGTCCAGTTCCGCATCCCAATAGAGAAAGTCGATCCAACTGTCATGCAAGTGGTTCGGTGGGAATTTTCGTCCAACGTTGCGCAAAGCCTCGGCATCCGGCTGCCGCGGAGGCTTGCGCAATGTCATTCCTGCTTGCCGCAGTGATTTAGACCCTTTGCGCAAGTTACATGGGCTACAGGCCGCAACAACGTTCTGCCAGCTTGTCACCCCGCCCGCCGCGCGCGGGATCACATGATCAAAGGTCAGATCCCCACGGCTGCCACAGTATTGGCAGCGGAATTCATCCCTCAGAAATAAATTAAAGCGCGTGAAGGCCACGCGCTTTCTGGGTTTTACATAATCTTTCAGCACAACGACCGAGGGTATTCGTATCTCGGTGCTCGGGCTTCGGACAACTTCGTCATATTCGGCGACGATATCCACCCTGTCCAGCCAGGCAGCTTTTATGGCCTCCTGCCACGGCCAGAGCGATAGTGGATAGTAGGACAAGGGGCGGTAATCGGCGTTCAAAACCAATGCCGGATGATGCTTGAGCGCACCGGGTTCCCTGACAAATTCGGTCCTGAAGTCTCCGTCCATATCAGAATCGCTCCACGCTCTGCTCTGCCTCTTTTGACATCAGAGCGGAGAACCCCCGCCCCGGCCTTAGCTTTACTATATATCGTGTCAAAGCTCTGACAAGCCCTGAGTTTCCACAATATCTCGGGGATTGAGTATTCCGAATCCGTAACAGGCCGATGACAGTTATCCACAGGTTGCACCAATTCGATCGCCGGGCTATGGCGGGTAATGTCCTGGTTCATCCGCTTCAATAAACCATTCAATGTATTGCCGCAGTTCACGGATCGCGCGAATGCGGAGTCTCCGCGCAGTACGCTGTCGGATTTCATTGATCTGCCGGACGTGTATCCCGCCGGGCGATTGGACCGCGATAGCGAAGGTTTGATGCTGTTGACCGACAATGGCCGCCTTCAGGCGCAGATAGCCGATCCCAAGCATAAAATGGCTAAGACCTATTGGGTGCAGGTCGAAGGGGAGCCAGACGCCTCCGCCCTAAAAGCCCTGCGCGATGGTGTTGAGCTGAAGGAGGGCTTGACCCGCCCTGCCAAGGCGCGATTGATGGATCAGCCCGAGGCATTGTGGTCGCGCAACCCGCCGATCAGAGTGCGGCAGACGGTGTCGGATTGTTGGGTCGAACTGGTCCTTCGAGAAGGTCGAAACAGGCAAGTGCGCCGGATGACGGCGGCCGTTGGGCACCCGACACTTCGACTGATCCGCGCCCGGATTGGCGACTGGACATTGGGCGGGCTTGAGCCGGGGCAATGGGATAGCCTATCTATGCCTGCCCTTGCGCCATCTTCTTCGCGCAAACGGGACCAGCGCCCACGTCGGTGACCGAAACGCCTATTTGTGATAGGATAGAGGAATGAAGGTATCACCTGACATTCCGCAGCCAACCGGCCTTCTAGAAGCGTCACTTTATGTCGACGACCTGGATGCTGCAGAGCATTTCTATGGGGACGTTCTGGCGCTTGAGCAAATCCAGCGTGTCGCCAACCGACATGTGTTCTACAAGGTGGGTGGTTCAGTGTTGCTGCTATTCAATGCGGCAGAGACCGAAAAACCTCCGGACAACCCGCGCCTGCCTGTTCCCGCCCATGGCGCCCAAGGTCCGGGTCATGCCTGCTTTGGCATGGCGCGCGCGCAAATCGCGGTGATGCGAAAACATCTGATTGATTGGAACGTGCCCGTAGACGCTGAATTCGAATGGCCGAACGGAGCATTGTCACTTTACGTTCGCGACCCGTCCGGAAACTCCATCGAATTCGCCGAGCCCACCTTATGGGGTTAGGATCACCGCAGCGGCTTCTTGTCGCCGCCGGTGATGCGATAGATCTGACTTTCGGTCACTCCGACCGTGCCCAAAACCGCCTGAAACCTCGCCATATGCGGCGTGGCAAAATGCGCCTCGAGCGCGGCCTGGCTTTCCCATTCTTCGTAGATCCGAAACCGATTGGCATGACCCAGAATTTGGCTGAACTCATAAACCAGACAACCCGATTCCTTGACTGTCTCGGAGACCATCTCTTGCGCAGCTTTTCTGGCAGCCTCGACACCTTCCGGCGTAATTTCGATAGTTCCGGTTACGATCAGCATGGTATCTCCAATCTCAGATCAATCCGTTTGGTAATCCTATCGACCGGCGTGCCGTCACGAAGGGGCACACCAAAATCAACCGAGTAATCTTGGAATCCCATCTTCTCGTAATAGTTCAGGCCCATCCGGTTATCAGCCCTTATTGTCGCGCTGATGGAACCGAGCCCAACCCCTACGGCAAATTTGGCGGTTTCTTCAAACAAGGCACGCCCTGCCCCCTTCAAAACCGGTTCGCGGCGGGTGAAGGTCGCAATGTCAGCACAATCGTCGGGCAGTGCGTCATTCACCCCAAGCCATTGAAACCCGGCAACCTCACCTTGCGCGTCCATCGCCACATGGCTGCAAATCTTATCGAGACCCAATAGATAACTCTGCGCAAACTGCGCCTCGGAGAAAGGGGTTTCGAACGCAGTCGTACCACCAATGGCGATGATCTGGTTGAGCAAATCGCAAGCTGCTGCGACATCCTCGGGCATCATGGGGCGGACCGCAATCATCGCTTAAAGGCTCAGCTTGTCACGCATGAAAGCCAGTGCGACGCTAAGACCATCCGGGGCAATACCGTGGCCGGTGCCCTTCATGACATGGGCATAGACCTCTTTGAACTCAGCCGCTTGCAGGGCCTCGGCGGCTTCGGGCAAGGATTGTGGCGGCACGACGTCATCGGCGTCGCCATGTACCAGTAGGACCGGCATGCGGCTGACTGTTTCATCCGGCAGCAGATCGGGTTCCAGAAGGCGTCCTGAAAAGGCTACTATCCCGGCCACTGGGTCCTCGCGGCGCGGGGCGACATGCAGGCTCATCATCGTGCCCTGCGAGAAACCGAACAGAACCACCTGCTCGGGCAGAACATCTTCGTCCACCATCAACGCATCGAGGAAAGCGTCGAAGTCATCCGCCGCCATTTCCATCCCGCGGCGCGATTCTTCTTCGGAAGAGCCATCAATCCAAGGGATCGGGAACCACTGAAAGCCATTGGGCATACCCGGGATCTGCTCGGGCGCGTCAGGGGCAACGAACAGAGTGTCCGGTAGATGCTCACCTAACACATCGGCCAGCCCCAGCAAGTCGGCCCCGTTGGCGCCATAGCCATGCACGAACACCACGACCGAGCGCGTATCGCCCGAAACCGGCTCTTTTCGGAGCGCATTCAAAACCCGTGTCATCTGATCCCTTCTCGTTCTTTTGCGACCCGGTAATAGGCCCACAACACCCGCGCTGCAACCGACCGCCAGGGTGACCACGCTTCGGCCATCTGGCGCAGTTCTTTATCCGTAGGTCGCTTGGGTAAATCATAGAGGATGCGCGCGGCCTCTTGCAGCGCAAGGTCGCCCGGCGCAATCACATCGGCACGGCCCAGAGAAAACATCGCGTAAATCTCGGCAGTCCAGACGCCTATGCCTGAAACTTCGGTCAGGATCGCCACAACATCCTCATCAGGTGCGTCGCGTAACGCCTTGTAATCAATACGAGCCTCCGCAAGCGCTCGGGCATATCTGATCTTTTGGCGGCTCAGGCCCACCGCACGCAAATCCTCATCGGTGGCCCACATGATTTTGCGTGGGTCCGTCAGTTTTGCATCTTGCAGTCGTTTCCAGATGGCGTTCGCCGAGGCCACGCTGACCTGTTGGCTGACAATCGCACTTAGCAGCTGGGCAAACCCGTCAGGCTTACGGCGCAGCGGCAAAGGCCCTGTCTGGTCCATCGCATAGGCCATGCGCGGACAGGTCTCGGCCAGCCACTTGGCCCCCTCGGCCACGCAATCGGGGGTTTCAATGATACGTCCGACGGACATGCGCGCTCCGGCAAATTGGTCAGCAGCACGTTAGGGTGCTTTGTCGCAGATGCAACCGTCTTGTATGACCCTGCTTTCATCGCTACGCATTGGCGCATGACGATGACACCCACGATCCCGGATAACAGTCAGGCCAAGCGTAATGTCGCTGTTCTGGTCGCAGCTCAGGCCATTCTGGGATCGCAGATGCCGATGATCTTTATTGTTGGCGGTCTGGCCGGGCAGTCGCTGGCCACCAATGCCTGTCTAGCAACCCTGCCCATCTCGTTGATCGTGCTGGGGTCAATGCTGGCGGCAACACCGATTTCGGCCATAATGCAACGCTGGGGACGGCGCGCAGGGTTTCTGGTTGGGGCAACGGCAGGTGCCTGCGGGGGGCTGGTTGGGGCCTACGGTTTGTATCTGGCCTCGTTCCCGGTCTTCCTGGCGGGCAGTCTGCTGACCGGCATCTATATGAGCGCGCACGGATTCTATCGCTTTGCCGCCGCGGACACAGCCTCGGACGCCTTTCGCCCTAAGGCAATCTCATACGTCATGGCCGGCGGTCTGGCCGCCGCGCTCATTGGCCCCCAAATCGTTAAGCTGACCTCAACCGCCTATGTGATTCCATTCCTAGGCACCTATCTGGCGGTGATTGTGCTCAACATTCTGGGCTCGGTCTTGTTTTTCTTTCTGGACATCCCCACGCCTGCAAAAGCCGCTGAGGGGGCCCCGACCGGACGCACCCGGCTTGAGATGCTAAAGACGCCGCGCATCGCCGTGGCCATCATCTGCGCAATGGTTTCTTATGCGTTGATGAATCTGGTCATGACATCCACTCCGCTGGCAGTGGTTGGTTGTGGCTATACAGCCAATGACGCGGCAGATGTGGTCTCTTTTCACGTTCTCGCCATGTACATCCCCAGTTTCTTCACCGGCCAGTTGATTGCCCGTTTCGGCGTCGAAAAGATCGTAGCTCTTGGTCTCGCAATCCTTGCCGGTGCTGGCGTTGTCGCCTTGCAAGGGGTTGAGCTTGAGAACTTCTTCATCGCTCTGATCTTGCTGGGCGTCGGTTGGAATTTTGGCTTTATTGGCGCGACCACCATGTTGGCGGCATCGCATGACATCAACGAGCGTGGCCGTATGCAGGGTCTGAACGACCTGCTGGTATTCGGTGGTGTAACACTGGCTTCGCTTGCTTCGGGTGGATTGATGAACTGCTCTGGCGGCTCACCGGTTGAAGGCTGGACCGCGGTAAACCTTGCCATGGTTCCTTTGTTGACTCTGGCCGGGGGCGCATTGCTTTGGTTGGTTCTGCGCCCGTCCGATCCCGAAACGGTCTGAGGTCTACCAGCGACCCCGGACCACCTTCCACATCAGGGAAACCCGGCGCCGAACCTCACCCTGCATCAAATTCCCTGCGGCCACGCGATCTGGCTGAGCAATCGCCTTGCGCAACACCCAGTCAGATTGCCAACCCGCCAAAAGCGCCGGGCGCGCCTCTGGTGAAATCGCCAGACGCTGTCCCTGTGCGCGCCGTAACCGGTTCAGAGCCTTTTGCGCCAGATCGCGCACTGCATCGGGTGTTCCATCCAACAAAGGAATACACCCGCGCGCCTCAAGATCCGGGATTGCGCGCAACCAGTTCGCCACGCCAACGGCATAGCCGAAATCTCGTAACACAGGCTCGTCGGCCTCACCCAAAGATTGCGCCGACGCCACCATCAAACTGGCCGAGCTGTGATTTAGGTAGGCCTCGAAATGGGCCTCGTCCTCAAAAGGATCGCGATAAATATCCCAGCGCCTTACGGCCACGTATTCATCCAGCATCACCGCCAGATGTGGAGAAAGAACCTGCGATAACGGCGTCACGACCTCATGTCGACGCACAGTCGGACCTTCAGCAATTTCCTGCAATGCATCGCGCCACCATTGCAGGCGCATCTCGGCAATCATCGCCTCTTGCGTGACCCAGGGCGCTCGGGCGACCTCGACATTCATGGCATAGATCGGAAACAGAACCGAACGTGCGGAAACCGGCGCGGCCATCGCCGCCATGAACCGGTCCGGATCGGCGCGATGCACCAATGCAGCACAAGCCTTCAGATCGTCATTGAACTGCACCGTCACTCGGCCACCACCGCCCGAGGACGGCAATCCCGTACAAGCTTCCACTGGATCGCATCCAATAGGGCCTCAAACGACGCATCCACTATGTTCGCGCTGACCCCGACAGTTGACCAGCGCCGCCCCTGCCCGTCTTCGCTGTCGATGATGACCCGCGTCACGGCCTCGGTTCCACCTTGGGTGATCCGCACCTTGAAATCGACCAGACGCATGTCGTCCAATATCCGCGAATATTGCCCCAGATCCTTGGCCAGAGCCTTGGCCAAAGCGTTCACTGGTCCTCGGTCGCTGCCATCTTCGTCCAGAGATTCACTGACCGACAGCTTCTTTTCCCCGTCGACCTTCACCACGACAACCGCCTCGGACAGGCTGACCATCTTGTCATACTTGTTCTTCCGCCGCTCAACCGTGACCTTATAGCGTTTGACCTCGAAAAAGGCGGGCAACTGACCCAGCTCATCGCGCGCCAACAGCTCAAAACTGGCCTGGGCGGTGTCATAAGAATAGCCTTCGGCCTCGCGCTGCTTGATCCGGTCAAGAATGCGCCCCAGCGCCGGATCACCACTTTCCACGCTCAGGCCGGCCTCAGTCAGGCGTTTACGCAGATTCGACTGCCCCGCCTGGTTCGACATCGGGATGATCCGTGCATTGCCGACAGTCGCCGGATCGACATGTTCGTACGTCGACGGATCCTTCAGGATCGCGCTGGCATGCAGCCCTGCCTTATGCGCAAAAGCAGACGCCCCCACATAGGCCGCCTGCTTGCTGGGAACCCGGTTCAGGATTTCGTCCAACATACGGCTGACCCGTGTCAGACCCGCCAAGGCCTCGACGCTGACCCCAATATCAAACTGCGACACATAAGGTTCTTTCAGCAGCAAAGTGGGGATCAAAGCCGTCAGATTTGCATTCCCGCAGCGTTCGCCCAACCCGTTCAGGGTTCCCTGAACCTGACGCACGCCCGCATCCACAGCAGCGAGCGAGCACGCAACCGCGTTTTCCGTGTCATTATGGGTATGAATGCCCAAACGATCACCTGGCAAGCCTGCGGCAATCACCTCGGATACAACCCGCGACACTTCACCGGGCAATGCGCCCCCATTGGTGTCACACAGAACAACCCAGCGAGCTCCGGCCTCTAAAGCGGCCTTGCAAACCTGGACCGCATATCCGGGATTGTCCCTGTAGCCATCAAAGAAATGCTCGGCGTCAAACAACGCCTCACGCCCCTGCGCCACGATATGCGCAACCGAGGCGCGCACGTTCTCGACATTCTCCTCCAGAGTGATCCCCAGCGCCTGGGTCACGTGGTAATCATGCGACTTGCCCACAAGACACACTGCCTTCGTGCCTGCGTTCATCACCGCCGCTAGAACATCGTCATTCTCAGCCGACCGGCCCGCGCGTTTGGTCATCCCAAAAGCAGTCAACCGCGCCGCAGTTTTCGGCGCAGCATTAAAAAATGCACTGTCAGTCGGGTTCGCCCCAGGCCAACCGCCTTCGATGTAATCCACACCCAACTCGTCCAGAGCCTGCGCGATCTGCACCTTCTCAGCGGTCGAGAACTGCACGCCCTGCGTCTGCTGCCCATCGCGCAGCGTGGTGTCGTAGAGGTAAAGGCGTTCCTTGGGCATCACACCTCCTCCAGCTTCGCAGCATCGAAACCAGCGCCGGGCACCAGTTCAACGCCATCTTTGCTCATCCGCACTTCCAAACCAGCGGCCACATATGCGGCCTTCAAGCGATCCACTTCCGAGAAGTCCTTGCTCTGCATCGCCCCTGCCCGTGCGTCCGCCAACCGATCCGCATGTGCGGACAGGTCCACCGATGCCGTGTCTGCCCACGCCCCCATCTCAGGGGTCAACAGACCCAGCAACCGCCCGCTAGCCAACAAACCGGCAACGTCCCCATCCGCCGCAAGACGGTGGAGTTCAGCGAGGGCACCCGCCGTGTTCAGGTCATCACTGAGCGCAGCGATGACTGCGGGTGCCGCGCTGGCGGCGGGCTCGATGCCCGCTGTCAGCGCCCGCCACTTGCGCAGCGTTGCTTCGGCTTCGCGTGCCTTTTTCTCAGTCCAGTCCATCGGCTTGCGATAATGGGTCTGCAAGAACACAAAGCGGATCACCTCACCCGGCACGCCCTGTTCCAACAGATCACGCACGGTGAAGAAATTGCCCAGCGATTTGGACATCTTCTTGCCCTCGACCTGCAGCATCTCATTGTGCAGCCAAACGCGTGCGAACTCGCCATGCGGGTGCGCGCATTTGCTCTGGGCGATCTCATTCTCATGATGCGGGAACATCAGGTCGTTGCCGCCGCCGTGGATGTCAAAGCTCTCACCCAACAGCTCATAGCTCATGGCCGAGCATTCGATGTGCCAGCCCGGACGCCCCCGGCCCCATGGGCTGTCCCAACCTGGCAGCTCATCGGTCGAAGGCTTCCACAACACAAAATCCATCGGGTTCTTCTTATACGGCGCAACCTCGACCCGCGCTCCGGCGATCATGTCGTCGACGGACCGGCCCGACAGGGCACCGTATTTCTCTTTCCAACTGTCCACCGCGAACAGAACATGCCCTTCGGCCGCATAGGCGTGACCCTTGGCAATCAGATCCTCGATCATCGCGACCATCTGCGCGATGAATTCAGTGGCGCGCGGCATATGATCGGGCTTTAGCGCGCCAAGCTCACCCATGTCGCGCAGATACCAGCCGATGGTCTCGTCCGACCGTTCTTTCACCAACTCTTCCAACGTCCCCGCGGCCCCCGCCTTTTGGCGTTCCAGGGCGGTCGCGTTGATCTTGTCATCCACATCGGTGAAATTGCGCACATAGGTCACATGATCTGCGCCATAAACATACCGCAGCAAACGATAGAGCACATCAAACACGACCACGGGCCGCGCGTTACCCAGATGGGCACGGTCATAGACGGTAGGTCCACAGACATACATCCGCACATTGTCGGCGCTGATCGGAACGAAATCCTCTTTTGTCCGTGTCCGTGTGTTGTGCAGTTTGATCGTCTTCATCTGTCGGCTCCTAAGAACGGCATAGCGTCTCGCGTTGGCGCGGGCTTAGCAACTTGTCTCAGGGAAGAAAACGAAAGAAACCGGCCCGCTTGATAAATCAGCAGGTAATGCAGCAGATAATGATGCAGGTCATCCGGTTCATGGATCATCCTCTAGCACGGCTATCCCGCCGCGCCAAGCCTTACGTTCTATCATGACCAGGGAGTGATTGGCGAACGCCTTGAATTGGAATAGGAAATTGACGCCATGTTCCGCAAACACCTGACCTTCTTGGTCGTGAATTCGGCAGCTCAGATCATATTCAATCTGGAAATCTTGCTAAAACCGGAATGTCGTACGCAGGTTGAACACATTCGAATCCAGCCCCCCATTCGATCGGGTAACGTCATTGAAATTCTGGCGCAGCGCCTCACCGCTGATGACGAAATTATTGCCAATCGGATAAGCGACACCAATGCCATAAACCGCTGCGGTATCGTTTTCGACCGTGGAATCCACGCGCGCCGCACCGATAACTACATATCCCAACGCATTACCGAAATCGTATCCGCCGCGCAGTTTCAGCCGGGTCATGCTATCCAGACTGCCTTCGCCCTGACCAAGATTCAGCGACAGCCGGTTATACTCAAGCTCACCACCCAACACGAACTTGCCGAAATCAAAGTCATACCCGAGATGAGGACCAAAGCTGGTGTCGCTACCGCTTGAACCATTCGGCCCGTCTGCATCAGCATAGCCAAAGCTGAATCCCGCATAGGCACCGCTCCAATCCTCGGCCAAAGCCGGTGAGAAGCCGGATGTCGCCAGAGCAACAATTAATGCGATATGCACCTTCCTACGATTCACCAAAAACCTTTCAGCAATGCTTTCGAGTATTCAGATCAATTTGCTACAAACTGGGCCGCATTCGTTAAAAAAGTGTTTAGCCTAGAGGCCCAATTCAAGTAAGCACAGGAATTATAGCAGATTTCGACCGCCTCGGGGAAAAATATCTTTAGGCAACAATCACTTGAGAATTTGCTTCGCTTTTCGGCATCAAGGTCGCAAATAGAACAGATAATGCCGTTCTGAATTGGAACACTGCGGCCACTGGATGAGGAACCAAATGCAGAACGAATTTTGGAAAATCCACCTGATCAGCCGCACAATCGGCGCGGATCGGGGACGTGCTGCCAGGGGGCGGCCGTCAGGCTTTTTGTAAGGCCTCTCAAAATACGTTTCTCACTATTGGATCCTAAACATGAACGACCAACCCCGTAACTCTTCCCGCAGTGGCGGACGTGCTGCGCGTCGTGCTGCCCGCGCATCTGCTCTGCCTGATCATCTGCGCCCTATCCGCCCGGGAATGGAGGGCGGACGCTACAAGCCACTGACTCAGCCACAAGTCGAACGCATTCACGAGGCCGCGCTGCAGGCGCTTGAAACCATAGGTCTGGCGGATGCTCCGCAAAGCGGGATCGACTATCTGGTTGGCGCGGGCTGCACACTTGGCGACGACGGACGCATCCGGTTTCCGCGCGCGCTGGTTGAAGACACCATTGCCAAAGCCAACCGCTCGGTCACATTGTTCAGCCGGGATGGTCAAACTGACCTGGAATTGTCGGGGGCAAAGGTTCACTATGGGACCGCCGGTGCCGCTGTCAGTATGGTTGAAGTCAACGGCCGCGAATACCGCGATTCGACTGTGCAGGATCTGCACGATGCCGCGCGGATTTGCCAACAGCTGGACAACATCCATTTTGTCCAACGCCCGATGGTTTGTCGCGATATTTCCGACAATCTCGAGATGGACCTGAACACAATTTACGCTTGTAGTTCTGGTACTTACAAGCATATCGGCACATCATTCACCGATCCTAGTTATGTCGCGCCAGCGATGGAGTTAATCCACATGATCGCAGGCGGTGAAGACAAGTGGCGCGAGCGGCCATTCATCTCGAACTCGAACTGCTTTGTCGTACCGCCCATGAAGTTTGCCACTGAAAGCTGTCAGGTGATGGAGGAATGCATCAAGGCAGGAATGCCTGTTCTTCTTCTTTCGGCCGGAATGGCAGGTGCAACTGCTCCGTCCACAATCGCAGGCGCCATTGCCCAGGCAACTGCAGAATGTCTTGCCGGTTTGGTTTATGTAAATGCCGTAAAGCCAGGTGCCCCGGCGATTTTTGGAACCTGGCCCTTTGGGTTGGACCTTCGGACAGGCGCCATGTCCGTAGGATCAGGTGAACAGGCTCTGCTTAGCGCAGGCTGTGCCCAAATGCACAAGTTTTATGATCTGCCAGGCGGAGCCGCCGCAGGCGCATCGGATTCCAAATTGCCTGATATGCAAGCGGGATGGGAGCAGATGTGCTCGAACGTCATGGCCGGCCTGTCGGGCCTGAACATGGTTTATGAATCCGCTGGAATGCACTCGTCTCTGTTGGGTTTTTGCTTTGAAAGCTTGATCTTAGGGGATGATCTTATCGGACAGGCGATGCGCTGCGTTCGCGGGATCGAAGTATCTGACGAAACACTGGCATTGGATCAGATGGCCGAGGTTTGCCTTGGTGGACCCGGTCACTATTTGGGAACCGATGCCACACTTGGGCGCATGCAGGCCGATTATGTGTATCCCGCACATGGAGATCGAACGTCTCCGAAAGAATGGGTCGAGCTTGGCAAACCTGACTTGATCGAAAAAGCGACCGCGCGAAAGCTGGAAATCCTGTCGACCTCTTCGCCAGCACAGTTCGATCCGGCATTGGATGCACAGATTCGCAATAAATTCAACATTCACCTACCCCGATAAACACTTAGAAAGGCGGCCAGAATTTTCGTCTGGCCGCCTTGAAAATTTGTTAATCAGCCGTTTGTAGATGGCAGCAACCCGGCTTCCTGCGCGATTGCAATTTCATCCTGATCCAGCGCGCCGTCGCCATTTGCATCCATTGCTGCAAATCCGTTTGCGTCAACGTCCGGCACGACGGCCTGAACTTCTTCGATTGTCAGAACGCCGTCCCCATTGGTATCCGCCGCAGACTGCGCGACAGCCAAAGTCGGCAGAGCAAAAGCAAGTGCAGAAAATGTGACCAGAGTATTCAGTTTCATTGTGATGCCTCCTGATAGAGTTTGTGTGTTTTGTGTCCGGACAAGCATCAAGAACACGCAATCACCACCAGTTGTCAGCCACTGAGTGCCATCGTTTTGATTTCGCGCCAAACTCCGCGCGTTTGCCAGAGTCGCATCCGCGATCTGTCGCTGGGTAAAACTCCCCCAAACACGGTCGGCGGTTCTTGCCCGATGGGAAACAGGCAATATGGCGAGGCTCTGCCGAGTTAACGGCTTTAGGACAAAAAGAAAGGGGGCCGAAGCCCCCTGTCAGTTTCGCCATCCAGGCTCCATTCGTTGACCGCCCGGTGTTTTGTTTGCCTGCGGCCTGGACGTCGCATGGAACGAGCGCACCCGTTCCGTGAAAGAGTGGGAAAGAGCAAATATTCCGCCCCACCCTGTTCCCGGCCAACACGGGCATGTCGGCCGAGTGGACCAAGGCATCGAAGGTAAGTCTCTGCGCCTTGATCCGTATTCGTCGGGGCCGGCAACTGTGGCAGCTTCCGACCCCTACGCCCCGGGTTGCCGGGGCGCTTAACTCAGCTACACCCGCTTGTTGAGCCGCAGGTGTTGCATTTCATGCAGGTGCCGTTGCGCACCAGCGTGTAGTTTCCGCATTCACCGCAGGGATCGCCCTCATAGCCTTGCATCTTGGCTTTGGTGCGGGCGTCCATCCCGGTTGCTACGGCGGTTTCGGCCACCGGCGCTTCGAATGTGGCTGCGGTTTCGGCCATGCCGTTCACCACGTTCTGTCCGCCGTTCAGAACCATCAGCTCCTGCGGCATCCGCTTGCGCAGATACCCAGTCGAACTGATTTGTTTCAGCACTTCCAATGACTTGGACGCCGCGCTTTCGCTGATCTCGGACACGTTCGAGACACCTTCTTCCTCGCCCCGGCCCAGATCATCAAAGCTTGCGCCTTCTGGTTTCACATGGGCCAGATCAGTACGATCCAGATAGGACACGGCCAGTTCACGGAAGATGTAGTCCAGGATCGACGTCGCGTTCTTGATCGAGTCGTTGCCCTGCACCATCCCAGCGGGTTCGAACTTGGTAAAGGTAAAGGCATCCACAAACTCTTCCAGCGGCACGCCATATTGCAGGCCAACCGACACGGCGATGGCAAAGTTGTTCATCATCGCCCGGAAGCCCGCGCCTTCCTTGTGCATGTCGATGAAGATCTCGCCCAACTGTCCGTCTTCGAACTCACCAGTGCGCAGATAGACCTTGTGGCCGCCGACAATCGCCTTTTGCGTATAGCCCTTGCGGCGATGGGGCAGTTTTTCGCGATGGCTGCGGATCATTTCCTTGACCACAACCTTCTCGATCACCTTCTCGGCCAGAACGACGGCTTTTTCCTGCGGCGTCCCGGTTTCCAGAACTTCTGCTGCCTCTTCGTCATCCTCGACCAGCGCGGCTGCCAATGGCTGCGACAGTTTAGAGCCGTCGCGATACAGCGCGTTGGCCTTCACACCCAGCGACCAGGACAGCTCATAAGCTTTCTGGCAATCCTCGATGGTGGCGTCATTCGGCATGTTGATCGTCTTGCTGATCGCACCCGAAATGAAGCTCTGCGCTGCAGCCATCATGGTGATGTGGCTGTCAACACCCAGGAAACGCTTGCCTTTCTTGCCGCACGGGTTGGCACAGTCGAAGATCGAATAATGCTCTTCCTTCAGATGCGGTGCACCTTCCAGCGTCATGGTTCCGCAAACGTGGTCGTTGGCCGCGTCGATATCCGCTTTGGTAAAGCCCAGATGGCGCAGCAGATCGAAGGTCGGGTCATTCAGCTTGGTCGCAGGAATGCCGAGAACGCCGGTGCAGAAATCCTCGCCCAGAGTCCACTGGTTGAACACGAACCGGATGTCGAAGGCGCTTTCCAGCGCGGCATCCACTTTGGCCAGTTCATTGGGGCCAAAGCCGTGACCCGACAGCGAGGTGTGGTTGATCCCCGGAGCGTTGCCGATGGTGCCATGACCAACCGCGTAGCTGACGATCTCTTCAATCTGAGCCGAGGAATACCCCTGCTTTTCCAGCGCTGCAGGCACCGAGCGGTTGATGATTTTGAAATACCCGCCACCGGCCAGTTTCTTGAACTTCACCAAAGCAAAATCCGGCTCGATCCCAGTGGTGTCGCAATCCATTACCAGACCGATGGTTCCGGTTGGCGCAATCACAGTGGCCTGCGCATTGCGATAACCGTTCTGTTCACCCAGGCTCAGCGCTTCGTCCCAAGCTGACATCGCCAGATCAACCAAACGTTTATCCGGGCAGTTGCCATGGTCCAGAGGTACAGGCTTCACTGCCAATTTCTCATACCCTTCAGTCACACCCTGAGATGCGCGTCGGTGGTTGCGGATGACCCGAAGCATGTTATCGGCGTTGCGCTCATAGCCATTGAACGGCCCCAGTTCGCCGGCGATCTCGGCCGAGGTTGCATAGGCAACACCGGTCATGATCGCGGTCAGCGCGCCACAGATCGCGCGGCCTTCATCCGAGTCATAGCTATAGCCCATGTTCATCAGCAGACCGCCGATATTGGCATAGCCCAAACCCAAAGTGCGGAAGTCATAGGACAGCTGCGCGATTTCCTTGGACGGGAACTGCGCCATGGTCACCGAGATCTCCAGCGTTAGAGTCCACAAGCGCGAGGCATGCATATAGTCCACTGCCTGGAACTCATCATCTTTGAGGAAAGTCAGCAAGTTCATCGACGCAAGGTTACAGGCCGTATCATCGAGGAACATATATTCCGAACACGGGTTCGATCCGCGAATCTCCCCATCTTTGGGGCATGTATGCCACTCGTTGACTGTGTCGTGAAACTGGATGCCGGGATCGGCGCAGGCCCAGGCCGCGTGGCCAACCTTTTCCCACAGGTCGCGCGCCTTGACGGTCTTGGCGACTTTCCCGTTTGTGCGGTTGACCAGCTCCCAGTCCGCGTCCTTCTCGACAGCGGTCAGGAAGGCGTTGGTTACGCGAATCGAGTTGTTCGAGTTCTGGCCCGAAACCGAGCTGTAGGCTTCCGAATCCCAATCCGTATCGTAGGTCGGGAATTCGATGCTATCGTGACCCTGCTTGGCGTAATCCAGAACGCGTTTGATGTAAGTCTCGGGGATCGCAACATTTTTCGCCTGGCGAACCGCCTTTTTCAGGCTGTCATTCGTCTTGGGATCATACGCGTCTTCCTGCGCGCCGTCCCAGCTGCGGATGGCCTCGAAAATGCCGTTCAGCATCTTCTCGTGCATCTTCGATCCGGCAACGATCGAGGCCACCTTCTGCTCTTCGATCACCTTCCATTCGATG
This sequence comes from Ruegeria sp. CDSC045, assembly GCF_059610725.1. NCBI lineage: Bacteria > Pseudomonadati > Pseudomonadota > Alphaproteobacteria > Rhodobacterales > Roseobacteraceae > Ruegeria > Ruegeria sp. CDSC045. The sequence goes on from NZ_JBXWOE010000001.1 coordinate 568,649, forward strand.
AATTTCTCGATGTCTGGGTGATCTGCATCGACGATGACCATCTTTGCTGCTCGACGGGTCGTGCCGCCTGATTTAATCGCGCCAGCGGCGCGGTCGCCGATCTTGAGAAAGCCCATCAAACCCGAAGATTTACCGCCACCCGACAGTGCCTCGCCCTCGCCACGCAGGTGGCTAAAGTTGGTCCCGGTTCCGCTTCCGTATTTGAACAGGCGCGCCTCGCGGACCCACAGGTCCATAATGCCACCCTCGTTCACCAGATCATCATCTACGGACTGGATGAAACACGCATGCGGCTGCGGATGCTCATAGGCGGATTTCGATTTGGTCAGCTTGCCTGTCTTATAATCGACATAGTGGTGCCCCTGTGCCGGGCCATCGATTCCGTAAGCCCAGTGAAGGCCGGTATTGAACCATTGCGGGCTGTTCGGCGCAGCGCGCTGAGTCGCCAGCATATAACGCATCTCGTCGAAATAGGCGCTCGCGTCATCCTCGGTCGAGAAATAGCCACCTTTCCAGCCCCAATAGGCCCAGGCGCCGGCAAGACGGTCAAACACCTGCTTGGACGAGATTTCGCCCCCAAATTCAGCGTCCTCAGCCGGAACAGAACGCCACAGGAATTCAGGGACATCCTTTTCCTTGACCTTCTTCAGCTTGGTCGGAACGCCTGCCTTGCGGAAATACTTCTGCGCGATGACGTCGCTTGCGACCTGGCTCCAGCTGGTAGGAACCTCGATATCGTCCAGGCGGAAAACGATGGTCCCATCCGGGTTTCGGATTTCTGACGTCGCAGAAGCGAACTTAAGCTCTGCATAAGCATCCTGTCCCGATTTGGTAAATTTTCTGTCAATCTTCATGTCCGCCGCCCTAGATTCAATCAACTTGTCCCTTGGCTTTTGATCCCAATAAACGGACCATCTGCCCTAACCGAAAATCTTGGGCGCAGGAAACCGGCCGCTGCCCGAAGCAGCGTGACCCCGTTCCGACGGACGCACGTAAGTATGATGTGCTCTCCAGCCCTCGCCCTGTGCCACGTTCTGGATTTTCTACCAGATTTAGTGGCAGCACTTTCGGCCTATACAATCTGGCGTATTCACACATAGATCGTCAACGGCCTTTTTCCGCCATTTTTGGAATCTTTTATGTTGACCGATCCGCACAGACAAAATGGTGAAGGACAGTTTCCGATTCCTCCACAGAGTTATCCGCTATGGTTCGCCATCACCTAGCCAAGTCCGCAATACGATTAACCGTTCTTTCCGGCTTACTTATCGCGATTTGATAAACCAGCCTTAAGATGTCTAAGCTGAAATAGAATCAGCATCCGGCCGATTTCGACATTATTCAGAGGTGCGCGTAAAAGCACATCCAACAAAGGGCAGACCGATCAATGACCGCGTTTCGAATAATTTCCCTGTTTGCCCTGATCGTGGCCTGCACACCACAAGAAACGCCCGCCACATCGCGCAGCGCGCAGTTCTCAGCCTTTCCCGACAAGTTGTTTGCTACGTTCGAGACATCTTGCAACGGCCCGGGTGAGGAATTTAGGAAAATCGGAAATCGTCAGTTCGAGTGTCAGGAACTTCTGCCTCCGAAGACCACAGCCTACCTGATTCTCAACTATGACGGCTATCCACAGAACCTACCCAAAAGTGTGACTCGGCTGACCGCCGAAAAAAATACAGGTGGCTATCTGGTTGAAGCGGATCTGTTTTTTAATGTGCCGCGCGAAACAGGGCCTGCTGCAAAAGTCCCTGTAGAAAGCAAAGAATTGGATAAAACCCTTAGCGCCATCTATCGAACGATGGGTGGGTCGCCATTTTAATTTTTGAAGAAGTGGTCGGGGCGGCAGGATTCGAACCTACGACCCCCTGTACCCAAAACAGGTGCGCTACCAGACTGCGCCACGCCCCGAACCGTGCGCCTTCCTAACCGTGCCGTTCTGATTTGAAAAGCCCTAACAGGGCCAAATTGCCGGACCATGTGAAAAAACTTTGTGCTGGATCTGTGTTCCAGGCGTGATCAGATAACGATCTGCGAGACCAGCGTTGATTTCCAACACCGCGAATACCGAATCGCCCCCTCCGATGGGGGTCAAATCACCGGGAATCGCGTTGTGATGAACTTTCGTTACCATACCCGTCTTATCTATGAAGATCAGGTCCAGAGGAATCAGCGTGTTCTTCATCCAGAACGCAACAGGTTGCGGCGGGTCGAATACAAACAGCATTCCTGAACGTACCGGAAGCGATTCTCGAAACATGAGTCCGCGCGATCGCTCCTGTGGCGACACGGCGAGTTCAATATCAAAGCCGATTTGGGACTTATCATTTTTCAGGCTAACACGATCTGTACGACAGGCGGCGTCTGCGCCACCGGCCCAAAGTAACAGGACAACAGTCAGAACCTTGAAAAGCCCTGCCATGACAGATCAGTCATCCATAGCTGCTTCCCAGGCCATAACCTGGGCCGCCATCCGACCACGCTGTCCGTCTATGACCCGCATGGCCAATGCTTCACCGGGTTGCAGATCCGCAAGCCCCGAACGGCGTAGAACCTCAATATGCAGGAACACATCCTCGCCACGCCCGAATACATTAGCGAAGCCAAACCCTTTGCCCTTGTCGAACCACTTAACCCGCGCAGCCACCAAAGGGGCCGCTGCAATCTCAACTGGATCAAGTTCAGCAAAATCCGCGAGCATCATCGTATCGGCGCGCGCTGGCGGATCGACGCTGATGACTTCGACAGCCTGCACACCGCGATCAGTGCGATGCGTCATAATTTCGATGCCCGCCCCGTCTGCAACCGAGCTTTGACCGAAATTACGCAAAACGTTTACGTGCAGCAGAATATCCGGCCCACCTTCATCCGATACGACAAAGCCGTATCCTTTGGCAGGGTCGAACCATTTAACGTGTCCTCGGACGCGGTACATGTTGTTCAGATCTTCTGGCACTGTGGTCCCACTGCGTTTTTTTTCACTTTATTAAGGGTCCGATGTGTATGGGATTGACGCGCAAATTCAAGGTGAAAAATCCCTTTGTTATCTGCGCATTGCAATTCGCGACACGTGAACGTCATGGATTCAACCTCTGAATCTGCCATTCGGAAGCAGCGTCATCCCGGCACCACCTGAACCTGTCATGCAGACGAAATGCGCCGTCTGCCCAGAATTCGATTTCCGTCGGCACAAGCCGGTAACCACCCCAAAATTTAGGGCGCGGAGGGTTAGGGCCAAGCCTTGCGGTCACTTTCGCCACATCCGCCATCAGCGCGGAACGGCTGCTAAGCGGCTGAGATTGCTTAGACGCCCATGCACCAAGCCGACTTTTCAGTGACCTAGAGGCATAATATTCATCAGCCTTTGGTCCATCCTCGCGCGTGATTGTACCACGAACGCGGATTTGACGCCGCAAAGATTTCCAATGCATCACGAAGGCCGCCTTGCCAGCATTGTCCAACTCGCCTGCCTTGGCACTTTCGTAATTTGTGTAGAAAACGAAGGCGTCGGCTTCGATCTCTTTCAACAGCACCATTCGTACATTGGGCATACTATCTTCGCCCACGGTTGCCAGTGCAATCGCGTTAGGATCGTTGGGTTCACTCTTCACAGCTTCGCCCAGCCACCGCCCTGCTATTGCAAATGGGTCGGTTCCTGCGAAGATGCCATCACGTTCGCTCATTTCCATCCCCTGGAAACTATTGAGGGATACCCTAGGGCGAGTTCCCGCCACGGGCAAGAGTGCACGGCCTTGAAGCAGACCAGCCAATGGCATAAACCAACGCAACATAACGCGAAGACAGGCGGAGAACCGAACATGTCAAATCAGTTGATGGCCGGAAAGCGCGGCCTCATCATGGGACTGGCCAATGACAAATCAATCGCATGGGGAATCGCCCGCGCCTTGTCCGAGGCCGGGGCCGAGTTAGCATTCTCATATCAAGGGGATGCCTTGAAAAAGCGCGTTGACCCTCTGGCGGCACAGCTGGGCAGTGAAATCGTCCTGCCTTGCGATGTCAGCGATGAAGCCTCGATCGACGGATTGTTCGATGCGCTGTCCGAAAAATGGGGAAAGCTGGACTTTGTTGTCCACGCAATCGGTTTTTCAGACAAGAATGAGCTACGTGGGCGCTACGTTGATACGTCGCGGGCGAATTTCAACCTCACGATGGACGTGTCGGTTTATTCCTTTACCGCCGTGATGCAGCGTGTCGAAAAGATGATGACCGAAGGCGGTAGCGCCATCACCCTGACCTATTACGGCGCCGAACAGGTGATGCCGCATTATAATGTCATGGGCGTTGCCAAAGCCGCGCTGGAAGCATCGGTCAAATATCTGGCCGAGGATTTAGGCAAGGACGGCATTCGTGTGAATGCAATCTCGGCCGGGCCGATCAAGACGCTGGCCGCCAGCGGTATCGGCGACTTCCGCTATATCATGAAGTGGAACGAGTATAACTCACCCCTGCGCCGCAATGTGACCATCGACGATGTTGGCAACTCGGCGCTTTATCTGCTTTCCGATCTAAGCGGCGGTGTCACTGGTGAGAACTTGCATGTGGATTCGGGATACCACATCGTCGGTATGAAAGCCGTTGATGCTCCAGACGTTGAGAAGGGTTGAATCATGAGTGCCAAGGACCGCCTGCCCCACGAAAAAGGCTTTCACATCAGCTGGGATCAGATTCACCGCGATTCCCGAGCGCTCGCTTGGCGGCTGGATGGGCAAGGTCCGGATGATGGAGCCTGGCGTGGCGTCGTTGCCATTACCCGTGGCGGCATGGCACCGGCGATGATTGTCAGCCGCGAGCTGGACATTCGCACAGTCGACACGATCAGCGTGCGCTCCTACCATCATCAGGATCAAGGCGAAGCCGAAGTGCTCAAAGCGCCCGACGCTGACCTTATGGGCGACGGCACTGGAATCCTGATCGTCGACGATCTGGTCGACAGTGGCAAAACTCTGGAACTGGTACGGGCGATGTATCCCAAGGCGCATTTCGCAACGGTTTATGCCAAGCCGAAAGGCCGCCCGATGGTTGACACTTTCATCACCGAAGTCAGCCAGGACACCTGGATTTTCTTCCCGTGGGATATGGCTTTGCAATATGTCGAACCCTACCGGGGCACGGATTGATCCGGCCCAAGCGCAGCAACTGACTGGGGCGCTGAGATGACCCGGACACGCACCGCCGCCACCTTTCCGCCCCCAGTCATGGAGGCGCGCCGGTGGATCGAAGGCGTGACCTTCCCTGAAGAGCGGCCCTTGATAAATGTAAGTCAGGCGGCCCCCGTCGATCCGCCTCCACTTGAGATGCGTCAGGCGATGGCGGCTTATGCGTCGACCGAGGATTCCGCTCATCTCTATGGCCCGGTTCTGGGCAACAGCGCCCTCAGGTCTGAGCTTGCCAGCCAGATTTCGGAGCATTATGGCGCACCTGTCGTACAGGAACAGGTTGCCATTACCTCTGGCTGCAATCAGGCCTTCGCCGCTGCGATTTCCTCCATCACAGACCAAGGGGATGAAGTCATTCTGCCCACGCCGTGGTATTTCAACCATAAAATGTGGCTGGATATGACAGGTGTTAACGCCATTGATCTGAGAACTGATGATGGACTGTTGCCAGAGGTGAACGCGGCGCGGGATTTGATAACGGATAAGACCCGCGCCATTGCTCTGGTCACCCCGAACAATCCCGGCGGTGTCGAATACCCGGCTGAGCTGCTGCGCGCGTTTTTCGAACTGTCGCGCGAAACCGGAATTAAGCTTTTGGTTGATGAGACCTACCGCGATTTCGACAGCCGCAGCGGCCCGCCCCACGATCTGTTCGCTCAGCCGGGCTGGGATGACACTCTGATTCATCTATATTCGTTTTCAAAGGCCTACCGTCTGACTGGTCACCGAGTAGGTGCTGTTGCGACCAGTCCGTCGCTGCTGTCTGAGATTGAGAAATTTCTGGATACCGTCGCGATCTGTCCAAACCAAATCGGTCAGTTTGGTGCGCTTTGGGGGATGCAAAACCTGTCGCAATGGCTGGCCGATGAACGAAGGGAAATCCTCGACCGTCGCGCTGTCATTACAAGACAACTTCCCAAACTGACCAGTAAAGGATGGCGGTTGCTTGGGTTGGGCGCCTATTTTGCCTATTTCGAACACCCGTTTGACATCTCTTCGGATGATTTGGCCCGTCGGCTGGTCACGGATGCCAGCATTCTGTTGCTGCCAGGCACGATGTTCATGCCCGATCACGACCCGGCCGGGAAACGACAAGTCCGCATCGCATTTGCCAATCTTGATCGCAACGGAATTACGGAATTGTTTGACCGCCTGCACACTCTCTCCTTCTAAGCTTGCCCCCCGGCGGTGCGCGTCGTATTCAGGGCCGCAACCGACAGGGCAAATACTCGCCGAATAAAACAAGAGGGCACCATGGCCGCAGGCATGAAAAATCTATCAAAGACCTTTGTCTGGATCCTCATGGGTCTTTTGATGCTGGGCCTTGCAGGATTTGGCGCGACCAGCCTGACTGGAACTGTGCACACTGTGGCGCAGGTGGGCAACGAAGATATCTCGATTGACGATTACGTCCGCGAACTTCAGCGAGAAATCCGCGCGGTCGAAAGCCAGACCGGCCAGCCCCTGCAAATGTCACAGGCCCGCGATTTTGGCTTGGACCAGCTGGCTCTGTCGCGCCTCACCGCGCTGGCGGCTCTGGATAACGAAGTTGGTCTGCTGGGTATTTCGATCGGCGATGAAAATTTGCAGGAAGAAATCGTCTCGATCCCTGCGTTTCAGGGGCCTGATGGTTCTTTCGACCGTGAGGCATATCGCTTTCAGCTTGAACAGGTTGGCATGACCGACACCGAGTTTGAAACCGATCTGAGGAAAGAATCCGCACGGACCATCGTGCAGGATGCCGTGGTCAGCGGAGTAGAAATGCCCTCGATCCTAACTGAAGTTCTGACAGACTTTGTCGGTGCGCGCCGCAGCTTTACTGTTGCAACCGTTTCACCCGAAGCTTTGGCAGAGCCGGTTGCAACCCCAACCGATGAACAAATCCAGGCCTATTACGACGAGAACCAGGACCAGTTTTCCCTGCCTCGCACCAAAAAGCTGACCTATACGATTCTGTCGCCCAATATGCTGCTGGATAGTGTCGAGGTGGACGAAGATTCAGTTCTCCGGCTTTTCGAACAGCGCGCAGACGAGTTTCAGCAACCCGAACGCCGCCTTGTTGAACGCCTTTCTTTTTCTGATGACGCCGCTGCGCAAGATGCCATGGCACAGATTGAAGTTGGCGGGACAACCTTCGAACAACTTGTCCGTGACCGTGAGCTTGAGCTGAGCGACGTGGATCTGGGCGACGTTACCCGCGACGACCTGGGCGATGCGGCCGAGGCCATTTTCGCGGCTGAACTGGACACTGTTGTTGGACCTCTACCCTCGGTATTCGGCCCTGCCCTTTTCCGCATCAACGGCTCGCTGGCTGAGAACAACACTCCCTTCGAAGACGCCGCCCCAGCTCTGCGCGAAGAGTTGGCCGCAGACCGTGCGCGCCGCCAGATCGAGGCTCAGTCCGAAGACATCAATGACCTGCTTGCAGGCGGGGCAACACTTGAGGAGTTGGCAGCCGAGACCGGGATGGAGCTGGGACAGATCGACTGGACTCGCGCCAGTCAGGATGGCGTGGCCGCATATGACGGTTTCCGCAGTGCAGCCGAAGCCGTGCAAGACGGAGATTTTCCCGAGATTGCATTCCTTGAGGACGGTTCGATCTTTGCGCTGCGCCTGAACGAAACGCTGCCTCGTCGGCCTGAACCGCTGGAATCAGCGCGTGATCGCGTTGCGGCGGCCTGGACACAGGTTCAAACTGACAAAGCGTTGGAAGACCACGCGAATGCCGTGTTGGAGCAGTTGCAGGAGAACGGGGATTTCACCACGACCGGCCTGCCTCACCGCGTGGAAAACGCTCTGACACGAACTGCATTTCTAGAAGATGTACCCGCAGGGTTCATGCCGGAAGTGTTCGACATGGAACTAGGAAGCTATCGCGTCGTTCCCGGTGCTGGGGTCGCGTTGATCGTTCGACTTGACGAATTGTTGCCCCCTGCCGAGACCGATGAACGCCGTCAGGTTCAACAAGCGCTGGCCGCTCAGCTGAATCAGGCTCTGGCACAGAACATTTTCGATGCCTATGTTCGCGACGCCCAGGCCCGCGCCCGTCCTGTGGTGGATCAGCAAGCACTGAACGCCGTTCAGGCGAGCTATTAATTAAGAGACCGAATATGGCCCTGACCCCAGAGTTTGACAGCTTCGCCCGCGCCTATGAGGCCGGCGAAAACCAGGTCGTTTACACCCGTCTGGCAGCCGATCTTGATACGCCTGTCTCCTTGATGCTGAAACTGACCGGCGCGCAAAAAGACGCCTTTATGCTCGAGTCGGTGACTGGTGGCGAGGTCCGCGGACGGTATTCGATCATCGGTATGAAACCCGACCTGATCTGGCGCTGTCGCGCTGAGACCTCGGAACTGAACCGCTCGGCCCGGTTCGACCCGGACGCTTTCACGGCGCAGGATGGCGATCCGATGGACAACCTTCGGACGCTTCTGGCCGAAAGCCGGATCGAGCTGCCTGACGACCTTCCACAAGCTGCGGCAGGACTATTTGGCTATCTCGGTTACGACATGGTGCGCTTGGTCGAGTATCTGCCGAACATCAACCCCGACCCTTTGGGCCTGCCGGATGCCGTCATGCTGCGCCCTTCTGTCGTCGCGGTTCTGGATGGTGTGAAGGGCGAAGTCACGGTCGTTTCCCCCGCCTGGGTCAGCGATGGCCAGTCGGCCAAGGCTGCATATGCCCAGGCAGCCGAGCGCGTCATGGACGCAGTGCGCGATCTGGAGCGGGCGATGCCTGCTGAAACACGTGACCTTGGCGATGCGTACGAAGTCGCCCCGCCCGTCTCGAATTTTACCAAATCCGGCTATCTAGAGGCGGTCGAGAAAGCCAAGGAATACATCCGCGCTGGTGATATCTTTCAGGTAGTGCCAGCGCAGCGCTGGACGCAGGATTTCCCGCTGCCTCCATTTGCGTTGTACCGGTCGCTGCGGCGAACAAACCCGTCGCCCTTCATGTTCTATTTCAACTTTGGCGGGTTTCAGGTGATCGGTGCCAGCCCGGAAATCCTGGTGCGCGTGTTTGGCAATGAAGTCACCATACGACCCATCGCCGGGACGCGTCCACGTGGAGCGACCCCGGAAGAGGACAAAGCTTACGAAATTGAATTGCTGGCCGACAAGAAAGAACTGGCCGAACATCTGATGCTGTTGGATCTAGGCCGCAATGACACCGGGCGGGTTTCAAAGATCGGAACGGTGCGCCCGACCGAAGAGTTCATCATTGAACGGTACAGCCATGTTATGCACATCGTTTCAAACGTTGTGGGTGAGTTGGCCGAGGGTAAAGATGCGCTGGACGCCTTTTTTGCGGGAATGCCCGCGGGGACTGTCTCGGGCGCCCCCAAGGTACGAGCCATGGAAATCATTGATGAGCTTGAGCCGGAAAAACGCGGTGTCTACGGCGGCGGCGTCGGCTATTTCAGTGCCGGCGGAGACATGGACATGTGTATCGCCCTGCGAACGGCCATCGTTCAGGATCAAAAGCTATATATTCAGGCCGGTGGTGGCGTTGTGTATGATAGCGATCCAGAGGCTGAATTCATGGAAACCGTCCACAAGTCCAACGCCATCAGACGCGCTGCGGCTGACGCGGCCCGATTTACGCTGTCCGGCAAGAATTGATAAAGGCAGCCCGTCTGGGCTGCCTGTTTCGGGGAAGGATGTGATCGGGCTTATTGTGCCCCTTGCATCATCACCGCCGAAATAGGCGCCATTGCTACGCGGCCTCCGCGATCTTCCAGACCCCAAAGCAGCAAGGCGGATATGGTATCCGGGCGCAACCGGCCCAACATGACAACAGTGCCTTCCTGCCCGGCCCGGAACGCAGCCTGGTCCAGGAAACGTCGCATGATTTTTGCATCCTGCCGCGCGCCGTCGATATCCCTGAAAATTACCGCAGACGGAATTCCATTACGGGAGGCCAACTTCTGAACCGTGTTGAGCCCGTTATCCTGAGTGATCAGTCCTCGACCCGTTCCACCGGCGATGGCGGCGACCTGATCCGCCAGTTTCCGGTTACCCTGGATGCCGGATCCATCACCTTCAAGAATTCCTACCGTTTCGGGCAACGCTTCAAGCCACACCGAAAGCGATACCTCAGCATCCTGTGCGCTGGCCGCCTTGGGCAGGTCAGCAGTGACCATCACTTCGAACCCGGCCGCCCGATGTCGAGCCATTTTCTCAGCTGCATCGGGGTCTGATGGGCGCACCGCAAACGTAAGCGGATATGGGAAATCCTGAAGCGCCTCGGCGCCATATGCACCCTCATCGTCAATCAGAATGATCGACATGAGGGGTTTGGAATCCGGATTGTCAAACTTCTCTGCGAAGGCCTCGATCGGTTTACCTACAGGAACCTCTTCCTGCGGATCTTGGGCTGCTTCATCATCTCGTTCAGTCAAAGGCACTACACGACGCCCGATAGTGGTATTTCCCGACGTGTTGTCCTCTGCGCCGATCTGCGGAACCGAGGCGATACGCGGTAGCGGCTGACTGGGCAGCGTGTCCTCGTCCCCTTCCACTGCGATTGGGTTATCCTCCGGATTCACCTCCAGCTCGATTGATTCCGAAGGCGAGACTTCGGGCAAGGGCTCGGCAAGAGCAACCTGATCAGCCGGTGGCTCAGGGGCATCTTCTTCGGCATCTGGGCTGAGGTCGGCAAGCGGCGCAGGCTGAACGGGGACAGGCATTCGCGGAACGACCGGGGCCTCACTCGAGATGCTTACGGAATCCGCCTCGCTCGGCGTCGGCGCTTCGACCGGAACGCTTACGTCATTCACTACCGGCTGGCTGTCCGGGGCGTTCTCAGCTTCGGATAAACCCGCCAGAGAATCCTCTTCTTCGACTTCATTCTCGGGCGTCTGCGCAGGGAGTTTGAGCAGATCGGCATCTGCACCCGCCTCAGCGACAACCTCGGAGCTCTCCGACGTCTGCACCGGTGCAGGTTCTGGTGCGACTGTCGCTATGGACGGCTTTTTCGACAGCGGCGCGTTGAGCGATAAGACTGCCCCCAGCACCACTACGACAACTGCGCCTGCGATCATTCCGCCGACAAATCCGCCCATAATATTTGCCTCTCGCCTTAGTCCTGCTGCCTTGCCCTTGCACCATCTGTTGTGGCACCTGCCTGCAGGACCGCCAAGTTCGGGATGCACCCTTGACGCTGCCCCACAAGCCTGAGCATGTATGTGCCAACACTATACCGTGGCCTTGGGTTGCATCGCCAGCCCGAAATGACCAACACGAGACAAGAGCCAAATGCTGCTGCTGATCGACAACTACGACTCATTTACCTACAACCTCGTACATTATTTAGGCGAACTTGGCTCGGAAATGGTCATTCGAAGGAATGACGCGCTGGACGTGCAAGAAGCGATGGCCATGAACCCCGCTGGCATCCTGCTCAGCCCTGGCCCTTGCGACCCTGACCGGGCAGGCATTTGCCTTGCCCTGACCGAGGCAGCCGCCGAAACACGGACGCCTTTGTTGGGTGTCTGCCTTGGCCATCAGACCATAGGTCAGGTTTTCGGTGGAAAAGTCACGCGTTGCCATGAGATTGTGCATGGCAAAATGGGAACAATGCACCACACCGGTAAAGGTGTGTTCGCGGGCCTGCCCACGCCGTTTGAGGCGACGCGCTATCATTCGCTGATTGTAGACCGCGATACCCTGCCCGATTGCCTGGAGATTACGGCGGAATTGGAAGATGGCACCATAATGGGCCTCCAGCACCGCGAACTGCCCATTCATGGCGTACAGTTCCACCCGGAATCCATCGCTTCCGAGCACGGCCACGCGTTGCTCAAGAATTTCCTGTCCGAGATGAAAGTTCCCGCATGAGCGACGCCCTGAAACCGCTGATCGGAGTTGCCGCCGACCGCCCCCTGACACGCGCCGAAGCGGAAGAAGCCTTTGGGATCCTGTTTGACGGCGCCGCAACACCCAGCCAGATCGGCGGGCTTTTGATGGCTATGCGCACACGCGGTGAGACCGTCGATGAATATGCCGCCGCCGCTGCCGTGATGCGTGCAAAATGCAATGCAGTTCAGGCACCAGCTGGCGCGATGGATATCGTAGGCACCGGCGGTGACGGCAAGGGAACGCTGAATATCTCGACCGCGACCGCCTTTGTGGTTGCGGGTGCCGGTGTCACCGTGGCCAAACACGGCAACAGGAACCTGAGTTCTAAATCCGGAGCCGCAGATGCGCTAGGCCAGCTGGGTATCAATGTTATGGTCGGCCCGCAAACCGTTGAAAATGCACTGCAAGATGTCGGCATCGGATTCATGATGGCCCCCATGCATCACCCGGCGATTGCGCATGTCATGCCCACCCGGCAAGAGCTTGGGACACGGACGATCTTTAACATTCTCGGTCCGCTGACCAATCCGGCAGGCGTCAAGCGGCAGTTGACCGGAGCCTTTAGCCGAGAGTTGATCCGCCCGATGGCCGAAACGTTGGGCCTGCTTGGGTCCGACCGCGCATGGCTGGTACACGGATCGGACGGCACAGACGAATTGACCATCACGGGTATCAGTTGGATTGCGGCCCTCGAAGACGGCACAATTAAAGAGGTCGAGCTTCACCCAGAAGATGCAGGGCTGCCGGTACATCCCTTCGAGGACATTCTCGGCGGAACCCCCGAGGAAAACGCAGTAGCCTTCCGAGCTCTTCTAGACGGTGAGGCCTCCGCCTATCGCGATGCGGTATTGTTGAATGCCGCAGCAGCCCTGGTCGTCGCAGAGGCCGCTGCTGATCTGCGCGAAGGTGTCGCAAAAGCCGCTGAAAGTATCGACAGCGGAAAAGCCAAAGACAAGATCGCGGCCCTGGCCCGCATTACTCAGGAGGCCGCATGACCGAAACGGTTCTGGACAAAATCAAAGCTTACAAGCTCGAAGAGGTCGCTTCGGACAAGGCCAATAAGTCTCTGGAAGCTGTTGAAAACGAAGCAAGATCAGCCTCTGAACCGCGCGGATTCGCATCGGCGTTGCAAATGGCTGTACGTAGCGGGTACGGGCTGATTGCAGAAGTCAAAAAAGCCAGCCCCTCCAAAGGTCTGATCCGCGCTGACTTTGATCCACCAGCACTTGCACAAGCTTACGAAGAAGGCGGCGCTGCCTGCCTTTCCGTGTTGACCGACACGCCCAGCTTTCAGGGTGCCAAAGAGTTTCTGGTTCAGGCACGCGCAGCCTGTTCTTTGCCGGTTCTACGCAAAGATTTCATGTACGATCCCTATCAGGTGGCTGAAGCCCGCGCTCTTGGGGCGGATTGTATTCTGATCATCATGGCATCGGTTGATGACAGCCAGGCGGCTGAATTGGAACAGACCGCCTTTGACTGGGGCATGGACGTTCTGATTGAAGTTCATGATGAAGCCGAGCTGGAACGTGCAACGCAGCTCAAAAGCCCGTTGATTGGGATAAACAACCGTAATCTCAAGACCTTCGAGACCACTCTTGATACGACACGCCGCCTGTCAAAACTAGTTCCCGCTGACCGGACCATCGTTTGCGAAAGCGGGTTGAGCACACCAGCAGACTTGGCCGATATCGCCCGTTACGGTGCGCGTTGTTTTCTAATTGGCGAGAGCCTGATGCGTCAGGAAGACGTCGCAGCAGCGACACACGATCTGCTGTCGCGTCCGCTCAGCCCGGGTGTGATGTGATGCCGCTGACTCACTTCGATGCCCAGGGACAGGCTCATATGGTCGATGTGTCGAACAAGCCCATCACGGATCGTGTCGCCGTCGCAGCGGCTCGTATCACGATGGCACAAGATACGTTCGACTTGATCGCAGAAGGTCGCGCCAAAAAAGGTGACGTCTTGGGGGTGGCACGTCTGGCCGGTATCATGGGGGCAAAGAAGACACCCGATCTGATCCCGCTATGTCACCCACTGCCAGTGACCAAAGTTACCGTAGACCTGACACTGGACCCAGAATTACCCGGCATACAGGTACAAGCAACCGTCAAGACATCTGGTCAAACCGGCGTGGAAATGGAGGCGCTGACAGCGGCCTCAACTGCCGCACTGACCATATACGACATGGCCAAAGCCGTCGATAAGGCAATGGAAATTGGCGGCATTCGCGTCTTGCTAAAAGATGGTGGTAAGTCAGGCCGTTACGAGGCGAAATGATAACCGTTGAAAGCGCCCGGGCGCAGCTATTCGATCTTGTAAACACCCTCCCCTCGGAGACGGCTCCCTTGATGGATGCGGCGGGTAGAGTACTGGCCGAGGATGTAGCAGCCACACGCGATCAGCCGCCATTCGCTTCGTCTTCGATGGATGGCTACGCGGTAAAGTCGACCGAGGTCGAGCTGCACGCCATGTTCAAAGTCATTGGCGAGGCTGCGGCCGGTCGGCGATTTGACGGTCAGGTTGGACCCGGACAGGCGGTTCGGATCTTCACTGGCGCCCCTATTCCTGAAGGTGCAGATTTTGTTGTCATTCAAGAGAATGTTGATCGCCGAGGTGACCTGATCACCATTTCTGATCTGCCGGGCCCTAAATCCAACATTCGTCCAAAAGGCGTCGATTTCGAAATTGGCGCCAAGATTACGGCTCCACGTCGTTTGAGCCCCGAGGATCTGGCGCTTTTGGCGGCGATGAATATCCCCATGGTGCCGGTTGCACGTAAACCCGTGGTCGCGCTGATCGCAACCGGGGATGAATTGATCATGCCCGGCGAAACACCGGGACCGGATCAGATAATCGCCTCAAACACCTTTGGTATCAAAGCCTTGCTAGAGGATGTTGGAGCGCATGTGCGGGTTCTGCCCATCGCCTCTGACACGGTTTCGTCCCTCGAGACCGCCTTTGCCCTAGCAGCCGACGTTGATTTGGTGGTTACGATCGGCGGTGCCTCGGTTGGGGATTATGATCTTGTCTCTCAGGTCACCACCGCACTGGGGTTGGAGCGGAGTTTTTACAAAATCCGCATGCGCCCCGGCAAACCGCTGATGGCCGGTCGCTTGGGCGATAGCGTGATGGTTGGACTTCCGGGTAATCCGGTCAGCGCAATGGTTTGCAGCTATCTGTTTCTTGCCCCGATGATCCGTAAGATGCTGGGCCTGGAACAGGTTCTGACCCCGCTTCAAAGCGCCAATTTAACTGAGGCTATCCCAGCGAATGGGCCGCGCGAGCATTACATGCGCGCTATCGTGACTGGTGATGGAATTAAAGCCTGCCAAAACCAGGACAGTTCGCTGCTCAGCGTGCTTGCCGAAGCAAACGCGCTTTTGGTTCGGCAACCCAATGACCCGGCACGCCTGGCCGGAGACGAAGTGATGTTCCTTCCGATCTGAGTCCCTACAAGATCATTGACACAAAACGTGAACATGCGTAGAACAAAAGAAAACGCATGAGCGACGAGGTGTGAGCAATGCTGACCAAGAAGCAGTTGGATTTGTTGGAGTTCATCCATAAACGCGTTCAGGCGGATGGCGTCCCCCCAAGTTTCGATGAAATGAAAGCTGCGCTGGACCTGCGGTCCAAATCCGGCATCCATCGGTTGATCACAGCGCTTGAAGAACGCGGCTTTATCCGTCGTCTGGCCCATCGTGCCCGTGCCATCGAAATCGTCAAACTTCCTGAAAGCCTGGGAGGAGAGCCAACAGTCGCTTTCAAACCCCGTGTTATCGAAGGTGACAAGCCCGAAGGCAAACGCCCCGCGAATTTCGAACCAGTGACCGTAGACGCAATGGAATTGCCGGTCATGGGACGCATCGCAGCAGGTGTTCCGATCGAGGCGATCAGCCATGTCTCGCACCGCGTTGCCGTCCCCGGAAGCATGGTTTCCGGCAGAGGCGAGCACTACGCACTTGAAGTACGCGGCGATTCGATGATTGACGCTGGCATCAACGACGGCGATGTGGTCGTCATCCGCGAAACCTCCGCGGCTGATAATGGCGATATCGTTGTCGCGCTGGTCGAAGATCAGGAAGCAACGCTCAAACGGTTCTATCGGAGAGGTCAGGCGATAGCGCTTGAGGCTGCCAACCCGGCCTATGAAACGCGTGTACTGCCCGAAGATAAGGTCAAGGTTCAGGGCCGTTTGGTTGGGCTGATCCGAAGCTATTGATCTTTAGTTGTCTGGCGACCACAGCCTTTTGCCTATGACTTCGGCACTGGTCATTACGTTTCCGCCGGACAGTGCAATACTTCCTGTCTTGTTCAACAACTCGGGATCAATCACCATACAGGTGCCGGACAGCTGGACCGGAACAGCAGAGATGACGATTTGGTCATCTCCACATTCGCTGAATTCGCGCGCAGATCGTTTGCCAGTGAGGTGAATCAGCTCTTTGCCCTGCCAGAAATATCTTTGCGACAGATCTTTCCCATCGGGCCAGCGATTTGCGGCAGTTTTCTGGCTCGCGCCGTCTCCGTCGTTTTCAAGCCATACGGTTGCAATAAATTTGCTGCCCTTTTCCTTGCTCAGCGCGCGCCCCTGATCAGTCATCACACCAACTAACCCACCGGAGTCTGCGACCAAAACTTCCGGACGGTTACCCTGCCCCCAAAGCGCAATCGCCACCATGCAAGGTGCGACGCCGACCCACCTTGCCCCACCGCGCCACAAGGCGATCCAGAGCGCGCCCAATGCAAATATGGGCAAGACGTAGGACGGTGGACTGACCACATAACCTTGCGCACCTTCCAGTCTCGAGATCCAGTCTGAAACCGCCAGAATCCATTCCAACCCTGCCCCCATGACCGCCAGCCCAAACCACTCAAGCCCGAATGGCGCCAGGATTGCGGCAATAACGGCCGCAGGAACCACGACGGTTCCCATCACCGGGACCGACAGCATATTCGCAACCAGCCCATAGTGAGACAGTGAATTGAAATGCGCCGCCCCAATCGGTGCGGTGGCAAGCCCCGCTATGGCAGATGACATCAACACCCCGATAATGGGCCGTAGCCATTTTGGCCCGAAAGCAGAACCGAAACCACGTAAGGCTCCGAAAACGGCCACCAGTGCCGTTGTTGCAGCAAAGGACATCTGAAAACCGGGACTTAACAGAGATTCTGGTCGCAACGACAGCACGATAAGGGCAGCGACGGCCACCGCGCGTAGCGAAATTGACCTTCTGTCGATCAAAATGGCCCCCAGCATTACGCTGACCATGATAAAGGCCCGCTCTGTTGCGACATTCCCGCCAGACAGCAATAGATAAACAACCGCCGCGACCAAGGCGCAAACCGCTGCAATCTTGCGGACCGGAAGTCTAAGAGCGAGCACCGGGACAGCAGACAGCGTGACCCTGCAGATCAGATAAACAAAACCTGTCAACAACCCCATATGCAATCCGGATATCGCCAACAGATGAGCCAGATTAGATGCCCGTAGATTGTTCAGCGTTTCCTGCCCCATTCCGCTGCGATCACCCGTCGTGACAGCCGCGGCGAAACCTCCGACCTCTCCAGGCAGCAATGCGCGCACATGTTCAGAAATCGCCATCCTCCACGCCGTGATGCGGAGATTGGTCCTGTCCGGCGGGGCAACCGACAATACCGGTACGCGCGTGTATCCGACTGCCCCTAAACGTTGAAACCATGCGTGGCGACGGAAATCGAAACCGCCGGGCTCTACCGGCCCCTGAGGCGGCGACAGATGACCTGTTGTCATGATCCTTTGCCCAGGAACCAGCGCGACATCCCCACCATGCAGGGAAAGTCGGACGCGCCGCGGTCGTCGATCCAAGGGCACGTCCCCTAATCGCACCCGATCGAGCGTCACCCGCAGCGCATCCGACGCAGAGCGGTCTATGGCGACAACACGTCCCTCGACCGGGCCATAGTACCGCCAAGACAGAACCGGCTCTGCCACCGTATGGGCACGTGCGCCGGCCAGGATAAACCCGGCAGCGATCAGCGTCCCCCCGATTGCCAACGAAGCCCAGCCAGACCGCGATTTGCGGGCCATCCCCATAGCCGCAACAATCACCGCGCTGAAACAAATGTAAATCTGCCACCCCGGCTCGAACCGGAGCGCGAAATACAGGCCGATGCCAATGGCCAAGCACACTGGTGACCACTGAAACAAATAGCCTGTCTGGTTCAGCAATGCGGTCTCGACCCGTGCCAGAACACGCATGGTTGCCCCCGTCCTTCGGGCTCGTTAGACAGGCGCCAAGTTAAGCCCGACACGGTTACCAAAAGGTTAATCCACACTATGTCCGATCAGGTCGTCACCCGTTTTGCACCTTCACCCACTGGTTTTCTTCACATCGGCGGCGCGCGCACTGCATTGTTCAACTGGCTCTTTGCTCGGGGACGTGGTGGCAAGTTCTTATTGCGGATTGAAGACACGGACCGCGAACGCTCAACTCCAGAGGCTACTGCAGCAATTCTTCAGGGGATGTCCTGGTTGGGCCTGGACCATGATGGCGATGTGATCAGCCAATTCGAAGGCGCCCCGCGTCATGCTGAAGTGGCACATCAGCTGCTAGCGGACGGCAAAGCCTACAAATGTTTTTCGACCCAGGACGAGATCACAGCCTTTCGCGAACAGGCGCGTGCAGAGGGAAAATCGACGCTGTTCCAGAGCCCCTGGCGCGACGCTGACCCTTCGACCCAACCTGACGCCCCATATGCGATCCGCATAAAGGCACCGCGGGACGGGGTCACCGTGATCCGCGATCAGGTTCAGGGCGACGTGACAATCCGCAACGATCAGTTGGACGACATGATCCTGCTGCGCTCGGACGGAACACCGGTTTATATGCTGGCGGTTGTTGTGGATGATCACGACATGGGTGTGACCCATGTTATCCGGGGCGACGATCACCTGAACAATGCCGCACGCCAGATGATGATCTATGAAGCCATGGGTTGGGATGTTCCGGTCTGGGCACATATTCCGTTGATTCATGGTCCGGACGGCAAGAAACTATCCAAACGTCACGGAGCTTTGGGTGCCCAAGAATATCAGGCGATGGGGTACCCGGCCGCGGGTATGCGCAACTATCTAGCCCGTCTCGGCTGGAGCCATGGGGATGACGAATTCTTTACAGATGAGCAGGCGAAAGAGTGGTTCGATCTGACTGGAATCGGTAAAAGCCCTGCACGGTTCGATCTGAAAAAGCTCGAGAATCTATGTGGTCAGCATATTCCAATCACTGTCGATGCCGCGTTGCGGCAGGAAATTCAGGGATACCTGGCGGCGGCGGGACTGCCCGCTCTCACCAATGCACAATCAGGTGATCTGGAACGTGCGATGTATTGCCTCAAGGATCGGGCACGCACATTCCCGGAACTCCTTGAAAAAGCGCATTTTGTGCTGACGTCACGCCCGATCAAACCTGATGAGAAGGCTGCAAAGGCGCTGTCCTCTGTATCCGACGGTATACTGAGTGAATTGACGCCGCACGTGCAAAATGCTAGCTGGACCCGGAACGAACTGGAGAGTGCCCTGAACTCGTTTGCAGAAGCGAAAGGGCTAAAGTTTGGCAAGCTGGCAGGGCCATTGCGCGCTGCATTGGCTGGTCGGGCTGTAACGCCTTCGGTTTTTGATATGATGCTTGTGCTTGGGCGGGATGAAACCCTGGCACGGCTCTCCGACGCAGCGACATAACCAAAGGTTTCACATTTGGGTAACGCTGCTCCGCTAACACCCGGGCTGCGCCCCTGTGCGCAACCGTTGCCCGCCGAAACGGACGACGATCCGTTTCACGTATGAATGAGGAAGGGACATTATGACCGACAGCAATAAATCAGCCACTTTGACCGTACATGGTAAAACATACGAGTTGCCGGTTCATTCGCCTACCGTGGGACCTGATGTCATCGACATCCGCAAGCTGTACAGCGAAGCGGATGTGTTCACCTATGACCCCGGCTTCACCTCGACAGCCAGCTGCGACAGCACCATCACCTATATCGACGGCGAAAAAGGTGAACTGCTGCACCGTGGCTATCCGATCGACCAGTTGGCCGAGAAATCGCATTTCCTCGAAGTGTGCTACCTGCTGCTTTACGGAGAGCTGCCGGCGGCCAAGGAACTGGAAAAGTTTGAAACCACGATCACCCGCCACACCATGCTGCACGAACAGATGCAGTATTTCTATCGTGGCTTCCGCCGTGATGCGCATCCGATGGCGATCATGGTCGGTGTCGTGGGCGCGATGTCTGCGTTCTATCACGATTCGACCGATGTTTCCGACCCGCATCAGCGTGAGGTCGCATCCCATCGTCTGATCGCCAAGATGCCGACCATCGCTGCCTGGGCTTACAAGTATCACACCGGTCAGCCCTTCGTGTACCCGCGCAACGATCTGGATTATGCGTCAAACTTCCTGCGCATGTGCTTCAGCGTCCCTGCCGAGGAATATGAGGTGAACCCAATCCTCAGCCGCGCGATGGACCGCATCTTTACTCTGCACGCGGATCACGAACAGAATGCCTCTACTTCGACCGTGCGTCTGGCCTCGTCCTCGGGGGCGAATCCGTTTGCGTGCATTGCCGCTGGTATCGCGTGTCTTTGGGGCCCTGCCCATGGCGGCGCAAACCAGGCCTGCCTTGAAATGCTGGAAGAAATTGGCACGGTTGACCGTATCCCGGAATATATCGCCCGCGCCAAAGACAAGGCCGATCCGTTCCGCCTGATGGGCTTTGGTCACCGCGTCTATAAGAACTTTGACCCGCGCGCCAAGGTTATGAAGCAATCCGCCGACGAAGTGTTGGATCTGCTGGGGATTGAGGACAATCCCAAGCTGCAAGTCGCCAAGGCGTTGGAAAAACAGGCGTTGGAAGATCCGTATTTCTCCGAAAAGAAACTGTTCCCGAACGTGGACTTCTATTCGGGAATCATCCTCGAGGCGATGGGTTTCCCGACGTCGATGTTCACCCCAATTTTCGCACTGTCGCGCACCGTTGGCTGGGTCAGTCAGTGGAAAGAGATGATCGCAGATCCACAGAACAAAATCGGCCGCCCGCGCCAGCTCTATCTGGGCGAAACCAGTCGCGATTACGTGGACATCGAAAAACGCTGATTTCGATTCCCAACAAACCAAACAGCCCCGGACCAGAATCCGGGGCTGATTTGTTAGAACAGCGTCAACTGGTCCCCGGCTTGGGGCGGGATATCGAACAAATCGCACCGCAGCTTCGGGGTGCGCGTTGCAAGGCCTAGCCGCTTTACAGCCAGTGAAAACCGTTTAGCCACCATCTCGGCATATTCGCCCTCACCGCGCATTCGGTGGCCCCAACGCGGATCATAGTCCCGGCCCCCGTGCATTTGCCGAAGCTTGGACATGACTTTTTCGGCGCGCGTTGGCTCTTGCTCTTGCAGCCAGGTTTGCCAAAGTTCCGAAACTTCGCGCGGCAACCGCAGCATAATCCAGCTTGCTGCATCCGCCCCGGCATCCCTGCCCGCCTCTAGCAGGCTTTCCATCTCATGATCTGTCAAACCGGGAATTGAAGGAGAGGTCATGACCCGCACCGGAACCCCCGCTTCGGTCAGCCTGCGAATGATTTTCAGGCGCCGATTTGGCGCGGGTGCCCGTGGCTCCATTCGGCGCGATAAATCCGCATCCAACGTGGTCAGAGATATCCCGACCCGAACCAAACCCTGTTCCGCCATCTGTGCGAACAGATCGAGATCACGTTCGATCAATGCCCCCTTGGTCACAATCGCAACCGGATGGCGAAACTCAGTAAGCACCGACAAACAAGACCTTGTGATTCCCAGGTTTTTTTCAACAGGCTGATAAGGGTCTGTATTGGTTCCAATCGCAATCGGCGCAACACTGTAACCTTTCGCAGAAAGCTCTTTGCGAAGAAGCTCGGCCGCATTGGGTCGGGCAATCAAGCGCGTCTCAAAATCCAGCCCCGGCGACAGACCCAGATAGGCGTGGCTGGGCCGTGCAAAGCAATAGATGCAGCCGTGCTCGCACCCCCGATAGGGGTTGATCGAACGATCAAATGGCAAGTCGGGGGAGCGGTTATAAGTGATTATGCTGCGTGCCGTCTCGTGCCTGACTTCAGTCCGCAACGGAGGAAGATCGTCATCATACCCCCAGCCGTCATCGCAGGGGATTGTGTCAAACCGTTCGAATCTGCCTGCCGTATTTTCCGTGGCTGCTCGCCCCTTGGCAATGGCCGAAGGAAGGTTTGTTCTACTTTTGTTCATGCCATTTGGTATATGGAATATCGACCGGTCCGGCAAGCGGCACATTTACCTTTCTGAGGCATCATCAGAGCCCCAATCAGCCCCTGGACATTTGGTGCATTTGAACGAATTGCAGGATGTTCATGTGTAAAATGACGTCGAGATAACGACAAATTTGGCCTATAGGTCGGTCTCGGAACTGCCAAGGTCGCAATCGTCACAGTAGTATTACGGCGAAATGGCCAAAACGGAAAAAATGCCACCACGGGCGCAAGGCCCGAACAGCTCAGGGAAACGCCCCATGTCCGATGAAGAAGACATCGTCCTGTCCGAACTGAACGACGACGAACTGGTCGAACAGATGTTCGATGACCTTTACGACGGTCTGAAAGAAGAAATCGAAGAAGGTGTGAACATCCTGCTGGAGCGCGGATGGACACCTTATGACATCCTGACCAAGGCACTGGTCGGCGGCATGACGGTTGTGGGCCACGACTTCCGTGACGGCATTCTGTTCGTACCCGAGGTCTTGCTGGCCGCAAACGCAATGAAGGGCGGCATGTTTATCCTCAAGCCGCTGCTGGCCGAAACCGGCGCACCGCGCGTTGGTAAAATGGTGATCGGCACTGTTAAAGGCGACATTCACGACATTGGCAAAAACCTGGTGTCAATGATGATGGAAGGCGCCGGATTCGAGGTTGTTGATATCGGCATCAACAACCCCGTCGAAAACTATCTGGAAGCGCTTGATACCGAACAGCCCGATATCCTGGGCATGTCGGCCCTGCTGACGACGACCATGCCATATATGAAAGTCGTGATCGACACACTGATCGAACAGGGTCGGCGCGACGACTATATCGTTCTGGTTGGCGGCGCGCCCCTGAACGAAGAGTTCGGCAAGGCGATCGGTGCTGATGCCTATTGCCGTGACGCGGCCGTAGCTGTTGAGACGGCAAAGGATTTTGTCTCGCGCAAGCACAATCAGCTGGCGGGTTGATCGACATCTAAACCATTTCAGGGCCGTCCGGTTTTCGGGCGGCCTTTTTCATTTATTCACCCTACCCTGATCCGAAGCCGACATTATGTGTCGAATACGGGCTTGCCAGCCACCGAATAAGCCGATTTTCTAGATAACGAGAAAGAGGCGCGAAATGACTCAGGACCAACTTCCCGACGACGCCAGCCTGACAACACAGGGCTATTCAGACCATCACGGCGCAGGGCGAATTCTGTTATTGGCCTGCGGTGCGCTGGCGCGGGAAATCCTGGACCTAAAGCGTCGTAATGGCTGGGATCATATGGAACTGACCTGCTTGCCCGCCATCTTGCACATCCACCCGGAACGGATCACGCAGGCGGTGGAAGAGGCCGTTGCCAAACACCGCGACCAATACGATAAAGTTTATGTCGTCTACGCAGATTGCGGCACCGGTGGCCTGTTGCAGAAAGCCTGCGGGGAGATGGGCGTGGAGATGATTAAAGGGCCCCACTGCTATTCTTTCTTCGAGGGGAACCAGGTCTTTGAAAATCGCGGCGAGGATGAAACTACAGCGTTCTACCTAACAGATTTTCTGGCACGTCAATTCGATGCCTTCGTCTGGAAGCCGCTGGGGCTGGATCGCCACCCCGAGCTTAGGGAAATGTATTTCGGCAACTACACGAAACTGGTTTATCAGGCACAGACTGATGATGCGGTTCTGACCGAACGGGCCAAGGAGTGCGCAGACCGAATGGGCCTGGCTTTCGAGCGCCGTTTTACCGGTTATGGTGATCTGCAATCCACGCTGAGCGACTGGGCCAACCGCCCGCTTTAGGCGGCCTCTATCGCGACCTCGCGGATACGGTCGATCATCGCCCTCAAACCGTTAGATCGTTGCGCGGAAAGATGATCGTTTAACCCCAGCCGCGCCAGTTCGCCTCCTGCGTCAACCTGCGGGACTTCTTGAACCGGCAGGCCGTTATATAGGGATCGCAGAACCGCAATCAGCCCCCTCACGATCAGAGCATCACTGTCGCCGTCAAAATGAAAGGTCCCTCCCTCGACACTGGGATGCAGCCAGACCTGGCTGGCGCAACCATGGACTTTGGTTGCCTGCACCTTCAACGCATCATCCAATGGCGCCATCGCTTTCCCCTGCTCGATGACATGGCGGTACCGGTCTTCCCAGTCCTCCAGGAATTCGAAATCTTCGACGATTTCTTCAAAAGCAGGTGTCGCCATCTCGGGGCTGTCCTCTCATTGGGTTCACATTTTTGAACTATGATCCTGACCAGCATCTGTCCAGCCCCCCACGTGGCTTTTCAAA
Organism: Ruegeria sp. CDSC045; assembly: GCF_059610725.1. Lineage (NCBI taxonomy): Bacteria > Pseudomonadati > Pseudomonadota > Alphaproteobacteria > Rhodobacterales > Roseobacteraceae > Ruegeria > Ruegeria sp. CDSC045. The sequence continues at coordinate 593,250 of NZ_JBXWOE010000001.1, forward strand.
CCCGGAAAAGTGCTATAACTCATTGCCATATAGACTGCTCTGGGTGTTGTGACGATGAAGAAATCACTGTCTGTTCTTTTGGCTGCTGCCTTGACCCTGTCGGCTTGCAGCGCTTGGCGTGATTCTCGGGTCAACCCGACAAACTGGTTTGGGTCCAGAACTCCGGCACCCTCTGAAGTCTCGGTGAACGATGCAAATGCGCTGGTTCCCCAGACAGACGATGGTGTTGGCCTGTTTTCCAAGAAGCCACCCGAGGATAAGAGCTTCCCGATCGCCAAGATCGAAGAATTGCGGATCGATCCAATTCCGAATGGAGCTATCGTTTACACGACTGGGATTGCTGCAAGGCAGGGTGCATATAATGCGCGGCTTGTTCGTGTTGAAAGCGAAGAGAATGCAAAAAACGGCATTCTCGAATTCACGTTCCGTGTCGACTACCCGTCATATGCGACAAGCCAGGGGACCGAACGGTCCCGAAGGGTATCCAATGCAATCAATATCAGCCGAGACGAGCTTGCAAACATTCGGCTGGTCCGTGTCAAAGGGGAACAAAATGCCCTGGAATCCCGCCGCAGATAATTCCTGCTAAAGCTCTACGACCGTGACGGTCTGCCCTTTAGCTGCCAGGGCGATTTTGCCATCGCACAGTTTCAGGGCATCTTCGCCGAATACCTCGAACCGCCAACCGGACATTGCAGGTAATTCCCGTTCACCGGCTGCGATCTGATCCAGTTCGGAACTGGTAGCAATCAGTTTGGCGGCCACGCCCGAGCTTTCCGTTTTTGATTTCAGCAGCACCCGCAATAGGTCGGCAAGCGCAGGATTTACCTTCAACTTGTCACGGCTGGTATCAATCTTGGGCAATTTTTCTGGTGGGCAATTAACACCCTTTTTGACGGCGGCCAGAATCCCATCCGCAATGACCCCTTTGCGGGCCTCGCGCAGCAGCAGGCGCGATCCACCCAAATCTGAGAAAGATTTCGGCTTGGTCGATGCCAGTTCGATCAGCGCGTCATCTTTGAACACACGGCTGCGCGGTACGTTGTTTTCCTGCGCATAGGCTTCGCGGAACTCGGCCAACTCGCGAACAACGGCCAGAAACTTGGCCGAGTTCGTCCGGGTTTTGATACGCTTCCACGCGTTTTCGGGCTGGATCTCATAGGTGCCGGATTGCGTCAGCGTGCGCAGCTCTTCGGCGACCCAATGGCTGCGCTTGGTTTTCGTCAGCTCGGCCGCCAGATATTCATAGATTTTCCGCAGATGCGTTACATCCGCCAGCGCATAGGTCTTTTGCGCCTCGGACAGCGGGCGGCGTGACCAGTCGGTGAATCGAGAGGTCTTGTCCACGCCTTCCTTACAAATCTTGCGCACCAGGGTTTCATAGCCAACCTGCTCGCCAAATCCGCAGACCATAGCAGCGACCTGCGTGTCGAACAGAGGGTTGGGGAACACACCCGCCTCAACCCAGAAAATCTCAAGATCCTGACGGGCTGCGTGAAATACTTTGACCACGCTTTCATCGGCGAAGAGCTCGTACAAAGGCTCCAGAGTCATCCCTTCGGCCAACGGGTCGACCAAAACGGCGCTGTCTTCGTCGGGCGACGGGACCGCCAGTTGAAGCAGGCAAAGTTTTGAATAGTAGGTCCGTTCGCGCAGGAACTCGGTATCTACGGTTACGTAATCAAAGGCCGCAGCCGCTTTGCAGAAATCGGCCAGCTCTTGCGTCGTCGTGAGGGTTTTCATTCGTGGTGCTATTCTTGCTTTTGTTTTTAATCACCCGTCAGTCCTACACGTTTCCGGGCCGTCGGGCGAACCATAGGCCGAATGGCAACCGCGTGTAAATCACCCCGCGGGATTCACGGCAAAAGCACCGGCGTGCGGTCATTTCCGGCAAAGCGGCGCAATACGGCCGGATAAAGCCTGTGTTCGTAGGTCAGAACGCGCGCCGCCAAAGTCTCAGGAGTGTCTCCAGCCTCAATATTCAGGCGGGCTTGCCCCAAGATTGGGCCATCGTCCAGCGCTGCGGTCACTTCGTGAACCGAGCAACCATGCTCGATATCACCTGCTGCAATCGCACGGGCATGGGTGTTCAGACCCTTGTATTTTGGCAACAGTGACGGGTGGATGTTCAGCATCCGACCCTGAAAGCGCGAGACGAAATCACCGGTCAGCACCCGCATGAACCCAGCCAAACACACGATGTCCGGTTGTGCTTGCTCTAACGGTTTCAGCAGCTCGGCCTCAAAAGCTGCGCGGTCGCCCTTGAATGGCCGGTGATCTACGGCTGCCGTTGCAATTCCCCGATCAGCTGCCTTCTTCAGTCCCCCAGCCTCAGCATCGTTCGACAAGACCAAACAAGGTCTGGCCGGATGGTCACCGGTCATGCTGTCGACCAGAGAGACCATATTCGACCCCCCACCTGAGAGCAGAATGGCGACGCGCTTATGGCTCACAGCAATTTGCCCGAATAGGCCACTCCTGCGGTGTCGGTTACGGTGCCAATCCGCGAAACCGTCTCACCAGCTTGGGCCAGCAGTGCCGACAGGTCGTCGGCCTGCTCTGCGCCGCAAACCACGATCATGCCGATGCCGCAGTTGAAGGTCTTGAGCATCTCGGATTCAGCAATACCGCCGGTTTCGGCCATCCAGCGGAATACGGGTGGCAGATCCCAGGAGCTCAAGTCGATCTGGGCACCCAACCCTTCAGGCAGCACGCGGGGCAGGTTTTCGGTCAGGCCACCGCCGGTGATATGGGCGAGCGCATGCACCCCGCCTGTCCGGATCGCCTGTAGCGCAGGTTTCACGTAAAGGCGCGTCGGGGTCAGCAGTGCCTCGCCCAGCGATCCATCCCCAAAGGGAGATGCCGCATCCCAACCCAAGCCCGAAAGCTCGACCAGCTTGCGCACTAGCGAATAGCCATTGGAATGCACCCCGTTTGAGGCCAGCCCAAGCAACACGTCACCCTGTTGAACATCTGCAGGAAGGTGTGCGCCGCGCTCCATCGCACCGACCGAAAACCCGGCCAAATCGAAATCACCATCGGGATACATGCCCGGCATCTCGGCAGTTTCGCCACCGATCAATGCGCAATCCGATTGAACGCAGCCTTCGGCAATGCCCTCAATAATCCGTGCGGCGGTCTCGGTATCCAGTTTGCCTGTTGCGAAATAGTCGAGGAAGAAAAGTGGCTCGGCACCCTGACAGATCAGATCGTTGACGCACATGGCCACAAGATCGATACCGACGCCATCGACCAGGCCTGTATCAATCGCGATCCGCAACTTGGTGCCAACACCGTCGGTGGCGCCGACAAGAATCGGATCCCGATAACCTGCATCCTTCAGGTCGAACAATGCGCCGAACCCGCCCAGCCCGCTCATCACACCGGATCTATTGGTCCGCTTGGCAGCAGGTTTTATCCGGTCGACCAGAGCATTCCCCGCATCAATATCAACGCCCGCATCCGCGTAGGTGATTCCGTTTTTGCCCGCTGTCATGGCCAACCTCTTTTGAATGGTTCCCGCGCGGGTTAGTCGATTGTTGGAGATGTTGCAACGGTCAGGCTTGACGCGGGCGTTCACCATGATAGGCAAAGCGCCTAGGCGGGCCTGTAGCTCAATTGGTTAGAGCAGAGCGCTCATAACGCTTTGGTTGGGGGTTCGAGTCCCTCCGGGCCTACCAAATTCCGCAAATTTTCCTTTAGAAACAACGATCGATCAGCCCGAAAATAGAGAGAGATGCTCCACGACCTAACAATAGGTTGCGAGGCAAGTGCCCCACGGTTTCAGGACATATCTTCGATTCCCGCCCGGGATATCCCGGTAACTTTTCAGGCGCTTGAATCAGTTTATCGGTCACTGAACATCCGACAATCCAAGATGAACTCACACCAGATTTGGCAGAGCAGAGGTCCGGTGCACGATGCTCTAGCGACCGATGATAATATCGGCACACAGACCGCCCAGATGTTCGCTTTTGCCCAATCGAAGCACGCCGCCATGGGCTCGGGCGACATCTGCCACAATGGCCAACCCCAGACCAACACCGCTGCCCCGATTCTGGTTGCGCGCAGGATCCAATCGCGAGAAAGGTTTGACCGCTTCGGTGCGCTGCTCGGGCGGAATACCCGGACCATCATCTTCGACGCGGATACGCAGCGATTTGGAGGAGACCGACAGGCTGATCTCAGCGCGATTTCCGTACCTGACCGCATTCCCGATCAAGTTCTCTACCGCGCGACGAATAGCCGTCGGGCGCAACATCGCGGTTCCTGCGCCATCAACCTTTACCAATTCGACCTTATGCCCTGCCCTGCACGCATCCTTGACGATCTGCCGAAGGAACCTCTCAGGGTCTACGGATTCCGGCGCCACCTCTGCCGCTCCTTTGGAAAAGTCCAAAAACGCGTCCAGCAATAGCTGCATTTCATCCACGTCCTGTTGCAATGGCGCTGCCTCACCTTCGGGCAACAAAGACAGCCCAAGCTTGAGACGCGTCAAAGGCGTTCGCAAATCGTGGCTGACACCGGACAGCATCATGGTGCGCTGCTCCATCTGACGCTCAATCCGGGCGCGCATATCCAGAAACGCACTGCCAGCGGCCCGCACCTCGATCGCGCCGCCTGGCGAATAAGGAACAACCCGCCCGCGTCCGAACGCCTGTGCAGCCTCGGCCAGACGGGTGATCGGTCGTAGCTGGTTGCGCATGTACAAAAACGAAATGGTTGTCATGATGATCGCAAAGAACAAGACGGTCACAATCAACTGATGCGGCGCGGTTGGGGACAATCGCCGACGGTCGAAAGTTAGCTGCAATACACCCAAATCCGTCTGCAGATACAATCGAGCCTCCTGCCCGCTTGGCAAGGCGACCGCTACAAGATCGGGAAGCAAAGCGCGCAACTCGGATTCGACTTGAGGTGCAATGAAATCATACCAGCGGCGATTCCCGATGACTGGCGTTTCGTTTATCCCGAGAAACCGCAGTTTCATATCAAGCGCGGCCAGATCGGGCCGAAGTTCGGCCACCGCCTGATGCTGCGTTTCAGAATGTTCTATCACATCCGTAACCAGCGTAACCTCACGCGATGCGGCACGAGTCATTTGCGCGGTGACATCTTCCAGGTGCTTTTGCAAAAAGGCGACACTGATCACCAGCAGCATCACCACCACCGGCAAAATGAGAATCAAAGCCGCCCGAGCGTACAGGCTGCGCGGCATATAAAGTTTGAGCCATTGCGTCGTCATGGGTTAAACCTAACGGGCTGTTCAGACGAGAGAAAGAGTGCAGAATGCAAGCACCGGACGATTTCAATCCAATGCCAGGTCGAGATGACGAATTACAACCGGGCCTAAGGCGGATTCTCGCCCCCAACCCGTCTCCGATGACATATCGCGGCACCAATACATACTTGCTTGGCCAAACCGATCTTGCGGTGATTGACCCCGGCCCTGCCAATGCGGACCATCTGGATGCAATCCTGAACGCGGTTAAACCCGGACAACGGATCAGCCACATCATTGTCACACATTCTCATCTGGACCACTCTCCGCTGGCTGCACCGCTGGCCGAACGAACGCAAGCAAAGATCATTGCTTTCGGAGGCCCTGAAGCAGGCCGCAGTGAGGTGATGTCCGAATTGGCCAATCAGGGGCTCGCAGGCGGAGGTGAAGGGATCGACACGGCGTTCCGCCCGCATATCGAAGTCGAAGATGGTGATGTAATCGCCGCCGAAGGGTGGCAGTTGAATGTGATCCATACGCCTGGTCATCTTGGTAACCATATTGCGCTGGGTTGGGGGGATGTCTGCTTTACCGCCGATCATGTGATGGGTTGGGCCAGTTCATTGGTGTCACCACCTGATGGTGATCTGACCGATTTCATGGCGGCTTGCGAAAAGCTAGGACAACATAACTGGTCCGTATTCCACGCAGGGCATGGCGCACCGATTAACGACCCTGCCAAAAGGCTCGATTGGTTGATCACCCACCGGCGCGCCCGGGAAAAACAGATTCTGTCCGCATTGGAAACCAGGCCAGGAACCGCCCGGGAATTGGCCGAGCGAATCTATACCGAAACCCCCGCTGCCCTGTTGCCCGCTGCCGAACGGAATGTATTCGCCCATCTCGTTGATCTTACATGCCGATTTCTGATTGCACCGCAGTCAAAATTATCCGTCGGCGCGATCTTCGCCAGAACCCCATAGATGCCGAGGTAATTTTTTTTCCAAAACCGCGCTTCCCCTCTGGACGGCGAAATTTCGGGTTGCTATATGGCGCGAACCGTTCCGGCGTAGCTCAGCGGTAGAGCAGTTGACTGTTAATCAATTGGTCGTAGGTTCGATCCCTACCGCCGGAGCCAATTTCCCCAAAACACACCGCAAATTATCATGGATGCCCGCCTTCGCTGTGTGCATGTTTTTTCGACGAAAAAACTCACACCCCCCTCTGGACGGCGAAGAGTCGGGTTGCTATACGGCGCGAACCGTTCCGGCGTAGCTCAGCGGTAGAGCAGTTGACTGTTAATCAATTGGTCGTAGGTTCGATCCCTACCGCCGGAGCCAATCTTCCAAAATCTTCACGACTATAAAAACACCCTGCCTCAGGCCGTGCGCCATAACTCAAGGCAGATGATAAACGGTTTCAAAGGTTCATCCTCTAATTTTTTCATTCCCTTCAACTCAAAGTTGAGGGATAAGTTCCCAATTACATTTGCATTGAAGGACTTAGTCTGGGCCCAAGTTATTAGCAGGCTCAGGTGAACTTGAGATAAATTGAAAGAAGATTTTATGCCGGTCACGCTTGTCCCAAAGCCAAACCAGGTAGATCAGAAACGCCACTGGTAAGTCGCGAAACGGACATACGAGCATAAGGAAGTATCATGAAGCAGGTGAACTGTTTGATCATAGGTGCTGGCTTTGGCGGCATTGGTATGGGCTACCAGCTCAGACAAGCGGGAATCGACAGCTTCGCAATACTCGACAAGGCCACTGAATTTGGGGGCACTTGGCAGCATAACACCTATCCCGGTGCGGAATGCGATGTGCCCTCGCATTTGTATTCTTACTCTTTCAGCAAAACGCCGGACTGGAGCCGAAAATGGTCGGGACAGAAAGAGATTCTGGATTACATCCGGGATTGTGCGGAAACATTCGGAGTGATCGCGCATTTACGCCTTGGCTGCGCCGTCACTTCAGCAAGCTTCGATCCGACAAGTGAAATGTGGACTGTAACGACCAAGGGCAATGGAGATGAAACCTATCTCTGCCGCCACGTGGTTTGCTCGGTTGGTCAGTTGCACTTTCCCAACCGTATTGGGATACCGGGGATGAAGCTCTTCGGGGGAACCATATTCCATTCTGCCGAATGGCGCCATGATATCGACCTGAAGGACAAATCGGTTGCTGTGATTGGAAATGCAGCCAGCGCGCTGCAGTTCATCCCAGAGATCGCCAAACAGGCAGACATTCTGACAGTTTATCAACGCACGGCAAATTGGGTCATGCCCAAAGGCAACAAGACCTATGGCGAGAGCTTCAAGTCGCTGATGCGTTCGATGCCCTTCCTTCAAAAACTTTATCGCTTCCGCCTTTGGGCCGAGAATGAATTCAAGATCTTTCCAGTCATGAAAGGATCGAAACTGCACGAGATGCTGATGCAGAACATACTGAACCGGCATCTGGAAAAGACGATATCGGACCCAAAACTGCGCGAGGCGCTTCGGCCCAAATACCCGCCCGGCGCGCGTCGCCTTTTGGTCTCGGACAGCTACTATCAGACCCTGAACCAGGACAAGGTTGAGTTGGTGACGGAGGGAATCGACTGTTTCACCAAAGATGGGATCAAGACCACAGACGGTACCGAACGCAACCATGATGTGGTCATTCTTGGCACCGGGTTCCAATCCAACCCCTTCCTGCAAGCTATTGATATCAAGGGACGTGATGGTATCTTGTTGCGCGATGTTTGGGATGAAGGTGGTGCGCGGGCCTATCTTGGTATCTCGGTTCCCAAATTCCCTAATCTGCACATAATTTACGGACCAAACACAAACCTTGGCCACACGACGGTACTGGCCATGATCGAAGCGCAAATCGGTTTTGTCATCCAACTTATCAAGGCGGCCGATCACGGCACGATCGAAGTAAAACCTGAGGCGGCATTGCGTTTCGATGACGAGATGCAACAGCGTCTTGCCAAAAGTCAGTGGGCGCGGATCAAGCGCAGCTATTACAAAGATGGCGAGCGGATAACCACCAACTGGCCAGGCAGTTCGTTCGAGTATTTCAGGCGCACGAGGAAACCCAAACTGGCAGATTTCAGGCGTGGAACTTCAGAAGGCTGAGGGGCTATAGATCTACGTTCGCCGCGAAGTCAGAAAACCCGGCAAACCATCGCGCTTGTGTCTGCCAGACCAGTGATCTTGCGCTAGGTACTCAGCACATCTTTGAAGTCTTCCCGCAGGTTGCGTTTCAGGATCTTGCCAGTCGCGTTCAGTGGCAGCGCGTCCACAAAGACTACCCTGTCCGGGATCTGCCACTTGGCGATCTTACCACCAAAAAACGCCAGCAATTCTTCTTCGCTTGGGTTTGCCCCCTCGGCTTTCACCGCCACAAGAACGGGCCGTTCGTCCCATTTCGGATGCGGCACACCCACAACGGCTGCGCCTGCCAGCTTTGGATGTGCCACCGCGATATTTTCGAGCTCGACCGAACTGATCCATTCACCGCCGGATTTGATGATGTCCTTTGAGCGATCTCGGATCGTCATATACCCGTCCGGGTCCAGTGTCGCCACGTCGCCAGTGGCAAACCAACCGTCTTGCAGCAGACCCTGATCCTGCATCATGAAATAGCTGTCCAATACCCAGTATCCGCGCACCATCAGGTCTCCCTGTGTTTCACCGTCACGCGGAAGCTCATTGCCGAGATCATCAACGATTTTTAATTCGACCCCATAACAAGGACGGCCCTGACTTTCCCGAAGCCCATACTGCTCTTCTTTGGGCAGTTTTCCATGTTTCGCCAAGGGCTGGTTCGCGGTTCCCAGCGGGCTCATCTCGCTCATCCCCCAGGCGTGGACTGTATCAACACCGTAGGTTTCGCGGAACGTCTCGATCATCGACGGCGGACATGCGGCCCCACCAATAACTGTGCGCTCAAGACTGGACAGTTGACTGCCCGACTTCTTGGCAGAGGCCAGCAGACCCTGCCAGATCGTCGGCACACCCATGGCCAGTGTCACCCCATAGTTGTCAATCAAATTGACCAATGCCTCGCCATGCAAATCTGGTCCCGGTAATACCATCCGAGACCCCGACATCGCGCAAGCGTACGGCGATCCCCAAGCGTTCACATGGAACATCGGTACAACTGGCAGTACCACATCCATCGCCGAATACCCGATCACGTCACGCGTGTTGGACCCAAAACTGTGCAAAACTGTCGAGCGATGGGAATAGAGCACCCCCTTGGGGTTTCCGGTTGTGCCCGAGGTGTAACAAAGGCTTGAGGCTGTGTTTTCGTCCAGTCTGGGCCATTGATAGCCGGAATCACCGGTTTCGATCAGCTCATCATAGAACTGCACCCCTGGAACCTGCACGATTGCGTCATCATTCCGCGGACCCATAAACACGAAATGCTGCACCTCTGTCAGGTGGTCCTTCAAAGCGGCGACAAGCGGGATGAATGTGGCGTCGAAAAACAGAACCCGGTCCTGCGCATGATTGATGATATAGGTCAGCTGCTCTGGAAACAGCCTGGGGTTTACGGTGTGGCAGACGAATCCAGCACCCGAAGTGCCATAGTAGATTTCCAGATGGCGGCGGTTGTTCCATGCCAATGTCGCTATCCGAGCGTGCGGTTCCAACCCAAGACCTAACAGTGCAGAACCCAATTTTCGCGCGTTCTCGGCGACTTGCGACCAGTTTGTTTCAGTCAAACTGCCGTCAGTTTCGACAGAATAAATCTCGGTTTGGCCATGATAGCGATCGGCATGTTCGATCAGTGACGAGATCAGCAACGGTTGCGTCATCATTTGTCCCAGCATGGACATCCTCCCTGTGTCGGGGCCGCTTTTTGCAGCACCTTCTTGTTTGCCACGCATCTTCTGCAATCGGCGCGGTCAAAAGAAATCCTGCCAAGCATTTAATTGTCTGACAATAGAAGAATGCGTCATGCCAGGGCGGCAAAGCTGGCTTTTATTCGGTTTCCCGGTGCAACATGGCATAGGCAACAAGGGCGGCGGTTGACCCGTCTTTGGTCTCGGTACCTTCTGCACCGTCCACGATTGGCCCCAGTGAAGTCGCCAGTTCCTTGCCCAGTTCAACGCCCCACTGGTCAAAAGAGTTGATCCCCAACAGGACCCCTTCGACGAATACGCGATGCTCATACAGCGCAATGATCTGCCCCAGAACAAAAGGCGTTAGCTTGGGGTACATCAGCGTGGTCGAGGGACGATTGCCAGCAAACACCCGATGTCGGGCCTGACGTTCGCATTCTTCACCCGTCAACCCTTTGTCGGCCATGCGCTGCCGCGCCTCGTCCAGCGATCGGCCGCGCATCAGCGCCTCGGACTGGGCCAGACAGTTGGCCAGCAGCAGACGGTGATGGTGGGTCAGCTCAGGTTCATGTCCCTCGGCAGCGACCATGAATTCGCAAGGGATAACGTCTGTGCCCTGATGGATCAGCTGATAAAACGCATGCTGACCATTGGTACCAGGCTCACCCCAGACCACCGGACCCGAAGGAATGGTCAGCGCACTGCCGTCCATGGCAACGGATTTGCCATTCGACTCCATCTCGAGCTGCTGAAAATATGCGGGCAAGCGCAGGAGACGCTGATCGTATGGCAGCACGGCCCGGCTGGCATATCCCAGAACCTGCCGATGCCAGACACCGGTCAAAGCCAACATCACCGGCATATTCTCGGACCAATCGGCGGCGCAAAAATGCACGTCCATTGCCTGTCCACCACGCAAAAACGCGTCAAAGGCCGTCGAGCCTACGGCAATCATCACCGGCAGGCCCACAGGCCCCCAAACCGAATAACGCCCCCCGACCCAATCGGCGAAACCAAACACGCGCTGTTCGGGAATGCCAAAGGCCTGAGTCTTGTCCAAAGCGCTGGAAACCGCAGCAAACTGTCGGGCCGGCTCCCCACCGCCATCGACCATCCAGGCGCGCGCGGTGCGGGCATTGGTCATGGTTTCAATGGTCGTGAACGTCTTGGACGCGACAATCACAAGTGTCCGCGTCGGATCCAACTGCCGTAGAACATCGGCAATATGTGCCCCGTCTACATTCGAGACATAGTGCAGCCGCGGCCCGTCGTGATACGGAGCCAGCGCATGCGTGGCCATAACCGGTCCCAGATCAGACCCACCAATTCCGATATTCACCACATCGGTAAAGCTGCCCCCTGCCCCGGACACGGCCCCCCCACGGACCTCTTCGGCAAAGACACGCATCCGCTGTAGCGTATCCAGAACGCCAGGCATGACATCCAGACCATCCACGTCGACCGGACCGCCATCCAGATTCCGCAATGCCGAATGCAGAACCGAGCGTTCTTCGGTTTCATTGATCTTGGCACCCGCAAACATCGCGTCGCGCCTGTCGGCAAGCCCCGCCTCGTCGCATAGGCGGATCAGGGCTGCGCGAATGTCTGCGTCAATCTGCGTCTTTGAATAGTCAAACAGCATATCGCCCGTTGAGGTCGAGAAAACCTGTGCCCGATCCACGTCTTGTTCGAACAAGTCCAAAATGGAACGACCGCCATCTGACGCAAATGCCTTGAGAGTATCCAGGTTCATAACTCTACTCCGCCCAATGGACCGTCATGCCGCCCAACACAGCAGCAATCGGCGCCTCTTTGGGATGCAGGGACATGGCCCGGTCCAGCGCCTTGCGTTTGGTTTCCCCAAAAATCACCAGATGCTTAGACAATGCGCCGTCCAAGACCGGAGCCGTTAATGTAATCCGCGCCTCGGGCTGAACTTCGGGTCGGGCCACGGCCAAAGGTGGCGCATGCCCGTCCAATGCGGCGGCCAACCCGTCCATCCCCGGAAACAGCGAGGCGGTGTGCATATCTTCGCCCATACCCAGCATGAGAACCGAAAGAGGCAGCACAGGCGCAATCAAGCTCTCAATTTCGGGCAGCACCGATTCCGGATCTTTGCCATCCAGATACAGCGGCACATATTGCGCGACCGAGGCGCGATTGGTCAGCAAACGCTCTTGGATCAGCCGCGCATTTGCGCGATCGCTGTCGCTGGGCACGCACCGTTCATCCGTTGGCAGAATTCGGACCCGGTCCCAATCCAAATCAGCGGCACACAATCCGTCAAAGACCGGCCCGGGTGTGGTACCGCCCGGCACAGCAAAAGAGACCAGATCGTGATGCAGCAGCGCCGCCTCAAGATCTCCGGCGATAGCATTGGCCACGTCGATGGCTAGCATATCCCGGTCGGCGTATTCCTGAATTTTCATGGGTTTATCCCTTGCCAACGGCGACCGTCCCGTTTCATCAGCAGCTCGGCGTCGCCTGGCCCAGTGCTGCCGCTCTCATAAGGTTTCGGCACATCGCCACGCGCCTGCCATCCTGCGATGATCGGGTCTGTCCAGGCCCAGGCGGCCTCGACCTCATCACCGCGCATGAACAGCGTCTGATTGCCTCGGATCACATCCATCACCAGACGTTCATAGGCGTCTGGCGGGTCCTGGTTCTCGGCGCCCAGGGCCTCGGCAAAGCTCATGTCCAAGGGCACGTCGACCAAACGCATGCCGCCTTGCCCGGGCTCTTTGATCGTTACTTTCAGCGTGATGCCCTCATTTGGCTGCAGGCGGATCGACAGCGCATTCGCATGACGCCCGGCATCCGCTCCAAAGATCGAGTGCGGCGCGTCTTTGAACATCACATTGATCACCGAAGACCGGGCCACAAGGCGCTTGCCCGTGCGCAAGTAGAACGGTGTTCCCGCCCATCGCCAGTTGCTGATATGCGCCCGCAGCGCCACATAGCTTTCCGTGGTCGAGCGCGGATTTCCAACGGCATTGCGGTAACTTGAACTTTCGCCCTCAAACTGCCCCCGCACGATATGATGCGGCTTTACCGGGTCCAGAGCGCGAATGACCTTGAGCTTTTCATCACGCACCGCATCCGGGTCGAACTTGGCCGGAGGTTCCATGGCGATCAGGCACAAAAGCTGCATCAGGTGGTTCTGCATCATGTCGCGCATCGCGCCTGCGCGCTCGTAATACTCTTCACGGCCGTTAATTCCGACGGATTCGGCTACGGTGATCTGGATATGGTCGACATATTGGCTGTTCCAAAGTGGTTCGAACAACATGTTGCCGAACCGTACAGCCATCAGGTTTTGGACGGTTTCCTTGCCCAGATAGTGGTCGATTCGATAGATTTGACTTTCCCTGAAATGCGCGGCCAGCGTGGCATTCAAAGCCCGCGCACTTTCCAGATCATGGCCAAAGGGTTTTTCAACCACGATCCTCGTCTGCGGCGTTGTCAGATCATACGCCTCGATCCGTTCCGCCAGAGGGCCAAACAACCGCGGCCCCACCGAAAAATAGAACGCCCGAACCCGATCCGGCTGAAGTTTCTGCGCAAGCTCGGCCCAGCCATGATCCGCAACAGCATCCAATGTCACATAATCAACCCGCTGCAAAAACGCGTTCAGTGCAGCGGTGTCCTGACTGTGTCGTCCGGCATGTGACTCAAGCGAGTTGCGGACCAAATTGCGGAACTTGTCACGATCGTAATCCGTTCGGGCCGCCCCGATTACTTGCGCGCCTTCAGCCCACTGGCCAGCACAAAACCGGCGAAACAGAGCGGGCAGGATTTTACCCTGCGCCAGATCGCCGGTTCCGCCAAAAATGACCAGATCAAAGGGGTCTACAGGTATGACGCGAGAAACCATGTGTTTTCCTTACCTTGCCCTATGCTCAATGTCCAATGTTAGCGCAACCATTATTGCGGATTTCCGCGACATCAATTCTCTGTCAGTTCACCCATGTCTCACTTTGCGAAACGGTCTGAAACCTCTAATTCAAGGTGACAACAGAAAAGAACCGGAAACCGGAATGAAAGACAACGCCCCTCAGATCGTCAATATCGGCAAGTTTCAAAACAAATTGGTGACAGCGGATGGCCAGACTCGTGCCTCGGTGGCGTTGACCAACCCCGAGACGCTCTGGTTCAATACCGGGACTCTGTGCAACATCGAATGTGTGAACTGCTATATCGAAAGCAGCCCGACCAATGATGCGTTGGTCTATATCTCGGCGGGTGAAGTGCGGGACTATCTGGACCAGATCGAAGACAGAAACTGGCCCGTGCGTGAGATTGGCTTTACCGGTGGTGAGCCGTTCATGAACCCCGACATGATCGAGATGGCACGCGCTGCGCTGGAACGCGGCTATGAGGTGTTGATACTGACCAACGCGATGCGGCCAATGATGCGCCAGAAGATGCGCGAGGGATTGACTGAACTTCAGCGCGACTACGCTGGGAAACTGACGCTGCGGGTATCGCTCGACCATTATCGTGCCGACCTGCACGATAAGGAACGTGGCAAAGGCAGTTTTGACAAAACCGTGGAAGGTATGAAGTGGCTACGCGATGGCGGATTCCGGATGGCTGTTGCCGGCAGAACCGTATGGGGCGAGGACGATGAAAAAAGCCGTCAGGGATATGCTACGTTATTCAACCGCCACGGGTTTGGCATCGACGCGCATGACCGTGCGCGAACGGTCCTTTTCCCTGAAATGGACGAAACCGTCGAAGTGCCGGAAATTACCACCGCCTGCTGGGGTATCTTGGACAAATCACCCGCGACTGTGATGTGCGCCAGTGCCCGGATGGTGGTCAAACGCAAGGGCGCTGAAAAACCGGCCGTTCTGGCCTGCACGTTGCTGCCTTATGAGCCGGAATTCGAGATGGGGCATACGCTGGCCGAGGCGGAAGCGGACGTGCACCTTAACCATCCGCATTGTGCCAAATTCTGCGTTCTGGGCGGGGCCAGCTGCTCGGGTTGATCAGTTCAGTTCCGGCGATTTCCAGAATTTTGTACCCGACGCGCCCGCTGCCACACGCCACCCTGTCTTGGACAATGCAAAAAAGGACCGACCGTCGCTGAATCGCACGATTTCCGTCGTGTTTTCGTCGCCGTACATGGCACCGGTTTCGGCGGTCGCGTCATAGCCTTGAGTGATGAACTTATCCAGATCAGCAGATGTTTCGAACATGATCACAAATTTGGATTCAAAACCGCCGATGCCGATCGCTCCACCCACGCCGCCTGTTCCCATGTTCATATATGTGTGCTGGCCGGTGTCCTTTGACACCGCCACACCCCGCCCATACCCAGCCGAGACTGGAAACACCGTAACCTTGCGCGAGTCGAACACGGCATAGCCGGCACAGACCTCGTACAGTGATTGCGCTTCGGGATTTTCGGCCAGCAACTGATCCAGAATCTGCGTGGCCAATGTGTCCAGCTTGGCGCGCGTCTCTTCCGGAGTGGCCTCATTGCTTAGCAATTCGGTGGTCGAGTCGACCGTACCCTCAACAGCTTTCGCGCCTTTATCGATTGTCTCGCCAACGGTTTCGGCCCCTTGCCCGACAACGTCAGCCGCGTTTGCCGCGCCTTTTTTGATCTTGTCCAAAACTCCCTCAGCGGCGACTGGCCCACCAAGCAAAACGGCGGCGACAAACAGCAACATTCTGGGCATGCGGCATTTCCTTAGCTGATCAATGGCTTGGACACGACCCTAGCCTAAGAAAATCAAATGGAACACGCCCTTTCGTTACACAGCCAATAATCTGTCAGGGCGGCTAATTCACCCGAAACTCGCCAACTTGATTGCGCCACTCTCCGGGCGCGATCATCTTACGGTGCGTGAATTTTACGGAATGTAAGGGCCCTTCGATCTCTCGCTGCCAGAAATCAATGAACTCGAACAGTTTCGGATGATCCGGCGCCAGATCGTATTCCTGCCAGATGAAGGTGTTCAGAACATGGATATAGTCGGGCATGTGGTAGAATAATTCCGCCGTTGTCAGCCCATAACCTTTAAGCATCAATTCCGTTTCGCTGCGCTCCATTTCGACCTCAATATTAATTGCAAGGTCCCCCTATTGTATCACGAAAACACCCTAATCCTTAGTTAACAATATGTTACCGTGATGTTACCGGAGTTTCTCACTTGCAAAATGGTTGCTTGCTTGCACCTTATGTGCCGGGTCTGATAAGGTGTATCCACAAGATATAGAGTCTGCATACAGAACGGGCAGTTTACGTGAGCGATACGCCAGAAGTTCCTGAAAATATGGATGAAAACCCACCAGAACGCCCCGTTTACGGTGGCCCGACGGTCTCCATCGAATCCGAAATGCGCACGTCCTATCTGGACTATGCGATGTCGGTCATTGTTAGCCGTGCGATTCCTGATCTGCGCGATGGGTTGAAACCGGTACATCGGCGCATCCTTTACGCGATGCACGAGACCGGAAACACCCATGACAAATCCTATCGCAAATCGGCCCGTCCGGTCGGCGATGTGATGGGTAAATACCACCCCCACGGTGACAGCGCGATCTATGACGCGCTGGTGCGGATGGCGCAGGACTTCTCTATGTCGTTGCCGCTGCTGGATGGTCAGGGCAACTTTGGCTCGATGGACGGCGACAACCCGGCGGCCATGCGCTATACCGAAGTGCGGATGGACAAGCCCGCCGCCTCTCTGCTGGCGGATATCGAGAAAGACACCGTCGATTTTCAGGACAACTATGACGGCAAAGACAGAGAGCCGACAGTCCTGCCCGCACGGTTCCCGAACATGCTGGTCAACGGCGCTGGCGGCATTGCCGTGGGCATGGCGACCAATATCCCGCCGCACAATCTTGGTGAGGTGGTCGACGCCACCCTCGCCCTGATCGACGATCCCGATCTGACGTCCGAGCAGCTGATCGAGTATGTTCCAGGCCCCGACTTCCCGACCGGCGGCGTAATGCTGGGCCGGTCCGGCGCGCGCAAAGCCTATTTGGAAGGGCGCGGCAGCGTCATAATTCGCTCGAAGACCCGCGTCGAGGAAATCCGCAAAGACCGCTATGCCATCGTGGTTGATGAGATTCCATATCAGGTGAACAAGGCTTCGATGATCGAAAAGATCGCCGAGGCCGTGCGTGAGAAGAGGATTGAAGGCGTCAGCCACGTTCAGGACGAATCCGACCGTAACGGCGTACGCGTGGTGGTCGAACTGAAACGTGATGCCACGCCCGAAGTTGTATTGAACCAGCTTTTCCGTTTTTCGCCGATGCAAACCTCGTTTGGCTGCAACATGCTGGCGCTGAATGGTGGGCGACCCGAGCAACTGACTCTGCGCCGGTTCCTGACCTCCTTCATTGACTTCCGCGAGGACGTCGTCGCCCGTCGCACTGCGTACGACCTGCGCAAAGCCCGCGAACGCAGTCACATCTTGTGCGGTTTGGCCGTGGCAGTTTCGAATGTGGATGAGGTGGTTGCAACCATCCGCTCATCCGCTGACGCCGCGCAAGCGCGTGAAAAGCTGATGACCCGCCGCTGGCCCGCGGCTGAGATCGAAAGCTATCTGCGCCTGATCGACGACCCTCTGTCCATGATGAACGACGACGGCACCTATAACCTGACCGAAGTTCAGGCCCGCGCGATCCTCGACCTGCGCCTGCAGCGATTGACCCAGATCGGTGTCAAAGAGGTTACGGACGAACTGGAAGAACTGGCGGGTAAGATCCAGGAATACCTCGATATTCTGTCCTCACGAGAGCGCATCATGTCGATTATCGGAGATGAGCTGCGCAGCGTTCGTGAACAGTTTGCCGTGCCCCGTCGCACCGAGATCGTCGATTGGTCCGGCGACATGGAAGACGAGGACTTGATCGAGCGTGAGGATATGGTCGTGACCGTCACGTCGGGCGGCTACATCAAGCGTACTCCGCTGGCCGATTTCCGGGCGCAAAAACGTGGTGGCAAGGGCCTGTCGGGAATGCAGACCAAGGAAGAGGACGTCGTTACCAACCTTTTCGTGGCGAACACGCATACACAGTTGTTGTTCTTCACCACTGACGGGATGGTCTACAAGCTCAAGACCTGGCGTCTGCCGCAGTCGGGGCGCACTGGCAAGGGCAAGGCCATTGTCAACATCCTGCCGATTCCGACCGGGGTGTCCATCGCGGCGATCATGCCCGTGGATGTGCCGGACGAAGAATGGGAAAACCTGCAGATCATCTTTGCCACCAGCGCAGGCGATGTGCGCCGGAACCGACTGTCGGATTTCACCAATGTCCGCCGCAACGGCAAGATTGCGATGAAATTGCCCGAAGGCATCGAACTGGTGAATGCACGCATCTGCTCAGAAGACGAAGATGTGATGCTGGTCACCAATTCGGGCCGCGCAATCCGATTCCGCACCACTGATGTGCGCGTGTTCAACTCACGCGAATCCACCGGTGTTCGGGGCATAAGGCTGAGCAGTGGCGACCGTGTCGTCTCGATGTCGGTGATCCGCCACTTTGAAGCTGATCCGGATGAACGCGCCGCCTATCTCAAGATGCGCCGCGCAGTGGCAGGCATCGCCGATGACGGTGAGACGGATGAGGATGAAGCAACCCCCGGCACCATCACGCAAGAACGCTATGCCGAGATGTCTGCGGCCGAAAACATGATCCTGACGATTACCACTGGCGGTGCAGGCAAGCTGAGCTCCAGCCACGACTACCCGGTCCGCGGACGCGGCGGCATGGGTGTCGCGGCGATGGATAAGGCGATGCGCGGCGGGGCACTTGTGGCGTCGTTCCCGGTCGATATCGAAGATCAGATCATGCTGGCCACGTCCAAGGGTCAGTCGATCCGGGTCCCGATCGAAGGCATCTCGTTCCGCTCGCGGTCAGCAGGTGGCGTGAAGGTGTTCAACACCGGCAAAGGCGAAGAGGTTGTCAGCGTCGCCTGGATCGCCGATCAGGGTGACGAGGAAACCGAAGAGTAACGCGGCCGTCTAGAATTGCGGATCGTGGAACCTGTTTCCGCGATCCGTTTTATGTTTGGGGCTATTGGCCGTGGTCAGCCAGGCTCTCAAACCAGTTCAGGATCAGATCCGCCCATCCGGTTGGAACACTGTGTCCGCCTTGAAAACCAATCACTGACAAGGACCTTTCTTTTTCTACAACCGAACGGCATCCGTGATAAGTTCTTTGATCAAAGCCGTTTCCTTGGGTTAGATCGACCGTATCGCACCCCAATTTATAGGCCATTCCGTCTACAGCTTCGACAGCACCCATATAGTCATGTGCCCGAAGGGATGAGTCTGTCCCGGCAAATGGAATGACAGAGTCTGCGTAGCCATGCATATAAAGCAAATCAAAGTCGAAACTGGCCGTGGCACAGGGGCCAGGCTGACGGCGCATCGGCGTCCCGCCTATTGGCGCGAAGGTCTTAAGGCGCGGATCAACCTCGGAGCAAGCCAAATACCAGGCGAATGAACCGCCACGAGAATGTCCCGCGACTAGAATGCCATCCGGTTGGATGGAAAACCTTTGAATTGCATCTTCGACGACATCCGCGACAAACCGGAAATCATCCCGGCTGTATCGGGTAGAATCCCACACCCACCCAGTACCGGGGCCGTTTCGATATTCGATCTCCAATGCTGTTGGTGCGATCACCGCATAACCACGATTCAGAAAAGGTTGAACCAAATCAATGTTTTCTACCGTTTTTTGACCACTTCCGTTTGAGCCATGCAAGAACACGATGGCTGGAAAAGGTCCATCCCCGATTGGGATCAGGGCGTTATAGTGTCGGTCTGAAACCTGACAAGGCATGTCGGCACCACCGCAGTCGGTCACCTGATACAATTCGGAAAAGGACGCGTTTGGCCTATTGCCACGCAACGCCAAATAACCAGCGAGTGCTGCGATGCAGATTGTAACCAGCCTGACGACCAATGCAGGTTTCTTTGCGATTAAAATTTGTACAAGGCCCGGAACTTCGCCTCGAGATAGTCCAGCAGAGGCTCCGGCCCAGGTTCCATGCCACTGGCGCGTTGGATGATGTCGCGGGGGGCGTAAAGGCCGCCATGGCGTTGGAGGTTTTCGCGCAGCCAACCGGTGGCGCCCGACGTGTCACCCTCGGCCAGTCGAGTATCCAGATCGGGCAGCGCGGATCGCAGAGCCTGGTTCAGGCATCCGGCATAGACATTGCCCAGCGAGTAGGTCGGGAAATACCCGAACAGACCGACGGACCAATGGACATCCTGCAGACACCCGTTCGAGGGCTTATCAACCGCATAGCCGAAATCGGCCTTGAACCGGTCATTCCATGCGCCCTCAAGGTCGCTGACCTGCAGATCACCGCTCATCAACTCGCGCTCAAGGTCAAAGCGCAGCATGATGTGCAGGTTGTACTGCACCTCATCCGCCTCGGTGCGGATATATCCATTATGGACCCGGTTGACCGTGGCATAGAACGCATCGGCATCGGCGACGCCGAAATTGCCAAAAGCCTCGACCATCTGGCCAAACAGCCAGCCAGTATAGGCGCGTGATCGACCCAGTTGGTTTTCGTAAATCCGGCTCTGGCTTTCATGCACGCCCATCGACACGCCCTGCCCCAGCGGGGTCAAAAGGTAGGCTGGGTCGATGCCCTGTTCATAGGCGGCGTGGCCGACCTCGTGAATGGTTGAATAGAAACAGTTGAACGGATCGGTCTCGCTGGTGCGCGTGGTGATCCGCACGTCCAATCCGCTGCCCGAGCTGAACGGGTGAACGGCCTTGTCGACCCGGCCAGTGTTCAGGTCGTAACCGAATCCGGTGGCCAGCTTCTGTGACAGGCGCATCTGGGTCGCTGAGTCAAACGTCCCAGTCAGGGCGGCCGGTCCGGGCTGATCCAGTACGGCTGCTCGCAATGCCACCAGACGCGGACGCATCTGGTCAAAGATCGCAGCGATCTGAGTGCCGGTCGTATAGGGCTCGTAATCTTCGACCATGGCGTCATAGACATCGCCGCCCTGTGCCAGGGCCTGACCTTCCTGACGTTTGAGCGCCACAACCTCTTCCAGTACGGGCAAAAAGGCCGCCACATCCTCATCGGCGCGCGCCTGTGCCCATGTGCCCTGCGCGGCTGAGGTAACGCGTGCGATGGTCTTGGCCAAATCGGCGGGCACTTTCACGGTCCGCTCATAGGACCGGCGTATCTCGCGCAGTTGCGCGCGGGCGACATCGTCCTGCGGGTCGGCCTGCTCCAGCCACTCTGCCACACGCGGATCAGACCGTCGGGCATGCAAAACAGATTCGATCGCGGCCATTTCTTCTGCGCGCTGCGGTGCTGCGCCGCGGGGCATCACTGTTTCCTGATCCCATCCCAGACGCCCGGCAATCTGACCAAGTGCCGAGGTTTCACGTTGGAAGGCCATCAGTTCATCATAGGCAGTCATCTGGGTCAGGCTCCGCGGATCGAAGTTGCGATGGGATAGGCTGTCAGGAAGCGCGCACGCAGGGTCAGAGTCCACACGATCACGGCCATGAACTGGTGGAAAATGGCGATCTGCCAGGGGGCCGCGTAGATCACGGTCATGATCCCAACAACCACCTGCAGCGACAAGGCTGCGAACATCGTGTTGAAGGCAAAGCGCGTTTGCGGATGCGCACTGGAATTGCCACGACGCCAGACAACGATGGCAAAGATGAACAGCAGATAACCCGCGCAACGATGGATGAACTGCACAAGCCCCGGGCTTTCGAAAAAGTTCCGCCACATCGGTTCCAGTATCGCCGCGTCCGGCGGGAAAATCTGCCCGCCGATCAATGGCCAGTCGGTATAAGACCGCCCAGCGTCGATACCTGCGACAAGTGCACCGATGAGGATCTGCAGGAATGCGAAATGCATCAGGCCGGTAGACAGGGAAAACAGTTTGGCCTCTTTCGCGCGGCGGGCTTGCATCAGGTCACGCTCATCCCGGCCAAGTTCGAACATATACCAGGCGAGGAAACCCAAGATCACAAAGGCCAGACCCAGATGGATCGCCAGGCGATAGCTGGCAACGGCGATCATCCCCTCGCCCTGTGTCACGCCTGAGGCAACCATCCACCAGCCAACAGCGCCCTGTACCCCACCCAAAGCTCCGGGGATCACCAGCTTGCCGGTCCAGCCGGTGGGTATCTTGCGCGCAATAAGGAACCCGAAGAACCCAAGAGCCCAGACCAGCCCGATCACGCGGCCCAGTTGCCGGTGGCCCCATTCCCACCAATAGATGGATTTGAAATCCGCCAGCTCCATCCACTGGTTTTGGATGCGCCACTGGTCGATTTGCTTGTACTTGTCGAACTCGGCCTGCCAGTCGGTTTCGGTCATCGGCGGGACAGCCCCAGTGAGCGGGCGCCATTCGGTGATCGACAGCCCGCTATCGGTCAGGCGGGTCAGCCCACCGACCGCAATCATCACAACCACAAGCGCAAACAGGATCATCAGCCAGGCCCGGATAGCCTTACGCGCACCACCGCGGCCCCGGTCAATCATACCAGGTTGAACCGCTTGTTGTTTTTCAGAGTCTGAGACCTCTTCGAAGATGCTGCGCTTGCCGCTCATGCGTTCCTCATGTGTCTTGAATTTCGTTGCAAGCTAGGACCACCATGGGACGAGGTCCAGCCTTACCCTTTGTCTTTCCAACGGACCATCTGACGCATGACCCCGTGCAACATCTGCACATCCGCCCGCGTCATCCGCATCCGTGACCACAGATTGCGCAGATTGGTCTTCATGCTTTCGGCCTTTTCGGGGGGGTAAAAGAACCCCGCCTCTTCCAGCCGGTCTTCATAATGTTCGACCAGTTTTTCAACCTCGATGCCTGTGGCCCAGTCGCCTTTGCCCAGATCGGTTGCCTCATGCACGACGTCGCCTGTCTGGCGCATCCACTCATAGGCGGTCAGCAACACGCATTGCCCAAGGTTCAATGAGGCATATTCCGGATTCACCGGGACAGAGATGATGGCATTGGCCTTGGCGATATCCTCATTCTCAAGCCCTGCCCGTTCCGGGCCAAACAGCACGGCGACTTTTTCGCCCGCAGCGACCTTTTCGGCCGCGATCTGCATAGCGCGTTCGGGGCTGAAGACCGGCTTGGTCAACCCGCGCTGGCGGGCCGTAGTAGCAAAGACATAGGTACTGTCAGACAGCGCGCCAGCCAGATCGTCAAACAGCTGCGCCTCATCCAGCAGACGGCCCGCACCGCTGGACATCGCCACTGCCTTGGGGTTTGGCCAGCCATCACGTGGGGCCACGATCCGCATCCGGTCCAGCCCGAAATTCCACATCGCCCGCGCGGCGGCACCGATGTTTTCACCCATCTGCGGGCGCACGAGCACAAATGAGGGCTGGGATTTGTCGCTGGGCATGGTTGTCTCCGAAAACTGCGCCTGCTGTAATCGTCGCGCCAACGCAGGGCAAGCCATTGGCGGCGCCAATTCTGCCTGAAACAGGCATAAAAGTTTGCTTCCGGCCCGCAATCCGCTAAACCGCGCAAAAGACTTAAAGCTAAGGACGCGCCGATGGACACCCCCGAGCAGCCGCAGATTTACCTGATCACCCCGCCGACCATCACGTTGAGCACGTTCCCCGACCAACTGGCCCGCGTTCTGGACAGCACCGAAATCGCCTGCATCCGTCTGGCCCTTGCCGGGAATGACGAGGATACGATTGCCCGCGCCGCTGATGCCTGCCGCGAGGTGGCACATACGCGGGACGTGGCGCTGGTGATTTCCAACCACGTCCTGTTGGCGCAGCGTCTGGGTCTGGATGGGGTGCATCTGGATGACGGCGCGCGCTCGGTCCGGTATGTGCGTAAGGAATTGGGTGCCGATGCCATTGTCGGCTGCTTCTGCGGCACCTCCAGCCATGACGGCATGTCGGCTGGTGAGGCCGGGACGGATTATGTGGCCTTTGGCCCGGTTGGCACGTCCTCCTTGGGTGACGGAACCGTGGCCGAGCACGATCTGTTCCAGTGGTGGTCCGAGATGATCGAAGTGCCGGTTGTGGCAGAAGGCGGCCTGACCCCCGAATTGATCCGTGACCTCAGCCCCTGCACCGATTTCTTCGGCATCGGGGATGAGATCTGGTCACAGGATGACCCGGCCGCTGGACTGAACGACCTGATCACCGCCATGGGCTGAGCAGGATGTGAGCGTTAACCCTTGCACCCACGCCGGGGCTGCGGCATGACGTCGACATGACTCAGAACAGCGAAATTCTTTGTATCGGTTCTGTCCTGTGGGACGTGATCGGACGTTCTGCTAGCGCCATGCGGCAGGGGTCGGATGTTCCCGGCAGGATCACCCGCCTGCCCGGAGGCGTGGCAATGAACATTGCCATGACGCTGGTGCGGTTTGGCATGACGCCCACCCTGTTGACCGCCATTGGCCGCGATCCCGAAGGGGACGAGTTGGTCAACGCTTGCGCCCGACTGGGGATGGTAACCGATCACATCTATCGCTCGCAGGACCTGCCGACCGACCGATATATGGCTGTCGAGGGCGCCAATGGGCTGATTGCCGCGATAGCGGACGCTCATTCACTTGAGGCCGCTGGGGCAAAAATTCTGAAACCCCTGATGCAAGGCCCATTAGGCACAGAGACCATGCCATTTGATGGTCCTGTTGCTTTGGATGGCAACCTGACGCTGTCGCTTTTGGAAGAAATCGCGCAAAGCCCAGCCTTCGCCGGGGCCGACCTGCGCGTGGCACCGGCCTCACCCGGCAAGGCCGATCGCCTGCTGCCTTTCCTCAAGCATGCCCGCGCGACGCTTTATGTGAACCTCGAAGAGGCTGGCATCCTGTGCCAGCGCGAATTCGCGGATTCGGCGAGCGCCGCCAAGGGGCTACTGGATCGCGGCGCGCTGCGCGTGCTTGTGACCGATGGCGGCAGTTCAGCAACCGTTGCCAGCGCTGAGGAAATCTTGACCCAAAAACCCCCATCCGTTCTGGTCACCCGTGTGACCGGCGCGGGTGATACATTCATGGCGGCGCATATCGCATCCGAGGCCACCGGTGCCCCAAGCGATGAGGCCCTGTCACGTGCCCTGCATGCCGCCGCAACTTACGTTTCCGGAGAAACCCCACTGTGATCAACATTCAATATTCTGCCGAGGTCCGCGCCGCCAAAGACGCAGGCCAACCTATCGTTGCGCTGGAAAGCACGATCATCACCCACGGTATGCCCTACCCGCAGAACATCGAGGTTGCGGCACAGGTTGAACAAGACATCCGAGACGCGGGCGCTGTGCCAGCCACCATGGCGGTGATCAATGGTACGCTTCACGTCGGTCTGGAAGCCGAAGAGTTGAAAGCGCTGGGCCAAGCGCATGGGGTCGCCAAACTGTCCCGTGCCGATATGGCAGCCTGCATGGCAACCGGTGGCACCGGTGCAACAACGGTCGCCGCAACCATGATCGCCGCCCATCACGCCGGGATCGACGTTTTCGCCACCGGCGGTATTGGAGGCGTCCACCAAGGGGCTGAAACCTCGTTCGATATCTCTGCTGACCTGCACGAATTGGCCCATACCCCGGTCACGGTTGTTGCCGCAGGCGCCAAAGCCATCCTCGATCTGGCCAAGACGCTTGAGGTTCTGGAAACACTGGGCGTTCCGGTCATTGCCTATGGCCAGGACGAATTTCCGGCCTTCTGGTCGGCAAAATCCCCGCTGGCAGCCCCTCTGCGCATGGACAGTGCGGAAGACATCGCGCACGCACATGCGACCAGACGCGCGCTTGGCCTGCCCGGCGGCCAACTTGTCGCCAATCCGATCCCGGAGGCCGATCAGATCCCATCCGAGGAACTGGCCCCGATCATCGCCTCGGCACAGGCGGATGCAGATGTGCATCGGATCAGCGGTAAAGGGGTCACACCCTACCTGTTGCAACGGATTTATGAGCAGACCGAAGGTCGTTCTCTGACCGCCAATATCGCATTGGTCCGCAACAATGCCCGTCTGGCAGCCGGGATCGCCCGCGCCCTGTCCGCCAAGGCGGATTAACATATAGCTATTGTACCAAGGCCAAGGACTGCTTAACTAAATTCGCAAGCCACTCAGGACCGTAATGAACACTCCTTTTGACGAAGAACCCAACCGACAGCCCGGCCTGTTCTCACGGCTGCGCGCGTCCTTTCTGACGGGCATCGTCGTTATTGCGCCGGTGTGGTTGACGATCTGGCTGATCTGGTCTGTTGTCGGCTGGATCGACAGTGCGGTTCTGCCGCTGGTTCCCCACCAATTCCAGCCTGAACAATATGTTGGCATCAACCTGCGCGGTGTAGGTGTCATCTTTTTTCTGGTGTTCACCGTCGTGGTTGGCTGGGTTGCCAAGGGCATCCTGGGCCGATCCTTTATCTCGTTCACCGAAAGCCTGGTGAATAGGATGCCAGTCATCCGGTCCATCTATTCAGGCATCAAGCAGATTTCCGAGACCGTCTTTGCCCAGACTGAACGGTCATTTGAAAAAGCCTGTCTGGTTCAATATCCGCGCCGTGGCATCTGGGCCATCGGGTTCGTCTCGACCACCGCAAAGGGAGAAGTCAACGAACGCGCAGAAGCGGGTGGCGATCTGTACAGCGTGTTCATTCCGACGACACCCAACCCGACATCGGGGTTCTTGCTGTTCTTTCCGATCGAGGACGTCATCCTTTTGGACATGTCGATCGAAGATGCCGCCAAACTAGTGATTTCGGCCGGTCTTGTTTACCCGAACGACAAAGACCCGACCCAGCCACCAGAGTGATTATCCAAACATTTCCGGCAGATTGACCGTGCTGCGTGCACCCAGATCGGCCTTGTGATCTGTCAAAAACTGATCAGCTGCATTGCGGCCAGCTTCTTTGAGCTTATGCAGGACCACAGGGTTGGGCACTGTCTTGGTCGCGACCGAGAGGTCATTCATCAACGCGTCATCGGCAATCATGTGAACCAGAACACGGCTCATTTCGCCCGCTTTCAGCTTGCCATCCTCCAGCAAGCGCTGAACGAAGCTTATGGCCCTCAGTTCCCGAAACAGCGATGAGTTAAAGCCGATCTCATTGATCCGGTTCTGGATTTGCTGCGGCGTCTTGGGGATTTCTTCCCGTTCCAGGGGGTTGATGTTCACGATCACCACGTCCTCGGGCAGATCGGAATTGAACAAGGGATACAGAGCTGGATTACCGGTATATCCGCCATCCCAGTAAGCCTCGGTCCGGCCCGATTTTGGATCGAATATCTCGACCGCCTGAAACAGGGTTGGCAAACAGGCGGACGCAAGGATGGCCTCAGTCGACAGCTCATCCCCTGTGAACACCCGTATCTTTCCGCTGCGCACGCAAGTCGCGCAGACATACAGTCGCGGACCTTCGGCAGCGCATATTTCATCGAAATCAAAGCGCTCAACCACGGGCTCCAAGGGGTTACGGTAGAACGGCCCATAGGCATAAGGCGAAACCAACCGCGACCAGGCGTCGCCTACAGCAAACGGCAGCGAATTTTCGATGGACTGTGCGATATGTGAGGGCTCAAACGCACGCATCCAGTTGGTCAGGTTCGTATCGTCGACGGCCCCCATACGGGCCCAGAGCGCATCCAGATTGGCGCGCGCGCCCTCCCGGCCGCCCCGTACCATGCCGGACTTATAGGCCGCACCGTTCAGTGCGCCTGCCGATGTTCCGGTGATCGCCGCGACTTCGATATCATCTTCGTCCAGCAGACGATCCAGCACACCCCAAGTGAACGCTCCGTGCGCGCCGCCGCCCTGCAAAGCCAGATTGATACGTTTCACTGCCCTACTCCCCAAGGCTCAGAGCGCGGTCCACCCGCCATCAACTGAAATCGTCGTGCCGGTGATCTGCGCCGCCGCATCCGAGCACAGAAAGACCGTCGTACCGCCCAGTTGTTCGACCGTAGCGAATTCTTTCGAAGGTTGCCGCTTTAGCAGGACATTCTTCACGACATCCTCACGGCTCATATCGTATTCTTTCATCGTATTGGGTATCTGCTCTTCGACCAGCGGCGTCAGCACATATCCCGGGCAAATCGCATTACAGGTAATCGGCTCTTGTGCGGTCTCGAGGGCTACGGTTTTGGTCATCCCGACTACACCGTGCTTGGCCGCGATATAGGCGGCTTTGAAAGGCGATGCCGTCAACCCATGGGCCGATGCAATATTCACCACCCGTCCCCAGCCCGCCTTGCGCATCATCGGCAACCCGGCGGCAGTGGTGTGAAAGGCCGAGTTCATGTTGATCGCAATGATCGCGTCCCATTTGTCGGTTGGAAACTGATCAATCGGCGCCACATGCTGAATGCCGGCATTGTTGACCAGGATATCGCAGGCTCCAGCCTTTTCGATCAGCGCCCGACACTCGTCACCCTTGGACATGTCCGCTTTGATATAGCGCGCGTTGGTTCCGGTTTCCTGCCCGATCTCTGCGGCCAGAGCATGATCTTCGTCGCGGTCAGTAAACGAATTCAGCACCACATCCGCCCCGGCCTTGGCCAGCTCGCGGGCGATGCCCAGCCCGATGCCCGAATTCGATCCTGTGATGATTGCTGTTTTGCCTGAAAGACTCATGGGTGCTCTCCGTCAGATTCCGTGTTGACGGCACAGTGCCATGCTGCACCTGCAAAGAAAACGGGGAAAGATTGGCCGCGCTGTATCAGTGAAAATCGCACAAAAAAAACGCCCGCACGAAGCGGGCGTTAAGTTATTGAGGCAGGTTTCATACAGGCAAGAAACCTATCGAGCAGTACGCCCTTTATAAGCAATTCCACGCCTTCGTCCAAGCTAAAAGTTTGATAATATGAAAAATCATGGCTACGGTGAATCCCAACAAAATAAGGCCAGAGCAGGATTGTTTCCAAAATGAGCCCCGATTTTCTTCGCCCCGTTCGCCCTATGATCGCGGGAATCGTTAGTGTTTTTGCCGTTGCAGCAGCCCATGCAGAATCGACCCATGGCATAGCTATGTATGGTGACCCTGCCCTTCCACCGGATTTTGTGTCGCTACCCTATGTCAATGCTGATGCACCCAAAGGCGGCAAAGTCGTATTTGGAAATACCGGCGGCTATAACAGTCTTAACCCGTTTGTGCAAAAAGGCACGTCACCCTGGCAGTTGCGATTTTGGACCCATGAAAGCCTGATGGGGCGTTCCTGGGACGAACCTTTCACTCTTTACGGGTTGTTAGCCGAATCAGTTGAGACGGCTCCGGACCGATCCTGGGTCGAATTTACCCTGCGAGAGAACGCCCGATTCTCGGATGGATCACCGGTCACTGTCGAGGATGTCATCTGGTCATATGAGACTTTGGGAACCGAAGGGCATCTGAGATATCGCGGCCTTTGGGGAAAGATCGACAGTATCGAACAAACCGGACCGCGTTCCGTTCGCATCACGTTTAACGACCCCGACCGCGAGCTTGCGCTGATCGCCGGGATGCGCCCGATCCTTCAGAAGGCACAGTGGGAGGGTAAAGACTTTGCCGACGCGCCGCTGCAAGACATCCCTCTGGGGTCTGGACCGTATGTCATCGACGGGTACGAAGCTGGACGGTATGTGAACCTGCGTCGCAATCCGGATTACTGGGGCGCTGACATTCCGTTTCGGCGCGGCACCATGAATCTGGATGAGATGCGGATCGAGTTCTACGGGGATGGCACAGTCGCATTCGAGGCCTTCAAAGCAGGCGAGCTCTCAGCCGTGCGCGAGTTTAACGCCGATAAGTGGAACAACCAGTATGACTTCCCCGCGGTACAGCGCGGCGATGTGGTGAAAACCGAAATCCCGCATCGCAAGCCTTCGGGCATGACCGGATTTGTCATGAATACGCGCAAGCCACCCTTCGATGATTGGCGCGTGCGCGAGGCTCTGACTCTGGCTTTCAATTTCGAATTCATCAACGACACCGTCACCGGAAGCGCGCAACCGCGGATAACCTCGTATTTCTCGGGCTCGGATCTGGCGATGCAGCCCGGTACTGCCACCGGTCAGGTGGCTGAGCTGCTGCAGCCATACGCCGATACACTGTTGCCCGGTACACTGGAAGGTTACGAGCTTCCGAAAGGTGACGGTTCGGAACGCAACAGGGCCAATCTGCGCAAGGCAACCAAGCTGCTGCAAGAGGCTGGCTGGACAGTTCAGGATGGCGTGTTGCGAAACGCAGATGGCGAAGCGTTCATCGTTGACATGGTCATCAGCCAGGGCAGCCTCAACGTTGTCCAGAATGTCGGAACCATCGCAGAAATCTATGCGCGTACGCTTGAACGGCTTGGCATCGAGCTTACAGTCGAAAAAATCGACGACGCACAATACACCTCTCGGATGGATGCCCATGATTTTGACATGACCCCATTTCGCCGGGCTCTTTCCCTGTCGCCGGGCAACGAACAACGCCTGTATTGGGGCAGTGAAAATGCCGACACGGCAGGAACACGTAACCTGATGGGGGTTCAGTCACTAGCAGTGGACGGTTTAATCGATACGATGCTGGCCTCTGAAAGCCACGAAGATTTCGTGTCTGCGACCCGCGCGCTGGATCGCGTTCTAACCGCTGGCCGGTATGTCATCCCGATCTGGAGCTTTGACGTCGGCCGGATTGCACATGCGCGTGAGCTGAAACAGCCGGAAACCCTGCCCATATACGGTGACGGGCCGGAATACATGCCGCAGGTCTGGTGGTACGAGGAATAGCGCCTCAAAAGAGGCGGCCCCGTCCTTTCCTAATTGCTAACTGTCCGTGCCAATCTCGTTCAAGAGGATCGCAACCGCTGCAGATGTGATGCAATAAGACCCGTTCGGCGTTTGCTGTGTGGGTCTCATACCCTTCGGCGGATTCTGGCACAGACCCGCAGTACCACGACATGCAGGTAAATGCTGTGGGCATTCCGCTATAAATTGATGCGATCCCTAGTTTCAGACAAATTTGAAAAATTTCAACAAGGGGCTTTACGTAACGGGTTCGAAAGATATAGCCTGCGACTAGTACAAATGTATCCAATTTGAATTACGCCAAACATTACCGACACATAGCTGTGTTACAACATCAGGAACAGTATTTTCGGACCAGCCTCCACTCACTCAAAACTATTTGGTCCGTAGGCCCGTCTCAGATTTCCTGTGGCGGGCCTAACTGATTTAAACTTCGCACGCTCAAGGTGCGACATTTTGCCATAGCCCTACCTGCAAACACCATTCGTACCCTGAATTCAGGGCCGAGCAGATCTGTAGCCAGACAAACAGAAAGCCCAATAGATGTTTAAGTGGAACGATCTGACGCAAGATTGGAATGAAATGTACGCCCGTGCAAAACGGCGGTTTCCCAATTTGCGCGACCGAGACATGGATGCGGTAGGGCGCGACCGTGCGCAATTCGAGGCTTATCTGGCCGAACGTCATCATCTGACGGTGAACGAGGCACATGAAGAGCTTGAGGATTTCCTGTTCACCGAAGCGCTAACTCGTGAAGTCACCAAACATCTAGGTAAGTGACGTCACCCACAGGATCATCGCGTCTTCTTCACTGACCGAAACGACATTATGCCCCATGCTGCCGTCGTAATAGGCGCTGTCACCGCGGCGCATTTCGACGGGTTCGTAGAACTCGGTATACAGGCGAACAACACCCGTCAGCACGTACAGGAATTCTTCGCCATCGTGGCGGACCCACCCGTCAAACTCATCCATCGACCGGGCACGTACACGGGCGCGATAGGGCAGCATCTGCTTTTTCGTAAGCGTCTCAGCCAGCAGTTCGTGCTCGTATGTTGTGGTTGCGTGGCTGGTACCTTGCCCCATCCGGGTCACGGCCATACGCCCGATCACCTGCTCGCGCTGTGGCGGCGTGAACAGCTGCGGAACAGAGATTTCCAGCCCGATCGCCAGCTTCTTCAGCGCATCATATGTAGGCGACATCTGCCCGTTTTCGATTTTGCTGAGCGTTGAACGCGCCAATCCCGCCTGATTGGCCGCTTGTTCCAAAGTCCAGTTACGCGCCTTGCGCAATTCACGCACACGGACGCCAAGGTCCAGCGGTTCGACCTCTGTATGCTCGCCCGAGTTTCGGGCAATTCGGATCAGAGATGTCTGCTCTTTGGTTCTCATGCGCCACTCTATAGGGCCAGCCTGTCCCGCTTGCAACGCAGCAGTTGCCGCGTTAGCCAGACGCCATGCTTTCCCTGTTCGATCAAGGCCCGCCCAAGGCCTGCCCCACCCCTTTCAATCTGGCCGCGCATGTGTTGCGTCAAGCAGATCGCAATGGCGACAAGATTGCCTTGTCGGTACTTGGCGCAACGTCGGCACAGAACTGGAGCTTTGCTGCGTTGAAACGCGCGATCCTTGCAACCGGTACAGGTCTGCTGCGGGCCGGTTTGAAACCGGGCGATCTGGTCTTGATGCGTTTGGGGAACACGGTTGATTTCCCAATAACCTATCTGGGTGCAATCGCGGTCGGCATTGTACCCGTGCCGACATCGTCACAGCTGACACAGCCGGAAACGGCAAAGATCATCCAAGATCTGAAGCCCGCCGCCATACTCCGCGATCCCGATATCGCCAGCGCGGATCACCCGAACCAAATATCTTTGAGCCAACTGCGCGAGATGCGCGATCTACCTCTGGCCGAGTTTCGGATGGGCGACCCCGAAGACATGGCTTATGTGGTCTATACTTCTGGCACCTCGGGTAAGCCAAGGGCCGTTGCACATGCCCATCGTGCAATTTGGGCGCGGCAGATGATGGTGGATGGGTGGTACGGCCTGCAGGAAACGGATCGATTGTGCCATGCAGGTGCGTTCAACTGGACCTATACGTTGGGGACAGGACTGATGGATCCCTGGACCATTGGCGCGACAGCGCTGATACCGGAGCCCGGCACCGATCTGTCGACCCTACCCGATATGCTGCGCAATCACCGTGCCACGATTTTTGCTGCAGCTCCTGGCGTGTTTCGGAAAATTTTGAACGAAGCAAACGATCTGCACCTTCCCGATCTGAGGCACGGTCTTTGCGCTGGTGAAAAACTCTCACGGCATCTGCACCAGAAATGGACACGGATCACCGGGCGCGAGTTGTATGAAGCTTTTGGAATGTCCGAATGCTCGACCTTCATCTCTTCAAGCCCAGCCTATCCGGCACGTGGCGATGCACTGGGGCAACCACAACCGGGGCGGCGTGTGGCAATTCTGGGTCCAGACGGGCCGGTTCCACAGGGGAAAGAAGGGACCATTGCCATCCACCGATCAGACCCCGGCCTAATGCTGACCTATCTCAACGCGCCGGACGAAGCGCTGGCCAGGATGCAGGGCGAGTGGTTTCTGACCGGCGATCAGGGTGCAATGGCAGTTGATGGTCAGATCACCTATCTTGGCCGAGACGATGATATGATGAATGCAGGCGGCTACCGGGTCTCACCGATCGAGGTCGAGGCCACATTGTCCCGATATCCCGGCATCACGCAGGTCGGCGCGGCCGCCGTTGAGGTCAAGCAGGACAGTTTTGTCATAGTGGCATTCTATACCGGGCCGGAAAAGCTGGACGAGGACGCCCTGCGCGCCTATGTCGAGACAAATCTGGCGCGCTATAAGCAACCGCGCGCCTTTATCCATCTGCCTCAGCTGCCAACAGGCGGCAATGGCAAACTTTTGCGCCGGGCGCTGCCGGCCTATTTCAAGGCGACCAATACATGACCCAGACCGTCAAGCTCGACATCATGTCTGACCCGATCTGCCCCTGGTGCTATATTGGCAAGACTCATCTGGACAAAGCGTTGGCTGCAACTCCGGATCATCCATTCATCATTGAATGGCACCCCTTTCAGCTGAACCCCGATATGCCGGTCGAAGGCATTGATCGGCGTGAATACTTGGAGCGCAAATTCGGCGGCAAAGACGGAGCCATCCGTGCGTATGCCCCGGTGGTCGAGCATGCCGAAAATGCAGGGTTGGGCATCGACTTTGAGGGGATGAAGCGCACCCCGAACACGCTGGATGCTCATCGGCTGATCCACTGGGCCGGGATCGAAAACAAGCAGAACGCTATAGTTGATGCCCTGTTTCAGGCCTATTTTGTACAGGGTCGCGATATCGGCGACCACGAGGTTCTGGCGGATATTGCCGACAGTCAGGGGATGGACGCCGCCGTCGTCATGAAGCTGCTGAAATCCGACGCCGACCGCACCGACATCAGCAACCGTGACGCGCATTCCCGGCAGATGGGTGTGACGTCGGTACCGACTTTTATCGTTGCCAACCAACATGCTGTCCCCGGCGCGCAACCACCGGAAATGTGGGAACGCGTGATCAGTGAAATCATGTCTCAAATCGAGGCTTCCCCTGCAAAATAGCACAGCCTCCTGTGCATTCTGATCACTGGCCGTGCCCAATCCGCTGTGATAGCGCGAACGGGTCAGGAGAGCCCCATGAGTAATCGCATGCCGCGCGGAGAATTTGTCGCTTTGATCGCAATGATGTTTGCGACAATCGCGTTTTCTATCGACTCGATGCTGCCCGCCCTGCCGCAGATCAGCGCGCAACTCAGCCCCGGTGATGCAAACAAGGCGCAGTTGATCCTGACCTCATTTGTGCTGGGCATGGGGATCGGCACCTTTTTCACCGGCCCTCTGTCGGATGCATTCGGGCGCAAACCGGTAATTTACGTCGGCTCTGCGCTGTATATCCTGTCTGCC
Organism: Ruegeria sp. CDSC045; assembly: GCF_059610725.1. Taxonomy (NCBI): domain Bacteria; kingdom Pseudomonadati; phylum Pseudomonadota; class Alphaproteobacteria; order Rhodobacterales; family Roseobacteraceae; genus Ruegeria; species Ruegeria sp. CDSC045. The sequence goes on from NZ_JBXWOE010000001.1 coordinate 627,991, forward strand.
GCAGTCGCCTGGGCCACCTCCTCGCTTGAGATGCTGTTGATTGCGCGCATCTTTCAAGGCATCGGCAGCGCGGCCCCACGCGTGGTGGCAATGGCCATTATCCGTGACCTTTATTCCGGCCGTGAGATGGCCCGCATCGTCTCGATTGCCATGATGATCTTTACGCTGGTTCCCGCCATCGCGCCCATGATGGGTGCCGGGGTGATCGCTCTGGCCGGGTGGCGTGGCATCTTCGCTTCGTTCATGTTGTTCTCTTTGATCACCATCACGTGGATGGGCCTGCGTCTGAGCGAACCTCTGGCACCCGAAAATCGCCGTCCCCTACGCCTGCCGCTCATGATTGATGCCGCGCGGCAGATGTTTGCACACCCGACTGTGCGGGTTTCGATCATGGTGCAAACGCTTTGCCTTGGGATGCTGTTCACCATGCTGACGATGGTACAACCTGTTTATGACATCATCTACGACAGAGCAGACAGTTTCCCATTCTGGTTTGGCTTCGTTGCTCTGATGGCTGGCTCGGCCAGTTTGTTGAACGCGACTTTGGTCATCCGATTGGGGATGCGCCGGATTGTAACCTGGACTTTGGGCGCACAGATCATCTTTACGTGTTTTGTCATGGTAATGAATGGTCTGGACCTTTCTGATGGCGCCTCATTTGCGCTTTTTGTCAGTTGGCAGACTGCCGTGTTCTTCATGGCCGGTATGACGATGGGCAACCTGAATGCCATCGCGATGGAGCCGATGGGCCATATTGCGGGCATGGCAGCGTCAGTCATAGGCGCGGTGTCAACCGTTCTGGCCGCTGCAGTAGCAGCCCCCTTGGGACAGTTGTTTGACGGATCGATCCTGCCCTTGGCAGTAGGTGTCCTGACTATGTGCACGATGGGGTTCGGCCTGATGCTGTATATGGGCCGGATAGAAGACAGATTGCCCGCCTGATCTGTGCAGAGCGCGTGAAACACGTTATCCTCCCCTTGTTTCGAGGGGAGATTTTCAATGAGCGACTACTACGATCTGGGCACCCATTCCTGTCCGGTAAGCACCTCTTCGCCCGATGCGCAACTGTGGTTCGACCGGGGGCTGGTCTGGACCTATGGCTATAACCACGAAGAGGCCGTCGTCTGTTTTCAGCGCGCGCTAGAGCATGACCCGAACTGCGCCATGGCCCATTGGGGCGTCGCCTATGCGGCGGGGCCGAATTACAACATGCCCTGGGACCTGCACGATGACGCAGGCAGGCAAAAGGCGCTGACGCTGGCCTATGATGCGACGCAGCTGGCCATGTCTCTTGTGGGCGAATGTACGCCGGTTGAACGAGCGTTGATCCGCGCGCTTCCCGCCCGCTATCCCCAGCGCGAAGCCATTGACGACATGCACAACTGGGATAACGATTTTGCCGATGCTATGCGCGCAGCGTTTGCATCGCAGCCCGCTCATCTGGACCTGCGCACGATCTATGTCGAAGCGCTTTTGAACCTCACTCCCTGGCAAATGTGGGATTTGACGACCGGCCAGCCCGCCGAAGGGGCCGCCACGGTCGAGGCGCAAAAAGCGCTGGAGGAGGCGATGGCTGATGATCCAGCAGCGATGTCTCATCCCGGGTTACTGCATCTTTATGTCCACCTGATGGAGATGTCTCCGACCCCGGAAAAAGCGCTGAAAGCGGGGGATGTTCTGCGGACGCTGGTTCCCGATGCGGGCCATTTGGTGCATATGCCCACCCATATCGATGTGCTGTGCGGCCATTACCAGAACGTCGTCCACTGGAACCAAAAAGCCGTTGAGGCCGACCTGAAATATTACGAACGCGAAGGCGCGTTCAACATCTACACCGGCTACCGCCAGCACAATTATCATTTTGTCATATATGGCGCCCTATTTCTGGGACAGATGGAACCGGCTCTGCGGGCCAATCAGGGATTGTGGGACACCACACCCGAAGACATGCTGCGCATAGAAAGCCCGCCTATGGCGGATTTCTTCGAAAGTTACATGTCAATGGGCCCGCATATCCTGATCCGGTTTGGCCGTTGGGAAGAGGCAATGGCGCTTGAGCTGCCCTCGGACCCCGAACTGTACTGCACTCTCACGGCAACCACGCATTATGCCCGGGCCATTGCTTTTGCCGCCACTGGGCAGGTCAGCGAAGCCGAAGCCGAAGAGCAGTTGTTCCTCGCTGCCAAGGCCCGCGTGCCAGAAACGCGATTGCTGCACAATAACCGCGTGATCGACCTGCTGGACATTGCCCGCGAAATGCTGCGTGGCGAAATCGAGTATCGCATGGAAAACTACGATGCGGCCTACGCCCATCTGCGCCGCTCGGTCGAACTGGACGACACCTTGCCCTATGACGAGCCATGGGGATGGATGCAGCCCACTCGACACGCGTTGGGTGCATTGCTGTTCGAACAAGGGCATACCGCCGAAGCCGAGGCCATATACCGCGAGGATTTGGGGTTGGGCGGTACGCTCAGCCGTGCCTCTGTCCATCCTGACAATGTCTGGAGCCTCAAGGGCCTGCATGACTGCCTGAAGGCGCGCGGTGAGACGGTTGAGATCGTGCAGATCAGGCAACGGCTGGATTTGGCTCTGGCTCGTGCGGACCGGGCTGTTGGCGCGTCCTGTTTCTGTGCTCAAGCCGCCATGAGGGCCGCCGAATGAGATACGCCTTTCTGCTCGCTTTGCTCTGCAACCCGGCGCTGGCGGATCGACAATCCTTTCCGCCGGTCAACGAGGCCGAGCGGGATGTCACCCTCGTCTCGTTCCGGGCAAACCTGCTGAACATGGTAGCCGAGCGCGACATCGAAGGCGTGCTGTCTGTTGCCTGCCCGGATATTTACCTTAGCCACGGCGGCAATGGCGGCCCGGACGAGCTGCGCGAGTATCTTACTCCCGGACCGGCAACGTCAGAGCAAGATGATGATGACAGGGAAAAGGTCGTTGAAACCTTTTGGTCCGATCTGGAAAATACCCTGACACAGCCTGGCTATTTCAACGAAGATGGCGAGTTCTGGATGCCCCACCAATGGCAGCTCACCCTACCCGCTTCGCTGGATCCGGCGTTGGCCTATTTTGTGACCGCTCAGGATGTAACTCTGCGCAACGCACCAAATCGAGGCGCGGCGATACTGGACCTCATCAGCTATGAGGTCGTCATCATCCGCGACTTCTCCCCCATCGCGCAGTACCAGAGGGTTCTGCTGACAGACGGCGGCCAGGGCTATATGCACAGCGATTTCCTGTGGCCTATGACTGGTTACCGGGCAGCATTGGCAAAATCCGAAACTGGCGAATGGCAGTTGTGCACCTTTGTCAGCGGTGACTAGGCTTTGGCTCGTTTCTTTTCGGCCACCAGCTTTTCCGCCAGATCACGGGCGATGGCAAAGGCCCCCTTGATCTTGTCGCTGTCCTTCTTCCAATCGCGGCGCACGACGATCTTGTTATCCTTGACCTTGGCCAACCCGCGCTGGTTCTGGAGGAACTCGACCAGCCCCTGAGGCGAGGCAAATTTGTCGTTGTGAAACTGGATAGTCGCGCCTTTGGGCCCGCCATCTAGCTTTGCAATCCCCGCCCGTTTGCACATCGCCTTGATGCGCACGACCAGCATCAGGGTGTTGACCTCTTTCGGCAGCGTGCCAAAGCGGTCGATCAATTCAGCGGCGAAGCCTTCCAATTCCACCTTGGTCGACAGCGACGACAAACGGCGATACAGGCCCAGGCGGACATCCAGATCGGGCACATAATCCTCTGGGATCAGGACCGGGACGCCAAGATTGATCTGCGGCGCCCATTGATCATCTGCATCAGACAGGCCTTCCATCTCACCGGCCTTGATCTTGGCAATCGCCTCTTCCAGCATCGACTGGTAGAGTTCATAGCCCACATCGCGCATTTGGCCCGACTGTTCCTCGCCCAACAGGTTACCCGCCCCTCGAATATCAAGGTCCTGAGACGCCAACGTGAACCCCGCCCCCAGCGTGTCGAGCGAGCCTAGAACGCGCAGGCGTTTTTCGGCCGTGGCAGTCAGACGGGTGCGCGGTTTTGTGGTCAGATAGGCATAGGCGCGGGTCTTCGACCGCCCGACCCTGCCGCGGATCTGATAGAGCTGTGCCAGGCCGAACATATCCGCCCGGTGCACAACCATCGTATTTGCAGTCGGGATATCCAGCCCGCTTTCCACAATCGTGGTGGCCAGCAAGACATCGTATTTGCCGTCGTAGAACGCATTCATCCGATCGTCGAGTTCCCCCGCCGCCATCTGCCCATGCGCCACCATATAAGTCAGCTCTGGCAGTTGCTCTTTCAGGAATTCCTCAATCTCGGGTAGGTCCGAGATGCGCGGGACGACATAGAAACTCTGCCCACCACGGTAATGTTCACGCAGCAGGGCTTCGCGGATCGTGACCGCGTCGAACTCACTGACATAGGTGCGGATCGCCAGCCGGTCGATGGGAGGTGTGCCGATGATCGACAGGTCACGCACGCCGGTCAGGGATAGTTGCAGCGTTCGTGGAATCGGCGTCGCGGTCAGGGTCAGGACGTGGATATCGCTGCGCAGCTGTTTCAGACGCTCCTTGTGGCCAACACCGAAATGCTGTTCCTCGTCGATGATCAGCAGACCCAGATTGTTAAACCGTATCGCTTTTGCCAGCAAGGCATGGGTGCCGATTACAATATCTACCGTGCCGCGCGCCAACCCATCACGGGTCTGTTGCGCCTCTTTGGCCGAGATGAAGCGGGACAGCTGCCGCACCTCAAGCGGGAAGCCCCGGAAGCGATCCTTGAAGCTGGCCGCGTGCTGACGCGCCAACAGCGTTGTCGGTGCGATCACCGCCACTTGCACGCCCGACATTGCGGCAACGAAAGCGGCACGCATTGCGACCTCGGTCTTGCCAAAGCCCACGTCGCCACAAATCAGACGATCCATCGGCGCGCCGGAATGCATGTCTTCCATGACCTCACCGATTGCGCGCAGCTGATCGTCAGTTTCCTGATAGGGAAAGCGCGCACTGAACTCCTCCCACGCGTGCGGAGGCGGGTCCATGATCGGGGCCTTGCGCAAGGCCCGTTCGGCAGCGATGCGGATCAGCTTATCCGCCATCTCGCGGATACGTTCTTTCAGCTTGGCCTTCTTGGCCTGCCACGCGCCGCCACCCAATCGGTCCAGCAGACCCTCATCATGACCGTATCTCGACAGCAGTTCGATATTTTCGACTGGCAAGTACAGTTTGGATTGTTCTGCGTATTCCAGCAGCAGACATTCATGGGCGGCACCGGCCGCCGTCACGACTTCCATCCCCAGATAACGCCCGATGCCATGATCCACATGGACCACCAAATCACCCGGGCTAAGGGATTGGGTTTCGGTCAGGAAATTCTCGGCCTTGCGGCGCTTTTTGGGTTGCCGGATCAGCCGATCGCCCAGCACATCCTGTTCGGCGATCACGGTCAGGTCGGGCGTTTCGAACCCGTGCTCCAGCGCCCAGACGGCCAGATGCAGCCAGCGTTTGCCGATGCGCGTACCGTCGGGCACAGGGATCGCTTCGGCAAGGCCTTCATCCTCGATCAGCCCAGTCAGACGTTCGCGGGCACCCTCGGAGTAAGACGCAATCAGAACCGGCCCCTTTGCCATTTTGTCCGTGATATGGCTGGCCAGTGCTCCGAACAAGCTGATGCTTTCCTGCTGCCGCTCGGGCGCAAAATTCCGTCCAATCCGTCCACCTGCGTCAATCACCCCGGGCCCAAGGGCCTGAGGCAATGCATTGAATTGCAGAACGCGCCTATCGCCGACAGCTTGTTCCCAAGCAGTGTCATCCAGATACAGTAGGCCCGGTGGTGTCGGTTTATACACCGTGTCCATGCGCGACCGGTTCTCAAGCGCGAGCCGCCGCGTTTCGTATTGATCGGCAATGGTTTCCCAACGTGCCAAACGGGCAGGCGTGACCTGATCATCCAGCGAGATTGTGGCACCAGGCAGATAATCAAACAGCGTTTCAAGCTTTTCGTGAAAGAACGGCAACCAATGCTCGATGCCTTGATGCTTTCGGCCTGCGCTGACGGCCTCGTACAGGGGATCATCGGTGCCCGCCGCACCAAACTCGATGCGATAATTCTGCCGAAACCGGGTGATGGCGGCGTCATCTAGAATGACCTCGGACACTGGCGCCAGCTCCACAACAGCCAGCTTTTCGGTCGTACGTTGCGACACCGGATCAAACCGACGTGCTCCATCCAGAACATCCCCGAACAGGTCCAGCCGCACCGGCCCGGATTCGCCGGGCGGGAAAATGTCGATGATACCCCCTCGAACGGCATAATCGCCAGGCTCCATCACGGTCGGGCTTTGGGTGAACCCCATGCGCACAAGGAAATTCCGCAGCGCGGTTTCATCAATGCGGTGATCGACACGGGCGGTAAACGCCGCCTCTCGCAGCACCGCACGGGCGGGCACGCGTTGGGTTGCGGCGTTCAGAGTTGTCAGCAGCACATATTGCTGCGGCATCTGGTGCACAAGTGCGGCAAGGGTGGCCACACGCGCAGCCGAGATATCGGCATTGGGCGATACCCGATCATATGGCAGACAATCCCAACCCGGGAACACAAATACCGGCATGTCAGGCGCAAAAAAGGCAAGCGCCGCGCGCATCGCCTCAAGCCGTTTGTCATCACGCGCAACATGGCACACCGGCCCGCCCGAGCGCGCCAGCTCATTCAGGACAAGCTGCGCGTCAAACCCTTCGGGGGCGCCGCCAACGATTACTTGGTTCGGACCCGACATCGCCAAGCCTTTCTGATTTTACCAACCCGGGACGCCGATGGAAAAATTCTGGTACATGCCCCAAAGCGAAGTGATCAAGATCGAAATCATACCAACTATCTGGGTATAGATCCGGCAGCGCGTAAGAATCTTGGAAATATACTCCAGACTGGGTGTTTCCCGGCGCAGTTTCCGCGCGGCTGATACATTGATCAGCACGACAAGACAAATCGGAAACAGCAACAAAAACACGGCCTGCGCGAATTCGACACCGTAATAGAACCCCAAAGTGGCGAGACCCGTGAACAGAAAACAACTAAACGCTAATATCGCGAGGCCGGATACATCCAATATATAGAGCAATCGGTTTCCGTTAATGCGGACGATATCCATCAAATCCTGTTCCGATTGCCCGCCTACCCGCCGTGCGCGCACAACAAGGTCATACGGCACGCCCATGGCCCAGTGGCTGGCCGATGACCACAACACCGCAAGCCCGATCCAATACCAGAGATTCGAAAAGCTGCGCATGTCGATGAGTTCAAAAATCGAAGAGTATAAGTCCACGCGTCAGCCCTTAATTTCCGTCTTCAGGGACCTTCTTCGCAAAGACGCGTCCATCGTTACCCTTGAGACTACACGGAATTCATGCCACCCAATGCTGGAATTTACAAGGAGAGCGCGTCATGAAACCGACCATTGCCCCCTATCCTCTGGCCCGTTTTCGTCGAACACGCCAATCACAGGCGGTGCGGGCGCTGGTCCGCGAGAATACACTGACCACCGATGATCTGATCTGGCCGGTTTTCGTCCGAGACGGCGAAGGTATTGAAGAGCCTGTCCCCTCGATGCCTGGTGTCACGCGCCGCTCGGTCGATCTGATCGCACAGGCTGCGGTCGAGGCGCAGGCCCTGGGTATCCCGGCAATCTGCATCTTTCCCTACACCGACGCATCCCTAAAGACCGAAGATTGCGCCGAAGCGTGGAACCCCGATAACCTGTCCAACCGAGCCATTCGCGCCATCAAGAAAGCCGCACCCAATATCGCGGTGATGACGGACGTGGCGCTGGACCCATACAATATCAACGGCCACGACGGTTATGTGGTCGATGGTGAGATCATAAACGATCAAACGATCGAGGCGCTGGTAAAGATGACGCTGGCGCAAGCAGATGCGGGCGCCGACATCATCGGACCGTCAGATATGATGGATGGCCGGATCGGTGAAATGCGGCGCGCCTTGGAAGGCGCAGACCATCACAGCGTGATGATCCTCAGCTATGCGGCCAAATATGCGAGTGCGTTCTACGGACCGTTCCGAGATGCAGTGGGCGCCTCGGGCGCGCTGACGGGGGACAAAAAGACCTATCAGATGGACCCCGGAAACTCGGACGAGGCGCTGCGCATGATCGAGCGTGACCTGACCGAAGGCGCAGACATGGTCATGATCAAACCCGGCATGCCCTATTTGGACATCTGCCGCCGGGTCAAGGACACGTTCGGTGCGCCAACCTATGCCTATCAAGTCTCGGGCGAATACGCGATGATACAAGCCGCGGCTCAGAACGGCTGGATCGACGGAGAGAAGGTCATGCTCGAAAGTCTGCTGGCGTTCAAACGCGCGGGATGCGACGGGATCCTGACCTATTTCGCGCCTCAGGCCGCCCGGATCCTGCAGGGCTAATCCCCCGCGTTTCCGCGATTTTTCGCCGACTATCTTTGGTCACCCGGCAGCTTTCCCGTGACACGAGGCGACAATCGGCGTATTCTTGCGGACAAGATCGGGAGCACCCGACAATCAGGCATTTATACAGAGATAAAAAACATGAGCAGTTCCAAACCTACTCGATTAAGCCGTCGTGGCTTTGCTTTTGGCATGGCCGGTCTGTCAGTGACCGCCGCCTGCGGCAATGGCGTCGGCAGTTCCAACGCAGCGACGATTGACGCCCGTGTGGATGCGACATTGAACCAGATGTACGCCACCTACCCCAACACGCTCGAAATCGCGAACAAGGCCAACGGCATGCTGGTCATGCCTCTGATAACCGATGCCGGACTAATCGTCTTTGGCGGTGCCTACGGCACAGGCGCGCTACGCATTCAGGGCGCGACAGTTGATTACTATTCCGCAATTTCGGGAACCGCCGGCCTGCAAATCGGTGCCCAGCAATATGCGCATGTCCTGTTCTTCATGACACAGGATGCGTTGAACGATTTCCGCCGTTCCAGCGGATGGACCGCCGGGGCCGAAGTCGGCTACGTGGTCGATGCGACGGGCGACTCTCTGTCGACCGACACCACCACCCTGCGTTCGCCGGTTCTGGCGGCGGTCTTCGGACAGGCAGGGCTAAAGTTCGGCGCGACGGTCGAAGGCACGAAATACACCCGCATCATTCCCTGATACCGGACTACCCTCCCCCTTCAAGACACCCCGCTTTCGGCATCAGGCCTGAGGCGGGGTTTTTCATTCAAACCGCGGTAAACACGCATGTTCTCATGCAGTTCCTCTTTCGATCCGTCCAGCCATCCTCTAGTGTCTGCACAATCATAGAGTGAACGGAAATGTGACCGCTGATGGGAATTGTCTTTCGCTGGCTAGTGCGTATCGCCTCGGGTCTTGTTCTGCTGACATTGGCGGCTGTGTTGCTGGTGTATTTTCTGGCCAGCCAGTCCCTGCCGGACTACGATCAGACCGTTAAAGTTGATGGCCTGACTGCGCCGGTTGAGGTTGTCAGGGATACAGCGAATGTTCCCCATATTCTGGGCGCATCAGACCCGGATGTCTTCTTTGGGCTTGGCTATGCCCATGCACAGGATCGCCTCTGGCAGATGACCGTTCTGCGCCGGACAGCGCAGGGACGATTGTCCGAAGTCTTTGGCGCTCGCACTGTTCATATCGACAAGCTGTTGCGGCGGTTTGATCTGTACGGGCTTGCACACCGGTCGGTACAAGCCCAGGACGACTATACCAAAGAGGCCCTGCGCGCTTATGCTGCCGGGGTGAATGCACGACTGGCCGAGATTAACGAAAACGCATTGGGCCGTGGTGCGCCAGAGATGTTTTTGTTCAACGCGCCTGTATCGCCCTGGCAACCGGGCGACAGCCTGGCGGTCATCAAACTCATGAGCCTGCAACTTTCTGGCCATCTTGAGGATGAAGTGCTGCGCGCGCGCACATCGCTTATGCTGGATGACCAGGCCCGACTGGCGGATATTCTGCCTGATGTTCCCGGGCCGGGAATCGCCGCTCTGCCCGAATACGCCGCCCTGTTTCCCAACCTGCCCAGATATGCGGCCGGATCGTCGATGCCGGACATGCCCATCTCGCCCTTTCCAAAGCGCGGATTGGCCGGAGCATCGAACGCATGGTCTGCCGCGCCCACAAGATCTGCCAGCGGAGGGACGCTTCTGGCCAATGACCCGCATTTGGGTTTCACAGCGCCGGGCATCTGGTATCTGGCCCGTCTGGAACTGGCCAAGGGCGGCGTGATCGGTGCCACGATCCCCGGCATCCCGGCGGTGATGACTGGACGCAGTGATCGACTGGGCTGGGGTTTGACCTCATCCTATCTGGATGATCAGGACATCCATATCGAGCAGTTGAACCCAGAAAACCCCGAGGAATACCTGACCCCCGAAGGATACAAGACCTTTCGCAGCCGCCCTTCGATCATCGAGATCAAAGACGAAGCCCCCATCACCCTGACCCTGCGCTGGACCGAGAACGGACCCGTTCTGCCGGGTACCCATTACGATCTTGGGACGATCACGCCGCCGGGTCATGTCGCCTCGCTGTCCTGGACAGCCCTGAGCGCACAGGACACATCCATGTCAGCCTCAATGGCGCTGATGAATGCGGACACTGTCCGACAAGCCATCACCGCAGCCGAGCTGTTCATGGCGCCATCTCAGAACCTGTCACTGGTCGACAAGGACACCATCGGGATGAAGCTGATCGGTGCAATGCCGCGCCGTGCCGCACAGAACCAAAGCCGCGGACGTATTCCGACGCCTGGCTGGCTGGCCGAAAACCGGTGGCAAGGCCGCCTGCCCTATGCTGACAACCCCGAATTCGTCGCACCTGCGGGCGGCATTCTGGGCAACACAAACAACAAGATCATCGACCGGCCATTTCCCGAACATGTCTCATATGAATGGGGGGATACGCAGCGCATCCATCGCTGGGAACGGCTAATGCAATCGCGCGAGGTACACACGCGCGACAGCTTTATCGAGGCACAGCTGGACACCGTCAGCTTTACCGCGCGCTCTCTACTTCCGCTGATCGGGGCTGATCTGTGGTACACCGGCGCCTCTGCCCCCGAAGGCACCCAGGAACGCCAGCGCCAGATCGCGCTGAACCTTTTGGCCGAGTGGAATGGCGAGATGAATGAACACCTGCCAGAACCCCTGATCTATGCTGCTTGGGTTCGGGCGCTGCAAATCCGGCTGATCGCAGATGAGCTTGGCCCCCTGGCGGCTGAATACAAACATGTCGAACCACTGTTCATCGAACGTGTCTATCGCGACATCGACGGAGCTTCGGCTTGGTGTAATGTGCGTCAGAGCGCGCCGACAGAGACCTGCACCGATATGGCGCGCATGGCACTGGACGATGCGCTGATCTGGATTTCCGAAAAATACGGAGGATCACTGGAATCCCTGCGCTGGGGTGACGCGCATCAGGCGACGCATGACCACCCGGTTCTGGGATCGGTTCCGGTGCTGCGATTCTTTGTGAATATCCGACAGTCCACCAGTGGTGGCGACAACACCCTGCTGCGTGGCAGAACATCGGGCGAAGGCCCTGATCCGTTTCAGAACGTGCACGGTGCAGGCTATCGTGGCGTATATGATTTTGCGGATCCCGACAGCTCGGTGTTTATCACGGCTACGGGCCAGTCGGGTCACTTCCTTTCACGCTACTATGACGATCAGGCCCAGCTTTGGCGTCGGGGTGAATACATCCCGATGTCCCTGGACCTTGACCTGGCACATGCAGCCGCTGTCGGAGTGACCACCCTTATCCCCCGCTAAGTTCCGTGCTTCGGCAAGACCTCGCCCGTTTATTTTCCATCGCGTGGACGCTGAATGGCGTTTGGCATACGATCCAAAGGCCTAGGATTTGTGTGCGGGGGACCAAATGGCCAGTATCCGGGATAAGCTGAACAATCTCGCGCGGGATTATGCGATCGCCTGGAGCTCGGGCGACCCCGAGGCTGTCGCCGGTTTCTATGCGCCCGACGGACAGATCACGATCAACCGTGGAGAACCGATCATAGGCCGCGCCGCGGTGGCGGAAATGGCGCGCGGGTTTTACACTGATTTCCCCGATCTTGAGGTCCGCTGCGACATGTTTCGCTGGGCGGGAAGCCACGCAATATTTGTCTGGACACTTGAAGGGCACCATTCCAAAACCGGCAATCACGTCGTGACGCGGGGCTGGGAAGAATGGGAAATGACCGACACCAACCAGGTCCAGAACTCTTTGGGTTGGTTCGATGCCGAGGATTTTCAGCGCCAGATTGACGGCTGATCACGGACCACTTTGTTCGATGGGTATAGGAAAGTTCTTCCCCAGTCAGGGTTCAAAGCGCTGCGTATTGCGAAGCTTGTTTCTCTGTCCACAGCACGTCGATCACAAAGCCATCTTCGGTCTGCTTTTCGGACTGCACGACCTCCTGGCGGAACAACCACGCGCGCTTGTTGCCTTCGGCAAATCCCAGTTCCAGCGTTACCTCAGAACGTACGCCCTGCAGCGTGACGGCAATTTCCGCCAAAAGCGGGGCGATCCCTTCGCCGGTGACGGCTGAAATCGCGAAAATCCCCTGATCCCGCTCTGCCCGCGCCATCGCGGCTTCGCGCTCATCCGGGGACAGCAGGTCGATCTTGTTCCAGACCTCAATCCTGGGCCGCGTATCGTCAATACCCAGTGAAGTCAGGATAGTTTCGACATCCTTCGCCTGCGCCTCAGATTCATCGTGGCTGATATCGCGCACATGAACCACGATATCAGCGCCCAGAACTTCTTCCAGCGTCGCACGGAAGGAGGCGACCAACTCGGTGGGCAAGTTCGAAATGAACCCCACCGTGTCCGACAGGATCACTTCGGGACCGTCAGGCAGTTCGACCCGACGCATGGTAGGGTCAAGCGTGGCGAACAACATGTCCTTGGCCATAACATCAGCCCCGGTCAGGCGGTTGAACAGGGTTGATTTGCCCGCGTTGGTATAGCCTACCAACGCCACAATCGGATATGGCACCTTGGCCCGCGCCGCGCGATGCAGCGTGCGGGTCTTGACCACCTTCTGCAACTGACGCCGCAGCCGCACCAGTTGTTCATCAATGGCCCGGCGGTCCGCTTCGATCTGGGTCTCACCCGGGCCACCCACAAAGCCCAATCCGCCCCGCTGCCGTTCCAAGTGGGTCCAGGCACGCACCAGCCGGGTCCGCTGGTAACTCAGCGCGGCCATTTCCACCTGCAAAACGCCCTCACGGGTGCGCGCACGGTCGCTGAAGATTTCGAGGATCAGCCCGGTCCGGTCGAGGATCTTGACCTTCCACGCCTTTTCAAGATTGCGTTGCTGAACGGGCGTAACCGATCCGTCGATCAAAACCAGCTCGACTTCGTTCTCGTGCAACCGTTCGGCCAGTTCCTCGATCTTGCCGCTACCGAACAGAAAACCGGCCTGCGCTCGAGGTAAGCGCACAACTTCGGATCCGATCACATCAAGGTCGGGCAATGCAGCGGCCAGCGCCACCGCTTCTGCCAGCGCCGGTCCTGGAACGCGGCGCTGTTCATCTGATTTGATTTCCGGATGCAGCACCCACGCTCGGGTGCGCACCCTTTCATGTTCCATCAAGAGGCGTCTTCGCCCTCATACAGGCTGATCGGCTGCGATGGCATGATGGTCGAAATCGCGTGTTTGTAGACCAGCTGCGACTGTCCGTCGCGGCGCAACAATACGCAGAAGTTGTCGAACCAGGTGATCACACCCTGCAATTTCACACCGTTGATCAGGAAAATTGTGACCGGGACTTTTGCTTTCCGTACATTATTCAGGAACGCGTCCTGCAGATTCTGTCTGTCCGAAGCCATATTCTTATAATCTCGCCATTGTTCTTGCTACGCGCTGCGGACCAACGCGCTCCCTCCGGCGGAGTATGGAGTGTCGTTAACCGATATTCCAGATGAAAAATCAGTCACTAGCATGGTTATTGTTTCTTAACCCCTCAATAGAGCGGGTGTGATCAAGGCAATAATCGCCAGCGTTTCCAATCTGCCGATCACCATAGCGGCACACATGGTCAGCTTGGCACCGCCCGAAAGGTCGATCAATCGGATAGGAACATCGGTTGCCAATTCGATCAACGGCCCTGTCGTGCTCAGCGCGGCAACGCTAAGCACCATAGCGTGTTCGAACCCCGTACCCATGGCAGCAAGCAACACATTGAACACAGCAGCTGTCAGGGCAAACATCATGAAAAATATCCAAGCTATAAAGGCCCCATCGCTTTGGATGCGGCGGTTTCCACCACCTACTCCGCTGACCGAAGACGGATAAATCAAACGGTCAATTTCGCGCGCGCCGTTAAGGTACAGAGCAAAAACCCGCAACAGCTTTACCCCGCCCGCCGTTGTTGCAACTCCACCGCCGATCAGCGCAAGCCCCATCAGGATCAATCCCGGGGTGCCCAGACCGGAAATTTGCTGGGCATCATCCCAGTTCGCACTTTCGAACCCCGCGGTTGTCAGAAATGACAAGACCGTAAAAATCATGCCCCAAATTACGCTCAACGCCTGAAGAGGTTCCATCTGGCCGCCAATTTCGCTGACGCCGGCAAGAACCCTGAAGAAAAGCAGCGCCGCTACGCCTGCAACGATCATGAGCCCGATCCGGAACTCGGGGTCCTTATCCAGCCGCGAATATCCTGAGGTAGCTGTGTCCGAGGAAAAGGTAAGCCGCGACAAAGCGAAGAACAGGAACAGAAACAGGATGGCCTCACCGGTTACGCCGGCCTGCGCTCCCTCAAGCCCACCAACCGGTGAGATACCCGATGTGGCCATGGTCGACATCGCATGACAGATGGCGGTCAGGCCCTGCTCTCCTGCGATCACGAGCAACAGCCAAATTACAGCGGTCAGCCCGACATAAACCGGCGTCAAAGTCAGCGTGACGCGGATAAGACGCCCGCGCGGGTCTACCATCTCGCTTTGCGCCACGCCTGAAACCGGGCGACCGGGTTGACCGCGGGCCGTCACCTCGAACCCGCCCAGCGACAACGGCGCGAGGATCGCGGCTGCTGAAATCCACATCAAAAGCCCGCCCATCCATCCGACCTGAGCCCGCCAAAGGTGTAACGGTGCCGACAACCGGTCTGGATCAGGAAACAAATCAGCCCCGGTAGTGGTCAATGCGCTGACCATGTCGAAATAGGCGTTCAGAAAGCTCGTATTACCCAACGCATCATGCAGAGGGATCGCAAGAAACAAGGGCAATACGGTGAAACAGCCTAACAAGACCGCCAACTGGCCCAATGTCCCTCGGCGCGGCATTCTGTTGGATGTTGCCAGCGAGATTATCCCGACCACGAACAACCCCAGCAACCCGGAATAGAAGAACGACCGGGACGTTTCGTGATCATCCAGCACCAGCGCAAATATGGCAGGCATCCACATAGCGGCGGCAAAAATACCCCAGAGCAGAAGAAACAGCGGCAATCGCCGAATGAGGCTAACCTGTTTTTTCCGTGCATGCGCCATCAGAAGAAATCGATCGAGACCTGCATCAGCCGTTCCACCTCAGGCACGTCTTTGGCTAAGGCAAAAATCGCCACCACATCCTTTTCTTCGATCCTCAGGCTGCCTGTGGGACGCAACATCTCATCGCCTTTGCGTACGGCACCAACCAGCACACCTTCGGGGAAATCAATGTCGCGCAGCTTCTGCCCGGCCATAGGAGAGGTTGAAAGTACTTCGGCCTCGATCACTTCGGCCTCTGCATCTCCGATGGAGTAGACCTGCCGCACGCGTCCGTGCCGAATATGGCGCAGAATCGAACTGACGGTGGTGGCGCGGGGGTTGATATAGGCGTCGATACCCAGCGGCCCCATCAGGGCAACCATGCTGGGATCATTGATCAGTGCAATCGCCAGAGCACAGCCTTCGGCTTTGGCACGCACGGCAACCAACATATTTACACGGTCATCATCCGTGACGGCCAACATTGCATCCGCGCGTTCGATGCCAGCTTCGCGCAGCAGCGCCGCGTCCAGACCATCACCGTGAAGGACAATCGTTCGCTCAAGCGCTTCGGCTGCCACTTCCGCACAGTGGCGGTCTCGTTCAATTATCTTAGCACGCACGCGGCTTTCACGTTCTTCCAATGTCCGAGCAACTTCAAGACCGACATTACCGCCGCCGACAATCACCACCCGGTCCTGCCGTTTTTGCGCCTTGCCGAAAACCTCCATCGTACGGTCCACGTCTTTGACATTGCTAAAGACATAGCATTCGTCACCGACAAACAGCTGGTCCTCGGATTCCGGGGCAAACAGCGTACCCTCGCGCCGGACACCCACCACGATAGAGCTGAGCGTCGAAAACAGATCAGTCAGTTGCCGCAATGGCGTGTTCACGATCGGGCAATCCTCGGCGATGCGAATGCCAAGCAACTGCGCTTTGCCGTCCATGAACATCTCGGTGTCAAATGCGGATGGGGCAGACAACCGGCGCATCGCCGCTGCGGCAACCTCGCGCTCGGGGCTGATCACCACATCAATCGGCAGGTGATCGCGGCGATACAGATCCGAATGAATCGCCTCGAGATAGGATTTCGACCGAAGCCGGGCGATTTTGCGCTGAATGGAGAAAACCGAATGTGCCATCTGACAGGTGACCATGTTCACCTCGTCCGAATGGGTGGCAGCAATAATCATATCCGCATCGCGCGCGCCCGCTCGGTTCAGAACATCCGGATAGCTTGCAAATCCCGCAATCCCCTGAACATCCAAGGTTTCGGTCGCCCGTCGCACCAGATCAGGATTGTTGTCAACCACAGTAACGTCGTTCAACTCGCCTGAAAGATGCCGTGCAATCTGCCAGCCAACCTGACCCGCACCGCAAATGATGACCTTCATGCTATTGGCCCTTCTGCCTGAAATCTTTGAATGACAGATGCCCCCCAGACGGTCAATTAGTTTGTAACACAAGCAAAGCTGAGGCAAGGTAAGCGTATGAAAACAATAGCTCTCACGATTTCTTTGACTCTGTTGCTAACTGCGTGTGGGCCGCTTTCCCTGTATTATCAAGAGGGCGAGACAGTTTCGCAAATGCAGTCTGAAACGACTGGATGTCAGGTTCAGTCCCTCAAAGACGCCCCCGTGGCCAATCAGGTGCGACAAGGGGCACCAACCTATTGGCCAGGTCGCACCTACTGCGATGGTCGGGGAAGGTGTCATCGCACCGGAGGCTGGTGGCAGCCCGGTCAGATCTATACGGTCGATGTGAACAAAGGGCTGCGCAACAAGCTGGAAGCACAATGCATGGCGCAGAAAGGCTATCGCCCGGTCAGCCTTCCGCCTTGCAAGCAGGGCGTAAAGTCGCGTGTTGCTGCGGTCCCAACAACACAGCTGCCACCGCTCAGCACAGATTCATGTTTCGTCAAATTCGACAACGGAACGTTTCAGATCATTACCCCAGGTCAGGCAGGGTAAAGGCCGGCGGATCACTCCGCCGGTTCAGCCTCGTCCAGTTGCGCGATCCGCGCCCCCGATTTGTTCGAGGTCACTACGCCCAGAGATTTCAACTTACGATGAAGCGCGCTGCGTTCCATGCCGACAAAGCTGGCGGTGCGGCTGATATTGCCCCCGAACCGGTTGATCTGGGTCAGCAGATATTCACGCTCGAACGCCTCGCGAGCTTCGCGCAACGGCAAGGTCGCCAATGCCCCGGACAGCACGACGCGACCTGATTCATCGGCTTTTTCTTCTTCGTTTGGCAGCTCACGCGCTTCGATCGGGCCCGTACCGTCACCCAGAATGAGCACCCGTTCGATCAGGTTCTTAAGCTGACGCACATTGCCCGGCCAGGTCATGGTCTGCAGCAACGCGACAGCTTCGTCTGAAATCTCGCGCACCGGCAGGCCCTGGGATTCATTGCACATTTCAATAAAAAACTCGGCAAGAACCGGAATATCCTCGCGCCGATCTTCTAGCGAAGGCACCGAAATAGGCACAACATTCAGACGATGATAGAGTTCTTCCCGAAAACGATCAGCGGCGATTTCTGCATCAAGGTCACGATTGGTCGAAGAGATCACCCGCAGGTCGACCCGGACCTTGTCGGTACCTCCAACCCGTTGAAACTGTTGATCAACCAGAACCCGCAGGATTTTTGACTGGGTTCCCATGGGCATATCTGCCACTTCATCAAAGTAGACGACGCCACCATGGGCCTCTTCCAACAGGCCTGCCTCAACCCCGCGTTCGGTGGTTTCACGGCCGAACAGAACCTCTTCAACGCGCTCCGGCTCGATCCCGGCACAGTTCACGGTCACGAAGGGCGCATTTGCCCGGTTCGATTCTGCATGGATATAGCGCGCGGCGATTTCCTTGCCTGAACCGGCAGGGCCTGTCAGCATCACACGCCCGTTGGACTTGGTTACCTTGTCCAGTTGGCTCTGCATTGCCCGGAACGAGGCCGATTTGCCGATCATATCCGAGCTTGTGACCTCTTTCCGCTTTAGCGAGGCGTTTTCGCGGCGCAGGCGCGAGGTTTCCATCGCGCGGCGGATCACAACCATCAGCTGGTCGATGTTAAAGGGCTTTTCGATAAAGTCATACGCCCCCTGCTTGATCGCAGCGACAGCGATTTCGATATTCCCGTGGCCCGAAATGATCACCACCGGAATGTCTGGGTTGTCGCGCTTTACAGTCTTCAGAATATCAATCCCGTCCATCCGGCTGTCTTTCAGCCAGATATCCAGGATCAAAAGCCCCGGAGGTTCGGAATTGATGGCTGCCATACACTCGTCCGAGTTGCCAGCCAGCCGGGTGGAATAGCCTTCGTCCTCGAGAATATCGGACACAAGCTCGCGAATATCACGCTCGTCATCTACAATCAGAATGTCGCTCATCTTTGGCCTGCTTTCAGTTTGTTTGTATCAATTGCCTGCTTTTTCGGCGCTGAATTTGAGGAAGTATTGCTCCCGGGCAAACGGATCACGGCCATTGCGCCAAAATGGTCCTGTCCGTCAAATACGGGGGCGTCCTCAAGTGTCAGCACCCCGCCATGTTCTTCGATAATCTTTTTGACGATCGGCAGCCCCAACCCGGTGCCCTCGTCGCGTGTGGTCACGTAAGGCTCAAACAGCCGCGCACGATCTTCCGGCAAGCCGATACCGTTGTCGGCAATGGTAATTACCGTGCCCGCATCGTCGCCGATCACAGTAACCTTGATCTGAGGCTTGAGGTTCTCAGGTGCCCCTTTTTGTTTCAGCGTTTCAATCGCTTCGCCTGCATTCTTGATCAGATTGGTCAGCGCCTGATTCAGCATTGTTGCGTCTACATCACCTGAAATCGGCTGATCTGGAAGCATCGCTTCGATTTCGACATCCGGCTGACCGGCTTGCTGCAAAAGAACTGCCTCGCGCACCAACCCCACCAGATTCTCTTCGTGCCGATCCGGTTCCGGCATGCGCGCAAACTTTGAAAATTCATCCACGATCCGCCGCAGGTCATTCGTCTGGCGAACAATCACATCAGTCATGGATACAAGGATATCGCAATCATCCTCATCCAGTTTGGACGAAAACTTTCGTTTGATCCGCTCGGCGCTCAGCTGGATCGGGGTCAAGGGGTTCTTGATCTCATGTGCGATGCGGCGCGCCACATCACCCCAGGCTGCCATTCGCTGTGCACTGACCAGATCGGTCACGTCGTCAAAGGCAACCACATAACCTTCAAGCCCGCCATCTTCGCCGCGGCGGATCGCCATGCGGACCAACAGGTTTTCCAAATGGCCTTTTCGCGTGACCTTGATTTCACCCTGCACAGCCTCTTGCCCGCTGTCCTTGAGACTTTCGAACAAAGGCATGAATTCGGGCACCGCAATTCCAATGGCAAGATGTTCCTCTCCACGGGACCAATCCAACAGGCGTTCGGCGGATCGATTCACAAACGTCACGCAACCATCAGGGTCGACACCAACAACACCAGATGTGACCGAGGTCAAAACCGAATCGAACAGCCGACGCCGGCGTTCGATCTGCCGTGTGTTCTCCAAAAGAGTATCGCGCTGCCCTTTCAACTGTCGGGTCATCTGATTGAAATAACGGCCCAGCATCGCAATTTCGTCATCGGTGGCTTCTTCGATAACCTGAACGCCCAGATCGCCTGCCCCGACACGCTGCGCAGCGGTGGTCAGGCGTCCAACCGGGCGCGAGAGACGCTCGGCGAACCACATTCCCAGCGACACTGCGGCCAGGATCAGGATCACGGCAAAACCCAGATAAAGCAGGCCGAATTCAAACAATACCCGTCCGCGTTCACTTTCAAGCTGTTGATAGAACTGAACTGTTTCCTTGGTATCGTCCAGCAGCGTCAGCAACTGCCCGTCCACTTCCCGGCTGACATAGAGATACCGATCAAGATAAGCCTTCAAAGGCACAAGCGCCCTGAATTCACTGTTTTGCCAATCGGCAATGATCAGCAATTCACTCTCAGTCGCTTGGGCCATCTGTTCAGAGGTCGGCTTTTCGAAGTTGAACAGATAAGAGCGATCCCCCCGGGATCGGATTTCACCATTTCCATCAATGACATAGGCCTCACGCAGACCGCGCTGGATTTGCGCCTGCCCTTGCGCCAGAACCTCTCGCAGTTCAGCATCGGAAATATAGAAATCACGCGTCCGGGCATTGTCCAGAAAAAGCGCCAATACGACGGCGTCCTGAGTCAGGCCCTCTCGGTGTTCCTGTTCATAAGCTTCCGCAGCAGTAAGCGAGGATCCGACAACCTGCCTTACGCGGTCGGAAAACCAGCCCTCAAGACCAATATTCACCGTCAGACCGGCAAAGATTGCAACCGTGACTGTCGGCACCAGAGCCAACAGCGTGAAAGCTCCGATCAGTCGCAGGTGCAAACGGGACCCCGCGGATTTGGCCCGGCGTGCTGCAATCAGGTTGCCTACCTGACCCAGAACCAGCGCCGCAACCACGAGAACATAGACCAGATCCGCAAGCAGGATCAGGCGCAATGAGGGCGCGGTTGCCCCCAGATCGAATGGACCAATGACCAGATAGGTGGTCAAAGCCAGCACCGGGCCCAGCAAAACCAGACCCAAAGTTCCAAAATTGCGCAGCCTTCGGGATTTTCGCCACCGATTGACTGATAAAATCAGCCCGCTCTGTGCTCGGGTTGCCACCGTCTGCCCTCATCCTGATGTGCCGCTTGCGCGACTTACCGCCATATGTCGTGGTCGTTGCCCGGTCGAAACCCGGATGCCACGCTTTGTGTGGCGATATTACATCAGTTTGCGCCGCCGTGTCACCTGAATATCGAGCTCTGTTATCTTTTTGCGCAGCGTATTCCGGTTAATCCCTAGAAGATCAGCACATTTTGCCTGATTTCCCCCGGTCGCATCCAGGGCCAGTTCAATCAAAGGCGCCTCAACCTCACGCAAAATACGCTGATACAGCCCCGGAGGTGGCAACATATTTCCATGTAGATCGAAATAGCGGCGCAGGTGGCGTTCGACCGAAGCCGAGAGCTTTTCGCGTTCTCCATTGCCCAGCACCGGCTCGGCTTCGGGTTGGCTGCCCAGCACCGACTCGACCTCGGTTTTGGAGATTTCATCGGCGCGGCTGGTCAGGCTCAAACGACGGACCGCATTTTCAAGCTGCCGTACATTTCCGGGCCAGGAATAGCGCCGTACCAGCTCGACCGCATCCGGACTGAACCAGCGTTTCGCGCCATGTTCGCGTTCTTCACGCGCCAGAAAATGATCGGCAAGCAAGGTGATATCATCGACCCTTTCGCGAAGGGCCGGAACATGCACTGTCGCACCGCAAAGGCGATAATACAGGTCTTGCCGGACGCGCCCGTTCTCCATGGCTTCGGTCAGGTCCGATTGGCTCGTAGCCATGAACCGAGGAACATGATCGCCTGGAGTGTCCATCATCCGAACGAGACGCGCCTGTAGTTCGTCATCAATATCCGCGATCTCGTCGATAAGCAGCGTACCGCCCCGCACCCGTGCCATGACGCGCGCCGGGCCTTCAAGATCCAGCAGGTCGGCGGCAGTGGCCGTTACAAATGGCAGCGTCCTGCGATCGGAAAAATCATGTATCGCTTTGGCGATCAACGACTTGCCCGTTCCACTCTCGCCCGAAATCATGACCGACAGATCGGTATTCATCACCCGCGCCACCAAGCGATACAGCGCCTGCATCACTGGTGTCCGCCCCACCAGAGGCAGCTCTTCCGGACGCTCTTGGGACGTGTTACCGGCATCTGACGGCGTGCGCTGTTTCTGTTCCAGCGCGCGCGCGGTACGCTTCATCAAATCCGGCAGGTCGAAGGGTTTCGGCAGATAGTCATAAGCTTCCGCCTCGGCTGCCTGGATGGCCGTCATGATCGTGTTTTGCGCCGAAATCACGATGACCGGTAATCCCGGTCGGTCCTGTGCGATTTTTGGCAACATCTCGAGCCCATTGCCATCCGGCATAACTACATCGGATATGACCACGTCGCCTTTGCCCTCGGCCACCCAACGCATCAAAGTGGTCAACGACGAGGTTGCATGCACCTTACACCCAGCGCGTGTCAGGGCCTGTGTCAGAACGGTCCGAATTGTGCGGTCGTCATCTGCAACCAGTACTGTTCCATCCATCAGGTGCTTTCCTTATTCTTGCTCTTTCCGGCGATTTATTGACTATTTCGCGTCACGCGGCGCGCGCCTCAGAGAGATGCGAAATTCCGTTCGTCCCGGAACCGACTCGGCCGAAATCCAGCCGTCGTGGTCCGAAATGATCTTGCTGACCAGCGCCAGCCCCAGGCCGGTGCCGTTTTCCTTGCCCGACACAAACGGGTCGAATATCTCGCCCCGAATCTTCTCCGGCAGACCGGGGCCGTCATCGGTCACTTCGATTTGCAGTGGCAGAGAATGACCTGACCCGTCGCTGCGTCGCAGGCGGAAAGAATGTTCAAAATACGTCCTTAAACGTATGGTTCCCCCTTTAGGGTCAGCGGCTTCCGAGGCATTCTTTAACAAATTCAAGATGACCTGCAGAAACTGATCCGGGTCGCCATAAGCAAGTGGCAACGACGGGTCGTAATCCTCGATGATCGTCATATGGGCACCGAAACCCAACAGGGCCGACCGCCGTGCCCGATCCAGCACGTCATGTATGTTGACCGGTTTGAAATCGGGCTCAGAGAGATTTCCGAATTGTTCAACCTGCTCCAACAGTTTTACGATACGGCGACTCTCTTCGACAATAAGATCTGTTAATTCAAGGTCTTGCTGCGAGATATTCATGCTGAGAAGCTG
Source organism: Ruegeria sp. CDSC045 (assembly GCF_059610725.1). Lineage (NCBI taxonomy): Bacteria > Pseudomonadati > Pseudomonadota > Alphaproteobacteria > Rhodobacterales > Roseobacteraceae > Ruegeria > Ruegeria sp. CDSC045. The sequence goes on from NZ_JBXWOE010000001.1 coordinate 651,301, forward strand.
CGCCGCGCCGGTAATTCCTGCCAGAGGGTTCTTAATTTCATGCGCAAGCATCTCGGCCATGCCGATCGCCGATTGCGCAGCAGATTTCACCGTGTTTCCACGGGTCATACGCCCAGCAAGTTCACGCGGCGTGATGATCATGATCATTGACCCCGGATGTCCGACAAGCGGCGCGATCTGAAGCGCACATTGCAACGGCGCGCGGTTGCCTGACCCTACATCCACATCGTTCACAAATAGTGGCGTACCTTGCTGACGCGCTCTCAGAAACGATTCTTCTAATGGAGCGTCCACGGCAATCTGATCCCAGACGGGATGCCCGATCACGGATTTGCGCGAGGCATTCAGGAACCCTTCACCGGCGGAGTTTATGTCTGCGATCCGGTCATCTGCATCTATGACAAAGGCAGGAACGGGCAGCGAGGTCCAGATGCTGTGATCCGAGGTCATGCCGCCACCTCTGCATCACTGCCAAGCGCAACACTCAGCAGGTGCATCACCTCATCCGTGTTGCGCGATGTCAGCACCGCCCGGCGCAACGGGGCCGGTGTTCCAGCCTCATCCATATACCAGCCGAGATGCTTGCGAGCGACGCGCAGGCCCAGATCCAAACCATAAAACCCCAGCATGGCCTGATAATGGGCACGAACCATGTCGATCAGATCACTACCAGCGGGAATGACTGGCGCCTCTGCCCCGTATAACTCATGCCCCATCTGCGCCAGAAGCCACGGTTTACCCTGCGCCCCGCGCCCAACCATAACCCCATCGGCGGCGGACTGATCCAGCGCTATGCGTGCAGCGCTAGAATCAACAATGTCACCATTCGCAATCACCGGAATCGAGACCGCTTCTTTGACCGCCCGGATTGCGCTCCAATCGGCATGCCCTTTGTAGAACTGGCAACGTGTGCGGCCATGGATCGTGACCATTCGTATCCCAGCATCCTGCGCCCGCCTTGCCACATCGGGCGCGTTCAGCAATTTGTCATCCCATCCCAACCGGGTTTTCAGCGTCACGGGCACGTCCACGGCGCTGACAACGGCGTCGATCAATGTCAGCGCGTGGTCAGGTGTCTTCAGTAGGGCCGAGCCCGAATATCCATTTGTCACCTTCTTGGCCGGGCAGCCCATATTGATATCAATCACGCGCGCACCCCGATCAGCGACCTGGCGGGCCGCCTCGGCCATCCAATACGCCTCGCGTCCGGCAAGCTGGACGGCAGTGTTTTCCACATCCGCAGACAGCTCGGCCCGTTCGCGCACACCGGGTTTGGCCTGCACCATTTCCTGGCTAGCCACCATTTCGCTGACCACCATACCGGCACCAAAGCGCATCACCAGATCGCGAAACGGGCGATCAGTGATTCCGGCCATGGGCGCCAGTAGTACGGGCGGGTTCAAATCTTTGTCGGCAAGTCGCAGAGTCAACGTGCTTAATCCTTGAGCAGTTGCAGCTTTGATATCGAATTGAGTGCATATGAACAACAAAACGGCCATGAATAAGCATGCAAAATCATCTTTTGCCTATTTTTTAAGCAGATGAAACCGAGTGATTGCCTCTGCTTTCACCGCACCCTAAACATTGCCCTTAACTCGTCGGAGAGCACGACACATGACGACCGCAGCTATCATTGTCGCCGCAGGACGCGGTCAACGCGCCGGAGGCGGCACACCAAAACAGTGGCGCCATCTGGCAGGTCGTCGGGTGGCCGACTGGACCATCGACCGATTCCGCAGGCAAGTCGATCACATCGTCCTTGTGCTTTCGAAAGAGGATGCCCCCGCCTGGGAAGAATTTGAAAGCGCCGGTCTGATCCTCGCTGAAGGCGGGTCAGACAGAGCAGGATCGGTGCGCAGCGGGTTGTCGGCGTTGAACGGGATGAATGTGACCCGCGTCTTGATCCACGATGTCGCACGTCCTTGTGTCAGCACCGAGATCATTGGTGCCGTTCTGGCCGCTCTGGACAATTTCCCCGGTGCCGCACCTGGCCTTGCGGTGACGGACGCCTTGTGGACAGCAAGCGACACTATGGTCACTGGCACGCAGGATCGATCCGGGTTGCATGCAGCGCAAACCCCGCAGGGATTTCACTATGACGCAATCGTCGCTGCCCACACCGCGCATCCCGGAGGTTCAGCGGATGACGTGGAAGTCGCGCGCGCCGCCGGGCTGGACGTCTGCATCGTGCCGGGCGATACGGACAACCTGAAAATCACCCGACCCGAGGATTTTGCCAGGGCGGAACGCATATTGGGAACGGATATGGATGTAAGGCTGGGGAACGGCTACGACGTGCATCGTTTTGGTGACGGGGATCACGTAATCCTGTGCGGTATCAAAGTTCCGCATAACCGATCGCTTCAGGGGCATTCTGATGCGGATGTCGGTATGCACGCAGTCACCGATGCGATTTACGGAGCATTGGCACAAGGGGATATCGGACAGCACTTTCCGCCCTCAGATCCCCAATGGAAAGGCGCGGCAAGCGAAATTTTCCTGCGCCACGCGGTCGAGTTGGCCGGGCAGATGGGATATCGTATCTCGAATGTCGACTGCACGCTGGTCTGCGAATACCCCAAGGTCGGGCCTCACGCCGCGGCCATGCGGGCAGAGATGGCGAAGATCATGGAATTGCGCCAGGATCAGATTTCGGTCAAGGCCACAACCTCCGAGCGTTTGGGTTTTACCGGGCGTGGTGAAGGAATTGCTTCTATTGCAACAGCTTGTTTGGTGAAATCATGACCGTTGCACAACTGATTGGCACTGTTTGTGGCGTCGGATATCTGCGACCCGCCCCCGGCACCTGGGGGTCTTTGGTTGCCCTGCCCTTGGTATGGGTTCTGCATACTCTGGGCGGCTTCCCCTTACTGGCGGTCGCGACAGTCGCGGTGTTTTTCGGCGGTCTGTGGGCCACGCGGGTGTTGACCGCCGGGCAAGAAGACCACGACCCTTCCGAGATTGTGATTGACGAGGTCGCAGGTCAGTTCCTCGCGCTTTGGGCGATATCCTATCCGAGTTGGGCGCACGGGATCGACATTACGGCGCTGTGGCCAGGTTGGGTAACTGGGTTTGTACTGTTCCGCCTGTTCGACATCCTGAAACCCGGCCCCGTGGGTTGGGCCGACCGGCGCGGCGATCCGATGGGCGTTATGCTGGACGATGTGATTGCCGGGGTATTCGCGGCCATAGGCATCATGTTGGCCGCCGGGTTCAGCCACGGAGTTCTGGGGTTGTGACCGTTTCCGACCTGCTAGAAAGCGCCAAAGCGAAAGGGGTGATGATCACCACCGCCGAAAGCTGCACTGGCGGGATGGTCGCTGCGGCTCTGACCGACATCCCCGGCAGCTCTGCGGTCGTTGAGCGCGGTTTTGTGACCTACACAAATACTGCCAAACAGCAAATGTTGGGAGTCCGCAAGGAATCATTGGATGCCCATGGCGCGGTTTCTGAACAGGTCGCGCGCGAAATGGCCGAGGGTGCCTTGCGGAATTCACAGGCGCATCTGGCAGTTTCGGTTACCGGCATTGCAGGCCCGGGCGGATCCGAGTTTAAACCCGAAGGCAGGGTATGTTTTGGTGTGGCCGGTGACGGCATACCACCCATGACAGAAACCGTCGAATTCGGCGCATTGGGCCGCGATCGGGTGCGCCGCGCTGCGCGGGATCACGCGCTGGCACTGCTGTCAAAGGCACTTTTCAGCACTGCCCAATAATCGGGCATGCTCGACAATTTGACGCCCAATTAATCAACTCTTCAAAAAAGGCCCCTGAAATAGGCTGCTTTTTTGGGCTCTGCCTCTTTTTTCCCCAGTCGCAATCCGCTTCAAGCCCCGCCACGCATTCTGAAAAGGAGAGTGGCTGATGAATGGAGCCGATACCGCCTGGATCATAGTAGCAACCGCACTGGTCCTGTTCATGACACTTCCGGGCCTGGCCCTCTTCTATGGCGGCCTTGTACGCGCCCGCAACGTGCTGAGCGTGTTCATGCACTGCTTTAGCATCGCCTGCTTGATGAGCATTCTCTGGCTGGTCGCAGGATATTCCATCGCCTTCGGCCCCGGTGAAAGCGGGATTTGGGGTGGGTTGGGCAAGGCCTTTCTGAATGGTGTTGATGCCGACAGCTTGGCCGGCACCCTGCCCGAAATTCTGTTCTTTGCCTTCCAGATGACCTTTGCCATTATCACCCCCGCCCTGATCGTCGGTGCTTATGTCGAGCGGGTTGGCTTTGGCTTTGTTCTGACCTTCTCTGCCCTGTGGATGCTGCTGTGTTATGCGCCCGTGGTCCATTGGATATGGGGCGGCGGAATGCTGAGCGATGGCGGCATTCTGGGCGAGATTGGTGTGCGAGATTTCGCCGGTGGCATCGTGGTGCATGAAACGGCAGGTCTGGCCGCATTGATCATTGCCGTTGTACTCGGCCCGCGCCGCAATCGCACGACGCCTCCGCATAATCCGGGCTATGTCATGATCGGCGCCGCAATGCTGTGGGTCGGCTGGTTTGGGTTCAACGGCGGCTCGCAACTGGCGGCAGATGGTGGTGCGGCGATGGCGATGACCGTGACGCATCTTTCGGCGGCCACTGCATCTCTGACCTGGGCCTTGTGGGAGAAAATTCGCTTTGGCAAAGCCTCGATGGTGGGTCTTGTGACCGGGACCATCGCTGGTCTGGCCTCGATCACCCCGGCGTCGGGCTTTGTCGGCCCGGTTCAGGCGCTGATCATCGGCGGAGTCGCAGGTATCCTGTGTCAGGAAGCGGTCTATGTCATGCGCAACATTTTGAAAATCGACGACACGCTGGACGTGTTTGCGGTGCATGGCGTTGGCGGCATCTTTGGCACAATCATGATCGCCCTGTTCGGCATGGGTACCTGGACCGCACAGCTGGGCGGTCTGGCAATCGTGGGTATCTTTACCGCGGTGGTGACCTTTGTGTTGATCAAGCTGGTCTCAGCCATCACGCCGCTGCGTGTGGATGCCGAGACCGAGACCAACGGCCTTGACCTGTCGGTCCACGGCGAACGCGCCTATGACATGAGCAGCTAAGCGCATCACATTGTGCAAGCTGACAGCGGGCCCCATTCGGGCCCGCTTTTCTTTTGCCTGCCCTCTCGACTCTGGCAGCAGCAGCAGGCTATCAGCCCCGAAGGTTTTTCAGCTCAGAGGTCCCGCCATGATCCCCAGTTCCTTTCCCGACAGCACCGAAATCGCCCGTCTGACCGCGCGGATGCTACTGGAAATCAAGGCTGTTCACTTCAATTCGCGCGAGCCATTCACATTGGCCAGCGGACTGCCCAGCCCGACCTATATCGACTGCCGAAAGCTGATCTCGTACCCGCGCATCCGGTCTACTCTGATGGATTTCCTGACCGTTACAGTGATGCGGGATGCGGGCTTTGAAGCGTTCGACAATATCGCTGGCGGCGAAACTGCGGGCATTCCCTTTGCCGCGATGGTCGCTGAACGCATGGCCCTGCCGATGACATATGTGCGTAAAAAGCCCAAAGGCTATGGACGAAATGCGCGGATCGAAGGCGCGATGAGCGAGGGAGAACGCGTGTTGCTGGTCGAGGATTTGACCACCGATGGCGGATCCAAGCTGTCCTTCGTCGATGCGATCCGCGAAACCGGCGCGACCTGCGGGCATACCGCGGTGATTTTCTATTATGGGATCTTCCCAGAAACCGAGAAAACTCTGGGTGATCATGGGGTGAAACTGCATTCGCTGTGCACCTGGTGGGATGTTCTGGCCGAGGCCAAAGCGCAGAAAGCCTTTGATACGGAAACACTTGACGGTGTCGAAGCCTTCCTGAACGACCCGCGCGGCTGGCAAGAGACCAACAAACCTTCCTAAACCTGTTGTGGATGGATTGGGGATAAGCGCCAAAGAATCGGCTGAGCATATACGATATCTGGTGACTTTTCCCCGCTTTCCTACATAATAGGCCAAGCACACCACATCGTCCAAACTGTCTGGAAAGTTATCCCTAGGCCTTACCCCCAGTTAGCCACAGGTATTTCCAGATAGCTTGCAAAGGCGTTTCGCGTGTAGAACCTCGGGACGGGCAGCGGGGACAAAATGAACGAGATAAGCAGCATCGAGCAGGCAGCGGCACAGATCCAAAACGCCGATACCATGCCGCATTCTATAGAGGCTGAACAACAGCTTCTGGGTGCGATCCTGACCAATAATGATCTGTATGACCGGGTCGCCTCGATCATCGGAGCCGAGCATTTCTATGATCCGGTCCATGCGCGTATTTACGAGGTCGCCGCGACCCGTATCGCCAAGAACGCGCTGGCCTCGCCCGTCACGCTGAAATCTTTCATGGCCGAGGATGAAGGCCTGAAGGAACTGGGCGGTCCGGCCTATCTGGTCAAGCTGGCCGGGGCCTCGATCAGCGCCTTTGCGGTGCATGACTATGCCCAGATGATCTATGATCTTGCCATCCGGCGCGAGTTGATCCGGCTTGGCCGCGATATCTCGGACAAGGCGGCGCGGGTCGATGTGGCGAGCGAGCCCAAGGAACAGATCGTTGAGGCTGAACAGCAGTTGTATCAGCTGTCTGAACAAGGCCAGACAGAACAGGGGTTTCAATCCTTCCTCAAGGCGGTCACCGAGGCTGTCAACGTCACCAACGAGGCCTATCAGCGCGGTGGTGGAATGGCCGGGATTTCCACCGGTCTGACCGATTTGGATAAACAGTTGGGTGGCTTGCACCCGTCCGACCTGATCATTCTGGCCGGGCGTCCGTCGATGGGGAAAACCTCATTGGCGACAAACGTGGCGTTCAACGTGGCCAAAGCGTACAAGCGCGGGCTGAAACCCGACGGCACCGAAGGCGCGATTGACGGCGGCGTTGTCGGGTTCTTCTCATTGGAAATGAGCGCCGAGCAGTTGGCGGGCCGGGTTCTGGCCGAAGCCTCGGAAATCTCGAGCCACAAGATCCGCCAGGGTGACATGACCGAGGGTGAGTTTCGCCGCTTTGTTGATGCGGCCAAGGAGTTGGAAGCCTGCCCGCTGTTCATTGACGACACCCCGGCACTACCGATTTCACAGCTCGCCGCGCGTGCACGGCGGTTGAAGCGGACTCACGGTCTGGACCTGCTGGTGATCGACTATCTGCAGTTGTGCCGCGGCATGGCCGAAAACCGCGTCAACGAAATCGCTGAGATTTCGATGGGTATGAAAGCCATTGCCAAGGAACTGAACATCCCGGTCATCGCATTGTCTCAGCTATCCCGGCAGGTTGAAAACCGAGACGACAAGCGCCCTCAACTGTCCGACCTGCGGGAATCAGGCTCGATCGAACAGGATGCTGACGTGGTGATGTTCGTGTTCCGCGAGGAATACTACAAAGAACGTGAAAAGCCCGGCGATCATGAGTTGGAGAAGATGGAAGAGTGGAAGCAGGCCATGGAACGCCTGCACGCCAAGGCCGAAGTAATCGTTGGCAAACAGCGCCACGGCCCCATCGGTACGGTCGAGCTGTCCTTCGAAGCACAGTTCACCCGCTTTGGGAACCTCGTCAAACCCTGGCAGCAGGACGGTCAGATCGAAGGCTACTGACCGTCACCAAAGGTCAGGTCGGTCAAACGCGCTGACACAGCGTGACGGCCCCACTATCGGATCAGCATGTGAACCAGACAGAGATTGCCCTAGCCATCCGATCGGCTGGCTAAGCGGCATTGGCGGCTGCGCGAATGCCTCAGAAATGGGCAGGAAACCGGTTTTGCCGTAATATGACGGATCTCCGTAGGTTATTGCAAAATCGACGCCTTGGGCCCGCAGTTGGTCCAGACCAAAGGTGATCAGCTTCTGCCCGACCCCACCCTGTTGCCGATCCGTCCGCACGGCCACGGGCGACATCAGAAACACCCGTCGCGGATCCTGATCAAAGGTCAGGCGCGAGAACATGATACATCCCAGAAGATCACCCCCATCAGTCGCAACACATCCCTGCAGATCCTGATCGGGCTCGGTTTTCAGCAATTCCCTGATCAAAGATTGAATGGCCCGTCCTTCCTCGCCCCCCTCTGAGGCAGAGAACACATCGTAAAAGAAATCAGGCAACCTACTGCTCTGGTTTTTGTACCCAAACGAGAGTTCAATCATGTTTTCATCCCAACAGGCCCCTTTGGGCATTAGTGAACGATCACCTTGACCCGATCATGGTTGACCACGATGTGCGCACAATAGTGATTTGGCGCCCTCAGATGTTCAATACGCAGATTTACGCTGTTTCAACCCGCTTCCCGGCCTCAAGGTGCCGTTATGCGCAACGTACAGGTCAATTATCGCTGCGACCCCCCTTGACCTGACGCGATCCAATGTCATGAACAGACGCATGAGTACTGCACGCTTAACGATCAATCTTTATACGCTGGCCAGCAACTGGCAGGCGCTTGATGCAAAGACGTCCTGTGAAACGGGTGCCGTGGTCAAGGCCGACGCCTATGGCCTGGGCGCTGGTCCTGTCTCTGCCGCACTTGCTGAAGAAGGTGTCAGAAATTTCTTTGTCGCGGCTGCCGAAGAAGGCGCTGCCGTGCGCGAGGCTGTCGGGCCCGACGCAACGATAAGTGTTTTTTCCGGGCATATGGAAGGCGACAGCGACCTACTGCTCCAACACAATTTGACGCCATTGCTGAATTCGTCCGAACAGTTCCGCCGCCATCGTCAGGCCTTGCCTGAACACGCCTTTGGAATCCAGTTGGATACCGGCATGAATCGCTTGGGGATTGAGCCTGCGGACTGGGCCGCGTTGCGCACCGAGATTGAGCCGCTTAATCCGTCGCTGGTGATGTCGCATCTCGCCTGTGCGGATGAGCCTGACAACCCGATGAATCGCCACCAACTGCGCGTGTTCCACGAATTGACCGATGGAAGTGCGGCCCCCAGATCGCTTGCGGCCACCGGCGGTATCCTTCTGGGCAGCGACTATCACTTCGACCTTTGCCGTCCCGGTATCGGGATGTATGGCGGACAACCCTTTGCCGATGCGAAACCCGTCGTCACCGTCGACCTTCCGGTCATTCAGGTGCGCGAGGTCGAGCCCGGCGAAAGTGTGGGATACGGCAATAGCTGGGTCGCGCGGCGCAAATCCCGTATCGCCACGGTTGCGGCCGGGTATGCGGACGGGCTTCACCGCGCTATCGGAGGCGGCATTGATGCCTTTGTGGCGGACAGGCCCTGCCCTGTCGTTGGCCGGATCTCAATGGATCTGATCACCATCGACGTAACGGATCTGCCCGAGGATCCGGAACGCCTGCGTATTCTCAACGGTCACCAGACAGTAGATGATCTGGCCGAGGCCGCCGGCACCATCGGGTATGAAATTCTGACATCTCTAGGCGCGCGCTACTCTCGGGGCTATATCGAATGAACCCTCTTTCAATGCTGGGCGGGTTGGGACGTACAGCCCTGTCTTTGCTTGCAAATTTCGGCAAGGTCGCTCTGTTCTTTGTGGACGCGATTTCACATATTTTCCGCCCCCCCTATTATCCGCGCGAATTTGCGGTCGCTTTGATGAATATCGGTTGGATGTCCCTGCCGGTGGTCGGCCTGACGGCGATATTTACTGGCGGTGCATTGGCGCTTCAGATCTATGCAGGTGGTGCGCGTTTCAATGCCGAAGCTGTGGTGCCACAAATCGTAGCGATTGGCATGGTGCGCGAGCTTGGGCCTGTTCTGGGTGGTCTGATGATTGCGGCGCGGGTCACATCCTCCATCGCCGCCGAAATCGCGACCATGAAAGTGACCGAGCAGATCGACGCGCTGGTAACTTTGTCCACCCATCCGATGAAATACCTCACCGCGCCGCGGGTGCTGGCCGCCGTCATCACAGTGCCGATTCTAGTTGCGGTTGGCGATGTGATCGGCATTGCGGGCGGATATATCGTGGCGACCCAAAGCCTGGGCTTCAACGCCGCGGCCTACCTGCAAAACACCATGAATTTCCTCGAATTTCATGACATCGTCTCCTCGCTTACCAAGGGCGCGGCCTTTGGCCTGATCACTGCGACCATGGGCTGCTACTACGGCATGAATTCGGGCCGGGGCGCGCAGGGCGTTGGCGCTGCGACCAAATCTTCGGTCGAGGCTGCCGCAATCATGATTCTGGCTGCAAACTTCGTTCTGACAGGGGTGTTCTTCTCGATATGATCCGGATGGAGAATGTACATAAAGCCTTTGGGTCCAATCAGGTCCTCAAAGGCGTCAATATCGAGATCCCCAAGGGCACCTCGATGGTCATCATCGGCGGATCGGGCACCGGCAAATCGGTGGCACTGAAATGCGTTCTTGGCCTGATCAAACCCGATAGCGGCACGGTCTATGTAGACGGTAAAGACGCCACCAAAGGCGACCGCGATGCCTTTCTGGCCCGGTTCGGAATGCTGTTTCAGGGCGGTGCGCTGTTCGACTCGCTGCCCGTCTGGCAAAACGTCGCCTTCCGCCTGCTGCGCGGCTCGCTCAAACGTCCCGTGGACGAGGCGCGCGAGATCGCCGTCGAGAAACTGCGCCGCGTGGGCCTGAAAGCGGATGTGGCCGATCGTTTCCCGGCCGAACTGTCGGGCGGTATGCAAAAACGCGTGGGCCTGGCCCGCGCCATCGCCGCCGAGCCCGAGATCATTTTCTTCGATGAGCCCACCACCGGCCTTGATCCCATCATGTCCGGTGTCATCAACGACCTGATCCGCGAGATCGTTACCGAAATGGGCGCCACCGCGATGACCATCACCCACGACATGAGCTCGGTCCGCGCGATTGCCGATAACGTCGCTATGCTGCACGGAGGCGTGATCCAATGGACCGGCCCCGTCGGGCAGATGGACGCCTCGGGCGACCCCTATGTGGAACAGTTCATCAGCGGTAGTGCTGAGGGGCCGATAGAGGCGGTGCGTTAGACAGGCGCACCTTTCCTTTCTTGTTTCAAGTTCTCGTAGGCTTCTTTTACATAATCTAGCCGCAGCAAATATTTCCCACGCGGGACCACAAAATCTGGCGTCTGAATCCGGGCAAGCGCCAATGTTTGACCCAGATGAGTTCCCGAAAACAGAACGTAATTGGGATCTTGCCCTGAAAATCGATTGTAAATTTTTCCACCGAACCAACGCGCCCTGCGTTGCGCCTGCAGCGCTTCCTGGAGGCGAAAATGCATTACGCCAAACAACTGTTCGCGATCAAATGGCATAATGTCTGCAGCGACACTTCCCGCTGAAAGAACCCCCGCGAGGCCAACAGCTATAGCCTCGCTAACCCCCTTCTGGGTTGGGGACGGGCCTTCGACAATTTTTATAACAGGTTCAGCCATATAAATTTTTTCGTAAACAAAGTGATGTGTATCAATAGCGTTTCGGATATCGGTATAGGCACAATACAGACTGAGGTTAAATATTCACCTTATCGAAAAGTTCCGAAGAGTATCTATAATGACCCTCCGCCTCGTCACCCTCTCTCTGCTGATCCTCTACCCCATCGCGTGGTTCGCTCCGCTGATGCGCGCGGGATTTCTGCCCATCTTCGGCCTCAGCGAAATCAGCGTCATCACCGGGCTCCAGTCCCTTTGGAAGTCCGATATCTTCCTCGCGCTGATCGTCACCGTCTTTGCCCTTTTTGCCCCCTATCTGAAAACCATCGGCACCGCCCTGATCCAATGGGACCTGCTGGATGCGCGCGTTCAGCCGGCGCTGAACATCCTCGGCAAGCTGGCGATGGCCGACATTTTCCTGATCGCGCTCTATATCACTCTGGCCAAAGGCATCTCTTACGCGACCATCGAAACCGCATGGGGGCTTTACCTGTTTACGGCCTGTATTCTGGCCTCAATCGCCCTAGGTATTATTACCGAGATGACATCCAGATCACGAAATCATCAGACCTAATTGATTGAAAACACTTATCTGAGTATCATCTTAATATTTCGAGCAGCCAGTTTCTTGTAGTGATCGGTCCGTAGCGGATCAAAATTTATGTTCAACCTTTGTCCGCTTCGGCCCGATATGTATCGGTTTGAGAAGGAGATCGTCGAACATGACCGCACTCCACACGTTAACATTACAGTTTCAAAACGCATTTTTACGACTGACATTTTTTCTGATTTGTTCCGCGGCTTTTCTGGCCGTCGCAACCACTATGCTATCCGCCCTGGGCGTGCTGCCATGGCTTTCCATGCAAGCCGGACTGGCAGGCGGTACCATCATCGACGCCGGGATCTATGTTCAGATTGGCCTGACCGCTCTGATCCTGATGCTGGCCTTCTACCTTCCTGCGAATGCCCGGATGATGGCCCTGGAAAACGCGCACCGTAAATTTGCGCTGAACATGCACGACATCGCCCATGCCTATCAGCTGGCCCATGCGCAGGACCGCAGCGGGGCATTTATCCTGTCGTCCGAATTTGATGCGGTCAAAGAGCGGATGGCCTTCCTGCGCCAACATCCCAACCTACAATCGCTCGAACCAGAGATTCTGGAGCTGGCCGCGCAGATGAGCCAGATCAGCCAAGAACTGGCCGAAACTTACGGGGATACCCGCATCGCCCGTGCCCGCACATTCCTGCAGCAACGCCAGGAAGAGATCGAACTGTTTCAGCAACGGCTGGAAGAGGCGCAAACCATTCAGCACGAGCTGCGCCAGTGGACCCATGATGTTGAAATCGAAGAATCCATCGCTCGTTCTCAGCTAACCCGCCTGCGCGACGAACTTTTCGAACTGTTGCCGGAATTGTCAGCGCAACTGCAGCAGCCCAAGGACGGTGCATCGAAGCCGTCGAGCGTCATAGCTATGTCGCCACCTCGCGCCGCCGAATAGGCGCGACAGCGCCCGCCATGGACGATGGCCCAAACGGGCCTGAGGATATGGCGCGCTACCGGTGGAGATGAAGGCCCACGAGGGCTTGAAGAACCGCCATTCCTCGGGCACCAAGGGCGCCATGGCAAAGACAACTTTTTCATGCTCGGCCTGCGGTGCCACTCATTCACGGTGGTCCGGGCGCTGTGACGGTTGCGGTGAATGGAATTCCATCACGCAAGACGTACCCCTTTCGGCTGGCCCGGCCAAAAAATCCCTCGGCGGCAAGCGTGGCCAGTCCATCACACTCACGGACCTGTCGACCGAGGAAATTCCCCCTCCCCGCACGCTCTGCGGGGTCGAGGAGCTGGATCGCGTGCTGGGAGGCGGACTCGTCCCCGCCTCGGCCTTACTGGTAGGTGGGGATCCGGGCATCGGCAAATCCACCCTTTTGCTGCAGGCCGCGGCCCGGTTCTCGCGTGCGGGTGTGAAAACCATTTACGTCTCGGGCGAGGAAGCCAGCGCGCAGGTTAGGATGCGCGCGCGCCGGTTAGGGCTTGAAGATGCGCCTGTGCAACTGGCCGCCGAAACCAACCTGCGTAACATCCTCACCACGTTGGAAGCCGAGAAACCCGGTCTCGCAATCATCGACTCAATTCAAACCATGTGGGCCGACAACGTCGACAGCGCACCGGGTTCAGTGTCACAAGTCCGCGCCGCAGCACATGAATTGACCACGTTTGCGAAACGACACGGAGTTTCAATCATCATGGTTGGCCATGTCACCAAAGATGGTCAGATCGCTGGCCCCCGCGTGGTTGAACACATGGTCGATACCGTTCTTTATTTCGAAGGCGAACGCGGGCATCAGTTCCGCATTCTGCGCGCGGTCAAGAACCGGTTTGGTCCAGCCGATGAGATTGGCGTGTTCGAGATGACAGGCAAGGGTCTGGCACAAGTCACAAACCCGTCGGCCCTGTTTCTATCTGAACGCGGCAAGCCCAGCCCCGGATCGGCCGTATTTGCTGGTATCGAAGGGACACGGCCGGTTCTGGTCGAGCTTCAGGCGCTGGTTGCCCCATCCCCCCACTCTCAGCCTCGCCGAACCGTCGTCGGCTGGGACAGCGGACGGCTGGCAATGATCCTTGCCGTGCTCGAAGCCCGCTGCGGCATCCCCTTTGCCGGGCTCGATGTCTATCTCAACGTCGCAGGTGGGCTTAAAATCACCGAGCCAGCCGCGGACCTTGCCGTTGCTGCCGCGCTACTCAGCGCGCGCGAGGACACAGCCCTGCCAACGGACACCGTCGTTTTCGGAGAAATCTCGTTGTCCGGGGCACTTAGACCGGCCCCTCAGACAGAAAACAGGTTGAAAGAAGCCCAAAAACTTGGTTTCACATCCGCCATAGCTCCGGCAGGCGGGAAAACCGGTACTGTGGCAGGTCTGACACTCACCCGGCCCTCTGATTTGGTAGGGTTTGTTGGCGAAACCTTCGGAGCAGGTTAAGGTAACGCCTTGAGGGGCAGAAAAAATTACGGGCGAGGGCCATGGAAGGTTTTACAATAATTGACGGGGTAGTTGCCCTGATCATCGTTATATCGGGTCTGCTGGCCTATTCCCGTGGCCTGTTGCGGGAAATTCTCGCGATCGCGGGATGGGTTGCGGCGGCAGTTTTGGCATTCATTTTCGCACCACAGGCTGTTCCACTGGTCAAAGAAATCCCCGTTGTCGGAGATTTCCTGCGCGACAGTTGTGAATTGTCGGTTATCACCGGGTTCGCTGGCGTGTTTGCCATTGCCCTGATCGTGGTTAGTATATTCACCCCACTGTTCTCATCTCTTGTGCAACGGTCTGCACTGGGCGGCTTGGATCAGGCACTTGGGTTTTTCTTTGGAATCGCGCGCGGCATCCTTTTGGTGGCGATTGCCTTCTTCGTCTATGACACAGTCATGACGGGCCAATCCTACACCATCGTCGATGAAAGCCGGTCAGCCAAAGTGTTCGAACAATTCAGCGACAAAATCGAAGAGCAAAACCCCGAAGCCGCGCTGGGGTGGGTAACATCCCAATATGAAGAACTGGTAGCCAGCTGTGGTGAAAGCGCCGATCCATCCGACGCACCTGCCGCCCCTGAAGCACCTGCAGCGGAATAAAGCAAAAGCCCGGTCAAAGCCGGGCTTTTTCAATTCGACTTAGACAAACCCTTCTCCGGCGCAAACGGTGCATCTGATGTTTTTCAGCCCAAAGCACCCTTCGCAACGGGACATGACGGGCTTGCCAAAAATGTCCCGACTTTTGATCACTTCACCTGCGCCTCCGCAAATCTGACAGGGTGCGCGCCCCATTCCACGGCATCGGTGGCACCGGCGTTTTACCGGTTCTTGCTTTTTCTGACCTTGATTGTTTTGCCACATGTCTGAAATCCGCTTGGCTTGAAGAAACTATTGTTTCGGATTGTTTCCTCTATGACAGCACAAGCTGCGAAACCTGTCACCTTTTGTTCGGCCATTGTGGCAAATTCCACCTGCGTCAAATCGCAAATGTGATCCTTTGATGACACAGCCTCCGTAAGGCTTTATGTGAAGTCCGAACTGACATGGAATCGGAGCTGCCGATCTTGCTGTATCTGTTTTCTTTCGCGCCTGCCGCTTGCGACCAGGGCGCGTCTGCATCCCAAGATCTATGGGAAGTATCAGGCAAAGACACCGCCATGCTGATGTTCCGAACACCGCCACAACTTAAATCGTCATAGTAATTTGGAGCCCGTACATGTGTGGGATTTTGGGGATCGCAAGCAGAACACATGATGTGTTTGCGGAAATCTATGACGGGCTTTTGATGCTACAGCACCGGGGTCAGGATGCATCGGGTATCGTCACTTATACCGGAGAGTTCTTCCGCGAAAAGAAAGCCAACGGGCTGGTCAAGGATGTGTTTAACGCTCAGGACGCCGATACCCTGCTTGGAAAGGTCGGCATTGGCCATGTGCGCTATCCGACTGCCGGGTCGCTCAGCGCGGCCGAGGCGCAGCCGTTCTTCGTGAATGCCCCGTATGGCATCTACCTGGTTCATAACGGCAATATCACCAACACTGCCGCACAGCGTGAGAAGGTCACCGGAAAATACAGCCGCCACCTGCGCACAACGTCAGATTCGGAAATTCTGCTGAACGTTCTGGCGGACAAGGTTGCTGACGCAATCAAGGTCAATGGCAACGCCGAGCCCATTCGGAATATCTTTGCCGGTGTGAAGATGACGATGGAACGGGTACAGGGCGCCTATTCGGTGATCTGCCTGATAGCAGGTGTCGGAATGCTGGCCTTCCGCGACCCGCACGGAATTCGCCCGCTCTCGGTGGCCATCCGCGAAACCGAAAGCGGTGGCGACGACTTTGCGTTTGCCTCGGAAGATGTGGCCTTTGGCATCAACGGCTTCAACAAGATGCGCGACCTGCGCCCTGGCGAAGCGATCCTGATCGACCTGGACGGCAACATGCACGAATTCCAGGCGGTCGAAGGCAAGCTGACACCCTGTATCTTTGAATATGTCTATCTCGCGCGTCCGGATTCTCTGTTGGACGGCGTCTCTGTCTATAAAACGCAGATGCGTATGGGGCAGACGCTGGCCAAACAGATCCAGGAATCAGGGCTTGAGATTGATCGGATCATCCCGGTCCCAGACAGCGCCCGCCCCGTCGCGCTTGAGGCGGCCAAGATCACCGGCATCCCCTATCGCGAAGGACTGGTAAAGAACCGCTATGTCGGACGAACGTTCATCATGCCCGGTCAGGCCGAACGTCAGAAATCCGTGCGCCGCAAACTGAATGCGGTTCCGCTAGAGTTTGACGGCCACAATGTTCTGTTGATCGACGATTCCATCGTCCGCGGGAACACGATCAAGAAGATTGTGCAAATGTGCCGCGAGGCTGGAGCCAAGAAGGTCTACATTGCCAGCGCCTCACCGCCGGTGAAATACCCGAATGTCTATGGCATCGACATGCCCACCAAACATGAGCTGATTGCCCATGGCAAAGAGGTCGAGGAAATCCGGCAGGAGCTGGGTGCAGACGCCCTGATCTATCAGCATCTGGACGATCTGATCTGGGCCGCCAAGGAAGGAAATCCAGAAATCGAAGCGTTCGACTGTTCGTGTTTTGACGGAAAATATATCACCGGAAGCGTCAGCAAAGACTATCTGGATACGCTCGAGAGCAGTTCACGCGTTAGTAAGAAACGTGAAGACATGCAGGTGCCCGGCGGATCCTGGAACGCGGCCAAGCTGGCTTCGGGATAAGTTCCCGGCGAATCGGTAGCTCTCTGCCCGGTTCAAGCCGGGCGGTTTCCGACTGCATCGGTGTAAATTCGCTTAGTTTCCGCGCACAACTTTTTGGCGAAGGAAATGCAATCGCAATGGGTTCACCGACTGCCTTTTGAAAGTGACGGAACGGACAATTCACCGGACCTTTTGTTCCCTTGTTGCGTTTGATAGTCCGCCTCCAACCACTCATCAAAAGGGGTTGGGGCCGTGTGCCGCAGCCGCACTCTATGTCAAACAAAACCGTCACAAGCGCGGCCACGCAACAGGGCGCGCTTAGCAAAAACTCTGTCACCCTGCTTGGGGTGTTTGGGCCAAAAGCCGATATGCGCGCGCTGATGCGGATGTCTTCTGGCCGGGTCAAAGAGGTCAAGCTGGGCAGCCGTGTGTCTTCAGGTACTATTGTGGCCATTGATGCCGAGGGCATCATGCTGCGACAAAGCGGTCAGACGACGCGCATAGCGATCCCGGGCAGCTAATCCTGTCTTGACGCGCTGCGCGCTTGGGTTCAAACCGCAGTCATGACCGATCAGACTAAAATCGCCCTCATCACCGGGGCCTCACGCGGGCTGGGCGCTGCCCTGGCCGAGGCGCTGGCACCAGAGTACCACATCGTCGCTGTCGCCCGCACCACCGGCGGGTTGGAAGAACTGGACGACCGCATCAAAGTAAAGGGCGGTTCAGCCACCCTGGCTCCGATGGATATTGCAGATCCGAATGCGATGGCGACACTGTGTCGTGGCATCCATGATCGCTGGGGCAAGGTGGACCTGTGGCTGCATACTGCGGTTCACACTTCGGCCCTGACGCCGACCCATTTCATTGACCCCAAGGAATGGACCAAAGCCATCAACACCAACGCAACCGCCACGTCGGTCCTGATCCCCTATGTTACGCCTTTGCTGGGTGAGGCCGGCCATGCGGTATTTTTCGATGATCCGAAGGCGGGCGAGAAATTCTATGGCATCTACGGTGCCACCAAGGCGGCGCAGATGGCTCTGGCCCGTAGCTGGGCGCTGGAAACTGAGCGCACCGGGCCGCGTGTGAGCATCGTGGAACCGGCTGCCATGCCTACTGCCGTGCGTGCCCGGTTTCATCCCGGTGAGGATCGGGATGGGTTGACCAGCACCGCAGATGAAGCGGCGCGCATTCTGGCTCTGTTATAGGAATGGCCCATTGGGCCATGCCTCCGGCGGAGGTATTTTTAGCCAGATGAAGCCGGCGGATTACGCGATGTGAACACCGTTTCTTCCGGCCAGATCGACGAAGAATTGCCATGCCACACGGCCCGAGCGCGCGCCACGTGTGGCTTGCCATTCGATCGCTTCGGCGCGCAGGGTGTTTGCGTCGACCGAGACGCCGTAAGAAGCACAATAGCGGTCGATCATGGCAAGGTATTCGTCCTGATCGCAAGGATGGAAACCCAGCCATAGCCCGAACCGGTCCGACAGTGAGACCTTCTCTTCTACGGCCTCAGACGGGTTGATGGCGCTGGAACGTTCATTTTCGATCATATCCCGCGGCATCAGGTGGCGGCGGTTTGAGGTGGCGTAGAAGACCACATTTTCCGGGCGACCTTCGATGCCACCGTCCAGCACTGCCTTGAGCGATTTGTAGTGCTGATCATCGTGGCTGAAGGACAGGTCATCACAGTACAGGATGAACCGATGCGGCGCTGCACGTAGATGGTTCAGCAGACGCGCGACCGAGCCCATATCCTCGCGCTGCAGCTCAACCAGTTTCAGATCAGGATGTTCGTTCTGCAGGGTGCCGTGGACCGCTTTGACAAGGCTGGATTTGCCCATACCACGCGCGCCCCAGAGCAGCGCATTGTTGGCCTTAAATCCAGCGGCAAAGCGGCGTGTATTGTCCAATAGTGTATCGCGAGACCGGTTGATACCCACCAAGAGATCCAAATCGACCCGATTGACCTGCTTAACCGGTTCCAGGCGGTCGGGTTCGACATGCCAGACAAAAGCCGGAGCTGCGGCAAAATCGGGCGCGGCCAGAGGCGCCGGGGCAATGCGATCCAGCGCGTCGGCAATACGGTTCAGAGCTTGGTCATCCATTGGGGCCTCCGGTCGTGTCTGCAGGGTCTCAAACCATGTTCCGCCCGGCGCGACAAGAGCGGCGCATGAAAAAGGCGCGCCGGGCTGGGCGCGCCTGTTCATTGCTTGATCGCAGCTTTATTTGCCGTCTTCTTCGTGGATGATATCGGCATCCGCCTCTTCTTCGTCGTCATAGTATCCTTCTGCGCGCAACTCGGCCTCGCGCTTTCTCTCAACTCGGGCGACAAGAAAAATCGACACCTCATAGAGGCCATAGACCACGACAAACAGGATGATCTGAGTGATCACGTCTGGCGGTGTCACAAGGGCAGCAAGCACCAGAATACCTACCATGGCGTATTTTCGGACACTGCCCAAACCCTCGGCGCTGACAAGTCCGGCCTTACCCATCAAGGTCAGCAGCACAGGCAGTTGGAAACACAGACCAAAGGCAAGGATGAATTTCAGCGTGATATCCAGCGATTCATTCACCTTGCCGAAGAACGTGATCTTCACGCCCTCGGTGGTTTCGGGCACAACCACGATCTCTTCTGGAACATCTCCGGTAGTCGCCGACAACAGATTGGCGAAAATCGAACTGACATCCGCAAAGCCCAAAAAGAACTGCATGGCCAGCGGCGTTACCACGAATTGTGCAAATGATGCCCCAAGCAGGAACATGAACGGCGAGGCGACCAGGAATGGCAGGAAAGCGCCCTTCTCAGACCTGTACAGACCGGGCGCCACAAAGCGCCAGAGTTGATAGGAGATCACCGGGAAGGCCAGCGCAAACCCAAACACCATCGAAATTCGAAACAGCGTAAACAGATATTCCTGTGGCGAGGTATATTGCAAAGTCGGAGAAGGATCGCCCAGATCGCGCAGCGTTGCCTCGATTGGTTGGACCAGGAATTGCAGGATCGGTTCCGCGACCGTAAAGGCCAGGACAATGCCTATTACAAAGGCAATGACCGCGCGGATTAGCCGGGTGCGCAGTTCCGCCAGATGCTCGATCAATGGGGCCGAGCTGTCTTCGATCTCGTCTGTGTCGGTCATGATTTGCCTTCGGTTTTCAGCGCGGCTTCGGCCTCTTCAGCCTTGGCCATCGCTTCGGCGGCTTCTCTCGCCTTACGCTCAGCCGCAGCACGTGCGGTCGAGGCCTGAATCTTCTTGGCCTGTTCGGCCCGTTCGGCGGCCAGCTTACCGGTCTCGCTATCGGGGTCAAACTTGGTGGGGTCGATACTTTTGGCCAGGTCCTGCGCGGCTTCTTTCACACCATCCATGGCGCTGCCTACAGGGTTAGTGGCCGCGTTGAGACCTTTTTTGATGTCATTTACACCGGCCTGATCCGCCGCATCGTTCATGGCACTGCTGAATTCGCGCGCCATGCCACGGGCCTTGCCGACAAAACGACCGACATTACGGAACAAAACCGGCAGATCCTTTGGCCCCACAACGATCAGGGCAACGACGCCGATGACCAGAAGCTCGGTCCAGCCCAGATCAAACATACCGGATCAGACCTTGTCTTTGTCGGTCTCGGGCGTGACGTCCTTGGCCAGCTCGGATGCGTCCTGATCCAGTTCCTCTGCGCCTTCTTTGACGCCCTTCTTGAATGACGTAATGCCTTTGCCCACTTCGCCCATCAACGAGCTGATTTTGCCACGGCCGAATAGCACCAGAACCACAACTGCGATCAGCAGAATGCCGGGAAGGCCAATATTGTTGAGCATCTCTCTTCTCCTATAACATCGGCGCCGTACGCCGGAAATGTGATCTGGGTCCGTGTCTACGCCCGCTGGCCCGCCTGCAAAAGTGAGTTGGTTCAAATCTGCGTTCAAATTTGATCCGATCCGATGTTTTTTACGGCCTCAGATTGATCAACTGACAGGTTTGTGTCAGTTGGTAGGGGCTAGGTAGGCGGTATCGAAACCTGGTCAACGGAGATTCACATGACCCATGTTGCAGAAATCGTCACCTTCACCCTCGCCAACGGGACAACCCCGGAAGAGTTTGTAAAACTCAGCCAAGCGTCCGAAGCCTTTGTACGCGCAGCTCCGGGGTTTGCCCATCGTCAACTCAGTCAAGGCCAAGACGGGCGCTGGACTGACTACGTGATCTGGACCGATATGAAGGCCGCACAGGACGCAGCTGCGCAGTTCCCGCAGCAGGGTTTTGCGCCCGCACTGATCGCAGCGATCAACCCCGAAGGCATGCAGATGCGCCACGAGAACGTGCTATGGAACATGACCGCATAACCCCGGTCAGAGCGGCGTGTCATGCGCCGTACTGATCGTCTGTTCGACATTATCCAGATCCTGCGCGACGGCAAACTGCACCGTGCGCAGGACATTGCGGATCGACTCGAGGTGTCGGTCCGCACGATCTATCGCGACATGGATACGTTGGCCGCCTCGGGCGTTCCGGTCGAAGGTGAGCGCGGCGTGGGTTATATGGTGCGTGAGCAGATCACCCTGCCCCCGCTGAATTTGACCCCGGCCGAACTGGAAGCGCTGAACCTTGGCATGGCAATCGTGGCCGAGGCCGCCGACCCCGACTTGAAAACCGCCGCCGAGTCTTTGGCTGAAAAGATCGACGCCGTGCTGCCGACCCAGGTGATTTCCGAGGCTGACAGCTGGAAATTTGCGGTATACCCCTTTGCCGATGCCGCACGCGGGCTGGCGCATATGGCCCCGATCCGCGCCGCCATCAAATCACGACAAAAATTACGTCTGAGTTACCGCAGGATCGACGGCGTGCTGACCGAGCGCACCATTCGGCCATTGCATATGGAGTATTGGGGACGAGTCTGGACGCTGACTTCCTGGTGTGAACTCCGCGATGGTTTCCGGGTCTTCCGAATTGACCTGATCGAAACCGTCCTTCCCCTGCCCGAGATTTTTGCAGACGAGCCGGGAAAGCGTCTAAGCGATTACGACCCATACGCTTAACCCTGCCGTCATCGGGTTGGGATTATCCCTGCCAGCGGCATGGCCCTGACGGGGCCATTCTTATCATTTCAGATAGGGCTCTGGATCTACAGATTCGAAGCCTTTGCGCACTTCGAAATGGACATAGGCGTTGTCCCCGCTCCGCAGCGAGGCAATCTTCTGCCCTCGTCGCACGCGATCCCCTTTCTTGACCGTGATATCTGCCACATTGGCATAGACGGTCAGCAGATCACTGTTGTGTTTAACAACGATGATCGGAACCTGATCTGCATCAGCAGTGATCGCCGCAACAGTTCCCGCCTCTGCCGCCATTACAGGCGATCCTGCGGCCGCTGCGATGTCGATCCCCTCGTTCTTTCCCTTTTGATAGGTGCGGATAATCGTACCGTTCACAGGAAGCCCAAGCGCCGAATTGCTTTGGTTTGTTGGTGCCTCGGCGGTCACATCAGGCGCCGGAGTGGCCGGGGAAATGGTTTCGTCAGGCAAGGGCTGCGTAGCACTGGGCGGCGTCGGTGTCGGAGACCCCTGGCCGGGCTGTGTCACATTCGTTGCAGGCACAGCAGCTTTGCGCGGTGCGGGTTGGCTTTTCACCGGGATCAGAAGGAACTGGCCTTCGCGGACGGTAAAATCGGAATCCAATCCATTCCAGTCTGACAGCGCCTCAACGGGAACGTCATAGAGGCGTGAAATTGTAAATGCCGTTTCACCACGTTTCACCTTGTGGCGGATCGGTTCGGGACCGGTTGGTGCCGGTGCCGCCGCAGGTTTTGCGGGTTCAAGCGTTGATGTACGGACCGAGCCATTTGCGGGGACTTCGTCGATTGCCGTACCAGCTATCGTCGCAATATCGACAGAGCTTGCGGAACCGACCGTCTGGGGCAGTGCCACAACTTCGCCCTCGCGCAAGGAATCGGTAGGCATTAGACCATTGAAACGCGCCAGCTCTCCTTCAGGCAAACCAACCCTTGCGGCTAAGTCTCTGACAGTGTCACCGCGGCGAGCAATCGCCACTTGATAGGTCGGATATGTGATGACACCCCTGGCATCCGGTGCGGGCCGGTTGGTCGTCGCCGACTGTGCTGCTTCGGCGGTGGAAAAACCGCCTACCTGTCCGCGAAGATCATAGTCCAGCGGCCCTTCGCACCCAGCCAGGATTGCAAGGCTAGCCACTCCTAACGCACAGCGGCGCATTGCTGATTTGGAAACTGCTCTCATTTTATTGTCCTCGACACCTGCCCCTGTTCATCGGGGTTCCGGCGCATTTTGCAGAATATTCCTTTAAGCTCCATCCTTCCCAAGCCCTTCTAACAAGGGCACAAAACGGACAGGCAACAATTCGTCATAGTCCAAACCGGATTCGGTGCGTCGGACCCTGATCAACGTCTGGACCGTATCCGACTGCCCCACCGGCAAAACCATGATACCGCCGATTTTGAGCTGCGCCAAGAGCGGCCCGGGCGGGTCCTCTGCAGCTGCAGTCACGATGATACGATCAAACGGGGCTTGCTCGGGCAGACCAAACGAACCATCCGACAACATTGCCGTCACATTCGTCAGCCCCAAATCACGGAACAACTGGCCGGTTTCGCGCACAAGTCGCTTATGGCGCTCGACCGTGTATACCCGGCGTGCCAGTTTCGACAGGATCGCGGCCTGATAGCCCGATCCGGTCCCGATCTCGAGCACGGTATCACGCGGACGTACTTCCAGCGCCTGCGTCATCAGCCCAACGACAGACGGTTGGCTGATCGTCTGGCCGCACGCAATCGGCAGCGGCGTATCCTCATAGGCGCGTTCTGCAAACAGGCCTTTGACAAATCTGCCGCGATCTATCTGCTCCATTGCTGCCAGCACACGTGCATCCGTCACCCCGCGCGAACGCAGGGCAAACAGGAACTGCATGGTTGTTTCAGGGTCCAGTCCGCTCATTCGATCGACTTCAACGCTTCCAACGCGTCATGCGCCGTCAGATCCGCACGCATTGGTGTGACCGAGATATAGCCTGCCAGATTGACGGCAGCATCCGTCCCAGGTGCAGTCGGATTGTGTTGATACCCGCCCTTGATCCACAGAAACCGCCGCCCCGAAGGTGAGCTGTGCGGCTCGACCGAGAAATGTGTGTCACGCCGATAACCCTGAGGGGCGATCCGGGTGCCCAGTACTTCATCCGCAGGCACTGGGGGGAAATTGACGTTGTAAAACAAACGGTAATCGCCTTGTTCCGTCGGCGTCGCATCCAGAATCTTGCGCACCAGATCGGCACCGAAATGGGTTGCAGACTCGAACGGGTCATCCAGCCCCAGATTGCGCGGACCGAAATACTGAGACAGTGCAATCGCAGGGATGCCCTGCAGGGCCGCCTCCATCGCGCCCCCGACTGTGCCAGAATACAGCGTATTCTCGGCCGAGTTGTTCCCACGATTCACACCAGATAATACCAGGTCGGGTGGCGCGTCCTTCATCACATCGTGCAAACCAGCCAAGACACAATCAGCTGGTGATCCTTCCGCAGCAAAACGGCGTTCTCCCAGCTTGGCAACCATCATCGGGTGCGTGTAGCTGATGCAATGCCCCACGCCGGATTGCTCGAACGCGGGCGCTACGACCCAGACCTCACCATCCGGTCCGGCCAGATCGGCAGCAATCGCCTCGAGTGCGATAAGCCCCGGCGCATTGATCCCGTCATCATTGGTTAGAAGAATACGCATATGCCCCATCCACCGCAGCGTTTTTTCCTTGATAGACCCAGCCCCGCACTGCGGCAAGCAACCCGCAGGCGCAATCTGAGGCTTTCACGCACCACTTGCGCCTAAACTGCAGTTTTAGACCCTATTTGGGGAATACAAAGCACCGATCGCGGCGAATGGTCAGCCACATGACCCGCCCCGCTTGCGGGACAAACACGTTGGGAACGGTCGCTTTCAAGATTGAATCATCATAGTCCATACGGAATTCAATCAAACTTTCGTTGCCCAGAAAACGCGCCCGTTCGACCACACCACGCGCGGCTACCCCGTCCGTCGGTGTCGGCAGTGGACCTTTGCCATTGCGATCAAAATCCAAACGGACGTGCTGAGGCCGAAATACAATCTCAACATTCGTTCCATCCGGCACACCCGGAGCAAGAAACTGACCAAATGGCGTATCGGCCAAAGCTCCGTTAACTTGCGCGCCTAACACATTTATATCGCTAAAGAATGCAACTGCAGCTTTGTCCGCAGGACGGGTGTAGACGTTGTAAGGCGCACCCTGTTGAACGATTCTGCCACGGCGCATCAGGGCGATCTCATCGGCCATACGCATTGCCTCTTCGGGTTCATGGGTAACCAACAGGACTGCGGCGTCCTCTTCCTTGAGGATCGCCAGAGTTTCGTCCCGAATTCCATCGCGTAACCGGTTATCGAGCCCCGAAAACGGCTCATCCATCAACATGATCCGGGGGCGTGGGGCCAATGCGCGCGCCAGAGCCACCCGCTGTTGCTCACCGCCCGACAAGTGATGTGGAAAGCTGTCTGCGAAACGCATCAGGTCGACTTTGGCCAGCAACTCATCCACGCGTGCGCGTTTTTCATCTTTGCTACCCTTCAGGCCAAAGGCAACATTGTCAGCTACGCTAAGATGCGGGAACAGGGCAAAGTCCTGAAACATCAGGCCAATCTCGCGCCGCTCAGGCGGGACACGGAACACCGTATCGCAGATCAGCTTGCCATCGACATAGATCTGGCCTGTCTCTTGCATCTCGACACCGGCAATCATCCGCAGCGTCGTCGACTTGCCGCACCCTGACGGCCCCAACAGGCATGTCACCTGCCCCGCTTGCACGGTCAGCGAGACGTCATCAACCACCACCCGACCTTCGTACCGGGCGACCAGATTGCGAATTTCCAGACGCGGAGGAGTTGCGTTTACTGTCACCGATGGACCCCGTAGCATTACCCGATCAAATCAATCGGGCTTGGGCGGGGATAGCAACCCCTCCCTTTGGGTGCAAGGGATCAGCAGCAGCCGCCCGTTTCGGCCTGCCCGGTCGCCTCAAATGGGCTTTCACCACCGCAGCCTTCGAAGATGCCGTAATGGGTTGAGAAATCACCGATGAACTCGAAATGCCGTGCAAACCGGGTGTCTTTGAGCATCATCCATGTGTTGCCGCACACCGGAAATACCTTACCCGCGGCGATTGCGTGGTGGTCATCCAGCTCAAACATGTGCGCCGCATTGGGGACAGTGCCCTTATAGATCACGGCCTGACCATAATCTTCGCAAGCGGGTTCCAACGCAGGTAACTTGAACAGACGATAGGTGGCTGACAGGAATTTGAGCGGTGCCACGCGGTCCTCAAGAACCGGATTTTCGATGGTCAAGGGGCGGTGCGTGACTCGACGCGGGTCGCCGAAACCGGCTTTGCGAGACATCGACAGAAAGTCATTCCAGTACAGCGCACCGGACAGACACTCGCCATACAGAACCTCATCCTCGGCCATTGCCTGCGGTACGCGACGATCCGCATAAACGTCCGAGAAATACATCTCTCCGCCGTCCTTAAGCAGGCGATGCGCGCCGCGCAGAACGGCCTCTTTATCGGTGGCCAGGTTGATCACGCAGTTCGAAACGATGATATCGAAAGACCCCGCCTTTAAGTCCAGTTCATCCAGCTTTTCGATGTAGCCGTGATGGAATTCCACGTTGCTTTGGGCATATCCAAAGGTTTCGGCGTGATATTCCTGATGCGCGCGGGCTATATCCAACTGCTCGGGCGTCATATCCACGCCGACCACTCGCCCTCTCTCGCCCACCATGGCAGACAGGGCGTATACATCCCGACCGGCACCACAGCCCAGATCAAGGATCCTCATCCCTTCCAGATCCAGCGGCGCGATCAGCCCGCAGCCGTAATAGCGGGTCAGCACGTCATCATGGACCTTGGCGAGGATCTTTTTCAGATGATCCGGCATATCGTCGGGCGTACAACACGCGTTGGTCTGCAGGTCCGCGCTGCTTTGCAGGACCTCGCCATAATAGTTCTGCACCGATTCATGCTTCATCGCTGTCATCCCCTGATCTGACTGATGTTGAGCTAACCCAGCACCGCGCACCGTGCAATAAAAAGCCGAGCAATCTGACGAAAGGTTGAGCTAGCCCAGCAGCTCAAAATCCAGATCCGCGCGCACCCGGCCGTTCACCTGTATCTCCAAACGATGCGCGCCTGGAACAAGCCTGAACGTCGTCGCATCGCCTTTGAGCTTGTGCTTCTTGCTCAGCGTCAAAACCCCATTCCGCAAGGCGGCCTGTTTCAGTTTGTGAACTTTAGCTGAGGTTTTTCCTCCAGGTCTTTGGAAATGAATGATATAATCAACCAGAACCGGATGATCTGCAGCGCCAGCCAAAGAAACGTCAAACTCAAGCGCCCTGCCAATCCGCGCCTGACCATTTATCATCACTGAGACCTGTATGTCCGCATCAGGGTCATAGCCCAGCATCTTCATCGCGCGCGGATGCCCGGCCTTAATCAGTCCGCGCAGGGTATGAGAGGTCATCCACCGCAGCTCGTCCGTTTCCTGACGCTGTAAACGAGACCAGTCAAGCAGGCGGTCCAGTACCAGATCCGGGTCTTTTTTGGAGATGTCGTTCAAATGGTTGGCCACCGACCGCGTCACATAGCGCGTTTGGTCCTGATGCAGCCGATCCAGCAGAGGCAGCGGATCGGTCAATTCCAGCCCCACCGCCTGCCCCCATGGCAAACGCGGGCGGGTTCCTTCGGACACCAGACGCCGCACGTGATAGCTGTCATGTCCGCACCAATCCTCCAGCCGCTCCATGACGTGTTCGGGGTGACGATTGAGAAAGGGGCGAATGGCCCATTCCATCGAAAACCTCTGCGTCAGTTCAGCCAGCACGTCCAGCGCGAGGTCGGGGTGGTCAAGGCCGACATTCACGACCCAATCCCCCAGCGGCGCAAAGATGAAATCGCCAAAATCGTCGTCGGTCTTGTTCGGATCCAGCGGCGGCGGCAAGGCCCGTAAAAGGGTCGGAGCGACAGTTGGCAGCTCACCCGGAACCTGTTGCTGCAGGCATTCGGCGATCCACGCCATCCGCTCTTTCAACTCAAGCTCGAGAAGGCGTGACATCACCTGCGTTTGAAACGCCTGTGCATCGAACCCTGGATCAGCATCGGCAAAAAGCCCCGCCAGATAACGGGTTTTTTCCGCATTAAACAGCTGATCCTTCAGTGAAAATCCTTGCGCCATGGTCACATCGTCAGATTGGTCGCGCCACCATCCAACAGGATGTTCTGCCCGACGATAAAGCCCGCATGCTGCGAACACAGAAACGCGCAGGTTGCCCCGAACTCCTGCCGCGAGCCATAGCGGCGCGTGGGGATGGTTGCCTCACGCTGCGCGCGTGCCTCGTCAACGGAAATGCCTTGCTGCGCAGCCACACCACCGTCCAGAGAATCCGCTCGATCCGTCGCATGTATCCCCGGCAACAGGTTATTGATTGTCACACCATGCGGCGCGACCTGCCGCGAGGTTCCGGCCACATAGCCGGTCAACCCGGTCCGCGCCGCGTTCGACAGGCCCAGCACTGCAATCGGCGCCCGTACGGATTGCGAGGTGATGTTCACCACCCGGCCCCAGCCCTTATCCATCATGCCGGGCAACAGGGCCTTCATGAAGGCAATCGGGGTCAGCATGTTGGCATCCAACGCCTTGATGAAGTCCTCGCGCTGCCAATCCGACCAAAGGCCCGGAGGCGGACCGCCAGCATTTGTCACAAGAATATCAACGCCCTGCGCGGCAGCAATCACCTGCGCCTGCCCCTCTTCTGAGGTCACATCACACGCAACACTCTGCACTTCGACACCAAATTCCGAGCGCAAACGCGCGGCTTCAGCCTCTAACGCGTCGGCCCCTCGCGCGTTCATCACCAGATTCACACCAGCCGCCGCCAGAGCCTCGGCGCAGCCCAGACCCAAACCTTTACTGCTGGCACAGACCAGCGCGCGCTTTCCACCTATTCCCAGATCCATCTGTTCCTCCCCATCTGTGATTATCCGCATGTCTTGCACCCAGCAGATAGGGAAGACAGATTGATGACAAGGGGTTAGTAGAAGAACTCTTCCCGGACGATCTTGCCATCCGCGACGTGATACAGCGCAACTTCGCGCATATCGAAGCTCTCACCGCTTTCCTTGAACTTGCCCTGCACCTCAAAGATCACGGCAAAACGGTCTTCACCATGCACCATCGGGTCACTGACGTTTCCGCCCGTCACTTCGGTCGAACTCTCCCACCAATCGTGCTTGCCACGGATCGCGTCGCGCCCATGCGCCTCGCGTCCCATACCGGATGCATCGACGGCCTCAACCGAAACGGCATCTGCCGCATACAGCTTATCCAGATTGGCCTTGGCCCGGTTTTCCCGGCATCCCGCCACCAGCTCATCGGCGATTTCTTTCAAATTCATTGATCCTCTCCATTATTTGTTCACTATATGTTCTTATTGCCACAGGCAGACGATTCGAACCAGCCTCTTTGTCTTGCTTCGGCAGAATTCCCCGCCTATACGCGCGACTATGCTTGATACCGCCACGAACCAACCCACCTTGCCGCCCGAGATCGCCCGGCGCCGGACATTTGCCATCATCTCGCACCCGGATGCGGGCAAGACGACCCTGACGGAAAAGTTCCTGCTGTATGGCGGCGCCATCCAGATGGCCGGTCAGGTACGCGCCAAGGGTGAGGCACGGCGGACACGTTCGGATTTCATGCAGATGGAGAAGGATCGCGGGATCTCGGTCTCGGCCTCGGCCATGTCGTTCGACTATGGAAACTTCCGGTTCAATCTGGTGGACACGCCCGGCCACAGCGATTTCTCGGAAGATACCTATCGCACTCTGACCGCAGTGGACGCGGCCGTGATGGTGATCGACGGCGCGAAAGGTGTGGAAAGCCAGACCCAGAAACTGTTTGAGGTCTGCCGCCTGCGCGACCTGCCGATCCTGACCTTCTGTAACAAGATGGACCGCGAAAGCCGCGATACGTTCGAGATCATCGACGAAATTCAGGAAATGCTGGCCATCGACGTCACGCCCGCTGCCTGGCCGATTGGAGTAGGCCGCGACTTTATCGGCTGTTACGACATGCTGCGCGACCGGCTGGAGCTGATGGACCGCGCTGACCGTAACAAAGTGGCCGAAAGCATCCAGATCAACGGGTTGGACGACCCCAAGCTGGCCGAACATGTGCCCGAGCACCTGCTTGAGAAGCTGCTGGAAGAGGTTGAGATGGCACGCGAATTGCTGCCTGCGCTTGACCCCCAAGCGGTATTGGAAGGCCACATGACCCCGATCTGGTTCGGCTCGGCGATCAATTCGTTCGGCGTCAAGGAACTGATGGAAGGCATCGGCGCCTATGGTCCACAGCCGCAGGTACAGTCCGCGGAACCCCGCCAGATCGCACCGGAAGAAAAGAAAGTGTCCGGATTTGTCTTCAAGGTTCAGGCAAACATGGACCCCAAGCACCGCGACCGGGTGGCATTTGTGCGCATGGCCTCGGGCCATTTCAAACGCGGCATGAAGCTGACCCATGTTCGATCGAAAAAGCCGATGGCAATCTCGAACCCTGTGCTGTTTCTGGCATCCGACCGGGAACTGGCCGAAGAGGCCTGGGCCGGAGACATCATCGGCATCCCAAACCACGGCCAGCTGCGCATCGGCGACACGCTGACCGAGGGCGAAGCGATCCGGGTAACCGGCATCCCTTCCTTTGCGCCGGAACTGTTGCAAACCGTGCGACCGGGCGACCCGATGAAAGCCAAGCACCTGGAAAAGGCGCTGATGCAATTCGCCGAAGAAGGCGCGGCCAAGGTGTTCAAACCGTCCATCGGATCGGGCTTTATCGTCGGCGTCGTTGGCGCGCTGCAATTCGAGGTTCTGGCCAGCCGGATTGAGATGGAATACGGCCTGCCGGTACGGTTCGAGGCGTCTCAATTCACCTCCGCCCGCTGGGTCAGTGGTGAAAAGGTTGAGGTCGAGAAATTCGTCAATGCCAACAAGCAGCACATCGCTCATGATCATGACGGCGACATCGTCTATTTGACTCGCCTGCAGTGGGACATCGACCGGGTCGTGCGGGACTATCCCGACCTGAACCTGACCGCCACCAAAGAGATGATGGCGTGACAGGGTCACGAGCTTCATATGCCGGATAATGTCCCAAGCTGGGGCATTGTATCAACGATCCGGGGCTCGGCCCCGGACATACTTCGGTTTGCGGCCTATCACCTCGATCTCGGGGCCGACCGCATGTATCTGTATCTGGACGAGCCCTGCCCGGCTGCGTTCAACGCCCTGAACCGCCACCCACGGATCGAAATACGCAACTGCGACGAAGGGTACTGGGCGAACCGAAAGCGCGAGAGGCCCGACAAACATCAGGTCCGGCAAACCGCAAATGCCAGCTTTACTTACAGAAAGGCTGAGGTCGACTGGCTCGCCCATATTGATCTGGACGAGTTCCTCTGGCCGCAATCCGACCTTGGCGCGATATTAGCGGAGATTCCGCAACATATCCCAGCGGTGCGCGTTCGTCCGATCGAGCCCGTAGGCGGAACCGAAGACCTGTACAAAGCCTATATCCCCGCTGGTCAGGGCCGTGATGGGATCGTTCAGGCACTATATCCGAATTTTGGCGGATTTGTTCTTGCTGGATTCCTCAGCCATGTTCAGGGTAAACTGTTTGTTCGCAAAGGCTTACCTAAGATCAATTTCCGGATTCACAATCTGTTTCAGGATGGCGAAATCCTCCCGACCAAGGTCGAGCTGCCCCAGGTTGATCTATGCCACCGTCATGCACCTGACTGGGATCATTGGCTAGCCCATTATCGGTTCCGGTTCGAAAAGGGCTCGTATCAGCCAGGCATGTCACCCAATGTTCCGCGCGAACAAGGCGGGATGAACATGAATGAATTACTGAACTGGATCGAAAAAGAAGATGGGGCTCACGGCCTGCGTGCTTTCTATAATGAAATCAGTGGCGCCGACCAAGAAGTTCGCACCCGCCTCGAAAAGTTTGGGCTGATTAAGCACCGTCCGCTGGATTTGGATGGAAAAGTCGCGAAACATTTCCCCGGAAGTACCTGAATTGTTGCGATAAATCCGCGTGGTCAGCCGGTGTCGCAGCATAAAAGTGACTTCATTTGACCCTGCCCCGTGATTTTGTTATGTCCCGCCAAGCCGAAATGCACAAAACATCGCATGGCCATCCGGGCCCGGCACATTCTTTACGCGCGGGCCAGGTTTTAGTGTCCGCAACAACCGGACATACATGACAAAGTTTAACGAACTGAACCTGAACCCGAAGGTCCTCAAAGCCATTGAGGAAGCCGGATACGAAACGCCAACACCGATCCAGGAAGGCGCAATCCCACCCGCGCTTGAGGGCAAGGACGTTCTGGGTATCGCCCAGACCGGTACAGGCAAAACCGCCAGCTTCACGCTACCGATGATCACGTTGCTGGCCCGTGGCCGCGCACGTGCGCGCATGCCGCGGTCGCTGGTGCTGTGCCCGACACGGGAACTGGCCGCGCAGGTGGCCGAGAATTTCGACACCTATGCCAAAAATGTAAAGCTGACCAAAGCGCTGTTGATCGGCGGCGTCAGCTTTAAGGAACAAGATGCGCTGATCGACCGTGGCGTCGACGTTCTGATCGCCACACCAGGTCGCCTGCTGGATCATTTCGAACGCGGCAAACTATTGTTGACCGGCGTCCAGATCATGGTGGTGGATGAGGCCGACCGAATGCTGGATATGGGCTTTATCCCCGATATCGAACGCATTTTTTCGCTGACGCCGTTCACACGCCAAACGCTGTTCTTCTCAGCCACCATGGCGCCCGAGATTGAGCGGATCACCGATACATTCCTGTCGGCCCCAACCCGTATCGAAGTTGCCCGTCAGGCGACGGCCTCGGAAACCATCGAGCAAAGTGTGGTCATGTTCAAAGGTGGTCGCCGTGACCGCGAGGCCAGCGCCAAGCGTCAGGTCCTGCGTTCGCTGATCGACTCCGAGGGCGAAAAATGCACCAACGCGATCATCTTCTGCAATCGTAAGACCGATGTGGACATCTGTGCGAAATCGCTGAAGAAATACGGCTATGATGCTGCCGCGATCCATGGCGATCTCGATCAGTCACAACGGACGAAAACACTGGACGGTTTCCGTGACGGAACACTACGTCTGCTTGTCGCCTCGGACGTTGCCGCGCGCGGATTGGATGTGCCCTCGGTCAGTCATGTAATCAATTTCGACGTCCCCGGCCACCCCGAGGATTATGTGCACCGGATCGGTCGTACAGGTCGCGCCGGACGCGAAGGCAAAGCGATCACTATCTGTTCGGGTCGCGATGAAAAAGCGCTGGCCGCGATCGAGAAGCTGATTCAAAAAGAAATTCCTCGCTTGGACAATCCGGTAAAGGAAGAGCCGAAACCCGAGAGGCCAAAACCCGAGAAAAAGGCCCGGCCAACTGAGGTCCGACCAACAGAGGCCCCCAAACGCGACGATAAAAGAGAAGATCGCAAGAAGGATAAAGAAGTCAGAGGCCGTGGACGGCGCGCTGACAACGGTCCTTCAGTCGTGGGAATGGGCGATCACCTGCCCAGCTTTATCGCGCTCAGCTTCGACGAACGCCGCACGGGTTAAATAGACAAAACCAGTGCCAGAATTGATGCGCCCAATAACGTCATCCCGGCGATCTCGCGCCGGGTGATGGTTTCGCGGAAAAACAAGATCGACGCGAACAGGCTGAGGATCAGCTCGACCTGCCCCAGAGCCTTGACGTAGGCGGCGTTTTGCAAGGTGAATGCCAAGAACCAGCAGAACGATCCGCACAGGCTGGTCAGTCCGACAAATACGCCCGTTCGGCGTGTCTGCCACACGGCGCGCAGCTCGGCCCTGTCTCGCCACAACAGCCACAGGCCCATGCTGACGAACTGGAGCGAGACAACGACTGCCAGCGTCACAAGTGCCCGAAACCACGCATCAATCTCGCCCAATTCAAGCGAGGCACCCCGATAACTGACCGAGGAAAACGCAAACAGCACACCTGATCCCAGGCCAAGCCGCGAGGCCCGGTTCGTCAGGTGTCGCCACCACGCCCCGTCTCCTCCGGGACTTTTTGACAGCAGCAACACAGCCGTCAGCCCCAGAAAGATCGCCCCAAGCGCCCAGGACGAGACCTGATCGCCCAGGACCAGAAAACCAACGATGGCGGTCTGGATCACTTCGGTTTTCTTAAAAGTTATGCCGACAGCAAAATTGCGCTGTTTGAACAAGGCGACGACACAGATCGTGGCAAGGATCTGAGCCGTTCCTCCAATGGTGGCAAACACCCAGAACCGGGCGGTCAGCGGCGGCAAGGAATACCCCGTCAACTGCAGCGCCGCGATCAGAGCGATTAGAACCAGCGGGATTGAATAGGCAAACCGGGCGAATGTCGCCCCGGCGGCCGTCAGCTTTACACTGCTCAGCGATTTTTGCAGCATGAACCGCACCGTCTGAAACGTTGCGGCGGCTATAGTGACAGGTATCCAGAGGCTCATGCCGCCTTTTGTGGCCGCAAATCAACCCTTTGGCCAGAGCGGATGCGCCACCGGGTCTTTTACCTTCCAGAAATACGCCCGGAAAACATCGGCATATGAAGGGTATACATAGGCCTTATTCGTGGCCAGATAGCCCTCTTTACCCTGCTGGTAGATCTTCGGAAGTTGATACCAGGGGGTACGCGGGTTCAGATGATGAACTACATGTAAATTGTTGTTCAAAAACAGAAAAGACAGTATCCCGCGATCTTCGATGATAACGGTTCTTGCCCCCACATCTTCATGCGCACGGTGTTCCAGAAAAGTGCGTATTTTGACAAGGCCAAGCCCCAAATACGCGGACAGGACATAGGCCCAGACCGGCATGGGCGACAAGGTCACGATCCAGATAACCGCAACCACGCCTGCCATATGCAAAGCCCATGCGCGCAATATGTCCCATTCGCCACGCGCGGCCCCTCGCAACTCGTCCCTGACAAAGGCAACCTGTCCGATTGCAGGGCCCAAAACGATCCGCCCCAACAGAGTATTGTTCACCGATAACAACCGCCTGTGCCAGTGACCTAGCCCCGACCAAACTTTTGGGTCCAGATAGTTTGATTCAGGATCATCATAGGGATCGGTCAGCGTTGCATCCCGATGATGCGCCAAATGCAGGTCCCGAAACCGCTGATATGGGATGAATAAGGTCAAGGGCAGCGCCATCAGCGCCTCGTTCAGCCATCTGGCGCGAAAAGGATGCCCGTGCAGTGCTTCATGCGTCAATGATGAATGTAACGCGGCCACCGCGCCCATCACTGGAACCGCCAACCAGATGGGCAGGAAGAAGATCACGGTCAACCAGGCAGCATAACAGGCCAGCATCAGCGTGAAAGTGCCCCATTCCGGACCCGGGCGCTCAGACATTGCGCCCCCACGAAATACCCGCCCAGACCCTCTCATAAACCACATAGAGTGTCAGCCCGATCGCCGTGTTTACTACGGCCAGAGTTCCGCCAATCGCGGCGGACCCTGTCGCAACCAGCCCAACCACCGACATGATGATCAGGCCCATCACGTTCCACAAAACCGCCTTCACGACCGATCTGCGTCGTGTTTCCATTCCGTCACCCATAATATTGTTATGGCTTAAGAAATACGGCCCGCCGCTTAGGTTGAAAATTCCGAATATGATTAACAAAACTCATCAAACGTGATATTTATCACCACATGCAGGATAAAATAGACAAACGCGACCGTGCGGCTCAATTCCGTTTGCGCCTTGCCCGCGCAATGGAAGAACGCCAAATCAGCCGAAGCGCCCTCGCGCGCCAGATCGGTGTTGACCGCTCAACCGTATCGCAACTGTTGACTGATCACGGGGCACGGTTGCCGAATGCCCATGTTGTCGGAAGCTGCGCGACGGCATTGGGTGTTTCGGCGGACTGGTTGCTGAGCCTGTCTGACCGGCCGGAAAGCGCGGCCGAGTTGCTGGCTTTGTCGCTGAGCATGACTGAGGCCCCCCGCGCCCTGGTAGATGAGCGCATATTCGAGTGGCACCAAGAGGCAGCGGGTTACAAAATCAGATATGTTCCTGCGACCTTGCCTGACATGCTCAAGACCCGCACCGTTCTGGAATGGGAATACGCACCGCATCTGGGGCGCACGGCAGATCAGGCCATAGGTGCGTCCGAAGATCGGCTGACCTGGATGCGCAGCGCCCAGTCCGATTATGAGATCGCAATGCCAATGTACGAAATCGACAGCTTTTCGCATGCAACCGGCTATTATCAAGGCCTTAGCCTTCGCAAGCGGCTGGATCAGATTGACCACCTTTTGGAGTTGTGTGAACAGCTCTACCCACGGCTGCGTATCTATCTGTTCGATGCCAAACGGCTGTATTCGGCTCCCGTAACGATTTTCGGTCCCCTTCTTTGCGTGTTTTACGCAGGAAGCCATTACATGGCCTTTCGCGATCGCGACCGGATTGAAATTTTCAGCCGCCATTTCGACACTCTGGTTCGCGAGGCGGTCGTGACCGCGCGGGACTTTCCAGAGCACCTGCAACAGCTCAGAGCAGCGATTTCCCGCGACATATGATGCATCCCCGTACAACCTGTGGTATCGTCGCCGGGCGCGAACTTTCGGGCATTCCGACCACAGACGGAGGACCACAGGAATGGACGCACTGAAAACAGCCCAATATGCACGGGCTTTATACACGGCGCACGGTGACCAGGCCGAGGCAGAAGCCGCAATGAAAATGCGCGAATGCGAGGCTGCCGGAAACGCTCAGCAAGCCCGCGATTGGCAAGCCGTTCGTCAGACCATCCGCCAGATCCGAGGCCCCAACCAGGGCTAGGTTACAGTTTCGGGTCAGGATTAACCGTGTGACCATCCACCGCGATCACCTGACCCGACACCAACCGCGCCGCGCCAGAGGCCAGAAAGACAGCCATATTGGCGATGTCCTGCGCTTCGACGAAACGACCCATGGACGTGCCCGAGGCATAGCCCTGATAGACCTCGTCCCG
Source organism: Ruegeria sp. CDSC045 (assembly GCF_059610725.1). Classification (NCBI taxonomy): domain Bacteria; kingdom Pseudomonadati; phylum Pseudomonadota; class Alphaproteobacteria; order Rhodobacterales; family Roseobacteraceae; genus Ruegeria; species Ruegeria sp. CDSC045. The sequence goes on from NZ_JBXWOE010000001.1 coordinate 688,512, forward strand.
GCTCATGCCTTTGGTCGCCGCCTCGCGTGCCAGAACGCCTTCCATCCTTGGGCCCTCCACCGCGCCGGGACAAATCGCATTGGCGCGGACGCCGTGAGGGCCAAGCTCCATCGCCAGTGTTTTCATCAATCCGATCACCGCCCATTTGGCCGCGGCATAGGGCGCACGAAAGGGATAGCCATATTGCCCCGCAGTGGATGAGGTCAGGATGATGCTGCCCGCCCGGGCGGATTTCATCAGCGGCGCGGCGTATTTGGCCGCCAGAAACGCCCCCTCCAGATTGACCGCTACGCAGCTACGCCAATCCTTCAGGTCGATATCCTCGATTGCGCTGGTCGGCCCGGCAATTCCCGCATTGGCGCAGAGCGAATCCAGACCACCCGCATCAGAAATCGCGGCGAACACGGCGCGCATATCACCCTCATCCGACACGTCAGCATGGTGGGCTGTCCAATGATCCGGCACGCCATCTAGCGCCACCCGATCAATATCTGTGATCCAGACAACATACCCGGCCGCATCAAACGCCTCTGCCATAGCCCGACCAACACCCGAAGCGCCAGCCGTCACCAACACCCGGCAGGTCATGAGGGTTTCCGGATCGCAACCCCGGCCCCTTCGGGATAAGGCAATCCGGCCTGCGCTTCGGCGATGCGGGCCATAGCGGCCTCAATGCTGGGCGATGGCGGGCTGGGGCGGCGTGTTTCCAGGCTGACATGCAGCAAAAAGCTCTCCCCGGTCGCCAGCAGCGTCTCACCGCTATACATGCTGTGGAACACGTGCAGTTTCTTGCCCTGCCCCAACAGCATCTGGGTGCGCACCTCAATCTTTGCGCCCGCATGGACCTCATTCATGTAACGAATGTGGTTTTCCGCGGTGAAATAGCTGCCCCCGGACGAGATATATTCCATATCGCAGCCGATGATCTCCATGAACCGGTCGGTGGCGGCGGCAAAAGCCTCAAGATACTTTGCTTCGTTCATATGGCCGTTGTAATCGGTCCAATCCAAAGGCACGGCACGGGACAGAGTCAGGATCGGTTGGCTCAGATCCGCTTGTTCCAGCGATGGCAGCGCACCCGGTTTCAGCAGCGCGTCATGCTGGTTCAGCACCGCCCCCGCGCCCCAGTTCTGCGCCTTGAGTGCGCGCATCATCCCCACGAGGTTGTTGTCGCGGATACGCTCCAGCTCGCGGATCGAATGCATGCCGGATTGCGCATCTGACTGATCCGCAATCAGATCGACAAGCTCGTCAGTGAATTCGGGCACATCCATCAGCTTGGTCCAGGGCCATTTCAGTGCCGGGCCGAACTGCGCCATGAAGTGCCGCATCCCGGCCTCGCCGCCGGCGACACGATAGGTTTCGAACAGACCCATCTGCCCCCAGCGGATGCCAAACCCCATACGGATCGCCTCGTCGATTTCCTCGGTCGTGGCGACGCCGTCCTTGACCAGCCACAGCGCCTCGCGCCAGACGGCCTCAAGGAACCGATCGGCGATATGCGCGTCGATCTCTTTCTTCACGTGCAGCGGGAAGAATCCGACCGATTTCAGGAGGTCTTGCGCCCGTTCGATCATCTCGGGCGGATTCGCGCCAGTTGGCACCAATTCGATCAGCGGCAGAAGGTATACCGGGTTGAACGGATGCGTCACCACGATCTGTTCGGGGCGCAGCGCGCCGTCCTGCAATTCAGACGGCTTGAACCCACTAGTCGAGGAGCCGATGATCGCACCCGGATCACAAGCCTCTTGCAAGCCCTTGTAAACTTTCAGCTTCAGGTCCAGCCGTTCCGGCACACTTTCCTGAATCCACTCGGCACCCTGTACCACATCGACTATATCATCATGGAATGACAACGCACCTTCAGGCGGCAACGGGACGTCGCTCAGCCCCGGTAGCGAGCGGCGCGCATTGTCCAAAACTTCTCCGATCTTACGCTCGGCTTCCGGGTCCGGGTCGAATACCCGAACGTTCCAACCGTTCAGCAGGAACCGCGCGGCCCATCCGCCGCCGATAACTCCGCCGCCAATGATTGCTGCTGTTTTTGTCATCACTTCACTACTTTCAACTCTTGAGGGTCAAACCCATTTTCGCTCAGTACGTCACGCGCAATCGTCAGTTGATTTTGTGTGATCGTTAAATCTCTGCTCAGTACAACTGCAAACGACCTATCTGGGCGGGCCAATACAACCATCTGCTCCCCGTCACCCACGTAGATGATGTGAAACTTTGTGGGGCTTGCGGCAGTGATGTCATATTCAAGTGCAGACTCGGATCGCCGGGTAGGCACGCTCAGGTGGTTTTCAAAGCAATCACTTGCTCCTGCGATGTACCCAAAACATTCGGTCCGGTCTGGGTCACGCAATTGATAGCTAGGGTATGGCTGTCCCTCAAGCCTCACAAAAAGCCGTTGCGTGTTCTTGCTTTTGCGTCTGAACGCAGCCACTTCGAAATACGGCTCGTCAAAGATCGACCAATTCACCGCTTCGACAGGTTGAATAGCAAATTGACGCGCTCGAAAGCCTTCATTTCCGACCAAGCCACACGCTGGAACCAATCCAACGAGCAAACATCCGACTACCCATGAAATAACTCGGCGGAACATGGCCCGCCTAGCTTTTCGGCGCCCGCTTCACCAACCCAAGCTTCTCGCGGACCTCCTGCGGCCCGATCACCCGTGCACCCATATTCTCGATGATGCTACCCGCGCGTTCTACCAGTTGCCAATTCTCGGCCAGCACGCCTTTGTCCAGCCACAGGTTGTCCTCCAGCCCGACGCGCACGTTGCCGCCCGCCAGAACCGCAGCGGCCACATAGGCCATCTCATTCCGGCCCAATGAGAACGCGCTGAAGGTCCAGTCATCCGGCACGTTGTTCACCATCGCCATGAAGGTGTTCAGATCATCCGGCGCACCCCATGGAACGCCCATGCACAGCTGAACCAGAGCGTTCGATTCCAGAACGCCCTCTTTCACCAACTGCTTGGCGAACCACAGATGACCGGTATCAAAGGCCTCGATCTCGGGCTTTACCCCCAGATCGGTCATCATCTGGCCCATCGCGCGCAACGCACCCGGCGTGTTGGTCATCACATAATCGGCCTCGGCAAAATTCATGGTGCCGCAGTCGAGGGTGCAGATTTCCGGCAGACATTCGGCCACATGGGCCACACGCTCGGTCGCGCCAACCAAATCAGTTCCCGCCTCGGCCAGCGGCAGCGGGTTTTCGATACCGCCAAACACCATGTCGCCGCCCATGCCAGCAGTTAGGTTCAGCACGGCGTCGACCTCGGCATCGCGAATGCGATCTGTGACCTCACGATACAGTGCCGGATCACGCGAAGGCGCTCCGGTCTCAGGGTCGCGCACATGGCAATGCACTACCGCCGCCCCTGCCTTGGCTGCAGCTATCGCGCTGTCGGCGATCTGCTTTGGCGAACGCGGCACATGCGGGCTGCGATCCTGCGTCCCACCCGAGCCTGTGACGGCGCAAGTAATGAAGACTTCGCGGTTCATTTCCAAAGGCATGGCGTTCTCCCCAGCTTATACCCGGTTAACCCTGAGTTTTCCCCAGGCTTCTCCACGGATTCCGATTTGCTTTCGCCCCCGAGTTTGGCGCAGCTTTGGTCAAACACTTGTCAGAATGCGAATCGAACTTGATGAAATCCGCAAAAAACATATTGCAGCCCGAACATCGTGCCCTAAAAACGGCTGTGCTGGTGCTGGACGAATGCAACACGCTCAGCTTTGCGTCGGCCGTTGATCCAATGCGTGCCGCCAATCGGTTGGCGGATCGTCCGGCCTTTGATTGGGATTATGTGACAGCCACCGCTGAACCCGCCATGCTGACCAGTGCGCTTTCGGTTCCGGGTGTACCTTTGGCCCGGCTGCAATCCTGCGATCTGATGATTGTCGTTGCCGGGTTCCAACTGGCCCGCCATGCCACGCCCAGCCTGCTGGCCGGCCTACGCCGCATCGCCAAGACCGGCGCCACAATGGCAGGAATTGATGGCGGTCCCTGGCTGCTGGCCGAGGCAGGCCTGCTGAACGGCCACGCCGCCACCACCCATTGGGAAGATTTGGAGAACTTCTCTGCCCGCTTCCCCGAAGTGGACGTGCGCCCTGACCGGTTTACCGTTTCTGAAGGCCGCCTGACCTCGGGCGGGGCAATCCCAGCGGTCGAGATGATGCTGCATATCATCGCCGCCCGCCATGGCGCCGGATTTGCCGCCCGCGTCTCGGGTCTGTTCCTCTATGACGGTGCGCCTAATCCCACAAAACCACAAAGCCGCACCGGGGCGCCGCATCGCCACACAGCTTTGACCGCCAAAGCCAATACGCTGATGCAATCCGCACTGGACGACCCTATGCCATTGGCAGATATCGCCGAAACCCTGGGCACCAGTTCACGCACCCTGCAACAGCAGTTCCGACTGCGCCTGAACACCACGCCACAGGACCATTACCTGCAGCTCCGACTGGCCGAGGCACGCAGATTGGTGACGGACACCGATATGTCACTGATGGATGTGGCCCTGGCGACGGGTTTCGCCTCGCAATCCAGCTTTGCCCGCGCCTTTCGCACAGCGCACGGCCTTTCGGCCCGGGACCTACGGCAAGACAGGACACAACCCACACATCACTAAGCGGATCCGCTTTATCTGATTGAAAATACCGCGGAGGAGGCTCCGCCTGCGGAGACGAGGGCAGCGCCCCCTAGAACGGCATCGGATGCGCGCGATGCGCGTCGGTGATTTCAGTCAGAATTTCCCCGGAAAGGCGAAGTTCCTTACCGTCGAGAATATGCCCAAGCTGCGCCACCGTTGTCGCGCCGAAAATGGCCGACATCATGAAGGGCCGCGTCCGGCACCAGGCCAGCGCCATATGGACCGGGTCGAGATCGTGGCGGTCCGCAATCTCTAGATAGGCCGCAACCGCCTCAAATGCCCGTCTGCGATGGCGTCCTCCCACCTCAGGCACCAATGACATCCGCGAACCCTCGGGCACCATGCCGTTTTGGTATTTCCCGGTCAAAAATCCGGCGGCAAGCGGTGAAAAGGCCATCAGCCCCACATCCTCATGCGCGCTCAGCTCGGCCATATCGGTGTCGAAATGCCGGCACATCAAAGAATACTCGTTCTGAACCGATGCCACGCGGGGCGTGCCGGTGGCTTCGGCGATCCGCAACCACTGAGCGGTGCCCCAGGCGCTTTCGTTCGAAAGGCCAAACGCTCGGATATTTCCTTTGTTGACCTGTTCCTTCAGGGCAACAAGGCACTCGTGCATATTGTCCAGAACCTCATCGGTATTGTTCCCCGAAGGCGCATAGGTCCAGTTTTGCCGGAACATATAGCTTCCGCGGTTCGGCCAGTGAAACTGATAAAGGTCGATGCAATCCGTTTGCAGGCGGCGCAAGGAGCCTTCGACCGCCTCGGGGATTGTCTGCGGTGAAATCGGTGCGCCATCGCGCGCATGTGCGAACCCTGCCCCAGAATGCTTGGTTGCCAGAACATATTCACCACGCCGTGACGGGTTGGCGGCGTTCCAGTTGCCCAGAATTTCTTCGGTCCGGCCCACCGTCTCTTTCGAGATGGGATTCACCGGATACATCTCGGCGGCATCGACAAAATTAATGCCCCCATCAAGTGCCATGTCCATCTGAGTATGCGCGTCGGCCTCGGATGTCTGCGTACCAAATGTCATCGTACCCAGACACAGGTCTGTCACCATGATTCCAGTACGGCCCAGGGGCTTCATTTCCATCGCTCATTCTCCTGAAATCTGCGGAGGCCCTACGCCTCGGCCTTTTTTTCCCACCGGCCCGATTCCTCGGACCAATATTGCGCCGAACAGCCCGCCCCGGTCAGGTTCTTCCACTGCGCGCGGGCATGTTGGAGAGCGTGATCATCATTCCCATCGAACAGGATGCACACGCGTTCCAGCGCGTTCACTTCCTCGGGTTCAACCGTCGCGCCATCGACAGCCATCACGCAAGCCGGATCATTTGCGGCCTCGGCCCCTGTCGTCAGCAATATGGGCTGGTCCCTGTCATGCGGCCCCCCAGTGCGGCCATGTGGCAGGAACCCTTCCTCGGGGCCCTCCTGCCACAGCTTTTCGTCCAACCAATCCATCCGTGCGGGATCAGTTCCCCGCACGGCTATCTTCCACCCGGCCTGCCGCGCCTTGTCCAGCAACACGGGCAAGGTGTTTTCCAGCGGTTGGCGGGTCAGGTGATAGAAATAAACGGCGCCCATTGGATTATTCGAAATTGTCCTGCACGAACCGGCTCAGTGCGCGGACACCCCAACCGGTGGCCCCTTTGGGCGCATAGGATGTCTCGGTTGCAATCGAAGCCACCCCAGCGATGTCCAGATGGATCCAGGGGGTTTCGTCCTTCACGAACCGCTGCAGGAACTGCGCGGCAGTGATGGACCCGGCAGGTCGTCCACCGACATTCTTCATATCGGCGATGCGCGATTTCAACTGCTCGTCATAGGCTTTGCCCAGGGGCATCCGCCATGCGCCCTCATCCTCGGCCCCAGCAGCCTTTAGGAAGGCGTTGCAGAACGTGTCATTGTTCGAAAAGACACCGGCATTCTCATGCCCAAGCCCAATGATGATCGCGCCGGTCAATGTTGCCAGGTCGATCATGCCCACGGGGGCAAACCGCTCTTGCGCGTACCACATCACATCGCACAGGACCAAACGGCCCTCGGCGTCGGTATTGATGACCTCGACCGTGTCGCCCTTCATCGACTTGACGACATCGCCGGGACGCGTGGCATTGCCCGAAGGCATATTCTCTACCAGCCCGACAAGGCCCACGACATTGGCTTTGGCCTTGCGCTTGGCCAGCGCCCGCATGGTGCCTGCGACCACACCTGCACCGCCCATGTCCATGGTCATGTCTTCCATGCCTGCAGCGGGTTTCAAGGAAATGCCGCCGGTGTCGAACACGACGCCCTTACCCACCAGCGCCAGCGGCGCATCATCCTTGTCGCCCCCACTCCACTGCATCACCACAACCTTCGACGGGCTGACCGAGCCCTGCCCGACGCTTAACAAGGTGCGCATACCCAATTCGGCCAGTTTGTCTTCGTCGAGCACTTCGACGTCCAGGCCAAGCGCCTTCATTTCGGACAAACGATCTGCGAATTCGGTCGTCGTCAGCACATTGGCGGGTTCATTGGTCAGATCCCGAGTCATCCGGACACCATCGGCAATCGCATACAGCGGTGCGAATGCGGCTTCGACCTCATCATGTTTTTGATGACTGATTGTTACTGGTCCGGCTTCATCCGAATCTCGGGTTTTATGGGCATCGAAATCATAGCTGCGCAAAACGATCCCCAATGCCAGTTCTTCGGTCCGGGCTTGATTTCCGGCCATGACCAACAAGGGCTGGTGATCAGACAATTTGGCCAGCTTCGCCCCGGCCTTGCGTGCCTCTGCAGCATCGGCACGGCGCGACAGCACGAGAATATCAAGCGCTTCAGCGGCCATTCCGCCTGGCCAGGCAAGAGAGACTACATCGCCGGATTTCACCTTTTCGAACCGGTCGCTTTCGACAAGTCGGGCGACTGCGCCCCGGGTCAGACGGTTGGCGCGGCGTGCGGCTGGGTTCATCTTGCCTTCATCCGAGACAATAATCACGACGCGCCCTTTGGTCTGCGCCATCACGTCCACGTCAAAAGCCTTAAACTGAATTGGAACAAGACTGCTCATTGGGAACTCCTGAAAATCTGTTTCCCAAGACCTAGCCCGCGGCGACCGCATTGACCAGATAGCAGTTTTCCCCGCCGGGCATTTGCATTACAGTCGCGGAAAAAGTTCCGGCAGGGTCGGAGAGCGGGAGGGCGAATTGGCAAATCGGGGCAGGCATAGGCCGTTGCGCGCTGGCGCATGTACCGCTGATTCTCTTAACTTCAAGGCCCCCGCTGCAGGCAACGCAGTGATGCCGAGGGCGCATCGGTGATCCTGGATCGATATTTTGCCCGCCGGTTCACCCAGAGCTTTCTGGTCATTGGCTGTATCTTTTTGACGCTGATGATTCTGATCGATCTGATTGAACAGGTACGGCGCTTTGATGAGGTCGATCTGTCATTTGGCCGGCTTTTGTATCTGACCCTATTGAATACGCCCGCCGCCATCGGTGAAATGCTGCCCCTGCTGATCATCCTGTCCACGATTGCGTTGTTCATCGGATTGGCGCGCAGCTCGGAATTGGTGGTGACGCGCTCGATCGGGCGGTCTGGAATTCGCGTCCTGCTTGCACCTGTAACTCTGGCCCTGTTGATCGGAGCCTTGGCAGTTGCGGTGCTTAATCCGTTTGCTGCCGCAACTTCCGAAGAATTCCAACGGCTTTCCGATTCCTACCGTAACCGCACCAGCTCAGCTCTTTCGATCAGCAGTGAGGGTTTGTGGTTACGGCAAGCTACAGAAGAGGGCCAATCGGTTGTCCACGCGCGCCGAACGTCAAACGGTAACACCCTGCTGTTGAAGGACGTCACCATAATAACATTCGACGCGATTGGTCAGCCGACACGCCAAATCTCTGCCAAACAGGCCAAGTTGGAAGACGGTTTTTGGGTTTTACAGGATGCCAAGATCTGGCCGCTTATGAACGGCATCAATCCCGAAGCTGGCTCGAAAGAGCATGATCGTCTGGAGATTCCGACCACCCTGACACGTCAGCGCATTCTGGACAGGCTGGCCAACCAGGATTCGATGTCTGTCTACGATTTGCCCCAGTTGATCCGAGACCTGCGCGAGGCGGGCTTTTCGACCAAGCAATACGAGGTCTGGTTTCAGGTCCAACTGGCAAGACCTCTGTTTCTGGTCGCAATGGTCTTGATTGGCGCGGCCTTTACCATGCGGCATGTCCGGTTCGGCGGCACCGGAATAGCGGTGCTGACGGCCGTGTTGCTGGGCTTCGCCATCTATTTCGTCCGTAATTTCGCGCAAATATTGGGAGAAAACGGTCAGTTGCCTATCTTCGTTGCAGCCTGGGCCCCGCCATTTGCGGCCATCCTTCTTTCTCTTGGCCTGCTGTTGCATGCGGAGGATGGCTAATGCGCAAATTCGCTCTGCTATTGCTCTCGGGTGCGGTTGCATTGTCTTTGCCTTTGGATGTCCTGGCCCAGACTTTGCCGGAACAGGATCAAACGACGAACGCGTCCCAGCAAGAGCCACCAGCCTTACTTGTCGCCGACAAGATTTTCATTACCCCAGAGCGTGTGCTGATCGCAGAGGGCAATGTCGAAGCGTTTCAGGGTGACGTCAAAATGACGGCCAGCCGGATTTTGTACGACCGCGAAAGCGGTGAGCTTACACTGGAAGGACCGATCCGGATTGATCAGGGCAATCGAACTACAGTTTTGGCGGATTCCGCAGAACTCGACCGGGGTTTGCTCAACGGCCTTTTGATCGGCGCCCGAATGGTGTTCGACCAACAGGTGCAAATTGCCTCGGTGCAGGCGACACGTGCTGGCGGCAGATACACCCAGTTCAGCAAAGTCTCGGCGACGTCTTGCCATGTCTGCACGGATGGGCGGCCACCGCTCTGGCAAATCCGTGCCCGCAAGGTGACCCATGATCAGTTGGAACGACAGCTCTATTTCGAAGGTGCGCAATTCCGGGTGCTGGATGTGCCGGTCTTCTATTTCCCTTACCTGCGTCTCCCCGATCCAACGCTGGACCGGGCGACTGGTTTTCTGGTCCCATCGGTCCGCACCACCTCGCAGTTGGGCACAGGCATAAAGGTTCCCTATTTCTTCAAGCTTGGAGATCACAAGGACCTCACGTTGACACCTTACCTTTCCGGTAAGACCAGAACTCTGGGCTATCGCTATCGTCAGGCCTTTAAGAACGGACGGCTCACAATCGAAGGCGCGCATACTCGCGATGACCTTCAACGGGACGAGGCGCGCGGATATTTCTTTACCAACGGCTGGTTTGATCTGCCGGACGACTATCGCCTGACCTTCAACATCCGAACCACGTCCGACGATTCCTATCTGGCTGATTACGGCCTGCCCGACTTTGACCGTCTGCGCAGCGAAATTGCCCTGGAAAGGATCAAGCGCGATACCGCTTTCCGGACCAGCCTAAACCACTATAAAACCTTGCGAGATAGCGAGGATCAGGATCAGATTCCTTCTCGCATCTTCGACCTGAACTATCGCAAACGCTTCTTCCCGGCAGCTGTCGGAGGAGAGGTGCGGATGGCTTTCATCGGCCATGCCCATGAAAGAACGAGCAATGAGGACGTTATCGGGCGCGATGTTGCCCGAGCGACCTTCGATACCGAATGGCTGCGCAGCTGGATACTGGGCTGGGGGCTGCGTGCAGATGCCCAAGTAGGCGCGTCAATCGACACGTTCAATATCCGCCACGACAGCGCCTATCCCGATCAGGTGACCCGCACGACCCCGCGCGCCGCACTGACGCTGCGCCTGCCAATGACCCGCCGCGAGGCGTCGGGCGCAACCCAGTTGCTGGAACCCATCGCGCAGATCGGGTGGACGCATGTCTCCGACAATGATGTTCCTATCGACGAAAGTACGTTTCAGGAGTTTGACCAGGGTAACCTGTTATCCCTGTCCCGATTCCCTGCCGAGGACAGGCGCGAAGATGGGGTCAGCGGCGTTGTTGGGGTGAATTGGGCGCGTTATGGCTCCAGGGGCTGGCAAGCGCGTGCCACGATCGGTCAGGTCTTTCGTGCGGATGCTGATCCCGACTTTAACCTTACATCGGGCCTTCAGGGCACTTCGTCCGATGTGTTGATCGCCGGTCAACTTGAAACGCCCAACGGGTGGTCTCTGGCCGGGCGAGGTTTGGTGAACGGAGATTTCAGCTTTGCCAAGGCCGAGCTGCGTGCTGCATGGCAAAAGGAAACAACGGCCCTCAGCGGAAGCTATGTCTGGCAAGAACCCGATCCCGCAGAAAATGTCGACGATGAGATTTCCGAGATCTGGTTGCGCGGGCGGTACGACATCGATCAGAACTGGCAAACCCGTGCTCAGGCGCGGTATGACCTGAGCGAATCTGAACCGATCAGATATGGGTTGGGTATCACGTACCGGAACGAGTGTGTTCAGGTTAACATGTCGGTCAGCAGGCGCTATACCTCGTCATCAAGTATTGAGCCTTCGACCGAATTCGGCTTTACCGTAGCTCTGACAGGATATTCTGTCGAAGGTGGCGGCAAACAGTACAAGAGAAGATGCAGTTGATAACAGGTTTTTCACGTTTCTTTCGTTCCAGCCATATCGGGCTGGTTGCTCCGGCACTGGTTGCAGTTTCGATTGCCATAGCACCTGTAAAGGCAGTGGCACAGAACCTGTTCTCGCCTGCCATAAAGGTCAATCAAGACATCGTGACCTGGTATGAGCTGGAACAGCGCCTGCAATTCCTCTCGATTCTGGGTGTTCCCGGCGCAACCGAGGAAGACGTGCGCAAAGCTCTGATAGACGACCGCCTGCGCAAACAGGCGATGCGCGACGCTGGAATCGTGGTCGCCCCTGAAGACGTTCAGGTTGGAATTGACCAATTTGCAGCCCGCGGTCAGCTTTCGAGCGACGAATTCCTGCAGCTTCTGGCGGATGCCGGTGTTGACCGTGAGACGGTTCGGGATTTCATCAAGGATCAGATTTCCTGGCGTGAATTCGTCAGCGCGCGTTTTCTGTCGCAGGCGAGACCATCGGAAGACGAGATCAATCGCGCACTTGGACAATCTGGAAGTGGCGGCCTGCAAGTCCTTCTTTCGGAAATCATTATTCCTGTGAACCAACAAAACCTGCCACAGGTTCAACTGCTGGCCGAAGAGATCGCCTTGATCGAGGGCTATGATTCCTTTTCAACCGCCGCAACACAGTACTCGGCGGCCGGAACTCGCACCAATGGGGGGCGCCTTGACTGGTTGAACTTGACCGATCTGCCCCCGGCGCTGCAGCCGGTCATCATCGGGCTCAAAAATGGTGACGTCACCCAGCCCATTCCGCTGCCCAATGCCGTGGCACTGTTTCAGATGCGCGGTTTGCGTGAGACCGCTGCGAGTACGCCCACCTATTCCGAGATCGACTATGCTGTCTATTACATGCCCGGTGGTCGTAGTGCGGAAACACTGGCCGCAGCCGAAAAGCTGAAAGAAGAAATAGACACTTGCGATGATCTGTACGGTATCGTGCAAAACAAGCCAGCCGAAGTCTTAGAGCGGAATGTCAGCAAACCGTCGGAAATCCCGCGCGATATCGCGTTGGAACTGGCCAAACTGGACCTGAACGAAGTTTCAACCACGCTGACCCGCAACAACGGCCAAACACTGGCTTTTGTGATGTTGTGCACACGTACCCGCAACCTTGGCGAAGAGACAACGCGTGCAGATGTCGCCAATGCTCTGACCCAGCAAAGGCTGCAAACACTTGCAGAAAGCCTGTTGGGGCAAATGCGTGCCGACGCAACTATTGTTGAACAATGAAGCCAATCGCGCTCAGCTGCGGCGATCCGGCCGGAATTGGGCCCGAGATCGCCGCAAAAGCCTGGACCAGCCTTAGAACCACCTGCCCTTTCTTCTATATTGGCGATGCCGCGCATTTGCCGCCCGAGACACCGTCGGTACAGATCAGCGACGCCTCTCAGGCGGTCGAGATCTGTGGCTCTGCCCTGCCCGTACTGCAAATGGACTTTCCAGCCCCCAACCGGCCTGGGCACCCTAATCCAGCCAACGCCAGATCAGTTGTCACTGCCATTGAAACCGGCGTAGCGCTGGTTCAGTCCGGTTCTGCATCGGCGCTATGTACCGCGCCGATCCACAAGAAAGCACTTATCGACGGAGCAGGTTTCTCATTCCCCGGCCATACGGAATTTCTGGGCGCCTTGGCTGGGTCCCAACGTGTTGTGATGATGCTGGCCAGTGACCAACTGCGCGTTGTACCAGCAACCATCCACATCCCGCTCTCACGCGTTCCTTGCGAGCTTACGCCCGAGCTTTTGCGGGAAACCATCGAAATCACAGCTCAGGGATTACAATCACAGTTCGGTATTGCCACCCCGCGGATAGCCGTCGCGGGCCTCAACCCGCATGCCGGTGAAGGCGGCAAGATGGGACAAGAAGAACTGGACTGGATTGCACCGCTGATCGCGGAGCTGCCCCGCAAAGAGTATACCGTAACCGGCCCGCACCCCGCGGATACATTGTTCCACGCCGCAGCGCGCGCGCGCTATGACGCCGCCATCGCCATGTATCACGATCAGGCTCTGATTCCGATCAAGACGCTGGATTTCGATCGCGGTGTGAACGTTACCCTAGGCCTTCCATTTATCCGAACCTCACCCGATCACGGGACTGCACTGGACATTGCGGGGCAAGGCCTTGCAAACCCCACCAGCCTGATCGAAGCGCTGAAACTTGCCCAGCAGATGGCACAAAGCTCTTGATCCTTCAGCAGGCTGAAAATATCCCGGCCAGAGGTAAAAATTCTCTGGCACTCTCCTATCAAACCGCGCCACGGTGATCGGATCATGAGCACTATCGACAACCTTCCTCCTCTGCGCGAGGTTATCGCCTCGCATCAACTCTCGGCTCGCAAGTCGCTGGGCCAGAACTTTTTGCTGGATCTGAACCTGACCGCCAAGATCGCGCGGCAGGCCGGAGATCTTGCGGAATGCGATGTTCTGGAAATCGGCCCCGGCCCCGGCGGGCTGACCCGTGGGCTACTTTCAGAAGGTGCGCGCAAGGTTGTTGCAGTTGAAAAAGACACCCGCTGTATCGCTGCCCTGAATGACATTGCCGCCGCCTATCCCGGCAAGCTTGAGGTCATCAACGGTGACGCGCTTGAGATTGATCCGCTTACGCATCTGACCTCTCCGATCCGTGTGGCGGCGAACCTGCCCTACAATGTCGGCACCGAGTTGCTGGTCCGCTGGCTGACCCCGCCGCAATGGCCTCCGTTCTGGCAAAGCCTGACCCTGATGTTTCAGCGCGAAGTGGCTGAACGGATCGTCGCCCAACCCGGCGGAAAAGCCTATGGTCGCTTAGCCATCCTTGCCCAATGGCGGGCCGACGCGCGCATCGCCATGTCACTGCCACCCGGCGCGTTCACCCCGCCCCCCAAGGTATCAAGCGCTGTGGTCCACCTGATCGCCCTGTCGCAACCGCGCTATCCGGCTGATCCTGCCACACTGTCCCGCGTGGTCGCTGCCGCTTTTAATCAGCGCCGCAAAATGCTGCGAGCCTCGCTAAAGGGCGTGGCCCCGGATATCGAAGACCGCCTGATCGCCGCCGGAATCAAACCCACCGAACGTGCGGAACAAGTGCCTTTAGAAGCGTTCTGCGCATTGGCCCGCGAAGTGTCTTCCACTCAATCCTAATATTTCTGCTGTCAACTCACGGAGACAAACAGTGAACTCAAATCCACTGGCGTCGGAACTGAAAAAGAAGCTGGTTGTTGGAATTTCCGCACTAACCATCTTATGCTTTATACAGCCCCACTCCTCAAATGCCTCAGAAGTCACGCTGTTGTGCACCTTTCTCGGCGACCGTGATGGGTGGTTTGCGCAACAGACTCGCTTCACAATCGATACCGGCTCCGAAACGGCCATTGTGGATGACCAATTCATACGCCACGTAAAAAAGGGCCCAATACGGGTTCCCTATAAATCCCTGGGCTCTGACGAGTATAGGCTTAAGTGGAATCTTACGCTGCCTGTTGTGTTATCGAGAAGATATGGAACCAGAAAAGGTATGCCCCAAAATGTCCAAAAGACCATTCGGTATACCGCATTTGTTGACACCAATTCTGCGACCGCGAACATAAGATCGAATGTACCTAACGCACCAAGACCGAAAGGCATATGCAGAACGGTAAGGTGACTGACACTCCAAAGATCCGAACAAAACACTTTTTGTTTGAAGGTCGGGGCAACACATCAAAAAACCCCGGCGCAGTACCGGGGTTTTCTATTATAAATCTACTGGCTGATTTACTCTGCCGCTTCAGGCGTATCACCGTTGCCGGAGGGCGCGTCCTCAGTCGCAGCAGGTGCGGCTTTGGGCTTGCGCGCCCGAGGCCGACGGGCCGGTTTTTCTTTTTTCTCGGCCTCTTCAGGGCTTTTGCTTTCAGGCGTTTCTACAAGCCCGGATTCCGGAGCAGCTGCGTCAGCGGCAAACCCCATCACATCAGGTTGAGGTGCCTCAGCGGGATCCGACTGGCGGACGGTTTCGCGTTCCTGACGCTCGGCACGCTCACGATCTCGTTCAGCCTGGCGTTCGCGATTCTGACGCTCTTGCTCCTCACGGCGTGCATCCATTTCACGCTGAGCTTCGCTAAGCAAACGCAGGTAATGTTCGGCGTGCTGCTGAAAGTTTTCGGCAGCTACACGGTCGTTAGACAACTGAGCATCGCGTGCAAGCTGATTATATTTATCAATAATCTGTTGCGGCGTGCCACGCACTTTGCCCTCTGGGCCCGAACTGTCGAAAACTCGGTTTACGACGTTGCCGCCAGAAGGACGATTGCGGTTATTCTTTGCCCGAGAGCGGGATTTGGAAGATCTCATCTACTTTAGTCAGCCTTGTCGTTCGCTGCCGATCAGTTCGCGTCTTGCACTGCTCAAGGGCTTAGCTATGACACGATGTCGGCTTTTTTGGGCTTGGCGTCAGGGGCCCGCTGTAACAGCGTCAACCTCTCTGACTACACCTGAGTAAACACGTCCAGAGCGTGCAGACAAGAGGTTTGTCCCAATTTTTGTACCTTTTTTATATCAATCGGCGCATTTCGGCCTCAGAACGTTCCGTCATGAAGGCATTCTGGCGAAAACGACGCGGTCGCGACCATCCAGATCGGGAATGATCCGTACGTCTGTCAATCCTGCTGCGTCGAACAAAGATGCGACGCTTTGCCCTTGCTCGGGTCCGATTTCGACAAGTAACCGACCATGGGGCAATAGAAAATCCGGGGCGGCGGCAGCAATCCTGCGGTAGGCCCCCAAGCCGTCACCTTCGTCTGTCAATGCCATCCGCGGCTCATGGTCCCGCACTTCAGGTGCCAGGGTGTCCATTTCCGGAAGGGAAATATAGGGCGGGTTTGAAACAATCAGGTCAAATTTAGCTTCAATGTCTCCAAACCAATCGGATTGCTTAATTTCGATCCGGTTCTGAACATCGTGTTGCACGGCATTTGCACTGGCCTGTAGGCAGGCCGCCTCACTCAGATCCACACCAATACCCGATGCACTGGTGCGTTCGGCCAGCAATGTGATCAGGATACACCCCGATCCAACCCCCAGATCGAGGACATAGTCAAAGGGTTCGCTCAGCGCGGCCTCGATCAGAACCTCTGTTTCCGGGCGTGGATCCAGCACGTCCCGGCTAACTTTGAACCGACGGCCGTAAAACTCACGTTCCCCCAACAGATGAGAAACGGGCACACGAATGGCCCGAAGCGAGATCAGTTGCTCGTATCGCTCAGCAATATCCGGTAAAAGCTCTTCGGGTGTAATCAGTGTCACGCGACTTGCTTCGATCCGGGCGGCGTGGGCGAGTAGAACCCGCGCATCCCGCGCCGGATCAGCCACACCAGCCGCACGCAATCTTGCCGTAGCGGCCACCATGGCCTGAGCCGCTGTCTGGCCGCCAGTCATTGCGCCATCTCGGCCAGGAGACGCGCCTGATCATCCGCGGTCAATGCGTCGATTACCTCATCCAGATCGCCCTGCATCACCTGATCCAACTTGTACAGCGTCAGATTGATCCTGTGGTCCGTCATGCGGCCTTGCGGAAAATTATAGGTCCTGATCCGTTCCGACCGGTCGCCAGACCCGACCTGGTTCGCCCGATCTGCCGAGCGTTCGCTGTCAATCCGCTGACGCTCCTGATCATAGAGTCGAGTCTTCAGAACCTGCATCGCGATCTCGCGATTGCGGTGTTGAGATTTCTCGGAGCTGGTCACCACAAGCCCGGTGGGCAAGTGTGTAATCCGCACGGCCGAATCGGTGGTGTTCACGTGCTGCCCACCCGCACCTGAGCTGCGCATCGTGTCGATACGGATATCATTGGCGTCGATCTGAATATCGACATCCTCGGCCTCGGGCAGAACCGCCACGGTCGCTGCCGATGTATGAATGCGCCCGCCACTTTCGGTTTCTGGCACCCGCTGCACCCGGTGAACACCGGATTCGTATTTCAAACGGGCAAAGACGTTGTCGCCCTTAATATGGGCAACCACCTCTTTGATGCCGCCCAGATCCGACGCCTGCTCTTCGAGGATCTCGAATTTCCAGCCGCGCGCTTCGGAATACCGCTGATACATGCGCAGCAGATCGCCCGCAAAAAGCGCAGCCTCATCACCGCCGGTTCCAGGGCGGATTTCCAACATGGCCGGACGCGCATCAGCGGCATCCCTAGGCAACAAGGCCAGTTGGAGGGCGTTTTCGGCACCGGGGATTTGGGCCTGCAGGTTGGGGATTTCCTCTTCGGCCAGCTCCCTCATATCGGGATCGGCCAACATCGCCTCGGCCTCGGCAAGGTCAGTGACCAGCTGGCGCCATGCCATGATCTGATCGACCACCGGCTTGAGGTCCGAATATTCCTTGGCCAGCACAGCAATATCGCCGCCCAAAGCACCATCCGCCATGGCTGCTTCGAGGTATTGGAATCGCTGAGTTATCTGTTCAAGGCGTTCTTCGGGGATCATCCGGGCGGTGTCTCTTAATCCGGGGCTATGGTCAAGGGCTGTCCGTATGCTAAGCTGCCCCGCATGAGACGGTTAGTTCTGGTTCTATCGCTTTTTGCGACGCCCGTGATGGCCGATGTCGTCGGTCCCGGCGGCAAGGTACAGGACTGCTATTGCACTGACAAATCCGGGTCACGCGTTGAATTGGGCGAGATGATCTGCCTGCAGGTCGACGGTCGCATTTTCACTGCACAATGTCAGATGTCACTGAACGTTCCGATGTGGCGCGAGGTACAGGAAGGATGCCTGTCCTCAGGGCTGCATCCGCGCGAGCCAGCCATCAACGCGGTTTCGGTTTACCCCAAAATCTGAGCGTCCAAAGCGCAACCTGCCATAGATGCGCAGTGTATCGCCGTTCTGCTGGGCGGTTGTGTAGTCCGGAAAACCTATCACTTTGGTACGGGTGATATAGGTGACCATCCCGTCATCAACTGACCCGGCCAGAACCTTTGTACGTGGTGAGGCCATTGCGATTTCGTTCAACTGCGCCAACCCGTCCGGCCCCGTTTCAAGTACTCGCGCGACGCCACCACGGAGGTCCCTGTTCGCGTCGCCGACGGGGGCATTGTGCCAGATGGCGGGATCAGACGGCGCAAGCCGTATATACGCCCCCACAAGGACAATCAGACCCGCAATCAGCCACAGCGTCATTTTCATCTTTTCCACTCTGTTAGATTGCGGAACCATATGCAGTTCCGCATAGCAAACAAGAGACTGCCGTGATCCCTACCGTGACGTCACGCCTGGCAATATGCACAGCAGTTCAAACAGCAGATTGGCAGCGGTCAGCGCCGTATTGCCAGAGGGATCATACGGCGGAGAAACCTCGACCAGATCACACCCAACCACATTTGTCCCGCCCAGGGCATGGATCAGTTGCAGCGCCTGCGGTGTGGTTAACCCGGCGATCTCGGGCGTGCCGGTTCCGGGGGCGAAAGACGGGTCCAGACTGTCAATGTCATAGGTGATATAGACCGGATGATCCCCGATCTCATTGCGTATCTGCGCGCCCATGACCGTCAGATTCTGCTGCCAAAGCTCCCATGCGGGGTATTGGCGAAAGCCCCACCCTTTGGCCTCGGTAAAGTCCGATGCCGCATAGCCAGAGCCTCGGATGCCGATCTGAAAGGTTTTTTCCGGCACGATCAGCCCTTCTTCATAGGCACGCCGGAAAACGGTGCCGTGGGTTTCCTTTTCGCCAAACATCTCATCATTTACATCCGCGTGGGCATCCACATGGACCAGCGCCACAGGCCCGTGTTTCGCGGCTATCGCCCGAAGTATCGGCAAGGTGATCGAATGATCACCCCCCATCGCCACAGGTGTCACACCCTGCGCCAGAATCGCGTCATAGCTTTCCTTGATGATCCTCAGACTGTCGGACAGCGAAAAGGTGTTGATTGCCAGATCGCCGATGTCGGCGATTTGCAGGCTGTCGAAGGGGGCCGCAAAGGTGGCCATATTGTAAGGCCGCAGCATCGCACTTTCGCTGCGGATCTGTTTCGGTCCGAACCGTGTCCCCGACCGCCAAGAGGTGCCAATGTCCATCGGTATGCCTATTACGGCCACATCCAATCCGGCCAACGTATCCGCCTGCGGCAGGCGCATAAACGTGTTTGGGCCGGAAAAACGCGCCAGATCGTTACCGCTGATTGGTTGGTTGAATTGTGTCATGCCGTTATGTCTTCCGTCCTGCCCTGCTGCTAACCTGATACCGGAAAGATGGCTAACCAAAGGTTAAGGCTTCAGCTTGTTCCATCCCAGCAGGCAAATGATTTGCGTCGCCACATGTGCGCCTGCAATCGCTGTCGCACCTGAGGTGTCATAGGGCGGCGAAACCTCGACCACGTCCCCGCCTTTGATGTTGATCCCAGCAATGTCGCGCAGGATGATCTGGGCCTGAATCGAACTCAGTCCACCCCAGACCGGCGTTCCCGTGCCAGGCGCAAAGGCCGGGTCCAGACCGTCGATATCGAAGCTCAGGTAAACAGGGTTGTCACCAAGAATGCCTTTGATCTTTTGCGCCACGGCGGCGGGACCGGACTCATACACCTCCCGAGCGTCAATGATGTTGACCCCCAAAGTATCTTCGTTCGTCGTACGAATACCCACTTGAACGGAACGCTTAGGGTCCACTATCCCTGATTTGACCGCCTTGTAGAACATGGTCCCATGATCCACGCGGGACATGTCGTCGTCAGCCCATGTATCCGTATGCGCATCAAATTGCAGCAAGGACATCGGCCCGTATTTCTCGGCATAGGCCTTCAGGATCGGAAAGCTGATATAGTGGTCCCCACCAAGCGTCACCGAGGCCACGTCAGCGTTGAGAATTGTGCGAATGTGGTCCGTCAATGTGTCCGGAAAGGCAGGTATATTGGCGTAGTCATAAGCCATGTCCCCATAATCCACGATTGCCAATTCGCTTAGCGCATCAAACGGCCAGCCATAAGGCTCATCCGGGGATTGCAACGTGCTGGCCTCGCGGATGGCGCGTGGCCCAAGACGCGTACCGGGACGGTTCGTCACCGCCTGATCAAATGGCACGCCGGTTACGGCGATATCAATCCCGGTCAGATCCTTGGTATACAAGCGGCGCAAAAATGACATCGCCCCCCCGAAAGTATTCTCGTACGAGACGCCTTTCAGTTCAGGATTGGTAAACGCCTCGTCGACGAAATTCTTTGAATCTTCCAGTGCCATGTCTTTCTCCTGTCAGCCCAAAGGCTGGGCCTTTTCGACGATCCGCGCAAAGAAAGACGCCCCAACCGGCGCGATGTCGTCGTTGAAGTTGTATTTCGGATGATGCAATCCGGCCCCCTCGCCTTGCCCCAGAAACAGATAAGCGCCGGGGCGCGACTGCAGCATGTATGAAAAATCCTCGGCCCCCATCATCGCGTCAACATTGGTCATCACGCGATCTGCACCGGCAACATCACGCGCGATTTCTGCGGCAAAACCAGTCTTGTCGGCGTCATTGATTGTTGCAGGATAGTTGACCTCATAGTCCAGCCGCGCTTCGACACCATAGGATTGGGCTTGTCCTTGTACGATCTGTTCCATCCGCTCCATCACCATTTTCTGCACAGTCGGATCAAAAGTGCGCACAGTGCCGTTGATAAAGGCGGTATCGGGGATCACGTTGTTCACGGTGCCGGTATGGATTTGCGTGACCGAGATCACCAGACTGTCCAAAGCATAGTTGTTACGACTGACGATGGTCTGAATCGCCTGGGCGATACCGCAGGCCGCCATCACCGGATCCCGGGTTTCATGCGGCATGGCACCATGGCCACCAAGGCCCTGAATGTGAACTTCGAACGTATCAACAGCTGCCATGATCGGCCCGGGGGTTGTCTGAAAGGATCCTTCGGGAATTCCAGGCGCATTGTGCAATGCATAGATTTGGGAAATGTCGAACCGGTCCATAATCCCCTCTTCGACCATGACGCCCGCGCCACCACCCTCTTCTTCGGCCGGTTGAAAGATCAGCGCCACGCGTCCACGGAAATTTCGGGTTTCCGCCAGATAGCGCGCCGCGCCCAACAGCATCGTGGTGTGCCCGTCATGACCGCAGGCATGCATGTTTCCGGGCTTGGTTGATTGGTACGCGACCCCTGTTTCCTCGGGGATAGGCAGAGCGTCCATATCAGCGCGCAGACCGATCGTCGGCCCCTCACCCTGGCCATTGATGATCGCAACGATCCCAGTGGTGGCGATCCCTTGGTGCACCTCATCCACATCGAACTCACGGAGTCGATCAGCGACAAAGGCCGCGGTTTCGTGGCATTCGAATGCAAGCTCGGGGATCGTATGCAGATGCTGGCGCCATGCGGCCATATCGGCAGAGAAATCGGCAATTCGGTTGACGACGGGCATCTGGGGTGGACTCCTGATCGTGACTGCGGAATGGATGCATCTGACACCGGAACGAAAGGGTTCGCAATGGCCGAAAATCCTCTGATCCATGACAGCGATGCTGGCATCGAACGCTTGTTAGAGATCATGCGCCGACTGCGCGACCCTCAAACCGGCTGCCCATGGGATATCGAGCAGGATTTCGGCACGGTCGCTCCTTACACAATCGAAGAGGCTTATGAGGTCGCTGATGCCATCGAACGTGAGGCTTATGATGAGCTGAAGGGCGAACTTGGGGATCTGCTGTTCCAGTCTGTCTTTCATGCACAAATGGCCGAAGAAGCCGGGCATTTCACCTTTCAGGACGTGGTGCGCACCATGTCGGACAAGATGGTCGCCCGGCACCCGCATGTCTTTGGCGACGAATCCCGCGACAAATCGGCAGAGCAGCAAACACTGGACTGGGAAGCCATCAAAGCAGCCGAGCGTGCTGGTAAAGAACAACAAGGCGCGTTGGACGGTGTCGCCGCCAACCTGCCCGCCCTGCTGCGTGCTCTCAAATTGCAGAAACGTGCCGCCCGTGTTGGATTCGACTGGCCCGATGCCAGCCATGTGCTGGCCAAGATAACCGAAGAGGCTGCCGAGCTGGAAGAGGCACGCGACCGCATGGATGCGGATGCGTTAGAGGATGAGTTCGGCGATCTGCTATTCGTTATGGTCAATCTGGGCCGCCATCTTGGGGTCGAGCCCGAGACCGCCCTGCGTCGGACCAACGCCAAGTTCACCCGCCGGTTCGAGCAGGTCGAGTCGCGCCTGGCTGCACGGGGAAAAACCCCAACAGAAAGCACGCTGGAAGAGATGGACGCGCTTTGGGACGAGGTAAAGATCGAGGAACATCGGGCCAATGGCAAACTCCCGCCGGCAAAGGCCGAGGCCGGAACGTAAAACCGCTAGACAAGCTCTCGGACACTTGCGAGTGTCCCACCTTCACGACCTCCGGAGACGATCATGCCCGCTCGCAAAATCATAATAGACACCGATCCGGGACAGGACGATGCCGTCGCCATTCTGCTGGCGCTTGCCAGCCCCGACGAAATTGAGGTTTTGGGCATTACCGCAGTCGCTGGCAACGTACCCTTAGAGCTGACAGCCAAAAACGCGCGTATTGTCTGCGAACTGGCTGGCCATACCCAGACCCCCGTCTATGCCGGATGCGACCGCCCGTTAGAGCGCCCCCTGATCACAGCAGAGCATGTGCATGGCAAAACTGGCTTGGATGGGCCGGTTCTGCCGGATCCGCAGATGCCGCTGTCCGAAGGACATGCCGTCGATTTCATCATCGACACGTTGCGCGCGCATGAACCAGGCTCCGTTACGCTCTGTCCCCTTGGGCCATTGACCAACATCGCCACAGCGTTCCGCAAAGCGCCTGACATCGTGGACCGGGTTCAAGAGATCGTTTTGATGGGAGGGGCATATTTCGAAGTTGGAAACATCACCCCAACCGCCGAATTTAACATTTACGTCGATCCAGAAGCCGCTGATATTGTGTTCAAATCTGGACGTCCCATTGTGGTGATGTCGCTTGATGTCACGCATAAAGCTCTGGTGACCAAGACGCGCAACGATGCCTTCCGTAGAATTGGAAACAAGGCCGGTGTCGCGGTGGCCGAGATGACCGATTTCTTTGAAAGGTTCGACAAGAACAAATACGGCTCGGAAGGTGCTCCGCTACACGACCCTTGCGTGACAGCCTATCTTATCAAACCCGAACTGTTTACCGGGCGGCTGGTGAATGTCGAGGTAGAGACCCAATCAAAGCTGACCTTGGGCATGACAGTTGCCGATTGGTGGGGTGTTACCGACAGAAAACCCAACGCCCTGTTTATCGGAGAAATTGACGCTGGCGGGTTTTTTGATCTGCTCACGGATCGGCTGGCCCGACTATGAGCGCCGCACTTCGCCTTGCCCGCCCCGAGGATCTGGAACGTCTGGTTGGTCTGGTCGCCGCCTTTCACGCCGAAGAAGGCATTACCCAGGATGCCGATCAGACGCGCAATGCGCTTGCCCCTCTTCTCGAGGGAATACCTTTTGGGTGCATCTACCTGATTGGGCCCGGTCGCGCACCCTTGGGCTATGTCATCCTGACCTTTGGGTGGTCTGTTGAATTCGGCGGCATGGATGGATTCGTGGATGAGATCTATATTCGTCCTGCCGTGCGAGGGCGCGGAATTGCGTCTGAAGTCTTGCTGGATTTGCCCAAGGCGTTGGCGAGCGCGGGGCTCACAGCCTTGCATCTTGAAGTCGATCGTACAAACGAGACGGCACAGAAACTGTATCTACGCACAGGTTTCAAGCCTCGTGACCGCTATATGCTGATGAGCAAAACCCTTTGATCCATTTCTGTGTGGCTGAACAACAAGGCCACCCGCGAAAGATTGACAGGCCCTACCGGGCCTCACCGCGACGGATGTAAACCGGAGCTTCAAGGTTTGCCACCGGATCGTCAGGGGACACTGCCGTACCGGTGATCGGATATGTTCCAGGCTCTGAGCAAGCAACCAGAAATACAGTGCTGAGTGCAGACGCTACCAGAAGAAGTTTCGAACCATTCATAGTGTTCCCCTTATCTGTTATTTCAATATGATACGAATGCGCACTACAGAACAAAAAGGAAAAAGTTCACACATAAGGATCGCCAGCGCAGAACCCGTATATAAGTCATTAATATATCTAGATAATACTATTCATAACCTCCCAAGTTTCTTCTGACCCAATCATGCTAAAGTGCCGATTTGAGATTTAGACATGGGCAAAACCTGCAATCCAACACAATAAAGCCCGGCCCATTTCCACAGGCCAGGCAATCAAAATTCAGGCTTACAGGTTTCAGCGCTTGAGGATTGAGGCCCCTGCGTATTCGGCAATCTCACCCAGAGATTCTTCGATACGGATCAGTTGATTATACTTGGCTAACCGATCTGACCGCGCCAGTGATCCGGTTTTGATCTGACCGCAATTCGTGGCCACTGCCAGATCGGCAATCGTGGCATCTTCGGTCTCGCCCGAGCGGTGCGACATCACATTGGTATAGCGTGCGCGATGGGCCATATCGACGGCGCGCAGCGTCTCGGTCAGCGATCCGATCTGGTTCACCTTGACCAGCATCGAGTTGGCACAGCCGCGTTCAATCCCTTCCGCCAGTCGCGTGGGGTTGGTGACGAACAGATCGTCGCCCACCAGTTGCACCTTGTCGCCGATGGCGTCCGTCAGGGCTTTCCAGCCGTCCCAGTCATCCTCAGACATACCGTCTTCGATTGAGATGATCGGATAGTCTTTGACCAGAGCGGCCAGATAGTCGGCATTTTCTTCCGAGGTCAGGCTCTTGCCCTCACCGGACAGGACGTATTTGCCGTCTTTGTAATACTCGGTCGCGGCGCAATCCAAAGCCAGATGGATTTCCTCACCCGGCTTGTAGCCCGCCTTTTCGATGGATTTCAGAATGAAATCCAGTGCCTCGCGCGTGCTGGCGATGTTGGGGGCAAAGCCGCCCTCGTCGCCGACACCTGTGGCAAGACCTGCCGACGACAGCTCTTTCTTCAGAGTATGGAACACCTCGGACCCCATGCGCACCGCGTCGCGGATATTCGCGGCCGAGGTCGGCATGATCATAAATTCCTGAATGTCGATCGGGTTGTCGGCATGTTCGCCACCGTTGATGATATTCATCATCGGCACGGGCAGGATACGGGCCGAGGTGCCGCCGACATAACGAAACAGCGGCTGTGTGGTGAAATCCGCTGCCGCCTTGGCCGTTGCCAGCGAAACGCCCAGGATGGCGTTTGCGCCCAGACGGCCTTTGTTCTCGGTGCCGTCCAGTTCGATCATAGTCTGGTCGATCGCCACCTGCTCGGTCGCGTCGAACCCAACCAGTTCTTCGGCGATCTCACCATTTACGGCGGCAACCGCTTCGAGCACGCCCTTGCCCATATAGCGCGATTTGTCACCATCACGCTTTTCGACCGCCTCATAGGCGCCGGTCGAGGCACCCGACGGGACGGCGGCACGGCCCATGGTGCCGTCTTCCAGGATCACGTCCACTTCGACGGTCGGGTTGCCCCGGCTGTCCAGAATTTCGCGTGCATGGATGTCGATGATGGTGCTCATGAGGCCCGTCCCTGTGGCTGCAATCAGTTGCCAGCCTCATATCAGTATAGGGCAAAAAGTAAACCACTCATGTTATCGCTAACACTAATCTGAGAGCCTGTTTGCGCAAACCTGCGACGATCCGTCAGGCCGCAAGAGCCAGTGACCGCGCCAGGCGTCGTTCGCGCAGGAAGGTATAGAGCCCCGACCCCAGGATCAGCGATGCACCGGCAACCGTCATCATATCCGGGCGTTCCCCGAACATCAGCATTCCGGCCGCGATAGAAAACACCAGCCGGGTGTATCGGAACGGGGTCAGGGCCGAGGCATCGCCAATCCGCATTGCACTGACAATCCCGTAATACCCCAGAACACCAAATCCAATCGCGCCCAGGAACGGCCCGAATTCCGACTGGCTCATGGCAACGACCGGCTGGCCAGCCATTGAGATCAGCACCAGACCAGCAAGCGTCACCGCTCCGTAAGCCTGCATCGCCACCACGGCTGAGGCCACGCGTGCGTCCAGTCTGCGTGTGATCAGATCGCGGGCGGCAATGGCCACAACGCTGGCCACCACGAACAGGGTTTCCGGCTGGAACCCGTCCAGCCCGGGACGGATGATCATAAGGACACCGATGAAGCCGACGCCGATGGCGCTCCACCGTCGCCAGCCAACCTGCTCACCTAGAAACAGCGCGGCCCCCATGGTCACGACCAAGGGCATGGCCTGAAACACCGCCGCAACCGTCGACAAATCGACCAGAGACAGCGCGGTCACAAACGCCACGGCCCCCAGCCCTTCGCAGAGCGCGCGGATCAGGGGCAAGCTCTGCCACGCGGCGGCATCAAAGATGCGTTTGCGGGTGAACAGGGCCATCGCTGCGAAAACCAAACCACAGGCAAGGCCCAGAATGACCATGATCTGCCCCGTCGGCACGGTGACCGACAGGTGCTTGATGAACATATCCTCAAGAGCAAAAGCCGCCATTGCGCCGACGACCAGCAAAATGCCGTTCACGTTGTTCATAGTTTTGTCCGTAGAGTAGTGCGGCACATTCAACCGACCCTATCCAACCAAAAACCGAAGCCGGGCTGTCAGGCAAGCCTTATCCGCCTGGGAAATATGAAATCCCGTGCGCTGGCCGTTCGTTTTTTGTGATGGGTCAGTCGTGATCCAGCGGCACGCCGTACAGCTCTAGCCGGTGGCCTTTCAGCTTATAGCCCAGCTTGGCGGCGATCTTTTCCTGCAGCGCTTCGATCTCGGGGTCGACAAATTCGATGACCTCGCCCGACTGCATGTCGATCAGGTGATCATGGTGATCCCGTTCGGCATCCTCGTACCGGGCACGCCCGTCGCCGAACTCCAGACGTTCCAGAATCCCGGCCTCTTCGAACAGTTTGACGGTCCGATAGACGGTGGCAATGGAAATACCAGAATCAACCTGCGAGGCGCGCGAATAGAGCTCTTCGACATCGGGATGATCATCGCTTTGTTGCAGCACCTGTGCAATCGTGCGGCGCTGTCCTGTCATACGCAGGCCTTTGGCTTCGCAACGGGCGATGATCGTGTCGGACATAGGAACCCTCGGCATATATTCGGTTCTCTGTATTAAACCGTATGCGTGATCGGCGCTACAGGGGATTTACCGGCTAAGCTACAAGCCGTAGATCGGCCCAGATTGGCAAGTGATCCGAGGCGATGTGCGCGGGTCGCACCGAATGCACGCCATGCAAAACAGCCTCAAGCCCCGCGCCGAGCGCGATCCGATCCAGCGCGCCCAGCGGCTGTGCCGCTGGAAAGCTAGGGAATGGTGGAAGAAAGTGCATATCCGGGGCCAGGTGATCCAGAACCGGCTGTCGGGACCATTCATTGAAATCCCCCGCCCAGACAGTTGGCAAATCCTCAAGATTCGCATCGCACCGTCTGAGGTGGGTGATTTGCTGACGGCGTGAGGCGGGCAAGAGCCCCAGATGCATGCCCATCACCCGAAGCGGACCGATTGGTGTGTCAAACTCGACCCTGACAGCTCCACGCGGTTCCAGCCCCGGCAATTCGTGATGCCCGGTCTGCCGGACACGGATCGCATCACCCCGCCAGATCACTGCATTCCCATGCCACCCCAAGCTGCCAGCCCCACCCAAATCAACGATCTGCCATCCCGCTTCATCCAGCATGAAATGCGGCAGGGCCGCAGGGCGCGGAGGCAATCGTTTGTCGGCCTCTTGCAAGACGACAATATCGGCCTGCAGGCTTTCGATGACCTGAAGAATCCTCTGGGGCTGTCGACGCAGATCCAGTCCGACACATTTCTGAATATTATAGCTGGCGATGCGCAGGATTGCGGTCTGAGACATGGGTTCCTGAAAGTCCGTTTGAGATCGCAGGATTGCGCTGCTCATCGTTGATTGCAAGCCGGCTTCACCAAAGCAAGCGCATGGCGAAACACCGACGTAGCTGACTGCGAAAACAGGTGTGAGGAACTCATGTACCGCAGAAGGTCGCCTGAACAACCTCATCCTGTGCCGGTGGCCGTGTCAGATCCAAAGCGCCGGGTTGATCCTCATAGGGCCGGGACAGCACATTGTTCAGCCGGTGGAATGGGTCAAAATCCCCCTGCACCGCCGCCTGGATCATCTGTTCGACCCGGTGGTTGCGCGGGATAAAGGCCGGATTGGCCTTGTTAATCACCTCAGCAGGTTTTTTTTCACGAGACAGCCGCGACCGCCAACCCCTAGCCCATTGGTCAAAGGCCTGCGGATCGGTGAATTGATCCCGCGCCTGATCGCCGCCCAGCGCCCGGAAGGTATTGGTGAAATCCGCCTGGTTCTGCGCCATGCAATTCAGCAAGTCCGAGATCATCTCAAGATCGCCGTCTTCCTGCGTCACAAGACCGATCTTGGCACGGAACTTTGTAAGCCAGTGCTGCTGTATCAGGTCGGGCATCGCATGGACGATCTCGGTAGCCTCAGCAACGGCGGCCTCTTTATCCTCGAACTGCTGGATCAGCGCGGTCGCCAGCTGCGCTGCATTCCAAACGGCGATTTCGGGCTGGTTGGAATAGGCATAGCGACCCATGCGGTCGATCGAGCTGTAGACGGTATTGGGATGATAGTTATCCATGAAGGCGCAAGGACCGTAATCAATGGTTTCACCTGAGATCGAGCAGTTGTCAGTATTCATCACCCCATGGATGAATCCCACACTCATCCATGCGGCAATCAACTGCGATTGTGCGTCGACAACAGCGCGCAAAAGACCCATCGGGCCGTCGGCCTGCGGGTAATGGCGCTGGATGGCATAATCTGTCAGTCGACGCAGACTGTCCAACTGTCCACGCGCGGCGAAGATCTGAAAGCTACCTACGCGCAGGTGGCTTTGTGCTACGCGGGTCAGGATCGCACCAGGCATTGGACCTTCTCGAAAAATGGCCTCGCCAGTCTCAACGGCGGCCAGCGCCCTTGTAGTCGGGATGCCAAGCGCGTGCATCGCCTCGGACACCACATACTCGCGCAGCACCGGACCCAGCCATGCACGTCCGTCACCCTGTCGGGAAAACGGCGTCGGGCCTGATCCCTTCAACTGGATATCCCGTCGAACGCCATCCGTCCCAACTGTCTCGCCCAGCAAAACCGCGCGCCCGTCCCCAAGCTGGGGGTTATAATTTCCGAACTGATGCCCTGAATAGAGCTGTGCAATCGGTTCTGCTCCCTCTGGCAGGGCGTTGCCGGAAAAGGCCTCGGCCATTTCATGCACCTCGCCGGGCGTGATTCTCAGAATCTGCGCAAGATCGGAGTTGAAAGCAATCAAGCGAGGCGCACGAACCGGCACCGGCGCTTGCCGCGCATAAAAGCTGTTTGGCAAACGGGCGTAACTGTTGTCGAAGGGGATCATCAGGGTCATTGCCCAAACATATTCCTGATCGGGACGAATACCATAGCGGATCGTCCAATCCCGTGCATAATCGCCCTGAAACGACCGAGGCCCCATGACCGCACAAGAGATCATTCAACATCTGAATCTGCAACGCCACCCCGAAGGCGGCTGGTTCCGTGAAACCTGGCGCGCTGATAACCACGGCCGCGCCACCGGGACCTGTATCTATTTTCTGCTGGCCCAGGGCGAGGCCAGCCATTGGCACCGCGTCGATGCGACCGAGATCTGGCTGTATCACGCGGGGGCGCCCTTGGTGCTGTCGCTCAGCGCAACCGAAACTGGCCCGGCGACCGACCACATGCTGACCCCGGACCTGTCGCAAGGCGCACCACAACTGATCGTGCCCAAGGATCACTGGCAGGCCGCGCGCAGCACGGGGGCCTACACGCTGGTCTCTTGCATCGTGTCCCCGGGGTTTGAGTTTGACGGGTTCGAGCTCGCCGCTCCAGGGTTCGACATCCCCCGAGGCTGACCGATGGATCACCGCGCCCTCATCGCATCACTCCCGGCCGAGGCCAAAGACCGGCTGCAGATGCGGTCTGACGCGGCGGGTCTGAGGCACTTGGTGCTGTATCTATTGGTGCTGAGCTCAACGAGTACAGGCATAGCACTGCAAATCCCGCTCTGGCCGCTGCTGATCCTGCCGCAAGGCGTGCTGCTGGTGTTTCTGTTCACCCTCAGCCATGAATGCACCCATAAAACGCCGTTTCGGACTGGCTGGATGAATGATGCGGTCGGGCATCTGGTCTCAATCCCAATCGCCCTGCCCTTTACCTGGTTTCGATACTTTCACCTCGCGCATCACAAATGGACCAACCACCCGGACAAAGACCCCGAACTGGGGGGCAAACCGCGGCCCGACAGCTGGCCGAGCCTGCTGATCTATCTGAGTGGTTGGCCTTATTGGTCTGGGATGATGAGCGTTCTGATCAGTAACGCAATGGGCCGGATCGAGGCGCCCTATTTGCCGCATCGCCAACATAAGGCCATGCGGATTGAGGCCAGTGTCCTGCTGGCCGTTTACGCGCTTGCAGGGGCAAGCCTGCTGGTGTCACCTTTGGTGGTCAGCTTATGGCTGTTGCCGGTCTTGGTGGCACAGCCCGTTCTTCGGCTGTACCTGCTTGCGGAACACGGCCTCTGCCCGCCGGTGGCGAATATGCTTGAAAACTCGCGCACTACGTTCACCAACCGATTGGTCCGATTTCTGGCCTGGAACATGCCCTATCACGCAGAACACCACGCCTTTCCAAACGTTCCGTTTCACCAGCTGCCAACGCTGCATGACTGGACCAAAGCACATCTGAAATCGACTTCTGAGGGGTATTCAGAATTTACGTCAGACTACGTTCGCTCGATGGAACGCTGACCATCCCGCCCCCGACTAGCGCCTTGACCCCTGTGGTGCCGGGACAAGAGGTCGGCAGCCCGCGCGCGACACGGACAGCAAGATAGGCAAAGGCTTGTGCTTCCAGCATATCCCCATCCAGACCAACCGCTTCGACCGGCTCCACCGGACAATCCAGCGAAACGCGCAGCATCTCCATCAGGACCGGGTTATGCCGTCCCCCTCCTGTCACCAACACACGCGACGGCGGTTCCGGGCAATGCTCGATCCCTTGCGCAACTCCGGCGGCGCACATGCCGGTCAGGGTGGCAACCGCATCAGCGTCAGAGAGTTCCTGCACCAGGCGGATCATCTCGGCAAAGTCGTTCCGGTCCAGTGATTTTGGCGGCATCCTGTTAAAGAAGGGCTCTGCAAGAAACAACTCAAGTGCTCCGGCCTCGACCCTGCCGCCGCGCGCAATCGCGCCGTCGCGATCCATGGGCAAACCCAGACGTTCCTGCATCAGATCATCAACCGGTGCGTTGGCCGGACCGGTGTCAAAAGCCAAGAGCGCACCTGGTATTTCAGGGCCATCAAACCTGGGATCTACATAGGTCAGGTTCCCGACCCCGCCCAGGTTCAGAAAACAAAGCGGTTGGTTGGCCTCAATCCACTTGGCACAGGCAAAGTGGTAAAAGGGCGCAAGCGGAGCGCCCTCGCCCCCCATCGCCACATCATCGCTGCGGAAATCCCAAACGACGGGGACACCCAAGGCCTGCGTCAGGCAATCGCCGTCACCCACCTGCAACGTACCGCGCCCGCTTGGTTCATGCGCTAGGGTCTGACCGTGAAATCCGATCAGGTCAATCTCATCGAAGTCGGCCAGTATTTCGGCATGGGCAAGCGTGACCAATTCCGCCGCGGTATCCACATCATGGCCATGCCACTGCCCCAATGCAGCACGAAGCGTTTTCCGCTCCGCATCTGAATAGGCGCGGTATCCGGTGGGCCCAAAGCCAAGAATTCTGTAACCGTCCGTTTTGATCACCGCCGCGTCCACGCCATCCAGCGAGGTCCCCGACATTGCACCCAATGCAGTCAATACGCCTGATTTGCTAATTGCCCGACCCACGCCAGCCCTCTTTCGCCTGTTCGCGCCCGTTCTGTCGTCGCGTTGCCCACAACCTGCACGTTAACGCAAACCCAAGGCAAGCCAGATCACATAAGCCGCGTGTTTTTCTTGGATAAGGTGCCTTTTCCTTGTCATCCCCACCGCCTATACACTGCCCCGCAACATTAACCCAAAGGGCACGATATGACCTACCACCCCAAATCGGATTTCATCGCCACGATGATCGAGCGCGGCTTTCTGGCTGACTGCACCGATTATCAGGGCCTTGACGAGGCGCTGATCAGCGGGTGTCAGTCGGCGTATATCGGGTTTGATGCAACAGCAAAGTCCCTACATGTGGGCAGCCTGATCCAGATCATGATGCTTCGCTGGTTCCAGAAAACAGGTCATAAGCCGATCACCCTGATGGGCGGCGGCACCACGAAGGTGGGCGATCCGTCCTTCCGGTCAGATGAGCGTCCCCTGCTGGGCCCGGACCAGATCAACGCCAATATCGCAGGCATCAGAAAGGTGTTTGCCGCCTATATCGACTATGATAGCGGCGCAGAAAACGCAGCACTGATGCTGAACAACGAAGAGTGGCTGGACGACCTAAATTACCTCGACTTCCTGCGCGACATCGGCCGGCATTTCTCGGTCAACCGGATGTTGGCCTTTGAATCGGTGAAATCCCGGCTGGACCGCGAGCAATCGCTGTCCTTCCTCGAATTCAATTACATGATCCTGCAGGCCTATGACTTCCTTGAACTGAACCGTCGCTATGGCTGTGTCCTACAGCTTGGCGGTAGCGATCAGTGGGGCAATATCGTCAACGGTATCGACCTGACCCGTCGCGTGTTGGATAACGAGATTTATGGCCTGACCTCACCCTTGCTGACCACCAGCGATGGCAAGAAGATGGGCAAATCGCAAGACGGTGCAGTCTGGCTGAATGCCGAGATGCGCTCACCCTATGAGTTCTGGCAGTTCTGGCGCAACACCACCGACGCGGATGTTGGGCGGTTCCTTAAGCTGTACACCGAACTGCCTGTGGATGAGTGTGACCGCCTTGGCGCATTGCAGGGGTCCGAGATCAACGAGGCCAAGATTCGCCTGGCAAACGAGGTCACCTCCTTGCTGCACGGGACCGAGGCTGCGGCAAATGCCGAGGCCACCGCTCGCGAAGTGTTCGAAAAAGGTGGCGTCGGGGACGATCTGCCGACCCTAACGGTCGGCGAAGCAGACTTGCCGATATCCATCGTGCAACTGATCGTACAGTCTGGCCTGGCGAAATCTGGCAAAGAGGCCAAGCGCCTGATTGCAGAAAACGGCGCCAAACTGGACGACGCTTCATTAACAGACGCGGGTCTGATGATCGACGCAGGCGCCTTGTCCTCGCCCATCAAACTGAGTGCGGGCAAGAAGAGGCACGCGCTGGTTCAGTTGGGATAACTAAGACCTCTCAAAGAAAAACGGCCACCTAATTGGGTGGCCGTTTCTGTTTCGGCATGAGCAAATCCGTCACTTGCAGGCTTATCGCTTGCCCCCTTTGCCTCCGCCGTTTCCATGGCCGCCGCCGCCATTGCCGTGGCCTCCGCCGTGGCCGTTGTTACCTCCACCGTTTCCGGTGCCGGGGCCAGAGCCGCCATTATTGCCCCCGCCATTGCCGGGGTTCCCAGCGTTTCCATTGCCATTTCCGGGGCCGTTACCGCCTTTACCCGGACCATTACCCCCTTTGCCGGGACCATTGCCATTTCCGGGTTTGCCGGGGCCATCGCCACCACCATTGCCGGGATCATCACCTGGGTTGTCGTCACCGGGATCATCCCCACCACCGTTACCCGGATCATCGCCCGGGTTATCGCCACCCGGATCATCGCCGCCGCCGTTGCCGGGACCGTTACCGCCCGACCCGCCGGACCCTGTTCCACCGCCGCCAACCGGCGTGACCGGACTGCTTGGGTCCGAACTGCGGTCTTCGCCCGCATTTGCCGCGCTTACGATTGATGCTGTCGGAAAGTCGGTCAACAAGGCGGCCAACCCCGGGCATTGCGCGGATGTGTTTCGCAATGTGGTTTCGAAATCCGCTCGTTTCTGCAAGCGCTCCAGAAAGCTGGGGGTTACCTGCGTGCACTCACACATGGTCGCATAATCGCCGCTGTTTGCAGCATCCCGCGCCGTTTTCCAGTTGCAGACCTCTGGTGCAGCGGCCGCACTTCCAGCCGCCATAATCCCCAGAAACGGAGCGGCAACCAAAGCGGAAAGCCCTGATTTGGTTCCAATTCGCATAGTTTGTCCTCCTCAAATGCGCCACCCAGACGCTCAATTGCGTTCAGTGTCGATTTGAGATTTCAACATTAAGAACGCCTGAAGCTGACCTGAGAAAGCCTTGAGGAAAGGCCGCCTGCCCGACGCCCCCCTATGGACACTGTCCCTTGGCTGATATTAAATGAACGTATGTTCATATCTTTTGGAAGGAGATCCAGATGCACCTGTCGACCACCGCAGCCATTGTCACCGGAGGCGCCTCGGGGCTGGGTGAGGCAACGGCCCGCTTTTTTGCAGAAAACAATGCACAGGTAACCATTCTGGACCGGGATGCAGACCGAGGCAGCCAGGTCGCAACAGAAATTGGCGGGCATTTCGCCCAGACGGATGTAACCGATGAAACATCCGTGGCCGCGGCCATCGCCCATGCCCGCAAGAAGATGGGAGCAATCAACGCGGCAGTGAATTGCGCCGGGATCGCGGTTGGCATGAAAACCGTAGGCAGGGATGGCCCGCACCCGCTTGATGCATTTCAGCGCACGATCGACATCAACCTTGTGGGTACATTCAACGTTTCACGCCTTGCAGCCGCGGAAATGGCAAAGAACGACCCAGAACCGGATGGCGCGCGCGGTGTCATCATCAATACAGCCTCAATCGCGGCCTTTGATGGGCAAAAGGGTCAGGCTGCCTATGCGGCTTCGAAAGGTGGTGTGGTAGGTATGACCCTGCCCATGGCACGGGATCTGGCCTCGTCCGGAATCCGCGTGATGACCATCGCACCCGGAATCTTTATGACTCCGATGCTGGCCGGTCTGCCCGAAGAGGTGCAGCAACAACTGGCCTCTGACGTTCCCAACCCTGTGCGCCTTGGCGACCCCCGCGAATACGGGCGACTGGCCGGGTTCATCGTCGAAATGGGTTATCTGAACGGCGAGGTCATCCGTATCGACGGCGCGCTGCGAATGCGCTGAGCGTGGCTGATCACCTACCGATGAAAACGGCTCACTCAAATGAACTGTGGTCGGATAGCCGGCCACAGCGCGAAAGCTGATCTAGGCGCCCTCGGCCTTTTCCTCGAGGATCAGCCACTCTTCCTCGGCTGCGGCCAGCTTTTCTTGCCGCTCGACCAAAGCCTCGGTCGCTTTCTGAAACTTAACAGGTTCACGGCTGAAAAGCTCAGGATCGGACATCAGCTCTTCAAGCTTTCCGATTTCCGCCTCAAGCCGCTCAATCTCGGCAGGCAATTTCTCAAGACGGTGTTTCTCTGAAAATGATAGCCCCAGTTTCGGCTGCGCTTCTTGCTTTACCTTTGGCTTGGAAGTTTTTGTTTTTACTTCTTTCTTATCAGACACCTCGCCGCGCTGAGCGAGGTAGTCCGACCACCCCCCGGCATAGACGGTTGCACGGCCGTTACCCTCCATCGCGATGGTCGTTGCGGCCACACGGTCCAAGAAATCGCGGTCGTGGCTGACCAGCAAAACGGTACCGTCATAATCGTCCAGAAGTTCCTGCAACAGATCCAGTGTTTCCACATCCAGATCGTTGGTCGGTTCGTCCAATACCAGCAGGTTCGACTGTTTGGCCATCAGCTTTGCCAGCAGCAAACGGGCTTTTTCCCCACCTGACAGTGACTTAACGGCTGCTCTGGCCTGCCCCTCGTCAAACAGAAACTCCTTGAGGTAGCCGACCACATGCTTGGGTTGTCCACCCACCATCACCTGATCAGCCTTGCCGGAAACACGCATCTCGGGGTCGCCAGTCAGGCTGTCCCAAAGGCTCATTTCGGGGTCGAGCTGCGCGCGGGCCTGGTCGAATACTGCAATCTCAAGATTGGTGCCCTGCGTGACCGAACCCTCATCCGGGTTCTCTTGTCCCAACAGCATTTTCAGCAATGTTGTCTTGCCGACGCCGTTTGGGCCAACAAAGGCCACGCGGTCGCCCCGCTGTACCAACAGGTCAAAGTTGCGCACGATCTGATGATCACCAAAAGACTTGGATAGGCCTTTGGCTTCAAACACTTTTCGCCCTGATTTTGGTCCAGCCTCAAGGGTCATCGCGGCCGAACCCTGACGTTTTATCTGTGCGGCTTTTTCAGATCGAAGGTCCTGCAAGGCGCGGACCCGACCCTGGTTGCGCTTGCGACGGGCGCTGATGCCCTCGACGGCCCATCGCGCCTCGGACTTGATCAGACGGTTCAGCTTATGACGTTGCTGGTCCTCTTCCTCCCAGATCTTGTCGCGCCAAGCCTCGAATGCCGTAAACCCCTGCTCCTGCCGTCGGACCGCCCCACGATCGATCCATAGCGTCGCGCGGGTCAAGGCGCGCAGAAAGGCACGGTCGTGTGAGATCAGCACATAGGCCGTCCGTGTCGATCCCAGCTCACGCTCGAGCCAGGCGATGGCTTCGATATCAAGATGGTTGGTCGGCTCGTCCAGAAGCATCAAATCAGGGGCTTCGGCCATCAGCTTTGCCAGCGCGGCACGGCGGCGTTCACCACCCGAAGCCGTATCAACAGCTCGTGCCGGGTCGAATTTCAGCCCTTCGCCTGCGCGTTCGACTTTGTAAAGCTCACCCGGCTCTAACCCGCTGGAGGCATAGTCGCCGAGCGTAGCAAACCCTTCCATTCCGGGGTCTTGCTCCATGTAACCGACTGACTTACCCGGGGGAATTACAATCTCGCCCTTGTCCGCTTCCACCAAACCGGCCATCACCTTCATCAAGGTTGACTTGCCGGATCCGTTCCGCCCAACCAGAGCGACGCGGTCGCCTGGTTGAACCACCAGATCAAGGTCTGAAAAAACCGGATCGCCCCCGAAAGTCAGGGAAATGCCGGACATCTGCAATAAAGGAATTCTTGCCATGCCCGCCAGCTACCCCCGCAGCGTCGAGCCGTCAACGGCGATTACCCGGCAACGGCCCGCAGCAAACGTTTACGTGCGGGCGGAATCGCGCAGATTTCGAGGCCGGTAAAGACATGCAAAGTGTTCATGTGACGGTCAACGACTGCGTGGTCACTGACCCAACCGCCCATCATCAGGTAAGTACGCAGCAAAGGGGGCATGCGCATCATGGCTTTTTTGGCATCCGGGCGCCGACGCAATCTCGCGGCGAACCGGAAAACATCTGGGGCCTTGACCCGTGGCAACCAGCGTTTCGGGGCCAGATGGCGATGTTTCAACATCGCAAAAGCATCAAGATATTCCGCCGTTTCTGTACCCGCAAACGATGAGCAGCCAAACAGCATCTCAACATTATTCTGATCGACAAATGCAGTCATCGCCCCCCAGGCAACACGCAGAATGTCTGGGTCGTTTCGACCAGGATGCACGCAAAAGCGCCCCATCTCGACCATACGCCCCTTAAACCCTTCAAGTGCCGAGAGGTCATAGAACTGGGCGGAATAGCTTCGGCCAATCTCGGCCCCGCGCTCCATCATCAACATGCGAAAGCAGCACACGAGTTTACCGTTGGCACGCATATCCTCGACCAGAATATGCGTACAACGGCTATCGAACTCATCCTGATCAGGCTGATCAGTCCCGAAAGCCAGTGTTCGAAGACACTGCGCCGCCGCAACATCCTGCGGTGTTTGCGCCTGACGCGCACGGTACCGGCCCTTGCCGAGCAATAGTGCCATGGTCGCATCCTCCTGGGTTGCTGACCTGTTTCGTCTTGCAGGGTCAATAACACAGGATTTGTGACCGCCCTGTGAAGTTGACAAGACGTGACTATGAATTAGTTGGTCGCGCCAGGAATGTTTGCCGGGTTGAAGTTGCCGATATTGCCAAGCAGCTGCCGCAGGAACCCACGGTTCTGAACTGAGGATTCGGTAATACGACGATCCAACGTCACGACGTTTCCATCCTCAAGGCCAAAGCGTTCAATATTGCGCACAACACCCCGGTTATCGAAGCTGATCGCCACAAGCTCGCGCGAGACGATTTTCGGTCGTTTCGGACCATAATGACGAACGCGTGATGTCACATAATAAAAGCCGGAATCGCGAACGACACCTGAAGTACTGGGCGCGCCAACGGATTCGAGTACGCTTTCACGTGTATCGACACCCACCTGAATTTCGGCCAGGTCCTCCGCTGTGGGGACATATCCGTGTTTCTTGAAGACCGGAGCACACGCACCAGCAGCGGTCAGACAGGCCGCAAATACGAGCGTTCTGGACGCTGGTTTCAACCTGCTCATAACTTTCAACATTCACACCCTCTTGCCTTGGGACCGTGCGGCCCCTATCCGATTACATCAAACCGCCACCCCGGTTCAACACACGAAAGGGCCACGTATGAGCAACCAGACATCTTTACGGGTCGCCGACCTGCCTCAGAACGCACCGACGCCCTTTGAAATTCGCCCTGACGCGCAGGAGTTGGATCTCTTAAAGAACGAGTTGAGCCTGCTTGGGCTGCGTAAGCTGAGTTTTGTCGGCGAGGTGCGTGCGCATGGAAAGCGTGATTGGGCGCTTTCAGGAAAACTGGGGGCAACCGTGATTCAACCCTGTGTCGTGACGCTGACGCCGGTTACCACGCGGATCGACATTCCGGTGACCCGAATGTTTCTGTCAGATTGGACAAACCCTGACGAGGAAGAGTTCGAAATCCCGGAGGGTGACGAATCTGAGCCGCTAGGGACCGAAATCGTTCTGACCGAGGTCATGTCCGAAGCGCTGGCGCTTGCCCTGCCCCAGTATCCCCGGAAAGAAGGTGCCGAATTGGAACAGGCGGGCTTTACCGAACCCGGCAAACAGGCAATAACGGATGAAGATGTCAAACCCTTTGCGGGCTTGGCCGGGCTGCGCGATGCACTGAAAAAAGACGAGTGACACGGGCCTGAAATCCTGTCATAGCAGGCGCTCAGAAAAATCGCTTGAACATGCTGAGAATCGCAGTATTTTCGCGCGCTCATCGGAATTTGGGTTGGACATCGCGGGGCCCGTCCCCTAAACGCGCGTCAAACCACGAGAAAAACGAAGAATGAAACCTGGCCCGCAGCGAATCTGCCGGCCCTTAGTAGACAAAGGTTGAGACCATGGCTGTCCAACAGAACAAAGTTTCCAAGTCGCGTCGCAACAACCGCCGCGCGCACGACGCTCTGGTTGCTGCAAACCCGAACGAATGCGCCAACTGTGGTGAGCTGAAGCGCCCGCACCACGTCTGCGCGTCCTGCGGCCACTATGATGACCGCGAAGTCGTCGCTCAGGCCGACGAAATCGACCTGGACGAAGACGCGGCCTAAGCCCTAAAAGCGCAGGCCAAGCATGACAGAACAGCCCACGCACGCCGGACGGATTACCATCTCGGTTGACGCAATGGGCGGAGATTCGGGGCCCGCTGCTGTTGTGGCGGGGATCGCCAAATCGGCGGATAAGAACCCCGATATCGCGTTCATCTTGCACGGGCCTGAGGCCATGTTGCGCAAACTTGTCGCAAAACGGCGTGTCCTGAACGGGCGCGTCGTTTTTCGTGATTGTCCCGATGTGGTCACGATGGAGGACAAGCCCAGCCAGGTCGTCCGACACGGCAAGCAAACCTCGATGTGGTCCACACTGGAGTCGGTACGTCAGGGTGAAGCCCATGGCGCGGTCTCCTGTGGCAATACCGGCGCATTGATGGCCCTGTCGATGATGCGTCTACGTAAGCTGCCGGGGGTAAACCGCCCGGCAATCGCTATTTTGTGGCCCTCGCGCAATCCGCAGGGTTTCAATGTAATGCTGGACGTAGGCGCCGATGTGCGCGCGGACGCCAAGGACCTGCTGCAATATGCTTTGATGGGTGCCTCTTATGCCCGAAACGGCATGGCGTTGGAACGTCCCCGGATCGGCCTTTTGAATGTGGGCACCGAGGAACATAAAGGGCGCGCCGAGCTAAAAGAAGCGCATGGCATGATCTCGGATTTTGCGGATCAGGCCAGCTTTGACTTTGTGGGTTTTGTCGAAGGCAGCGACATCCCGGGAGACAAAGCCGATGTCATTATAACAGACGGGTTTACAGGCAACGTCGCCATCAAGACCGGAGAAGGCACAGCCAGCCTGATCGGAGATCTTCTGCGCGAGGCGTTCAAATATTCTCCGCTCTCACGACTAGCCTCGATCCTTGCAATCACGTCTTTGCAGCGTTTGAAGAAACGAATTGATCCTCGGCGCGTGAATGGTGGGGTTTTCCTTGGCCTGAACGGAACCGTCGTCAAATCACATGGTGGTGCAGACTCGACCGGCGTGTCAGCCGCTGTAAAGCTGGCCTTTACCCTGGCCGAGTCCGGCTTCGCCGAAAAATTGGCAGCACGGGTTGCATCGACAGCCGAGCTTGCACAAGATGCCGCAGACACGCCGTCGAAGGCCGGTGAATAACAAAAAAGGCAGTACCCCAGCATGGCAGGCCGTTCAATTATAGTTGGTGTCGGGCACTATTTGCCAGAGCGCATCGTCCCGAATTCCGAGTTCGAAGAAACGCTCGATACGTCTGATGAGTGGATACGGACACGTTCCGGGATCGAACGCCGGCATTTTGCAGCGGAAGACGAAACCACTTCGATTATGGCCACAAAGGCTGCCAGTGCCGCACTGGCCGATGCGGGTCTGGAGGCAGATGATATTGATGCGATTATTCTTGCAACATCGACCGCTGACCTGACGTTTCCCTCTGCCGCAACAATGGTTCAATCGCAGCTTGGCATGACCAAAGGCTTCGCCTTTGACGTACAGGCGGTTTGCGCCGGATTTGTCTATGCCATGACCAATGCCAATGCGCTGATCGTATCAGGCCAGGCCAAACGCGTACTGGTCATCGGCGCCGAGACGTTCTCTCGTATCATGGACTGGACCGACCGGTCGACCTGCGTTTTGTTCGGCGACGGCGCCGGAGCGATAATCCTTGAACAGCATGAGGGCGCGGGAACCTCGGACGATCGGGGCATACTGGCAACCGACCTGAACTCGGACGGGCGCTATAAGGACCTGCTCTATGTGGATGGAGGCGTCTCGACCCAGTCCACAGGCTATCTGCGGATGAAAGGAAACCAGCTGTTTCGGCAGGCAGTTGAACGTCTGACCTCTACCGCAGAAACCTGCCTAGAGAAGGCTGGGCTAAGTCACAAAGATGTGGATTGGATCGTACCGCATCAGGCAAACATTAGAATCATCCAGGGCACAGCCAAGAAATTGGGCGTTCCTATGGAACACGTTGTCGTTACCCTGCAAGACCACGGAAATACCTCGGCTGCATCGATTCCCCTGGCAATGTCTGTTGCGAAACAGCGTGGGCAGTTCAAACAGGGTGATCTGCTGGTCACAGAGGCAATCGGAGGTGGATTGGCCTGGGGCTCAGTCCTCTTGCGGTGGTAACAAGCGCAATTCAGCTTACACACTCGCCCGCAATTCATTGATATTGACAGCGAATTTGCCCCGACCCTATGCTCTGATAGCAACAGGGGAATTGGCATGAGCGACAAAACACTGACCCGAATGGATCTGAGCGAGGCCGTATTTCGTGAAGTTGGCCTTTCACGCAATGAAAGCGCGCAACTGGTCGAGAGCGTTCTGAACCATATGTCCGACGCATTGGTGCGCGGTGAACAGGTGAAGATCTCGTCTTTTGGAACTTTCAGTGTTCGGGACAAGACAGCTCGTATCGGCCGCAATCCCAAGACAGGCGAAGAGGTTCCAATTCAGCCTCGCCGTGTTCTCACCTTCCGCCCGTCGCATCTGATGAAAGATCGCGTCGCCGCAGGGAACCGCAAATAAGATCAGGACGGCACGAATATGAGCAAGTCCCCAGACGCCTTTCGCACCATCAGTGAAGTTGCGGACTGGTTGGGTGTGCAGCCGCATGTTCTGCGATTCTGGGAAAGCCGCTTCAATCAGGTGAAACCGGTAAAACGGGCGGGCGGGCGCAGATATTACCGCCCCAACGACATGCGCCTGCTGGGCGGCATCAAGAAGCTTTTGCATGAGGATGGGATCACCATCAAAGGCGTACAGCGCATCTTGCGTGAACAGGGCGTGGCGCATGTTTCTTCGGTGTCCCAGGGCCTGGATGAAATGGCGAATCTTGAACCCACACCCGATGCAAATGTCGTTGTGCCATTCACGGCCAAGCCAGCCCCCCCGCAAGAGCAGATACATCTGGATCTAGGCGACGCTCAAAAACCCGAACCGACCCCTGCCCCCGCTCCGCCAAAAGCTGAGCCTGCGGCCCAAGCCCAGCCGTCCTATCCCGACGCCTCGCCCTTGTTGGGTGGGATCGCGACACTGGCCTGGACCCGAGACGCATTCGATGACCAGTTGCTCAGCCAGATAGCGCCCATCGCGCAAGAGCTGCGCAGCGTGTTGAACCGAATAGAAAACCGATCAGCGGGATAAGAAAAAAGGCGATGATTTCCTCTTGCCCCCGCCGGGAAAGTCTTTATGAACACCTCAACGTCGGGCTATGGCGCAGCCTGGTAGCGCGTCCGTCTGGGGGACGGAAGGTCGCAGGTTCGAGTCCTGCTAGCCCGACCAAATCACACCGACGTTTATGGCACACAGGCCAGATCCCGCTCTGGCATCAGGGGGGATCGGAATGACCGGCGTATGCCCGAACCAGCAGATAGAGGCGATGATCGCTCGCAGTGAGATTACCGCAAGCCCAGAGGTCATCCCCGCCCAGATTCAACCCGCCAGCCTTGATTTGCGTTTAGGTACAGTTGCTTACCGGGTACGTGCCTCGTTTCTGGCAGGCGAAAGTCGCACCGTAGCCGAACGTTTGTCGGAATTTGAGATGCACCGCATCGATATCTCTGAAGGTGCTGTGCTGGAAAAGGGCTGTGTCTATCTAGTGCCGTTGATGGAATCGCTGGCCCTGCCCCAGGGGCTGAGCGCGGCCGCCAATGCAAAAAGCTCGACCGGGCGGCTGGACCTTCTGACGCGCACGATCACCGATGGCGGGACCGAGTTTGACCGGGTGCCTGCAGGCTATACCGGCCCCTTGTATGCCGAGATCTGCCCCCGCTCATTCTCGGTTCTGGTGCGTCCGGGAATGCGGCTGAACCAGATCAGGTTCCGGGAGGGTCAGGCCGTGCTGAGCGATACCGATCTAAGCGCCCTGCACGCCGAATCCCCGCTGGTCGATGGCCCCGCTGTCATTCAAGACGGGCTCGGGTTCTCGGTGGACCTGCGGCTGCCCGACACCAATTTGGTGGGCTACCGCGCCAAACCTCATACCGGTGTGATCGATCTGGACCGGATCGGCGAATACGACCCGCAGGAATATTGGGAAGAGGTGCGCACCACCGATGGACGCATCATCCTCGACCCCGGTGCGTTTTACATTCTGGTCAGCCGCGAGGCGGTGCATATCCCGCCGATGTATGCGGCTGAAATGGCCCCCTATCTGGCGATGGTCGGGGAATTCCGGGTGCATTATGCCGGTTTCTTCGATCCCGGTTTTGGCCATGCCGCCGCAGGTGGCGAAGGATCACGCGGAGTGTTGGAAGTCCGCTGTCACGAGGCCCCATTTGTGTTGGAGCACGGCCAAGTCGTCGGGCGGCTGGTGTACGAGCGGATGTCAGAAATGCCCACGCAGCTTTATGGTGCGGGCATCGCCTCGAACTATCAGGGACAAGGATTGAAACTGTCCAAGCATTTCAAAACGGTAACCTGATCAGAACCGGATAAACCGGCGCATCTGATTGGCCACTCGCTGGGCTTGACGCATATTTTGACGCTGGCGGTTTCCACCCGCCTGCAACTGGCCAGACGCATCAGAGCTCTTATCCGGTTGCTGCTCTTGCCCCGGCTTCTGGCCCACGCGGCTGGCCATGTCGAACCCCTTATCCACCCCTTTGGTGACAAGCCGCCGCATGACCTGTCGCACGATCATGTCAATGATACGATTGGCATTCATTGCTCAACTCCGATTTCCAGGCTTCTAAATAGTCGATTTGTGCGGCAACAAAAGGGCCACGTGATCACTCTTCCTCGAACAGTTCGGTTTGATCTTCGTCTTCCTGCCCCTCTCCCAGTGGGATCGTTCCCGGAGGTGGTCTGTTCTCCAGCAAACCGGCAGCGCGCAATTCTTTCAACCCCGGCAAATCTCGGGCGTTCTCCAGCCCAAAGTGATCCAGAAACTGCGGAGTCACCACGAAAGTCACCGGACGGCCCGGCGTCATCCGACGACGACCCAGTCTGATCCACTCCATCTCCAACAGTTGGTCGATGGTCCCGCGCGAGACCGATACGCCGCGAATTTC
This sequence comes from Ruegeria sp. CDSC045, assembly GCF_059610725.1. Taxonomy (NCBI): domain Bacteria; kingdom Pseudomonadati; phylum Pseudomonadota; class Alphaproteobacteria; order Rhodobacterales; family Roseobacteraceae; genus Ruegeria; species Ruegeria sp. CDSC045. The sequence continues at coordinate 733,123 of NZ_JBXWOE010000001.1, forward strand.
TTCGATCTCGGCACGTGTACAGGGTTGGTGATATGCCACAATCGCCAGCGTTTCGATCGCGGCCCGGCTGAGCTTGCGGGTCTCAACCGTTTCTTTTTGCATCAGAAAACCTAAGTCTGGGGCAGTGCGAATGGCCCAGGATTCACCAACCTGAACCACACGAACACCACGCCCTTCATAGCGTTTCTTTAGCATTTCCACCGCCTGTGACGCGTCGCTGCCATGGGGCATCCGCACTTCTAGATCGGCAATCGTCACCGGCTCGGCGCTGGCGAATAACACGGCCTCGACCATGCGTTCTTGCTCGGCCATAGGCGGAGCTTCGAACAGGGTGCCGGTACCTTCTTCCTGAGGCGCGTCAGTCACGGGATTGGGTCCTCTTGCGTAGTTGTATTGGAGCAAAAGTTTCGCTCTGCTGTATTTCCATATGCCCTTCTTTCACCAACTCAAGTGAGGCCGCAAAAGTAGCCGCCGTCGCGGACCGCCTGCGCACCGGGTCGGCATCCCAGCCCTCGGGCAGATAGGTCTCCATATCCGTCCAGGCCCCGGCAAAGCCGATCAGCGGGCGCATACGTTCCAGCGCCTGTTCCATCGTGAATACGGCGTCACGGTCCATGACAAAGGGGCGGAATTCATCACGGGTGCGAATGCGGGCATAGCCCTGCATCAGGTCCAGCAGCGTGGCGGAATAGGTCACGGTGCGGATGCGCGTGACATCCTCGCCCTGCCCGCGTTTGAAGAAATCGCGCCCTAGCTGATCGCGCCCCATCAATCGGGCGGCAGCATCGCGCATGGCCTGAAGCCGCTCTAGCTGAAACGCCAGATGCGCAGCCAGTTCTTCGCCCGAGGGGCCTTCGTCATTCGGATCCGGAGGCAGCAGCAAGCGCGATTTCAGAAAGGCCAGCCATGCCGCCATCACCAGATAGTCGGCGGCCAGTTCGATCCGCAGCGCCCGTGCCTTTTCAACAAAGGACAAGTATTGCTGCGCCAGCGCCAGAACCGATATTTTGCGCAGATCAACCTTTTGTGTGCGGGACAGCATCAGCAGCACATCGAGCGGGCCTTCGAACCCGTCGACGTCTACGATCAATGCCTCTGCCGCAAGGCGATCCGCGACCGAGACGGGGTCTTCGCTAAAAAGATTATCCGACATACACCTGCCCGCCCATTAGGCGAGAAAGTTCGGCTTCGGCGGCTTGGATGTCAAGTTCCTGCGGGGCTTTGCGCATCGCCAACGCCCGTTCAGCGCGTTTCTGTGCCTGTTCGGACATCTTTCCGGCGGTGCTCAGCACCTTAGCACGGGCATCAAAAGAGCCATTGCAGTACAAAACCACATCGCACCCTGCAGTTAGCGCCTGATTGGCAATCTCTTCTGGATTTCCGCTCAGGGCCTTCATCGAGATATCGTCCGTCATGATCAGCCCGCCAAACCCGATCGTTTTGCGGATCAGGCTGATCATGGTCCGAGAAATCGTAGCAGGTTGAGGGTCAATCCGGTCATAGACCAGATGCGCCGTCATCCCCATGGGCAGATCGTTCAAATCCCGAAACGGGCCGAAATCTGCTTCGGTCAGCTCCTCTTGCGTCAGATCGACATGGGGCAGGTCATGATGGCTGTCCAGCGTGGACAAACCATGACCCGGCATGTGTTTGAGCACCGGCAATACACCGCCATCCAAATGCCCCTCGGCAGCCGCACGACCGATCCGAGAAACCATTTTGGGATCAGATCCATAGCAGCGGTTTTTAAGGAACGGATGCGTCTCGTTCCGGGCCAGATCCACCATGGGGGCGCAGTTGCTGTCGATCCCAAGCTCGAACAGTTCATTCGCAATCAGGCGATAGCGCAGATACATAGCACGTTCGGCCTGCTCTCCGCTCTGGGCCACGTGATCCAACGGCGGCATCCATTCCCGTGCCAGCGGTGTGCGCAGTCGTTGCACACGTCCACCCTCTTGATCAACAGTGATCGGGCAGTTACGCCCCACAGCCTCGCGGAAATCGTCGCATAGGGCGCGCACCTGATCCGCAGACTCGATATTACGGGCGAACAGAATGAACCCGAATGGGTTCATCTCTCGGAACAGTTTTTTCTCGTCAGACGTCAGGCGCAGACCTTCAGCGTCGGTAATGACTGCGCCGAAACTCACCGCGCGGCAACCGGAATGCAATCAGCGCCTTCGGCCTGCAAAGCGGCACAGAATTGGCGCGAGTCGCTCAGATCGTCAAACCCCAGAACCCGAAGACGATAGAAGGTTCGCCCACCGCTTGAGGTTTTCTGTATAACACGCTGTTTTCCATCCATATAATCCCCGAATCGTCCATTCATGCGATCCCATTCCGAGCGCGCGACGTCCGAATTTTCATAGGCGCCAAGCTGGGCCATACGGGTGCCCTTGGTCAGAGTTTCAGGATCCACATCCAAGCCGACCGCAGCTTTGACCGCCGCGTTGATCGCGTCTTCGGTAGTGCTGTTTGACGTAATCGCGCTGCGCACACCACCAGCGGGGCGCAGGACCGGGCGCAGCGACCGGCGCACACCTGGCAAAGCTGCCAGTTCTGGGTCCGGTTGCGATGCAGCCAGATCAGCCGGATCAATAGCAGGCTCTTCCTCGGGGATGGTCAAAGAGGCCAACTGAAAACTTTGCTCGCCAACCTGATCGGAATTTTCCGCCTCTCCCGCCAGTTCAGCAACCAGTGTATCAACCGCGCCCTGGCGCATCTGTGTGGCCGTCCGGTTAGAGACGTTTTCATCGACCACATGTACGGCAGGTGTCGGTTGCAACGGTGCCACCGGAGTATCTTCATCTGTCAGGGAAACCGGGCGCGGCGCAAGGATCAGCCGATCAGCAGGCGGCGCTGCTGTGCCCACTGCCGCAACCGTGTTCACGGCCAAACCCTGATGATCCGCAGGGGTGCCACCCGGGCTATCCGGCTGAATACGCATTGGTCCATCTAAGGCCCGAACAACCGGCACGCCACTCACATCGCGCATTACCAAATTGTAACCCCAAACACCGATGCCAGCGACCAGCGCCAATGATGCAACGGCACCCAGAGCACTAACAATACGACCCAAACCTGCGGGATGGGGCGTTTCGTCATATCCGTGCAAGTCATTAGGGAGGTCATACCCATCCTGAGGATGAGCTTGATTCGTATAATGCATCTGCTCGGGGCGCATTTGCCCCGGGTAATCGTAACTTGCCATGTCCGCCTCACCGCCCGTTTAGCGCCGAAAATAAGGCGCGCGGGTCATTTCTTGCCTACCTCGTACCGGCGGTTCGGACGGTGTTGTTCACCGCATCTCCTGCGCCGGAGTAACGCCAAGAATACCCAAGCCTGCTGAAATCACAACAGAAACGGACCGGGCCAGTGCGATTTTTGACTGGCTTGTGGCAACATCGCCATCCTGAATAAACCGCAGCTGGGTTTCATCGTTGCCCTTGTTCCAAAGCGCGTGGAAATCCCCTGCAAGTTCATACAGATAGAAGGCAACGCGGTGGGGTTCATTGGTACGCGCGGCGATCTCAACCAGACGCGGCCATTCGGCCAGCTTCTTGGCAACAGTCAGCTCAGAGGCATGGTCGATCTTACCCAGATCGGCGCTTTTAAGCGCTGGGTCCTGCGCGTCGATCCCGGCCTCAGCTGCACGGCGCAGAACACTCATCACGCGGGCATGGGCATATTGGACGTAGAAAACGGGGTTCTCGCGGCTTTGTTCCAACACCTTGTCAAAGTCAAAATCCAGGGCAGCGTCATTCTTGCGGGTCAGCATCACGAAGCGGGTCACATCCGGGCCAACCTGATCGACCACATCACGCAATGTGACGAAGTTCCCTGCCCGCTTGGACATCTTGAACGGCTCGCCGTTCTTCCACAGTTTCACCAACTGGGTTAGCTTGATATCCAGCGGTACCTTGCCATCGGACAGAGCGGATACTGCGGCCTTCATCCGTTTGACATAGCCACCGTGGTCAGCGCCGAACACATCGATCAACGCGTCAAACCCACGGGTCACTTTGTCATAGTGATAGGCGATATCCGGGGCAAAATAGGTCCAGCTCCCGTCCGATTTCTTGACCGGGCGATCCACGTCGTCGCCATGCTCGGTCGATTTGAACAGGGTCTGCTCACGTGGTTCCCAATCTTCGGGCTTTTTGCCCTTGGGCGGTTCCAGCACGCCCTCATAGATCAGGCCCTTGTCGGTCAGGGATTGCAACGCAGCTTCAATCCGACCCGTGCCATAGAGCGACTTTTCCGAGAAGAACACATCCATCTCAACGCCCAGCGCCTTCAGGTCGGCACGGATCAGGTCCATCATCGCTTCTGTCGAAAACTCGCGCAGATCCTCCAGCCAGTCGCTTTCCGGCTTGTCGATCAGGCTGTCACCGTATTTCTCTTTCAACGCCTCGCCAATCGGGATCAGATAGTCGCCAGGATACAGGCCCTCGGCGATCTCGGGGCTCAGCCCGTTGGCCTCGCGGTACCGTTCATAGGCCGAGCGCGCCAGCACATCGACCTGCGCACCGCCATCGTTGATATAGTATTCACGGGTCACGATATGGCCGGAATAGGCCAGCAAGCTTGCCAGCGCATCGCCAAACACCGCGCCCCGCGTATGACCCACATGCAAGGGGCCGGTCGGGTTGGCCGAGACGTATTCCACGTTCACCTTCTGCCCATGCCCCATGGTCGAGCGGCCATAATCCGTGCCCTGTTGCAGCACCGCAGCCAGTACACTCTGCCAGACCGATGGCGCCAACCGCAGGTTCAAGAACCCCGGCCCGGCAACCTCTGCACTTGTGATCCGATCATCCTCTGCCAGCTTTCCAGCCAGCGCATCGGCAATGTCGCGCGGCTTCATCTTGGCGGGCTTTGCCAGCACCATCGCCGCATTCGTTGCCATATCGCCATGCGCCGCATCACGTGGAGGCTCGACCGCCACGTTGTCAAAGCTCAACCCTTCGGGCAGCACGCCTTCGGACTGCATCTGTGCCAACGCGTCCAGCACAAGGCTGCGGATCTCGGAAAACAGGTTCATTTCGAATGTCCTTTTGCTTGCCCGGCGGTTTACCACGCAACACCGCAAGGTCAATGGAGGCATTCAATTTGCGCTTGGATAAAGACCCCTCCCCGCTAAGGTCTGTCAGATACACCTAAACGGAGAATCCCATGCGTTTTGCCCTGCCCCTTGGTCTGATTTTGTCGACCGCCCTTCCGGCTTTTGCTGAAATGCCTGCCCCGCAAGGCCATGTGCTGGTCACCCTTGGCGGCGCGGTTGGGGAAACCAACCTGCCCGCGCGCGGCGAGAATGACGGCGGCTTGCTGGGATATCTGGAGGTCACCCATGACGGGGCAGCTGGCTTTGACGCGGCATTGCTGGATAGTTTGGATCAGGTCGAGATCACAATTCCCTACGGCACAGAGGCCAACCAACGCGACATTACCTTTAGCGGCCCGCTTCTGTCTGATGTGATGGTCATGGCCGGTGCCGAAGGTAAAACGGCCAAACCAATGGCAATGGACGGGTACCAGGCAGAAATTCCCTGGCAAAGCATTTCGACCTATCAGCCCATCCTTGCGACCCACGCCGACGGCGCCCCCATGGGGATCGGAGGGTATGGCCCAACGATGATCGTCTTCCCACCCACCGACGACGCTGAGGCGGCGCAGGATCAGACGGGCCAACAAGTCTGGGCTTTGGCCTATATCGGGGTCGAGTGATCCGCCGGTATCGGGTGGCCAGTCAGTCTGGCATGATCCTGTAGCGCAAACCTGTCGGTCATCCCGGCAATATAGTCCGATACGATCCGGGCTAAGGCAGTCTCATCCTCAGCCTCTTCAATGTCCGCGTGCCAGCGCGCGGGCATCTGCTTCGGATCGCCAAGGTAGATTGGAAACAAATCCTCGACCACTTTGCTGACCTCGGCGCGCACCGTCATCACCGACGGCGCCCTGTACATCCGCGAAAACAGGAAAGCGCGAATTTCCTTCAGTTGCGCCCAAAGGCCTGTTGAGAACTGAATGACCGGATAGCCAAGATGCCGGATCTCTTCGACGCTCTGGGCACCGGACCCTGCGATCAGAGCCCGAGACGTGTCGATCACGTCCGACACCATAACCCCAAACACCCGCCGCAACGCCTCATGCCGACGGCGATAGGGGTCGAGGCCCGGGTACTTGCGATCCACCTCCGCATAACAGTCGCCCACGATCGGCAGTTGCTGAATGTCCTCGTCGCTGAACAACTCCGCCCTCAGCCCGTCCAACAGGTCATGATTGTTATAGGCGATGTCGTCAGACAAGGCCGCCACCTGCGCCTCTGCGCTTGCGTGCGTGTACAGTTCAAGATCAAACGCCGCATTGCACTCCGCCAGCGCCCAAGGCAGTTCCCCTTCCACCGGTCCGTTATGTTTTGCAATGCCTTCCAGGGTTTCCCACGTAAGGTTGCACCCATCGAACTCGGCATAATGACGCTCAAGCCGGGTCACGATCCGGATGGCCTGCGCGTTATGATCGAACCCACCATACGGCTGCATGATCTCATGCAAAGCATCCTCGCCAGTATGTCCGAACGGCGTGTGGCCAAGATCATGGGCCAGGGCAACCGCTTCAGTCAGTTCTGGATTCAAACCCAAGGCCCCGGCAATCGTCCGCGCCACTTGCGCCACCTCGATCGAATGGGTCAAACGGGTCCGATAGCTATCCCCTTCGTGCTCAACAAAAACTTGGGTCTTGTGCTTGAGCCGCCGAAAGGCGCTGGCATGAATGATCCGGTCCCGGTCGCGCTGAAAGCATGACCGGAAACTGCTCTCTTCCTCTGGCACCAACCGCCCTCTTGCGCGGTCGGGATCCGAGGCAAAACCTGCTCTGTCCAACGGTCTTGTCCTTGTCGCCTGTCCTTGGGCTTTCTATATGGTAGAGTGGTTAAGAAATAAACCTTTGGAGTTTGGCATGAATCTGCCCCCGACAGTTACAGAACGCGCCTTTGACCGCCTTGCCGAGATCGGCGCGGCCGATCAGGGTCAAGCCCTGCGTGTCGCTGTCGAAGGCGGCGGGTGTTCGGGCTTTCAGTACGAAATTGCATTGGACAAACCCAAAGACGACGATTTGGTTCTTGAGGGTAAGGGGCAGAAAGTCATTGTCGACGCAATCTCACTGCCGTTTCTTGAAAATGCGGTGATTGATTTCACGCAAGAACTGATCGGCGCACGCTTTGTTATCGAAAACCCAAACGCCACCTCCTCCTGCGGCTGCGGCACTTCGTTTTCAATGTGATCACCCGTGGGGGTTTCACCCCCACACCCCCAAGGTATTTCTAGCCAGATGAAGCAGGGATCCGCTCTCCGATTTCTAGACCGGAGAGCTTCACCTGGCGCGGTCATCGGCGCCTCCGCCTGTACCGCCAGCTGATTTTCGGAGATTCTGGTTAACGGTCCGTTTCTTCATCTGGCCAAAAATACCTCGGAGCGCGAGGCAGCGCCTCGCAAACCTGTTCTCCGCCTTGCCGTTGGGCCCGTTCTGGGCGATAGGTTGCCAAGGACTGTCGGAGGGTCGCGCATGAAAATCGCCACATTCAACATCAACGGAATCAAGGCGCGGGCCGAAGCATTGCCGCGTTGGCTGGATGATGCCCAGCCCGATGTTGTGCTGCTGCAAGAGATCAAGTCTGTCGACGATAACTTCCCCAGAGAGATCTTTGAGGCGCGCGGGTACAACGTGGAAACGCACGGTCAGAAAAGCTTTAACGGCGTTGCCATTCTGTCGAAGCTACCGCTCGAGGACGTCTCGCGGGGTTTGCCCGGTGATGATGAGGATGAACAGGCCCGCTGGATCGAGGCCACGGTCGTCGGCAAACAGGCGCTGCGTATCTGCGGGCTTTATCTGCCGAACGGCAACCCCGCCCCAGGGCCGAAATATGAGTATAAACTCGCCTGGATGGAACGGCTCTATCATCGCGCCCGCGATCTGATGAACGGTGAAGAGCCCGCGCTGATGGCAGGTGATTACAACATCATTCCCCAGGCCGAAGACGCAGCGCGTCCCGATGCCTGGCGCGAGGATGCATTGTTTCGCCCTGAAAGCCGGGCCGCATTTCGGAAAATTCTGAATCTCGGCTTCACCGAGGCCTTTCGCGCTGGCACGCAAGGTCCGGAACATTATTCATTCTGGGATTATCAAGCGGGTGCGTGGAACCGAAATGACGGGATTCGTATTGATCATTTCCTTCTGACCCCTCAGGCCGCTGACCTGTTGCGCGATTGCAAAATCGATTCCGAAATTCGGGGGCACGAAAAACCGTCAGATCATGTTCCGGTTTGGATAGATCTAGATCTGTAATCGGCTAAGCCGTGGCATCGAACTCATAGATCCAATCATATTTTCGGCCCAACCGCGATCCAACTGCCATCAACGCCAGTTGCGCCCCGACACGCATAGGGCCACGTAGATGGAAGTTGCGCGCGTTGGCTCCAGCGGCAGCGACCACCCGAGTTGCCCGCTGGCGACGGGTCGCTTCATAGGCGGCCAGTGCTTGCGAAACGCCGGATTGTTCTTCGAAAGACCGCCCCAGAGTCCAGGCATCTTCTAGTGCAAGGCAAGCACCTTGGGCCATGAAAGGCAGCGTCGGATGAGCTGCGTCGCCCAAAAGCGCCACACGCCCATTCTGCCAGCATTCAGCAACAGGGCGCAGGAACAATGCCCAGATATTCGGGTCCTGAACCTCTTGCAAAATCTCTTTGACCAAGCCGCCAAAACCTGCAAATCGCGCCTTCAGCTCTTCGGGATCACCGCGCAGACGCCAGCCTTCTTCCTGCCAGTCAGACCTCTCTTCGATTGCCACGATGTTCATCAGGGTCTGATCGCGCAAAGGATACGTCACTACATGCCGTCCCGGCCCCATGGTTAGCACAGCGCAAGGGTTCTTGTTGCGTCGGTCCCATGGAATCGTCGCGCGCCAGGCAACCTGATGTGTGAATTTCGGTGTTTCCCTGCTAGTCAGGTCAGCACGAATTGCACTTTGGCCGCCGTCCGCGGCGACTGCACAATCAACCCGAAATCTCGCCCCCGTATCGAGGATAATTTCGGCCTCGGACGGGTGCTTTCGCACCCGTTCCACACGCGCACCAAGGTGAAACTCTACCCCTTTTTGAACCGCCGCTTTGTAGAGAAGATCAAGCAGGTCAGCGCGATGGTAATAATAGGTAGGCCCGGCAGAGGGTGGCACGATTTTGCAGACCAGCCGCCCTGCCCGGTAATCACGAAGGACCGTTCCATGGGACAAAAGCCCAGCCTCGGGCGTGTCCGCAACAACCTTCAGCGCACGCAGCACAGCCATCCCGTTGGCGCTGATCTGAAGGCCCGCGCCAACCTCGGTCAATTCTGGTGCCTGCTCAAACACGGTCACCACGGCGCCGCGCTGTCGCAAGGTCAAAGCAGCCGCGAGGCCGCCAATGCCACCTCCGACTATGCCGAATTTCGATCCGCTGATGTTCATGTCACCGGCTTAACGCAAAAACGCCGGAGCAAAAGGCCCCGGCGTCTATGTTATCAGATTTTCCCAGCGATCAATCGTCGCGGTGGACCTTTTCGCGACGCTCATGCCGTTCCTGCGCCTCAAGCGTCATGGTCGCGATTGGGCGCGCATCCAAACGTTTCAGCGAAATCGGATCACCGGTCATCTCGCAATAGCCGTACTCGCCTTCATCAATCCGGCGCATGGCAGAATCGATCTTGGCAACCAGCTTGCGCTGACGATCGCGGGTGCGCAGTTCCAGCGCGCGATCGGTTTCTTCGCTTGCGCGGTCAGCGACATCCGGAATGTTACGGGTATTGTCCTGCAGCCCTTCGATCGTATCGCGGCTGCCAGCCATTAGTTCGTTTTTCCAATCCAGCAGCTTGCGACGAAAATACTCTAGCTGCCTGTCATTCATAAATGGTTCGTCTTCAGCTGGACGGTAATCTTCAGGCAGAAAAACTTCCTGCTTCATTTTTGCTCCCTCGGTGTGGCCTGCAACGCCGGTCACTCTCTCATTACCTGACATGCGGCAATCCCCTTCTGCGGAGCGTTTATCTGACAGCGCAGTAATTGTCACTATGCAAACGTCGCCCCGGCGCCGCGCCATTGCGCGTGATCTAAATACGTCCAACCAAACAACAAAACCTTGTTTTTCTGTGAAAATTAACTGACCATTTCAGGGCAACTCCAAAAAGACGGCACCGGATGTTAGCGCACGAATCAACCAAAAGCATTGTAGTTACTCGGCAATTTCCCTTCATGCGACGCAGCGACCTGGCTTGTCAAAATTTCTGCTGCGCGGTAACCCCAAGGGCGCATTTCGCGCGACACTTGATGAGGGGCCAATGACCGCACGTTTCCAAGGAACAGCCGAATACGTCGCCACAGACGATCTGACCATTGCGGTAAATGCCGCGGTGACGCTGGAACGTCCCTTGCTGGTCAAAGGTGAGCCGGGAACTGGCAAGACCGAGTTGGCCAAGCAGGTGGCCGGAGCGTTGGGGCTGCGGATGATAGAGTGGAACGTGAAATCCACCACCCGCGCGCAGCAGGGACTGTATGAATACGATGCCGTCAGTCGTCTGCGCGACAGCCAGTTGGGTGAAGAGCGCGTGCACGACGTGTCGAACTATATCCGCAAGGGTAAATTGTGGCAGGCCTTTGAAACCAATGAAAAGGTTGTGTTGTTGATCGACGAGATCGACAAGGCCGATATCGAGTTTCCGAACGATCTGCTGCAAGAGCTCGATAAGATGGAGTTCCACGTCTACGAGACCAGCGAAACGATCCGCGCCAAGAACCGTCCGATCGTCATCATCACATCGAACAATGAAAAGGAACTGCCCGACGCCTTCCTGCGCCGGTGTTTCTTTCACTATATCCGGTTCCCTGATGAGGCCACGATGCGCCGCATCGTCGAGGTCCATCATCCGGGCATCAAAGATGCACTTTTGACAACGGCTCTGACCCAGTTCTATGAGATTCGCGAAACTCAGGGCCTGAAGAAAAAGCCATCAACCTCAGAGGTGCTGGACTGGCTCAAGCTGCTGCTGGCCGAGGACCTGACCGCCGAAGACCTCAAGCGCGATGGCGCCAATGCCCTGCCCAAACTGCACGGTGCGCTGCTTAAGAATGAACAAGACGTGCACCTGTTCGAACGCCTGGCATTCATGGCCCGCAACAAACGCTGAGCCGGTAAACCCTCGGTGATCGCCGCTTGCCTTAGCAAGTCTCGGATGCAAGCATTGGTCTCAGGTTGCCCGGCATGTCCGGGCAATTTACCATCAGACCCAACGGGACTCAGCAATGCCAGAAACAGTAACAATTCGAGCCTTGCATCCGACTGATCGCGAGGACTGGGCGGATATGTGGCGGGATTATCTGGCGTTTTATGAAACCACGGTTCCGGATTCCGTCTATGACAGCACTTTCTCGCGATTGCTGGGGGATGATCCGAACGATTTTTCGTGTTTCGTCGCGCAGGCCGACGGAGGGCTTGTGGGTTTGACCCACTTTCTGTTCCACCGCCATGCCTGGAAGGAAGAAAGCGTGTGCTACTTGCAGGACCTATTCGCCCGCCCCGAGGCGCGCGGCTTGGGGGTCGGTCGCGCTTTGATTCAGGCCGTTTACGACGAAGCGGATCGGCAAGGTGCACCGTCTGTCTATTGGCTGACGCAGGATTTCAACCATACCGCGCGAAAGCTCTATGACAGGATTGGCAAACAGACACCTTTCATCAAGTATCAGCGCCCATGACGCGATGGCTCGCAATCTTGATCAGCTTTGTCCTGACCGCATGCGCCACGATTGAGCCTGCCGAAAGCCCATCCGAGATTGTGGACGTCGAACCACCCCTGCCCCCTGCCAAGTCCTTTACGCGTGCATACCCCTCGCCTCCGGCGCGGTCGAATGAAAACATGGCAGCGGATTTCATCTCTCTGCATTTCGCACTGGAAGGGGGTACGGCACTGCCTGTTTTTACGCGGTTCGAAACCCCGATCACGGTGCGGTTGACCGGGGCTGCGACGCCCTCGCTTCAAAAGGATCTGGGCCGCCTGCTGACCCGTCTGCGCACTGAAGCCGGGATAGACATCAAACAGATCAAGGACGGTCAGGCCAACATCACGATCGCGGCGGTCAGTCAAAAAGAGATTCAGGCCATCCTGCCTCAGGCTGCATGTTTCGTGGTACCCAATGCCTCAAGCCTTGCGGAGTACCGCCGGGATCGGTTCAAACAGAAAAGCAGCTGGACCAAACTGAGCAGCCGTCAGCGACTGGGCATCTTCATTCCCGCCGATGCAAGTCCGCAGGAAAAACGTGACTGCCTGCACGAAGAGATCGCACAGGCGCTTGGCCCGCTGAATGACCTGTATCGCCTTCCGGACTCGGTATTCAACGATGACAATATCCACACGGTCCTGACCGGGTTCGACATGTTGATCCTGAAGGCCGCATATTCATCCCAACTGCACAGCGGTATGACACGTGAACAGGTCGAAACGGCCATACCCGAAATTCTCTCGCGTCTGAATCCGCGCGGTGATACGGTGCCGGTACAGCCCATGTCGGAAACTCCACGAGCCTGGATTTCAGCAATTCAGAAATCCTTGCAATCCAGTCGCAGCCAGCAATCGCGCATGAGGCAGGCCCGCAAGGCAGCCCGAATTGGCAAGGAACAAGGTTGGACCGATCACCGGCGCGCTTACCCTCATTACCTGATGGGCCGCATGGAACAGTTCGATGATCCGCAAGAGGCGTTGCGCCAATATGATATTGCCCTGCAGTTTCTGCGCGCTACACCGGGCACGGAATTGCATCAATCCTACATCACGACCCAACTGGGCGCCTTTGCGCTTTCGCAAGGCAATGGGCCAGAGTTCCTGCCCGAAATCGACGACGCTATTAACGTGATGACACGGGCTGAGAACGCCTCGCAGCTTGCAACGTTGTTGTTGCTGAAAGCCGAGGTCCTGAATGAAATAGGCCGTTCCGCAGAGGCACGTTCCGTCAGGCTGGACAGTCTGAGATGGGCACGATACGGCTTTGGCTCGGATGTAGTGGCCCGGTCGCTTATGCAGGACGTCGCAGAAGGACCAGTCAATTAACGGGGGCGATTAACGCATGATAGTGGTTCTGGGACTGGCGGTGCTGGGTGCGCTCCTTGGGGCGCTGACCGCGCGCAAACGCAACGGCAGCGGCGCTGATATCGCGCAATATGCAGCCGGATATGGAATCGCCTTTGCGCTGGTCGGGCTTATCCTGTCCTTGGTTCTGGTTCGCTTTGTGGTGTAGCCCATGTTTGTTCCCTTTTTCGAAAACCTTCGCAAAGCCGGTATCCCCGTATCCCTGCGGGAATATCTGACCTTTCTGGAGGGTATGAAAAAGGGGCTGGCAACCTATGATGTCGAGGCGTTCTATTACCTCGCCCGCGTGTCGATGGTGAAGGACGAACGCAATATCGACAAGTTCGACCGCGCTTTTGCCGCCAGCTTTGAAGGGCTGGAACAGATCGGGTTCGAACAGGTCCTCGAAGCCGTCGACATCCCTGCCGAATGGCTGGCGAAGATGGCGGAAAAGCACCTCAGCGAAGAGGAAAAAGCCGAGATCGAGGCCCTTGGCGGATTCGACAAGCTGATGGAGACGCTGAAAGAGCGGCTCAAGGATCAGCAAGGCCGCCATCAGGGTGGCAACAAATGGATCGGCACCGCCGGAACCTCGCCCTTCGGGGCCTATGGGTACAATCCCGAAGGCGTGCGGATCGGTCAGAAGGAAAGCCGCCATCAGCGCGCGGTCAAGGTCTGGGACAAGCGTGAGTTCAAGAACCTCGACGACACGGTCGAACTGGGCACGCGCAACATCAAGGTCGCGCTGAAACGCCTGCGCCGCTGGGCCCGCGAGGGTGCGGCGGAAGAGCTTGATCTGGACGGCACCATCCGCGCAACAGCCGAGCATGGATATCTAGACGTCAAAACCCGGCCCGAACGGCACAATGCCGTCAAGGTTCTGTTGTTTCTGGACGTCGGAGGCTCAATGGACCCACATATCAAAGTGGTGGAAGAGCTGTTCTCGGCCGCAAGAACCGAATTCAAGCATCTGGAATATTACTACTTCCACAACTGCCTGTACGAAGGTGTCTGGCGTGACAACATCCGCCGCTGGGACCAGCAGACGCCGACCCATGAGGTGTTGCGCACCTATGGTCCCGATTACAAATGCATCTTCGTCGGTGACGCCTCGATGAGCCCTTATGAGGTCGCCTATCCCGGCGGTGCCAATGAACATTGGAACCAGGAGGCTGGCCAGATCTGGCTGCAGCGGGCACGCGACCAATGGGCATCGAACCTGTGGATTAACCCAGTGCCTGAGAAGTATTGGGAATATACCCACTCAATCGGAATGATCCGCGAGATTTTTCAGGATCGGATGGTGCCGATGACTCTGGCCGGGCTGGAAAAAGGAATGCGCGAGCTGACGCGATAACGCCAGCCCGCGGATCAGGTTTTGCCAAGGCCGGGATTACCCGGCGATGGCCTGAATGCCCAGAAACAGAACACCCGACAACACAGCCGCCGCGGGCACGGTAATAATCCAGGCTGCTATGATCGTCATAAAGTGCGAGCGGCGCACCAGCTTGCGCCGGCGGCGTTCTTCCGGTGCCAGAACCGTCCGCTCAGGCACTGTAATGCGGGCTTTACGCAGCCGTCTTTCAGCATCCCATTCACGGAAGAAGCCGACACCAAAGACGGCACCCACTGCAATATGGGTCGAGCTTACGGGAAGACCCAGCCAACTGGCCACGATAACGGTGATGGCTGCGGACAGCGCAACGCAATAGGCACGCATCGGGTTAAGTTTGGTTATTTGGCTGCCAACCATTCGGATCAGTTTTGGCCCAAACAGGAACAGGCCAAACGAAATGCCAAAGGCGCCGATGATCATGACCCAATAGGGAATACTAATCGCCTGGGTGAAATCACCCGAGGCAGAGGCTTGCACGATGGCTGCCAAAGGCCCAACGGCATTGGCCACATCATTGGCCCCATGTGCAAAGCTCAGCAATGCGGCGGATACGATCAGAGGGATGCCGAACAATACTTTGAGGGATTTATTGCGGTTCTCCAGACCTTCGGATTGACGCCGAATAACCGGAATCATCACGGCCCAGACCAGCCCACCACAGGCGGCTCCGATCAACAAAGCCGTGCCGAGGTCGATCTTGACGATCTTCTTGAGCCCCTTCAGCGCCAGATAGCTGGCAAAAGCCGCTGCCATGATACCAACCAGCATCGGCACCCATTTCCGGGCCGCGGCGATCTTGTCGTCCTGATAGATAATCCGCGACTTGATGAACCAGAGAAATCCTGCGGCGACCAGACCGCCAAGCATCGGCGAGATAACCCAGCTGGCCGCGATCTTGCTCATCGTCCCCCAGCTTACTGCGCCAAAACCGGCTGCGGCGATCCCCGCCCCCATGACGCCTCCGACAACCGAGTGGGTCGTGGACACAGGCGCTCCGACCCAGGTCGCCAGGTTGACCCAAAGCGCCGAAGACAACAAAGCCGCCATCATTGCCCAGATGAATACAGTCTGCGTTCCCATGCTTTCAGGAGCGATAATGCCCTTCGCGATCGTGGAAACAACGTCGCCTCCAGCGATCAGCGCGCCGGCACTTTCGAATATGGCAGCAATCGCGATGGCGCCTCCCATGGTCAGTGCATTGGCCCCGACCGCCGGTCCCATATTGTTGGCAACATCATTGGCCCCGATATTCAGCGCCATATAAGCCCCAAACATTGCCGCAAGCACTACGATCAGCGTGTTGTTGCCTTGTCCGAACAGGAAGGCTGCCACAAGACCTGCGACAACGATAAAAGAAAGCGCGATGCCAGACCCGACAAATGGGCGACCCACCTGGGAGGTTGCCACTTCTAGCCGAGAAAAGCGTCTAAGGTCGCGGTCAAGCGTTTCCAGGTGACGGGCTTCGTGGTCATTGTTGGACATTGTGTATTCTCCGACGAGTTCCCGTGCGGATAAGGCGGCAGGCGGCGTTTTTCAACAGTTAGAATCCGAAAGAACCCAGTTTCCACTGCGTCATGGCAGCTAGGAGACCTTTCAGGCCCACGGAAACGCTGATGCCTTGCCCTTGTGTCTGCTTATCCCCATATCAGAACCATGCTCCGAATTACTCCGATTCTTCTGGCGGTTCTGTATGCCGTGGTGATGTACCGGATCTCGGTCTGGCGCACCCATCGCGAGCTTGACCTGAAATCGACCGAACTGGCCGATCCCGCCCTCAAGCGTATGACTGACCGGCTGGCGGCGGCGCTGGGGATCGAGAGGGTTCCGGTCTATATATATGAAATCGACCCGGTGAACGGGCTTGCGGCGCCGGATGGACGAATATTCATCACACGCGGGTTTTATCGCAAGTTCCTCAATGGCGAGGTTTCCGCCGAAGAGATGGCGAGCGTCATCGCACATGAACTGGGGCATGTGGCCTTGGGTCATGCTCGGCGGCGGATGATTGATTTTTCTGGGCAGAATGCGTTGCGGACAGCCTTGATGCTGCTTCTGAGCCGGTTCATCCCATTCATCGGTGCGATGATTGCAAATGCGCTGACTGCGCTTTTGGCGTCGCGCCTGTCACGTGGGGATGAATATGAAGCAGATGAATATGCCGCCGCCCTGCTAACCAAAGCCGGAATCGGCATCGGCCCGCAAAAGTCTCTGTTTCACAAGCTTGAGGATTTGACGCAGCAACGCGCGGGCGTTGTACCCGCCTGGTTGATGAGCCATCCCAAAACGGATGAGCGGATTGCGGCGCTGGAAGTGCTTGAGCAGCGATGGGCGCGTGGCTGAGGCTCGGCGGCGAGAGGCCAGCCACTCGCGCTCTCCGAGGTAATTTTAGCCAGATGAAGCAGGGATCCCACTTAGCTGGCGAGCGCTTTGCCCAGACGCGGCAGGCGGGCTTTTTTCATCAATCCACGCAAAGTCCATGTATCGCCTGACAGGCGGTTTGCTTCGGCCAGTACCTGCTGTGCAAGCTGGTCCAGCCCTTGCGGGTCGCTATACCAGAAACCATACAGCAGACTGTCAGGGTCACGCCGCTCAAGCCCTTCTTCTGCAAGAATATTTCTGGGGAAATCCTTGGCGTTGACCGTGACGATGATATCCGCTGACGCGGCTACTGCAGTGGCCAAAACGTGGATATCTGCTGCGTCCGGCAGCCAGAGCCGAGCCTGCAGACCATCATTGGCTGGGCGTTCTGCCTTGGGCCATTTGACCTGCGTCAGGGCAATCTCGGCACGGGCCTGCGCCTCGCCCTCGGGGCCCAGCTTGCGTGCGGCGCGGGCCCATTCCTCGAGGATGCGCGCCGACCATATAGGGGTGAAATGACCTAGTCGGGCGGTGCCCAACAGCATCTCACGCATCACCGTTGGATAGATGACGCAGGTATCGAGTACAGCCTTCATAACCGGTAGAACACGGCCTTGAGGTAACCGCTTTCAGCCAGCTGCGGCAATTGCGGGTGATCAGGCCCGGCAAAGCCCGTATGGATCAGTTGGGCTGAGCGCCCGGCGCGCCCGATGCCACGGGATGAGGCGTCGCGGAAGCGGCCCAGATCAGCAGCGTGCGAGCAAGAGCATAAGCCCAGATATCCGCCCGGCTTGACCAGTGTGGCGGCCAATCGCGCAATGCGTTCATAAGCCCGCAGCCCTGCATCCAGCGCCTGCCTTGATGGTGCAAATGCGGGAGGATCACAGATAACGACGTCGAATTTAGCGCCTTCGTCGTTCAACTGAGCCAACACATCAAAGGCATCGCCTTGGCGCGTGTCGAATTGATCGGCAAAGCCAGAAGCCTCGGCCCCTTTTGCGGCCAACTCCAATGCCGCAGCCGACCCATCGACCGACAGCGCCTGTCCGGCGCCACCCGCCAGCATCGCCAACCCGAACCCTCCGACATGGCTGAATACATCCAGTACCTGTGCCTTGGGTTGAACCAGCTGCGCAGCAAAGGCGTGATTGGGGCGTTGGTCATAGAACAGGCCTGTTTTCTGACCGCCCGCCAAATCCGCCATATAGGTTGCACCGTTCATCAATACGGGCAAAGGCGCATCCGGGACAGTGCCGCGCAAGGTCAGGTTGACATCATCCAAGCCTTCCAGACCGCGTGTCCGGCCCGAGGCGTTTTTCAGCACGATCGTCACGCCGGTCACGGCGGTCAGTGCATCGGTCAACATATCCAGATGCGCCTCGGCCCAGGCAGCATTGGGCTGGATCACACAGGCCTCACCGAACCGGTCGATGATGACACCCGGAAAGCCATCGGCCTCGGCATGGATCAGGCGGTAAAAGGGCGAGTCAAACAGGCGTTCGCGCATATCAAGCGCGCGGCGCAGACGGGTTTCGAACCAATCAGCCGTCAGCTCGGCGTCAGGATCGCGGTCCAGCACACGGCACATGATTTTCGATTCAGGATTGACCGCCACCAACGCGATCGGCGCGCGATTTTCATCCTCGAGCACGGCCAGCGCGCCAGCAGGGATTTTGCGCGTGCGACGGTCGGTGACAATGTCATTGGCATAGACCCACGGGAAGCCATGGCGCAGGCCGCGCGCATTGGCTTTGGGTTTCAGGCGGATACGGGGACGGACTGCAGTTTGGGTCATGGCGACCTCATAGTCGCGAACGCGCCGAGGGGAAAGCCCTAGCGGTTGCGAGACCGCCAACCACCGCGCCGTTTCGGCGCCTGAGCAGATTGCAACCCTTCGGTCAGCACCTGTGTCATTGGGTGATCGGCCTCATCTTTGGCATAGATGGCGTGCAGGTCAGACAGGGCTTGCCTCTGATCACGCCCCTCCGGAAGGCTTAACGCCCAGTCCAGAAAGATACTGCGACATTCGGGCAATGTGATGCCATCGATGCGATAGGCCTCGCGGATCAGGCCTTTGTGATCGTTCGGATCGTCATTGCGCGGCATCTTTATCCTCCTGAATCACGCGGCCGATAATTTCGGCGGCGATATCGTAGCTTTCCTGCAACGCGGCCTGCAACTGTTCTACCTGCTCATACCCGGTGGCCCGACACAGGAAGGCGGAACCGCCCTCTCCGATTTTATCGGCCTCGATAACCTTACCTGACAACAGCCGAGCTGCGCATTGCACAGACCAGCATAGATCGTAGCAATCCTTCAACGTTTGCGCCTGAGCGACATCCAAAAGCGCGGCTGCGACTGCACCGTCCAACCCGGCATGTACATCGCGCTTTGCAACACCGGACAGTAAAGCGCCTGTTTCGGCCATCAGCTCTATGTCCATCATGCGTCCGGCCCCATTCTTGGCATCCCAAATACCGGCGGGGGTTTTCGCGGCTGCCAGACGCGCGCGCATTTCGGCAACTTCGCGCAAAACCTGCGCCTGATCGCGGGAGCGCGAAACAAGCTCTGTTCGAAAGCTCTCGATATCGTCGGCCAGTGAGGGCTCACCGGCGACGGGGTTTGCGCGTGTCAGGGCAAGGTGTTCCCACACCCAGGCCTCATTCTGCTGATAGTTCGTGAAGCTGGCCCAACTGGTCGCCACCGGCCCCTGATTGCCCGAGGGGCGCAGCCGCATGTCGACCTCATAAAGTCGCCCCTGCGACATAGGGGCCGACAGCGCCGTGATCAGTGCCTGCGTGAACCGGGCATAGTAGGTCCGCGTGGCAAGAGGCCGTGGGCCCTCGGACATGTCCTGATCCAGCGGGTCGTAGATCACGATCATATCCAGGTCAGATTGCGAGTTGATCCGCCCTGCCCCCAGGGATCCCATGCCCAGCACAGCGGCACCGCGACCAGGTGCGGGCCCGTGTTTGCTGGTGAACTGGTCCACAACACATGGCAGGATCGCAGCGATCACCGCGCTTGCAAGTTCGGCATATTGCTGCCCCGCCTGCACGCCTTCGATCAACCCGCGCAGATGGTGTACCCCAATACGAAAATGCCATTCCTTGCACCAGCGCCGCGCCAGATCAAGCTGGCTTTCGTAGTCCTGCTCCTGCGAGAGTTCTCGCTCCAATTCGCCCTGCAGCACCGTCCGACCCGGCCAGTCGTCAAAGAAGCTGCCGCCAATCACCGCATCAAAGACCGAGGCGTTGTGCGACAAATGCGCGGCCAATGCATGCGACGTGCCTACTATATCGACAAGCAGGTCGATAAGCTGCGGGTTGGCCTCGAACAGAGAAAACAGCTGCACGCCCGCAGGCAACCCGCGAAGGAACCCGTCCAGTGCCAGCAGCGCCTCATCCGGTTGGGCGGTTTTGGCAAGACGCGTCAGCAGCTCTGGTTTCAGCCGTTCGAAAATCCGCGCCCCGCGCTGAGAACGCAGTGATGGGTAGGTCGTCCAGCGCGCCAATATGCTTTCGTCAAATTCAACTTCTGGCAAAGGTGCACGGGCTGTCGGGCCGGGGGCGAAAAAACCTTCGGTCAACTCATGAACCTCGGTCAGTCGCCGTTTCAGATCCGCAGTCAGATCGGCGCTATCAATCCCCATCAGGCATGCAATCCGCTCAATCCCGTCCGAGGATTGCGGAATCTTATGGGTCTGCGCATCATGGATCATCTGAATGCGGTGTTCGACTTCGCGATGCGCGCGGTAGTGATCGGTAAGCTTTTCAGCCACGTCCTCGGGCACCCACCCTTTGCCGGCCAAAGCCGCCAAACCCGGTACAGTGCCACGCACGCGCAGGTCCGTATCGCGACCTCCGGCAATCAACTGTCGGGTCTGAGTGAAGAATTCAATCTCGCGTATCCCGCCTTGCCCTAGTTTCATATCATGACCCGGAATGGTCAGCGCACCGCCTGTCCCTTTGTTTTCGCGGATACGCAAGCGCATGTCATGGGCATCCTGAATAGCCGCGAAGTCCAGATGCCTTCGCCAGATGAAGGGGCGGAGCGTATCCAGGAAACGCTGCCCCGCAGCGATATCGCCAGCGCAGGGACGCGCTTTGATATATGCGGCGCGCTCCCAAGTGCGGCCCAGACTTTCATAGTACCGTTCGGCAGCTTCCGCAGCCAGACAAACTGGCGTCACCGCAGGGTCAGGCCGCAGCCTTAGATCCGTGCGAAATACATATCCATCCGCTGTCTTGTCACTGAGTGTGGCGCAGAAATTCCGTGTCGCCCGGACCATCCCTTGCCGCGCTTCATAGAAATCGTCCGGATCATAGCGCGTTTCGTCAAACAAAACGATCAGGTCGATATCAGAGCTGTAGTTCAACTCATGCGCACCCATCTTGCCCATGGCCAATATGATCATCCCCGCGGCAGAGGCGACATCATCTTCGGTCATCCCAGGCAATTTACCTCGCCGGATCAAGGTTGCAATCTCGGCCTTGGCGGCAACATCCGCTACCATGGCCCCGAAATCGGTTAGTGCCCCTGTAACTTTTTCCAACGGCCACGCCCCTGCCAGATCCGCCAGGGCGGTCAACAGCGCCAAACGCCTCTTGGCCTGCCTCAGCCCCGGCCTGAGTTGATCCGCAGGCAAGGTCCTTGCTGTTTCCATAATGGATGCAAGCATCGCGTCCGGTTGCGCCAAAGCTTGCGGTAGCCAGTCGGCTTCCAGATCAATCAGGCCTTTGAGATAGGGGCTGGAGCCCGCAGCCCCCGCGATCAGTTCCCCCTGCTCAGGTGTAATGCCACCCACTGCTTCGCGCGCTTCGGAACCAAGTGAAGGATCAAAGGCGCGCGGTACACGGTTGACGGCAAGAAGTCCTGTCATTTCATCTCCGATGACGTGGTTTTAGTATTTCTGTGGCCAAATTTCTAACCCGACATTGCAACAATTTGGCGCTTAACTCAAAACAGCGCCGCAGCAGACAACCCAGCCAATGTTTTAAAGAAACCGTGCTGCGTTAGACTGAAATTGCGCTTGTTCAGATGTCAGGTCAACCATCCGAAATTCAGAAATGTAAATCATTTTCACATTGACCTCTTGTAACTGGGTTTGGTGCCCCCATCTATTCAATGTGAAAACAATTTACATCTAACCCGGAGAGCACCAATGACCGCATTGACAGAACACGCCGTCCCTGAAAACCCGGGATGGCTCAGCCGCGCAGAGGCCTGGCTTGACGATAAAGGCAAAGGGGCCTGGATCGCTGCCATGGTCCTTGGCTTTATCTTTTTCTGGCCCGTCGGCCTGGCCCTTCTGGCCTACATGATCTGGAGCAAACGTATGTTCAACAAATCCTGCAGCCGTCGCAAATCCTGGCACAGCCACATGAGCGCAATGAAACCCTCGGGCAACAGCGCATTCGACGCCTACAAGTCCGACACTCTGGCTCGGCTGGAACGTGAGCAACAGGAATTCGAAGCGTTCCTGCATCGCCTGCGCGAAGCGAAAGACAAGGCCGAATTCGACCAGTTCATGGATGAACGCGTCCGCGAGAACCGCGAAAGCGATGAAACCGGCGATAACGCCTGATCGACCTTGCCCTGTTCCGACAATCGGGACAGGGTATTTGAAACATCTACCGGAATGACCCGTATGCACTCCTTGCCAGACCCGAACCGACAGCCCGAGTTTTACCAGTCCGTCACGACCAAACGGTTCCTGGCCTGGCTGTTCGATATCGCCTTTATTTCACTGCTTTGTACCGTCGCCATCGTCCTGACCCTCGGGCTCGGCGTACTGATACTCGCCCTGATTTATGCGGTGGTCAGTTTTGTCTATCGCGTCGTCACAATCGCCAACGGCTCGGCCACTCTAGGTATGCGTTTCATGGGGGTCGAACTGCGCGACGCTTTTGGTGAACGAATGGACACAGGTAAAGCGGTCGCACACACAGCCGGTTATTTTGTCAGCATGGCATTTCCGGTGCTGCAAATCATTTCAGTCATCATGATGCTGACCGGCGCGCGCGGCCAGGGCCTGACCGACACCCTTCTCGGCACGGTTATGATTAACCGTCGCGCTTAAAAGACTGTCGCGTGAATCACTTGGCGGCTCCGGGAACGGTTGTTATCATCCCGTTTCAGGAAACATAGGACATTCATGCGACACACGCTGCCAATCGCGCCGCAATTCTACGTTACGGCCCCTCAGCCTTGCCCTTATCTTGAGGGCAAGATGGAGCGTAAGCTGTTCACAGCCCTGCAAGGCGAAGGCGCGAATCAACTGAATGACTCCCTTTCCCAGCAAGGGTTTCGACGGTCTCAAAACGTCCTATACCGCCCTTCCTGCACCGATTGCGCCGCGTGTTTGTCCGCGCGGATCGACGTTTCGGCCTTTCAACCCAGCAAAAGCCAAAAACGCGCGGTCAGGCGGAACTCAGATCTGCGACGCCGGGCGAATTCCCCATGGGCAACCGACGAACAGTATGACCTGTTCCGCACCTATCTTGACACCCGACATGCGGATGGCGGCATGGCGGATATGGACGTCTTCGAATTTGCAGCCATGATCGAAGAGACCCCCATACGCAGTCGAGTGGTCGAATACTCAGACCCCGAATCCGGTAATCTGATCGCTGTCAGTTTGACCGATGTCTTGGATGACGGGCTGAGCATGGTCTATTCATTCTATAGCCCGGAACAGCCTCAGAATTCATTGGGCACGTACATGATCCTGGATCACATCGACATCGCTCGCGAGGCGGGTCTGCCCTATATCTATCTTGGCTACTGGGTGCCTGGCAGCCCGAAAATGGGATACAAATCCCGCTTTGCAGGGCTGGAAGTGTACAGTCAGGGCGAATGGAAACGGGTCAAGGATCCCTGTGACATTGCACATGACGGCCACCACCCGCTGTCCACCGCCCCCATCGCCGAACAGGTTGCCAGCATCCAACTGCCTGATCGTCACCCGACCAAAGGCTGAAACCTGATGCAACAAAGCCTCCACGCCGTTACGCTTGTCGTGCCGGATTACGATGATGCCATCGCCTTTTTCACGCATACACTCAGCTTTTCCCTGACGCAGGACATCGACTTGGGCGCTGGAAAAAGATGGGTCCGCGTAAGCCCACCCGGATCCACCGGGGGCTCACTTCTACTCGCCAGGGCCGTCGATGCAGATCAGAGAACCGCAATCGGCAACCAGACAGGTGGTCGGGTCGGCTTCTTTCTGGAAACAGACAATTTCGACCGCGACTATAAGGCCATGCTGGCCAAAGGCGTTCATTTCGAAGAAGCCCCGCGCCATGAACCCTATGGAACCGTAGCAGTCTGGCAGGACCCGTTCGGGAACAGATGGGATCTGATCCAATTCACCTGATCCGCATCTTCATCTGGCCAAAAATACCTCGGGGTTGAATTGACCGCAGGCCAAGAAGGGGCTGGCCCCTTCTACCGACAAACAAAGCAAAGGGGGCCCGCTGGCCCCCTTTTCATTTGAACACCTGATCTTTAATCAGTTCGGGATCAGATCCGGCACGATGGTCACAATCGCAGGGAAGAACCAAAGGATTCCGATACCTACCACCTGGATCAGCACAAACGGTACAATCCCACGATAGATGTGGCCGGTGGTCACTTCTTTCGGCGCGACCCCGCGCAGATAGAACAGCGCAAATCCAAAAGGTGGTGTCAGGAACGAGGTCTGCAGGTTCACCGCCACCATGATCGTCACCCATTTCGGATCAAAAGACCCGCCATAGATTACCGGGCCCACAATCGGGATCACGATGTAGATGATTTCCAGGAAATCCAGCACGAACCCAAGGAAGAACAGCACCAGCATCACGATCAGGAAGACCGTGAATTCATTGTCAAAACTCTTGAGGAACTGCTGGATATAGTGCTCACCGCCAAACGAGATCACCACAAGGTTCAGCAATTGAGACCCGATCAAAATGGTGAACACCATTGAGGTCACCTTGGCGGTTTCCCGCACCACCGGGGTCAGCACGCCGCTGGAATACAGAACCCAGCAGCCGAACAGCAAACCGAACAGGGCATACAGATAGGCCGCATAGGCTATGATGAAGGCAATCCAGGTTTCGGCCGAGGCGCTGCTCTGATTGATGCGCAGATCAAAATTGACCCCCATCAACAGGGCAATGACCACGGCGAAGGTGGCCCAGATGATGACCTTGCCGGACCGCTCCTGATCTTGCAGCTTGCGATAGGCCGCCAGCATGATCGCACCACCCGCGCCCAATGCCGCCGCCGGTGTTGGGTTGGTCACCCCGCCCAGGATCGACCCCAGCACCGCGATGATCAGAACCAGCGGAGGAAAGACCACCCGGATCAGATCATTGGTGGCACAGCGCGCCGCAGCCTCTTTGCAGCCATAGATGGCCAAGGCAAAGGGCAACGCCAGCATCACAAAGGTCAAACCTGACGACGTTGTTGGCGACACGAACAGAATATCGACAAGCAACATCAGGATCAGACCAATGGCCCCAAGGATCAGCGGCTGCGGCGACCGAGACGGCGCGATGCCCCGACCCATCACAATGGTCAGACCCAGCAACAGAACCATCACCGCAACACCCGTTCCAATCGGAGCGGCGTTGGCAATCTTCTCCTGCTGCGCGGTGGCAAGCTCTTCCTCGGTCAGACGAGTTGATTCTGCGGCACCACCTGCGTCATCAATGGCTGTTTGCTCGGCCACGGCCTGATCCCAAGCGGATTGACCATGCAGCTCGATCATCGAGGCTTTGCAGGTTTCGGAAACGTTGGTCCGCAGCGATGCGCCCTGCCCGATATCGGAGAAGGCCGAGACCGAGACGTTCTGGCTGCCGATAACCCCCAGATTGCCCAGCAGAACTGTCCCCACGATCAGCGCGACAGGCGCACCCAGCAACCAGGTGAAACCTTCTGAACGGGTAATGGGCTCTCCGCTGCCGCCGGTCATGGGCACCGCAGGCGCCTTATGCGGGTTGAGCAGCGCATAGCCAAAGGCATAAAGCGCATATAGCAGCGCCAACATGATCCCTGGCAGCAAGGCGGCCTGGAACAAAGTACCGACCGAGACAACCGCAGGCTCACCCAGATAGGTCAGTGCGTCCGTGCATCCTGCGTCAACCGCGCGGGTCTCTTGAGCCGTCGAATACAAGTCACCGGCCAGAGTTCCCAGCAAAACAATCACGATCGAGGGCGGAATGATCTGCCCCAGCGTTCCCGAAGCCGCGATGACACCTGTCGCCAATTCAGGCGAATAGTTGTTGCGCAGCATGGTTGGCAGCGCCAGCAAGCCCATGGTCACCACAGTCGCGCCCACGATCCCGGTTGAGGCCGCAAGAAACGCCCCCACAACCACAATCGAGACGGCCAGACCACCCGGCAACGGTCCAAAGACGCGCGCCATTGTGGTCAGCAGATCATTGGCGATCTTCGACCGTTCAAGCGTGATGCCCATCAGCACGAACATCAAAACCGCCAGAAGGGTTTCTATGGACTGACCGGCCAGAACACGCTCGTTCATGCGGTTCACGATGAACGACACGTTGCGGTCCAGCGCGGTTTCCCAGCCCGAGACAAAAACAGGCTCGGCAATCCTTGGTAAGTCCGGGAAGCGGAACACTGATATGGTATCGGGTTTAACCCCGGTGCTGACCAGATCCCGATACGCCGCAGAGCCGGTGTCGATCGCCTGATGGATCAGCAGCCCTGCGCTGTCCAATGCGGCAATGATGCCGAATGAAATCACCCCTGCTCCGCCGATGGCGAAGGCCACCGGAAAACCGGATAGAATACCTCCGAAGAGGCAGAAAAATACGATAATGAGGCCTATCTCGACGCCATCAAGTCCGAATAGCATTGTCTGGTTCTCCGTCCCTAATGCGCGCCTTCGTAGGCTTCTTCACCCTCGCCAAGGCTGTCCTTGTCGAGGTATTTTCCAACACTTTCCGGGCCTTCCACATATTCCAGATACGAGCGGTACAGGAATGCAATCGCGTGTAGGAACACCATCGCTGCGAAGGCGATTAGTAGGATCTTGAACAGGAAATAGCCGTTGAATCCGTTGGGGCTGAACCCGATGGTTTCCACGTTCCAGCGCAGCGCGCGGGACTTGGCCACCAGCCGGTCCAAAGTATCACTGGCCGAGGGCTTCGGCACGATCAGATGCCGCCACATGAAGTACCAGCCATACATCCAGGTCAGCACCGCCATCGGCATCATGAACAGTACAGCACCACACATGTCGACCACACGTTTGGCGCGGTGGCTGATGCCGGCATAGATCAGGTCAACGCGGACATGGCCGCCCTGTACAAAGGTGTAGGTGCAGCACAGGCACACGACCATGGCGTTATACAGTTTCAGCTCTTCCGCGAACCAGCTGATATCCATCTGAAACGGGATACCCAGCCCAAAGGACATATCCGGGCGGGTAAAGACCCGCTGCATGAACACGATGATGATCTGCTGAACCACCATCAAGAGGCCTGCCCAGGCGAAGAAACGCCCCGTCGTGTTGGCAAAGCCTTCAAGCCCGCGCACCATCGCCCACATGAAGTTGCGGTAGTACAGACCAATGGCCGTCAACACCAGAAACAGCGTGAAAACCACAAAGAAGAACTCGACCGACCCGCCGTAATAGACAAAGCGCATGACTGCTTCTTTGTCCGACCAGTCCAGCCAGAGTTGCGGATGCGTGATGGCGTATCCGAAATTAATGAAGGCTTCGGCAATGCTCTGAATGAACCATATCAGTCCATTCCACAGGGCGCCGAAGAACGAGATACCGTTTTCGTCCTGCATGTTGTCCCCAGGTCGCGTCAGTTGCACATTTGAGAGTTACAGTTTGTCCGACCGTCAGATGCGCAACGGGAAAGGCTCCCCCGACATGCGGGGGAACCGATTTCAAAGATCGAAGTGACTTAGCCGCGAACGCGGTCGCGCTGCGAGGTGTAGACACCTGACGACAGATTGTTCCAGGCCGAAGACGCGGCCATGGATTCCATCGCGCTGTCGTGGATGCGCTTGAACAGCTCGTCGCCCATGTTTTCGTCCAGGACTTCCTGGCTTGCGGCACCAAACGCGTCCCAAACGCTGTCCGGGAACTCCATGACCTTGACGCCACCTGCCTGCAGACGCTGCAGCGCCGCGCCGTTGTTGGCCAGGAATTGCGCCAGGTTCCACTGATGGCATTCACCTGCGGCGATCTCGATGATCTTCTGCTGCGAGGCAGACAGGCTGTCATAGACCTCGCGGTTGGTTGCCAGCGAAAGACCCGCACCCGGCTCATGGAAGCCCGCGGTGTAGTATGTCTTGGTGATTTCCTGGAAACCGGCTTTTTCGTCAGCCCACGGACCGATCCACTCGGTTCCGTCGATCGCGCCGGATGACAGCGCCTGATACACTTCGGAGCCCGGAATGTTCTGTACGGATGCGCCCAGTTTACCCAGAGCTTTACCGCCCAGCCCCGGCATGCGGAACTTCAGGCCGTTGAAATCTTCGGGGCTGTTGATCTCTTTCGAGTACCAGCCACCCGCCTGCGCACCGGTGTTACCAGCCAGGAAGGATTTCAGGCCAAAGATTTCGCCCAGCTCGTCATGTAGTTCCATACCACCGGCATGGTAGTACCAGTTCACCAGTTCCTGGGCGGTCATACCAAACGGAACAGCGGTAAAGAATGCATAGCCCGGATGCTGACCCACAAAATAATAGTCTGCCGCGTGGTACATATCGGCCTGACCGGATGATACCGCGTCAAACACTTCGAACGCGCCAACCAGCTCACCGGCTGCTTTGATCTCAACGTTCAGGTTGCCGTCCGACATGGTGGTGATGCTGTCGGCGCAACGCTGCGCGCTGTCGAACACACCTGCAAGGCCACGGCCCCAGGATGTGACCATGGTCAGCGTGCGCTTGCCCTGTGCATAGGCCGGTGCCGCCAGCGTGGTCGCTGCAGCAGCCGAGCCGCCCAGTGCGGATGTTTTCAGAAATGAACGACGGTCCATATGAGTGATCCTCCCCTTCATAATCATGACCCGGATTGTCCGGGCCTGTCGTATTCAACAGCGGCAAGACTAGTCACAAGGAAGTGAAAGGGAATACCTACTACTGCGTAGAAACGCGGCTTTCTGCGCGAATTGCACAGGCAATAACGGTCCAATCATAGCAAAACAGGGATTTTTGGTGCCGTTTTCCCGCCAGACGCCCAATCTTTTTGCAATTTTGCTGTGGCTTGCGTATCGATTCGTCCATGCAAAGACTTCGACAACTGGTCTCGTTGACCTATGCTCAAAAGCTGTCGCTGGTGGCGGCGATCCCGCTGGTCGTGGCGGTGGCCGCGATTGCGGTGATGGTTGCCTATGAGGCGCGCGCCACTGCCGAGCGCGAAATTGAAGCACTGGAACGCTCTTTGATTCAGGCCAAGAAGGAAGAGCTGCGCAACTATGTGACTCAGGCGCGCAATGGGTTTGCCTATATCTACGGGCGCGCGGCTCCGGATGACACCGCCGCCAAAACTCAGGTCGCGCAAATCCTGTCGGCCATGATCTATGGGCAGGACGGGTTCTTTTTCGTCTATGACTATGACGGCACCAATCTGGTCAGCCCCCGTCAGACTGAGTTCATCAACCGAAATTGGGAGGGTCTGACCGACAGCGACGGCACACCGGTGGTGAATGAGTTCATTCGCCTTGCTCGTCAGGGTGCGGGTTGGCACAGCTTTATGTGGCAAAAGCCCTCGACCGGGGAAGAAGCGCAGATGATCGCCTATGTCGTCGGCCTTCAGGATTGGCGCTGGGTTGTGGGCACCGGCGTGTTCATCGACGACATCGTTGCCGCCGTTGCCAGCGCCCGGGCCGAGGTTGAAGCGCGCGTGCAGCGTACCTTTATGTATATCGGTGCCATTGTTCTGGCCGCTGTTCTGATTGTCTTTGCCTCAGGCATGTTGCTCAACATCCGCGAAAGACGTCTGGCCGATGCCAAGCTGAAACAGCTGACCCAGCGGGTATTCGACGCGCAAGAGGAAGAGCGCGGCCGTGTGGCACGCGAGCTTCATGACGGGATCAGTCAGATCCTTGTGGGCGTGCGCTTTGCGTTGGACAACGCCCGCCGTCGCCTGTCGCGCGGCGATGATGTGGGCGCGCATGATCCACTGGACAAGGGGATCGAGCATCTGGGAACGGCCATCAGCGAGGTCCGCCGCATCAGTCGCGACTTGCGCCCCGGCGTGCTGGACGATTTGGGCCTCGGCCCCGCGCTTGAGGCTCTGACAGATGATTTCCGCGAGAGAACCGGGATCGAGACCGATTTCTCGACCGTTGTTTTCCGCAACCGGCTGGATCAGGATAGCAAGATCGCCCTCTACCGCATCGCCCAAGAGGCCCTGACCAATATCGAACGCCATTCCGGAGCCACCCATGTCACCATCGATCTGCGCGGGCACAAGAAAGGCGCAACCATGCGAATAACCGACAATGGCCGCGGTTTGCGCAACTCTCCGGGTCGGGGCAGTACCGGGATTGGGTTGCGCAATATGCAGGAACGGATCGAGCAACTTGACGGATCGCTGCGTATTCTGTCATCACGCGGCCACCGCAGCGGCACAGTGATCGAGGTCAGCTTGCCACTCAGCCACCTGTTGCCGCCACAGGAAGATGCAACTCCGAACCGAAAGGCCGGTACATGAGCGACCAGACGATCCGGGTCCTGATTGTCGACGATCATCCAATGGTGGCCGAGGGGATCCAGTCGATCCTCGAAAGCTATGACGACATCACCGTGGTCGGGACACTCAGCAGCGGAAAGAAAGCGGTTGATCAGGTTGCGGATCTGAAGCCTGACGTCATCCTGATGGACCTAAACATGCCCGGGCTAAGCGGTCTGAGCGCAACTGAGATCATCCTTGAACGCATACCGGACACCTGCATTTTGATCCTGTCCATGCATGACAGCCCCGAATATATTTCGACTGCTCTCAGCCACGGTGCAAAAGGGTACGTGCTCAAGGACGTCCCAACGGATGAAATCAAAAAGGCCATCGACGCCGTCATGCGGGGTGAACAATATTTGTGCACGGGCGCAAGCGGTTCCCTCAAACCCAAAGGCGACACAACGCGCGAGGCTTTGACCGGGCGCGAGCAGACGATCTTGCTGGAGCTGGCACAAGGGAAATCGAACAAGGAAGTCGCCCATACGCTTGATATCTCAGTGCGAACGGTCGAGACCCATCGCAAGAACATCAAACGAAAATTGGGCATATCCTCAACTGCCGGCCTGACCCGCTATGCGCTGGAGCACGGCGTTCTACAGGGCACCAGCCCAGGGTTCTGATCCCGTAGCGCGGCACGCGCTGCTCGGCCTAGCCTCCGCAGGCAGGCGGGCAACGGGCGAGAGCACTCTTAGTTACCGTCAATCCAGAAGGGCGTCACGCCGGACTCCTTCCTTGTCATGGTGATGCTGAAGAACACGCCCATATAACTGACGGGTCCGTTCCACCCCACCGCACATGCCTTCGGTTTCGACAAAAGAAAAGATCCCGACATATCGTCTGCGCTCTCCTTTCACGGGAGCGACCCGGTGCAAGGAATAGCGCCCTTTGAAAATCTGCAGATCCCCTGGGTTCAACACCAACTGGTGCACCCGTTTCCGATCACCGTCCAGTACTGCAGAAACAGCCGCGAAATTCTCATCCTCGGCGCTTCGCAGGTTGGGGGCATATTCGAATTCACCACCGAATTCTCCATTCTGAATGGCTAGCGTCACGGTGTAGTTGTTGGTGTCAAAATGCCAGGGAAACCCCTGCCCTTCTTCGACCACGTTGATGATGACATCAGCCAAAGGATCATCGTAGCGAAAGAACCGGTCTTCGGACTCGTTCAATGCCGTTCGAATGAAAGGTAAAAAACCAGCGAACTCATAAATACGTCGCAGCGGTCCGGATTTGGAAAAACTGTCCGCTGGCACAAAGGCATTCGACCGATCATAAAATCGACGCACCGGATGGCTTGGCGCCAATGCCGGGTCGTCTTTGGTGAAATACGCATTCGTTCGGCTAAATGACCTATGTGCACCTACGGCAGTCTTATCGGCTTCTTTCAGCAAACGCGCCACGCCATCCTCGTGTACGAAACCTGGAAGAACAGCACAGCCGTCCCGATCCAGCTCGCGCCTCAGATCACCTATCAGCTGCTCATATGCCCATGAACCGGGGCGGTCTATCGGGTATCGCCCGAGATCAACCAGATCCTGCAACATGTTCGGCCTCCCTCGCCACTGCAATTAAGTCCAGCGTGACTCAGCCTAAAATCACGATCATGCCCGTTTCGGACATCGGCATGACGCATTTCGACACTTCCGTGCCACTCGCCAAGCATTGCAAAGGGGTGAAAATCCCGAAAGTTCCGAACATGCGTCAAAATGCGCAATAAAATGTCGCAAAATACCACCCAGAAGTTAGAAAATTGGTGCAATTGCCTGTTGACGCCCCTTTCCACCGCCCATAATGTCCAACCCACGCAAAAAGGAGCCTCTGGCGATGAGAACGCTAGTCGTAATCGTAGGAACCACGCGCATGGGCCGGTAACGGTAAACCATAATCGAACCCATGCGCCTCCGAAAATCTCGGGGGCTTTTTTTATGCGAAACGCAAGACACATGTCGCCAATGGAGCAAAGCAGATGACACGTGAGATGACCGGCGCAAAGATGGTAGTTCAGGCCCTCAAGGATCAGGGCGTGGACACGGTATTCGGATACCCCGGCGGCGCCGTGCTACCGATCTATGACGAGATCTTTCTGCAAAACGACATTCGCCACATTCTGGTGCGTCACGAACAGGGTGCGGTTCACGCCGCCGAAGGCTATGCCCGCTCGACCGGCAAGCCCGGCGTTGCGCTTGTGACCTCGGGCCCCGGCGCTACCAATGCGGTGACCGGGCTGACCGATGCGCTTCTGGACTCGATCCCGATTGTTGTTCTGACCGGACAGGTTCCGACCTTCATGATCGGCTCGGACGCCTTTCAGGAGGCTGATACCATTGGCATCACCCGCCCCTGCACCAAACATAACTGGCTGGTAAAGGACACGAATTCGCTGTCCGATACCCTGCACGAGGCGTTCCATGTCGCCACCTCGGGCCGTCCTGGCCCGGTCCTGATCGACATTCCCAAGGACGTTCAGTTTGCGTCCGGAGAATACAGCGCACCGAAACCATCTACCTCACACTATCAACCTGTTCTGAAAGGCGATCTGGAAGAGATCACCGAGTTGGTTGCTGCGATTGAAACCGCGAAAAAGCCAGTGTTTTACACTGGTGGCGGCGTCATCAATTCGGGCCCGGCAGCCAGCCAGTTGCTGCGGGAACTGGTAGACGCAACAGATTTCCCGATCACTTCGACCTTGATGGGTCTGGGCGCCTATCCGGCGTCTGGCAGGAATTGGCTGGGCATGCTGGGCATGCACGGGTTGTATGAGGCCAATCTGGCGATGCATGATTGCGATCTGATGATCAATATCGGCGCTCGTTTTGATGACCGCATCACTGGACGGATCGACGCGTTCTCGCCCGATTCCAAAAAAGCGCATATCGACATCGACCCGTCTTCGATCAACAAGGTGATCCGCGTTGATATCCCGATTGTTGGCGATGTGGCCCACGTGCTTGAGGACATCCTCAAGGTCTGGAAATCGCGCGGTCGCAAGACCAACACCGCAGCTATTGCGAAATGGCAGGAACAGATCGGCGAATGGCGCAAGGTGAACTGCCTTGCCTATACCAACAGCGAAAAGACCATCAAACCGCAATACGCGCTGCAACGCCTTGAAGAACTGACCAAAAAACATGACCGTTACATCACGACCGAGGTTGGCCAACACCAGATGTGGGCCGCTCAATACCTTGGCTTCGAAGATCCCAACCGCTGGATGACCTCAGGTGGTCTGGGCACAATGGGTTACGGATTCCCGGCCTCGATCGGTGTTCAGATGGCACATCCCGACGCGCTGGTGATCAACGTGGCCGGTGAGGCCTCGTGGCTGATGAACATGCAGGAAATGGGCACCGCTACGCAGTATCGCCTGCCGGTGAAGCAGTTCATCCTGAACAACGAACGCTTGGGCATGGTGCGCCAGTGGCAGGAACTGCTGCATGGCGAACGGTATTCGCATTCCTGGTCCGAAGCGCTGCCTGATTTCGTCAAGCTCGCCGAGGCGTTTGGCGCCAAGGGTATCTTGTGTTCTGACCCCGCCGATCTGGACGATGCGATCATGGAGATGATCAACTATGACGGCCCCGTGATCTTCGACTGTCTGGTCGAAAAGCACGAGAACTGCTTCCCCATGATCCCGTCGGGCAAGGCCCATAACGAGATGCTGCTGGGCGAGGCCGAGACGCAGGGCGTGATCGATAGCAAAGGTTCGGTTCTGGTATGACAGCGCAGATGATCAGTTTTGACGCAACGCGCTTCCAGCCTACGCCGGACGAGTTGAACGAAGAAGCTGATGATTTCATTAATCCTGATGTGTTTGGCAAGGAACTCAGCATCTTTCTGAGTGAAGAGCTTGCCGCATCCGGGTTTGAGGTTTCCTTCGCCTGTGCCGAGGACTGGGGATGGTATCACGAAATTGATCACGACGAGCCGTTTGCCCTGGTTTTCGGCTGCTCAAACTATGGTGATGGCCATCTGGTTCAGTTCTCACCAAAGACCGAGCATGTGAGAAAGATGTTCAAGAAATACCACGCAGCCCCCAAGGTGGATGCATTGCGTGGCGCAATTTGGAAAATTCTGGAGAATGCCGAAGGTGTATCGAACCTTCGCTACGAAGAGGACTAGCTCAGCATGTCTGCCCTACATATCAAAAAAGGCTCCACCCGCCATTCGGCCTATAACCTACGACCCACGTTTTCCGACGTACAGGAACGCCATACCATCGCAGTTCTGGTCGAGAATGAACCGGGGGTTCTAGCCCGCGTCATCGGCCTGTTCTCGGGCCGTGGTTATAACATCGAAAGCCTGACCGTCGCCGAGGTGGACCATACCGGCCACCTCAGCCGCATCACCATCGTCACCACCGGCACCCCGCAGGTGATCGAACAGATCAAGGCACAGCTGGGCCGGATCGTATCGGTGCGCGACGTGCATGATCTGACGGTCGAAGGCGCGTCGGTCGAGCGGGAATTGGCCATCATCAAGGTGGTCGGCGACGGCGACAAGCGGGTCGAGGCGCTGCGTCTGGCCGATATTTTTCGCGCCAATGTCGTGGACAGCACGTTGAATTCGTTCATTTTTGAGATCACTGGCGCACCTGACAAGATCGACGCCTTTGCCGATCTGATGCGCCCGCTGGGTCTGATCGAAATCGCCCGAACCGGCGTTGCAGCCCTGTTGCGCGGCGATTGACCAAAACTGCCCCGCCGGCGCATCCAGTTGGCGGCGGGGTATCGGCAATACCCAATTTGCAAGATCACAATACGCCAAACGTGAACATCAACGTCACATTTGCCTAAAAAGTTTAAGCTAAATCAGAATTAACCTATTGCGTCTGTGCATCATCGCGTTAGCCTTCAAGGGTAGCGCGGCGTTGGGATGCGTCCGCTGGGTCATCTGTACGATTTCAGACAGCGCCTGGTTTGTTGGCCAGTTGTGTCGCGGTTATTCGGAATACACACAAGTACCGGGACGAAAATGACGAACGACAGCCGCAGCCCCGACGACCTACGCAGGATGTTCGGCGCCAATCTGCGAACTCTTGCTGGACAATATAATTCAGTTTCCGAACTGTGCCGCCAGCTTGGAGTGAACCGAACTCAGTTCAATCGCTATCTTGGCGGCGAAAGCTTTCCCCGACCCGATGTCCTTGACCGAATATGCCGCTTTTTTGATGTTGATGCTCGGATTTTGCTCCATCCCTTGGATCAGATTGACCAACCGTCCAAGCACCCGGCTGCGGTCGCCCTGACCGAGTTTCTGGGGTCCACCCCAGCCACCCTGACTGAAATACTGTTTCCCGGCGGATTCTATTATGCGACCGAGACAGAGCTTGATGGCACAAAACCCCTGAGACACAGGCTTTTTCACGCCCGGAGGTTACCGCAATGTACTTTGGTTAGAGGGTTTGAACCAATTTCCGAGACACCCGGAGCATCAGTCGCAGAGCGCGAAGTCCAGGGTATCGTGGCCTGTGCCGGGCGGCAGATTTATATGCTCATGTCCTGTCGTGCGTCTCAGAAAAGCAGGATCTATCTGGTGACACGTGGAATTGAAAATCAAACAAACTGTTGGCGCGGTGTCGCAATTTGCCTGTCAAAAACTACAGCTACCGCAACGACGACACGGCGGATATTGCTCAGACATCTAGGGGACGACACCTCGACAGTCCTGGCCGCCGCGCGCATTGCACGCCGACCAGAAGCCATGGCCCGCGCTTGACGACGATCCTGCCGTGTTAACCCGCACTTTCCCCGCCCTGAGAGATCAGCCAGTAAAGGTGCCAACTGGCGTGCCCCAATAGCGGCAGTACGATCAACAAGCCGAAAAACCAGGGAATCATTGCGGCAAACGTCAGAACCGCAATCAGCGCGCCCCACCCCAGCATCAATCTGCGGTTTGCGGCCACATAGCTATAGCTGGCAATCATTGCGGTCACAAAATCCAGCTCTCGGTCCAAAAGCATCGGAATTGAAAGCACCGTGATCATGTAGAGGATGGTCACAAAAATCGCGCCAACAGCTGTTCCAACCGCCAACATCGTCAACCCGTTTGATGTAAGGAACACCTCAAGGGACGAAGACACATTGGTCATGGTCGATAGCCCCATAAAAAGGGCAAAGATCATGTGGCCAAGAAAGAACCAGAACAGAAACATCACAACGATGATGGCGCAGATCGAAGGTAACTGACGGCGGCTTTGACCCAGGATTACGCCAAATATGGCCCGAGAATCCAAACCTTCACCCTCTTGAATGCGCCGCGATACCTCATACAGCCCCACCATGGCAAAGGGGCCCAGCATCGGGAAACCGATTGCGGCCAAAATCAGCCAATAGGTCGTTCCGGTCGTGAGAGTGACCCAAACCATCAGCCAGCCCATCAATACATAGAACCCGGAAAAGAGCAGCCCAAAGAGCGGAGCGCGGCGAAAATCGCTCCAGCCTCGCCTTAGGGCCTCGTGCAGCATTTCGACATCTACCCGCCCCATGTTCGGAACACCAAACTGTTTGTCCACGGCTTTTATCCTTCGTATCCGGTCGATTTTCACGCGGGTCGTTTTTGCGGCCAACTGGTGACAGTATGATATGCAGATCCGATGGCCAAAATACGAGAATCCGCTCCGCGCGGACCAAAGATCTGCATCCCCATCGGCAAGCCTTCGGATCCAAATCCAACAGGAACCGAGAGGCAAGGCAGTCCGATCAGGCTGACCGGCACCACGACCTGCATCCAACGGTGATAGGTATCCATCCGGGTGCCGTTGATTTCGGTGGGAAATGCAAGCTGCAAGTCGAATGGCCAGACCTGGGCCGACGGCAGGATAAGCGCATCATAGTCCTGGAAAACTTCGGTCGCACGTCGGAACCACTCGGTTCGCACAACACTGGCACGATGGACCTGCATCGCTGTCAGCGCCAGACCACGGTCCAGTTCCCATTGCGCAGTATCCTTCAGTGACGCGCGGTGTTCTGTCAGAGACGCAAGACCGGCGGCCACGCTCCACGAACGCAATGTAATCCAGCTATTCCACATCTGGTCTGCGTCAAAGGGTGGTGTGAGGGGTTCGACCTTGGCCCCGAGTTGAGTGAACACCTCGAGCGCGTCACAGCATACCTCGCGGATACCAGGTTCGAATGGAAAGGCTCCGCCCCAGTCATCCAACCACCCGATACGCATTCCGGTCAGGTCTGCGGGTTGGACCGGAGACACGCTTTCCCCCGGATGGCCCAAAGGTTGGGACGGATGAGTGCCGCTGATCACATCAAGCAATAGACCAATATCTTCGGGGCTCCGCGCCATCGGGCCCAATGTAGAAATCTGGTGCAAGTACCCGTCACCGTCGGGTTCGTTTGGCACCCGCCCCCAACTGGGCCTGAAGCCATAGACGTTGTTCCATGCCGCAGGGTTGCGCAGGCTGCCCATCATGTCAGACCCATCGGCCAGCGCCACCATGCCAGACGCCAGCGCGACTGCTGCTCCACCGGATGAACCGCCGCAGGTACGCTCGGGGTCATATGGGTTGCATGTGACGCCATATACTGGATTGAACGTATGTGAGCCCAATCCGAATTCCGGAGTATTGGTTTTACCGATCAGGATTGCCCCGGCCTCTTTCATCCGCTGGGCTAACAGATCGTCTGTTTCCGGAATGAACCCATTCAGGATTGGTGATCCTTGGGACGAAACGACGCCCGCAACATTCACCAAGTCTTTGACGGCAATCGGCAGACCATGCAGCGGACCACGGTTTGGTCCGGAATCAACAGCACGGGCCTCGGCCATCAAATCATCAGGATCACGCATCGCCACGATTGCATTCAGGCGCTCGTTCACTGCGCCGATCCGCTCTAGCGTCAGTTGCATCAGCTCAGCCGCCGATAAACGCCCAGAGGACAATGCACTCAACAATTCGGCTGCTGTTATTTGGCCTAGATCCATCCCTGGGCTCCACCTTTTTGGTCAGCCTAGCCGGAGCGTATCCTCATTTAAACCCTCAGTTTGAATGCATCTTTTTAGCAAAGACCACCCGAGGTCACTTGGATCGAGACTCAAAATGCAAATTGCTGTCGTGCCCAAGAAAGTGTTTTACGCACAATAGGATGGAAAGGACGCTTAACACAAGCCAGATCCCGCCCCACATCATGGTTGTGCCGCCGAATTCTTGGGCCAGCATGTAGGCATCCGAGCGGACACCCGAGCGCCGGATCGTGTCATCAAAGATATCATAAGGCACATAGATCACGCTGGTCAGCCCGATCACGCGTAAAGCCAGATCACAGATCGGCCGACTTAGATAGAACGCCATGCCGATCATTACCGCCCCAACACCTGCACAAAACGCCATGGCAAAGGGATCGCGGACATAAAGCGCTGTTACCAACAGCATCACTCCGCCAAATCCACCCAGCACCGCCCGGTCCCAATGCGTGCGCAATGCAATCAGCAACAACCCCATCCCTAGCGCCAGCGACCCGAGATAACCGGCGGACAGGCTGAAGAACCTTTGCCCACCACGCGCTGTGACAAGACCACCCTGCTGCGGTGAGATCGAGAAGCTCTCGACCGAACCACCGGTTAGGACGACGGTTATCGCGTGCGACAGCTCGTGCAGGAAAACGATGAGTAGCTTCAGAGGCACCACAACCGGCGTAGACCAGAACACAAACACCAAAGCGACAAGCGCAATCAGTTGCCAATGTCCTTTGATCAGCTTCATCATGGGCATCGAACGCGCTGCTATCAGCCCTCGCCCTGTGCTTCGGAGCGGCTTTTTCCGGCCACGTTCAAGGCCAGTGTGGCGGCCATGAACCCGTCAAGATCCCCATCCAAAACCCCCTTGGTATCCGAGGTTTCATGGTTGGTCCTCAGGTCCTTGACCATCTGGTAGGGCTGCAGAACATACGACCGGATCTGGTTGCCCCAACCCGCATCGCCCTTGGCCTCGTGGGCTGCGTTGATGTCAGCATTGCGGCGGTCCAGCTCTTGCTGGTACAGGCGGGATTTCAGCGCTTTCATCGCAATATCACGGTTCTGGTGCTGGGATTTCACGGATGATGTAACAACGATCCCGGTCGGGATATGCGTGATCCGCACGGCCGAGTCTGTCGTGTTCACGTGCTGGCCTCCTGCCCCCGAGGACCGGTAGGTGTCGATGCGAATCTCGGACGGGTTGACCTCGATCTCGATATTGTCGTCCACCACCGGGTAAACCCAGACCGAACTGAACGATGTATGCCGTTTGGCCGCCGAGTCATAAGGTGAAATTCGCACCAGCCGATGCACGCCGCTTTCGGATTTCAGCCAGCCATAGGCGTTGTGGCCAGAAATTTTGTACGCCGCAGATTTAATACCCGCCTCTTCGCCCGAGGTCTCGGATTGCAGCTCGACCGTATAGCCCTTTTTCTCGGCCCAGCGGACATACATCCGCGCCAGCATCGAAGCCCAGTCGCAGCTTTCGGTGCCGCCTGCGCCCGAATTGATCTCGAGGAAGGTGTCGTTGCCGTCGGCCTCTCCGTCCAGCAGCGCCTCAAGCTCTTTCTTGGCGGCTTTGGCTTTTAGCTTTCTGATCGCCTCTTCCGCGTCGGTGACGACCTCTTCGTCCTCTTCCATCTCGCCCAGTTCGATCAATTCCATATTATCGCTGAGGTCGGTTTTGATGGATTCATAGATTTCAATAGCATCGACCAGCATCTGCCGCTCGCGCATCAGTTTTTGCGCATTCTCGGGGTTGTCCCACAGGTTGGGATCCTCAACCCGGGCATTGAATTCCTCAAGGCGATGGGGTGCGGTTTCATAGTCCATGCGCTGCGCCAGCAGCTCTAGCGACTTTTCAATTTCCGCCACGGTATTCTGGGTTTCGGCGCGCATGGTTACGTCCCAACTTGCTCAATCAGGCCTGCGTGATAGCAAGAGCGTGGGGCCACCACAAGACAGCGGAGACCTGAATGCATATTGTTCCGGGTGATATCATGGATTGCTGGGGATTATGCCGTGCCACACTGATCGCCGAAGCCCAGCATGCGTTAGTCTGGAAAGTTCACGCGCGGGATTATGGGCCGGCCGCGCTAAAGCTATACCACCGCGCAGATCGCGGGAACGAAGCTGCTTCGACCGGGCTTTTGTCGCTCTGGCGGGATCGTGGCGCGGTTGCCATTTATGCCGAAGCGGGCAAAGCCGTATTGATGGAGTGGTTGGAGGGTCCGACACTGGGTGACATCGCGCGTGACGGAAACGCTGAAAGCGCGCTGCAGGTTTTCTCGGAGATGGCCCACCGCCTTCACCAAAAGCCCACGGTTGCGTTCGACGAGCTGCGACCATTGCACGAGGTATTCAATCCACTGTTTGACTGCACGTTTGCCCGCGATTGCCCCGACGCGCTACAACGCGATGTGATCCGCGCAACGGAACTGGCATCAAACCTTCTGACGAGCCAACCGCAGGTGGTGCCGCTGCATGGTGACCTTCACACCGATAACGTAATTCAAACGCCTTCAGGGGCACGGGTAATTGATGCAAAGGGGTATCTGGGCGATCCTGCTTTTGAACTTGCAAACGCATTGCGGCACCCCAAAGGCATGCCCGATCTGGTTCGCAGCCGCGACCAGATCGAACGTTGCCTCCAGCTTTACTCCGGAGCGTTAGGTGTGTCGCGGAAACGTCTTGCCCAATGGGCCGCTGCAAAAGGTGCGCTATCCATCATGTGGCGCGGCCATGGGATAGTTTCAGCTGCGCCCGAGGCAACGCTCTTGAATCTGTTGTTGCGCGCGGCGGATCAGTAAAGCCCGCCGCCCTGCAAATCGCCCTGGCTGGCATTTGGGCCAACGGTGATGGTGTCGCCGGTCGACGTGGTCACCTGACGACCCGAGCTGTTGACCTCTTCAAACAGCGGCAGGTCGGAACCCATCGCAAAACCACCGTCATAGATGCGGTCGATAAAGCCGTCGGCGCCATCGCGGAAATACTCGGCCACGACAAAGTCTCCGGACGCATCAGAGGGCAAGCGTGCACCGCTGAATCGGTCAATTTTGATAAAGTGACCACCCGGTGGCACCTCGAACGGACCTCCGCCGTATTTCTCGACAGCTGTCTCCATGAAGCTTTGGAACACGGGACCGCACAAAGTGCCGCCATAAGCGCCCCGGCCCATCGGGCGCGGACGGTCGTAGCCGATATAGCAGCCAGCAACGATGTTCGAAGTAAAGCCGATGAACCAGGCGTCTTTGGATTCATTGGTTGTCCCGGTTTTCCCAGCGGTGGGCACCGGCAGATTGACAACACGGGATGCCGTGCCACGATCCACGACACCTTTCATCATCGACGTCAGCTGATAAGCGGTGATCGCATCCATGACCTGACTGCGGTTTGTCTCGATCGTGGGGGATTCATCAGGTTCCAGCCAGGCCGAATTACAATCCAGGCACTGGCGGTCATCGTGCCGATAGATTGTCTTGCCGAACCGATCCTGAATACGGTCAACCAGAGTGGGTTCAACCCGCTCGCCGCCATTTGCGAACATCGCATAGGCCGCAACCATCTTGTACAACGTCGTCTCTTCGGACCCCAGCGAGTTGGCCAGGAAAGCACCCATCCGGTCATAAACGCCAAAGCGTTCCGCGTATCCGGCAACCACCGGCATCGTGACTTCTTGCGCCAGACGGATGGT
The DNA here is from genome assembly GCF_059610725.1 of Ruegeria sp. CDSC045. NCBI lineage: Bacteria > Pseudomonadati > Pseudomonadota > Alphaproteobacteria > Rhodobacterales > Roseobacteraceae > Ruegeria > Ruegeria sp. CDSC045. The sequence goes on from NZ_JBXWOE010000001.1 coordinate 775,396, forward strand.
CATCAGGTTCCGCGACTGTTCAATCCCGGTACGCAATGGCGTCGGCCCGTAGAATTTGTTGGTCGAATTCTTGGGTCGCCACAGGCCCTGCGGTGTGTTCACTTCGATCGGAGCGTCGACCACAATGGTCGCAGGGCTATACCCGCTGTCCAACGCAGCGGCATAGACGAAAGGCTTAAAGCTTGATCCAGGCTGGCGCTGTGCCTGTGTGGCGCGGTTAAAAACCGAATCCTGATACGAGAATCCGCCCTGCATCGCCAAAACCCGGCCCGAGTTCACATCCATCGCAACAAAGCCGCCCTGAACCTCGGGGACCTGACGGGCGGACCATTGGCCTTCTTCCCCGGCCATCACCAGAATGACGTCACCGCGTTTGAAGTTGTCGAAGAAGCTGCCCTGCATCCACTTGATGTCCGAGCGCGGGATGATGCCGTCAGCCGGACCATTTTCAATGCCGACGGTCAGGGCCTGCTCACCGACATCCAGTACTACTGCGGGATACCACTGCGTTGGCAGAACCACATCACGGGGGATTTCCAAAATCGCCAAGGCCTCACGCCACTGCACCTCATCCGCCAGTATTTCTTCGGCGATCACTTCGTCGGTCCCGTGCCATTTTCCACGAGACCGGTCGTATTTCTGCAGCGCCTCGCGCAGGGCGTGCGCGGCTTTGACTTGCATTTCCTCGTCCACAGAGGCGCGGACAGTAAAACCACCTGTGAAGAACTCGCCCTCGCCGAAATCTTCGCTCAGCTGGCGGCGGATTTCGTCGGTGAAGTAATCCCGCGGCGGTAAGGCGGTGCGGAAACTTTCGAAATCACCATTCTGGACAGACCGCAAAGGCATCTCAACCTCGGCCTCATAGGTCGCCGTGTCGATATAACCGTTTTGGTTCATCTCGCGCAGCACATAATTGCGCCGGTTCACAAGGCGTTCTTTCTGCCGAACCGGGTGATAATCCGACGGCGCCTTGGGCATAGCTGCCAAAGTGGCGGCCTCATGCGGAGCCAATTCCTGAAGGGTCTTGTTGAAATAGGTTTGCGCTGCTGCGGTTACACCATACGAGTTCTGGCCCAGAAAAATCTCGTTCATGTACAGTTCTAGGATCTGTTCCTTATCCAGCGTATTCTCAAGCCGTGTGGCCAGGATGATCTCTTTGATCTTGCGCTCGGCCCGACGGTCCCCCGACAACAGGAAGTTCTTCATTACCTGCTGTGTGATCGTCGATGCACCCCGTACATTCTCGCCTTTGGATTTCACTGCCTCGACACCAGCGGCAATAATCCCGCGCGGATCATAGCCCTTATGGTTATAGAAATTCTTGTCTTCGGCCGAAATAAAGGCCTGCTTAACCAGTTCGGGGATTTCTTCTGACGGGGTGAACAGACGGCGTTCCTGCGCAAATTCGTCGATCAGCTGACCCTCGCCAGAATAAATCCGGCTGATCGTGGGCGGTTTGTACTGCGCCAGGGATTCGTGACTGGGCAGGTCGCGCCCATACATCCAGAACACCGCGCCGATAACCAGCGCAGCCATAAAAATACCCAGGGTCACGAGGCTGAATATCGCCCCGAAAATCGAAAGAATGAAACGGATCACGTTACTGCCTTTTGCTCGCGGTGCCGCCTATATAGTGTCGCACCTGTGCAGGGTCAAAACACCATGGCCAATAATAGCCGGTTTGCGCCACGGGGTCACTGTCCAATCAGGGATCGTTTTACCATATCGTCCTGGCGCCATTTCTCTAGCCCATCCCGAATACCGCGCGCCATTCCCATGCGCCATTCCTGATTTCGTATGTTTTTCAAATCTCTAGGGCTGGAAAGGAAGCCAAGCTCAATCAGAACGGAAGGAATATCCGCTGCCTTCAGAACCGAAAATGAGGCGGTGCGAATTGGCTTGTTGTTCATCGGACCGCCCTGTTGCGTCATTCCATTCGCCAGCATTTGTGCCAACGCATCCGTACGCGGCCTGGTTTCCTGACGCGCAAGGTCCAGCAGAACATCTGCAACCTGATCATCCGCACCGCTCAGATCGACGCCCGAAATCAAATCACTGCGGTCGTGCCGCTCGGCCAGTTTGTGGCTTGCCACATCCGAGGCATCTTGCGACAGCGTGTAAACGGCCGCGCCATGAGCCCGCCCTTCTGTCAGAATGTCGGCATGTAAAGAGATGAACACATCTGCACCTGCACGGTGTGCCAATGCAATACGACGTTCAAGAGAAACGAACTGATCATCGGTCCGCGTCATCTCAACCTCGTATCCGCCCGTGCGCAATAGCATCTCGCGCAGCTCTCGGGCAAAGGTCAGCATCAGCGTTTTCTCATCATCACCGTCAACTTCGGCGCCGGGATCAATTCCTCCATGCCCGGGGTCCAACATGACACGCAAAGTTCCGTTGCCCTGCCCCACCGGAGCGACCGATGTCTCTGCTGGTTCGGGCAAATCCCAGCCGGTTTGCCGGGGCGTTCCGGCGCTGGCTGCGAAACTGTCGAAATCTGTCCCTTGCAGCCCAAGCGTCAAATGCGCGGCCCCAGTCGCAGAGTCCACTCGCATATCCGCCGTCTCAACCGCCAGAGGCGCGCCCAGTTCGAGTACCATGCGGGACCAGCCCGGTACATAAGAGCCGAACTGCACACCGCTGATACGGCCAGTCTGTAGAAAGCGGTCACGATCAAGACCGGTCCAGTCTACCTCCTGGAAATCCAGGATCATCCGATACGGGTCGCGCAGGGTAAAAACGCGATAAGGCACCCCCTGGCTAAGCCCAAGCTGGATGCTTACACCGGACCGCCCGTCATCAACAATCGAACTTTGGTCTGGCAAAACACGGGCGAGTGCGCTGAAATCCTGCGCAACTGCGGTACTGCCTAGCGCCCAGATCAGCGCGATGGCGTAGATAATTCTGCTCATGGCCTCAAGTTTTCCCGAGATCGATTGAAGCGCAGCCTACCCGACCCGCACTTGGATGTGAACGCTTTAGGCTTGGGCAGAAATCAAGCCCCGATCAGCCGTGAAACGCTGAAGTCGCCGAAGCCCCTCTTCGATATCCCCGGTCGAACGTGCATAGGAAAAACGGATAGTGCCATGCCCGCGCTGAGGATCGAAATCCAGCCCCGGAGTGACCGCCACGCCGACCTTATCCAAAATCTCAGCCGCAAAGGCACGGCTGTCGTCGGTCAGGTCAGACACATCGGCGTAAACATAGAATGCCCCATCAGGTGGCGCGATATTGGTGAAACCGGCTTTGGGCAGACCGTCCAACATCAGCGCGCGGTTCCGCCGATAGACATCCAAATTTGCCTGCAATTCTTCATCACAATCCATCGCAGCCAGCGCCGCCACCTGGCTGGCATGGGGCGCGCAGATAAACATGTTCTGCGCGATCCGTTCGACGACGCGCACCTGATCCTCGGGTACAACCATCCAGCCCACACGCCAACCTGTCATAGAGAAATACTTAGAGAATGAGTTGATCACATAGCACTCATCTGTCAGCTCCAGCGCGGTGACGGCTTTGGCTTCGTATTCCAGACCATGATAAATCTCGTCACTGATGAAAGACGCGCCCTGGCTGTGTGCGGCGTCGATCAGCGCACCCATTGCGGCATGGTTCAGCATGGTTCCTGTCGGGTTGGCGGGCGAGGCCACCATCAGCCCCTGCAAATTTAGCCCGGCGAAATCGGCTGGCACCGGCTGCAGGCGGTGTTCCGGAGCGGTGGGCAGATCAACCGCGACCAGCCCCAGGGCCCGCAATATCTGCCGATATGACGGATAGCCGGGGGCCCCAATACCCACGCGATCCCCGCTGTCGAACAGCGCGGTGAACGCCAACAGAAATCCGCCTGACGAACCGGGGGTTATCACCACCCGTTCGGGATTGAGATCGACATTATACCACTCGCCATACATCTGCGCGATCCGGCGGCGCAGTGCTGGCAGACCCAATGCAACGGTATATCCCAGCGGGCCTTGCTCCATTGCCTTAGCCAATGCCTCGGTCGCCCCTTTGGGTGCGCCGGTTCCAGGCTGGCCGACCTCCATGTGGATGATGTGGCGGCCAGCTTCTTCGGCTTTGCGGGCAGCCTCCATCACGTCCATCACGATGAACGGATCGACCCCGGACCGGGTTGAGTTTCGCATGGCCATCTCCCATGTTGCAATCATGGCTTTTGAACGCGTATCCAGGCTGGCGTCAATCCCGGCCCTGTTGCTGTTTGCAGTGACTTGGCTCGTAGGCGCTGTTCAGGCCCAAAGCCTGATCCGTGATCCAGATGTTGAACACGGTCTGCGAGAGCTGGCCTTTCCCGTTCTGCGCGCCGCCGGTCTAAATACCAACCGGGTCCAGATACTGGTGGTCAATGACAGCACGTTCAACGCCTTCGTTTTGGATTACAATGCGATCTATCTGAACTATGGGCTAATCCTTTCAGTCGAAAGCCCCGAGATGTTGCAGGCGGTTATCGCACATGAGGCGGCCCATATCGCCAACGGGCATTTATCGCGCCGTTACGAAAACCTGAATGCTGCACGGCAAAAAGCCGGGCTTGGGACGGCTTTGGCTCTGATTGCTGCAGCTGCTGGCGGCGGCGAGGCCGCATTCGGAATTGCAGCCGGTACTAATTCGGCAGCCCTGCGCAGCTTTCTTGGCCACACCCGCGCTGAAGAATCCTCGGCGGATCGCAGCGCAGCAAGCTATTTACGTTGGGCCGGTATCTCGCCCAGTGGCATGGTGTCTCTGCACCGTAAATTCGCGGGGCAAGAGCTGTTAAACACGGTCAACCAGGACCCATACATGCGATCACACCCCACCAGCCGCGAGAGACTGCGCGCCGCCGAGGCGTTTCTGGAAGAGTTCGGCGACAAAGCCAAACCCAGCCAGAATGCCGATTACTGGTTCGCAAGGGCGAAAGGTAAACTATCGGCCTTCATCCGCTCGCCCACATGGACGATGCGGCGCGCCAAAGAAGAAACCGCCCAGGACATACGACTGATGCGCGAGGCAGCAGCCCACCATCAAAACCGTGATCTGACCAAAGCGCGCGCTGCGATTGATGGTGCTTTGGCAATCCGGCCCAATGACCCCTATTACTATGACCTCAAAGGCCAGATCATGCTTGAAAACCGTCAAGTGGCCGATGCGGTAGCAGCATATGGCAAAGCCGTTGAATTGGCGCCGAATAACCCACTTATCCTGGCCGGATACGGGCGGTCCCTGTTGGTTCAAGGTAAGACAGTGGAAGCCTTGGCCATTCTTGAAAAAGCACGGGCCAGAGATTTTCGTAACGCAAGATTGATGCAAGACCTGGGTGCAGCTTATGCCAAAACAGGCAATACTGGCATGGCATCGGCGGTTACAGCCGAAAGATATGCCCTGCAGGGCCGTTTGGATGACGCCGGTATTCACGCGAAACGAGCGGTTGCGCAGTTGCCGGTCGGATCACCGGGTTGGCAACGGGCCCAAGATGTGTTGATTGCGTTTGAACAAGCAAACAAGAGTAATTCGAAAAGGAAACGGAAATGATCCTCAGACACGCTGCACCAGCCCTTCTGGGGCTTTCCCTGATCGCAGGATCGGCGCAGGCCCTGGACCTGAGCCACCTGACCGACGCCGAAAAACAACAATTCGGAGAGCAGGTACGCGAATACCTTCTGGAAAACCCCGAAGTCATCATCGAAGCGATCAACATTCTGGAACAACGCAACGCCGTTGAAGAAGCGCAGGCGGATAAAGAGCTTGTCGCCAGCAATGCTGATGAGCTTTTCAACGACGGGTACAGCTGGGTGGGCGGCAATCCGGACGGAGATATTACTCTGGTCGAGTTCATGGACTATCGCTGCGGATATTGCCGCCGTGCGGTTCCCGAAGTGGCCAGCCTGCTGGCCGAGGATGGCAATATTCGGCTTGTGATCAAAGAGTTTCCGATCCTCGGAGACGCGTCGATGATCTCATCCCGCTTTGCTGTTGCCGCCAAACATGTTGCCGGGGACGATGCCTATAAGCAGGTTCACGATGCCCTGCTCGAATTCACCGGGGAACCGTCGCCGGTTACTTTGCGCCGAATCTCGGACGGGCTGGGTTTGGACAGTGACGCGATTCTGGCGGCAATGGACAGCGAACAGGTCACCGAGGAAATCCAAAAGACCCGTGAATTGGCGCAGCGGATGCAGATTTCGGGCACGCCTTCGTTTGTGCTGGGCACCGAAATGCTGCGCGGGTACCTGAAAGCAGATCAGATGCAGCAAATTGCGAACGCCGTTCGCGCCGAGCAAGGCTGATTTGGCAGGCCGGTTCCGCAACAGGAGCCGGCCTTTCCGTCAGGGCATCGGGTCGCTAGCAAGGTGGCTTAGATATTCCTCTAGATTAGACCAGCCATCGCCGTCCCGGTCCGCCCAGACATCAGAGGGATCATTCGGGTCCAGGCCAGTCCGCCCTGTTTCCCAAGTATCAGACATTCCGTCCCGGTCAGTATCAACTGCCGCGTGAACAATGGGCAAATCCGGCCAACCGCCCACCTCGCCCGGATCGTTTATCCGATGTCCATCACAGCCGCGGACGTTTTCGATCACCATCGCATCCAGACTGTCCAAAGCTTGGTCATCCCCGTGCCGGGCCCCCACGGTTCCAAGAACGGTTTCGTATGTCGCGCTCACCTCGGCAGGTTCAACCGACAGCGGCTGGTGAGGTTCAGCCACTAGAAATTCGACCGCCGCATCATCCGCAATCTTGCCCTTCACTGATCTGTCGCATAGCAGCTCAATACGGCTGTCCAGATGCAGGTTATCTTGTTCGAAAACCGAGATGCTGAACCCTTTGTCCGCGCCATAAGGGAACACCTCGAATGCGGCGGGGGGCGGCCTGTTCCGTGTACTGGGGCCCGGCAGGACCACGTTTCCCACATAGGCGATCCAGGTGTCGCCGTAATGGTTCCAGAACTCACCGAATTGCGAGGTCGCGTCGTAGAACACGTTGTTAATAATGTCGACTTGCCCAGATGGTGACGACTGAATGTCTGGATTTCTGTCGCGGTTATGGGCAAACAGGTTTTGATACAGGGTAACCCGCCCACATTGCCTTGCCGTTCCATCATCGGAACACAGCAGAGCCCCTTTTGAATGCTTTCCCTTTGTATGGGTGGATTTATCCAGAGCCAGGGCTGAGATGCTGCGGGCAATCGTGATATCTTCGCTTGGCAGGTTTTCCGTTCCAACGCCCAGATTCTCATCCGTGGCAAATTGGATCGAGACACGGTCAACGTAGATATTCGAACTGCTCTCTATGGAAAGCCCGTCCACGTTCGACGAGGGCTTGTAACTGGGTCCGGGCCGAAACTTGAGGTTCCGCAGCAAAACGTCCTGCGCCTCAAAAATCATCAGGGGTGAATCCAGAACCTTGCCAAGTTTGATCTGCACCCCCTGTCCCGGCGCGGTCTGTCCGGCGATATAGGTGTTCGAAGCCACTTTCATCTGGGTGTCTACAGTGATCGTCCCTGAAATATCGAAAACGCAAACCCGTCCGGAGCCGTCATTTTCGACGCACTCACGCAGGCTGCCCGGGCCGGTATCGTCCAGGGTTGTGATATGAAACACTTCGCCGCCACGCCAACCCGTAGCGTTCTGCCCATATCCCACCGCACCGGGAAATGCGGGCTGATCGGCCACTACGCTATCTGCCACCATGAAACCCGAACACCCGGCGATAACTACACCCAAGCCGAAGGCTTTCAAGTTACGGCGCATTGCATAAGCCCCCTGTAAGAGTTCGGACCGCAAAGACCGAGGGCCGAAGAGGCAGGAGACAATCTATTCTTCAAACGATCACTTACTGGCATACGACTAAGAAACCCTTGAAACAAAAACAACAAATCTAAGCGGGAATGAAAATCTCATTCCTAACAATAATGTGGACCAACAGCGTCGCGTTTTCAATGAGGTGTCTGGGATTGGGGTCCACCAGATACACGCGGCCAATAAAGTGCAGGCCCTATGAATTGACCCTGCATGCCTGCCGAACTGGTCATTCAACGGCCAATCAAGCTGGAAAATTACTCAGCGGCTTCCTGCGCAGCGTCCAGTTCAGCGGCCTTCTTCTCGACCTCTTCAACAATGTGGTCGACCATCTGTTCGTTGGACATCTTGTGGCTGGCCTTGCCCGCCAGATACACCATACCCGATCCGGCACCGCCGCCGGTAAAGCCGACATCGGTCATCAGCGCTTCGCCCGGGCCGTTCACGACACAGCCGATGATCGATAGGCTCATTGGTGTTTTGATATGTTCAAGACGCTGTTCCAACGCCTCGACTGTTTTGATCACATCGAACCCCTGCCGTGCACAAGAGGGGCATGAGATGATATTAACCCCGCGATGGCGCAAGCCCAGAGATTTCAGGATCTCGAACCCCACCTTGACCTCTTCGACAGGATCCGCAGACAGGCTGACGCGGATCGTGTCGCCAATGCCCATCCACAGCAGATTGCCCAGACCAATCGCCGATTTGATGGTGCCCGAAACCAGTCCTCCGGCCTCGGTAATACCCAGATGGATGGGGGCGTCCGTGGCCTCGGCGATGCCCTGATAGGCAGCTGCCGACAGGAAGACATCGCTGGCTTTCACGCTGATCTTGAATTCGTGGAAATCGTTGTCCTGAAGAATCCGGATATGCTCTAGCCCGCTTTCAACCATCGCTTCGGGGCAAGGCTCGCCGTACTTCTCAAGCAGGTGCTTTTCCAGGCTTCCCGCATTCACCCCGATCCGGATCGAGCAATTATGGTCACGCGCGGCCTGAATGACCTCTTTCACCCGACTTTCATTGCCAATGTTGCCAGGGTTGATCCGCAAGCATGCTGCGCCTGCCTCGGCGGCCTCGATCCCACGGCGATAGTGAAAGTGGATATCCGCCACGATAGGTACCGGACTTTCGCGCACGATCTCTTTCAGCGCCTTGGACGAGGCCTCATCCGGGACCGAAACGCGCACGATATCCGCACCCGCCTCTGCGGCGGCCTGCACCTGAGCCACAGTCGCCGCAACATCCGTCGTCAGCGTATTGGTCATAGTCTGCACCGCAATCGGAGCGTCACCTCCGACGGGGACGTTTCCAACCATGATCTGACGAGATTTGCGGCGGTAGATATTGCGCCATGGGCGCACGTGATTAAGGGACATGTGGACGGGTCCAAGACTGTCTGAGTTGATCTTTAAATAGTCAGCCTAACTGGCCACTGCAATGGTCAGATCATTCTGTCGGTGCGGCAGAGCTTTGCGCCTGAAGTTCCGCCACCAGTTGCTTGAGGGCGACGTTTTGCTCGGCCTCAAGATCAGCTACCGTATAGCGTTCGGAAACCGCATCCTTGGACAGAACGACACCTTTGGCGACAGTTCCTGGTGCTCCGACCGGGCCGAAATGGTCACCATTCATCGAGAAATAGACAGATCCGGCGGCACCTGCACGTAGGTTAGGCGGTTCTTCTGTCAGCGGTACCTCGAATGTACTGCCCTGTTCGACGGTTCCAAGCGTACCCTCGAAGATGATACTTCCATCCGCAGCGGTGACCCGCATCCACGCCGGATCAACGGCGACGATTTTCAGGGTCGTATCAATCTGTTCAACCACCTGCGGCAATGCCGGGCGAAGAACCGTATGGACTTCGGCAACCTCAACCTTGGGCGGCTCAGGCGGCTGGAAGGTGCCAACGGTACGCGGGTCCAGTGTAGAAATTGGTGCATCACGGGCAACGAGCACCGGCAAATCCAGGGCCTGTGGGCGATACAGCCTATCCAGAGCCTCAGCCGAGGGGGTGTCGATCAGCGCGACTTGATCTTCGGTGGTGCTACGCGCCGCCTCAAGCGGGTCCAAATCAGACAAGACAACCGGAGCCTGTTCAACCGGGCTTACCTGCACTTGCTGAATCCGGTTCAGGACGGACCATCCGCCATATCCAATACCGCCGATCACAGCCAACAGAACCAGAGACGACCCGATGGCACGCGGCTCTATCTGGCTGACCAACGATTCCCGTCCGGGAATATAGGGAGTGTTTGGCGAGATAAACGGATCGCGCCCCATCGGACCGCGAGCCGGCAAGCTGCCCGAGGTCTTTCGAACCACCGACGCCTCGGCCGACATGCCATGTGCGACCTCAAACCCGCTTTCCTTACAAAACGCAAAGAAAGTTTCGTCGGGGTTCATCCCTAGATAGCGGGCATAAGAGCGCACATACCCAGCGATAAATCCGGGCGTATCGAAGGCGTCCGGGTCGGCATCTTCTATGGCTGCAATGTAGTTGGCTTTGATCCGCAGTTCGCGCTGCACATCCAGTAAGGATTTGCCCATTGTTGCGCGTTCACCACGCATCATGTCGCCCAGCCGCACCTCATAGTCGTCAAAGCCCTTGGGCCTGACGTCAGTGTCGCCTTCGGATCCGCGCTGTGATCTGCGCCCAATCATCCCTGCTGCCCCATTCTGCCTGTGCGTGTTTCACGCCGTGGTCGAATCATTAAAAGAATGATTCGCGCCGTAGTTTTGTTAGCGTAATTTTAGCACGCGGCATACGAATTGCACACTTTAGCGTTAGGTTAACCGGCAAGTTCGGCGCGATTTAGCGCACAATGTGACCAAAGTTCGTCCATCGCCTGGATCAAACGGTTCATTTCGTCAGGTCCATGAACCGGGGACGGTGTGAAACGCAGGCGTTCTGTTCCACGCGGAACAGTGGGGAAATTGATGGGCTGGACGTAGATTCCATAGTCATCCAGCAGCATATCGCTGAGTTTCTTCGTGTGCACGGGGTTGCCGACAATCACGGGCACAATGTGGCTGCCGTGATCAATCAGTGGCAGGCCCATCCCCTTGAGCCGAAGCTTGAGGATCTTTGCTTGCGTCTGATGCTGCTCTCGCAATTCGGACGCAGTTTTGAGGTAGGCAACCGAAGCTGCGGCACCCGCAGCAACGGCAGGTGGCAGGGACGTCGTAAAGATGAAGCCCGGAGCATAAGACCGCACAGCGTCACACATTTTAGTGCTGGCCGCGATATAGCCCCCCATGACGCCATAGGCTTTGGCCAATGTGCCGTTGATGATGTCGATCCGATGGGCAAGACGATCACGCTCGGTCACGCCACCGCCGCGCGGTCCGTACATGCCAACGGCGTGGACCTCATCAATATAGGTCAGCGCACCAAATTCATCGGCCAGATCACATATCTCTTCAATCGGGCCAAAATCGCCGTCCATCGAATACACCGACTCAAAAGCGATCAGTTTGGGCGTTGCGGGATCATCCGCTTCAAGCAGTTCGCGCAGATGGGCGACGTCATTGTGGCGGAAGATGCGCTTGGACCCGCCGTTGCGGCGCACCCCTTCGATCATCGAAGCATGGTTCAATGCGTCAGAATAAATGATCAGACCAGGAAACAGTTTCGGCAAAGTGCTGAGTGTCGCGTCATTTGCAATATAGGCGCTGGTGAACAGCAACGCAGCTTCTTTGCCGTGCAGATCGGCCAGCTCGGCCTCAAGCCGTTTGTGGTAAACCGTGGTGCCCGAAATGTTGCGGGTTCCACCTGATCCGGCGCCTGCGGCATCCACGGCCTCGTGCATCGCCTCCAGCACCACAGGGTGTTGCCCCATGCCAAGATAGTCGTTGCCGCACCAGACGGTGATATCTTGCTGCGATCCATCGAGGCGCGTGCGCACCGCATGCGGGAAATGACCATTGCGACGTTCGATATCAATGAAGGTCCGGTACCGTCCTTCGTCATGCAGCCTTGCGATCGCTGAATCGAGCTGAGCAGTATAATCCACCGGTTTCTCCTTAGTTGCCCGACCGAAATTACGGCGACCGAACGTCTTCTTCTGCGCAGGATACGAATCTGCACCAGAGCATTTCCCGCTGCCTGCTTGATACCGCAAGCACAGTGAAAGCTCATTTGATTTGCATCAAATATCCGCTCTGACCCTGACCGACAAGTAAAGTTACGCCCCCTGGACGCGAGGAAACGACGCAGGCACAGCACATTATCTCATCCGGGTTTCCGATATTGTACCAGATTCCTGTCCTTGCGGGCTAGACGGCAAAAGTGGCGCTGATAGGGTTCCGGAAAACCCAAATCAAGCAGGAGCCCTCTCATGTCGCTGGACGCTGTTCTGAACCGCATCGACACCGATTTGCCAACCTCAATCGACCGCCTGATGGAACTGCTCCGCATTCCGTCAATTTCAACCGATCCGGCCTTTGACCAACAGGTCAACCAGGCAGCTGACTGGCTGGTATCTGACCTGAAAAGCATAGGAATTCAGGCTGAAAAACGTGAAACCACCGGACATCCCATGGTGGTGGGCCACATAGGCGAGGACAACAGCGCGCCCCATGTTCTGTTCTACGGCCATTATGACGTTCAACCCGTTGACCCGTTGAACCAGTGGAACCGGGATCCGTTCGATCCGGCCATTGAAGAAACCGAAAATGGGCCAGTTATCCGGGGTCGAGGCTCTTCGGACGATAAGGGACAGTTGATGACCTTCGTCGAAGCGTGCCGCGCATGGAAGGCCGTCCATGGCACCCTGCCCTGCCGCATCACCTTCTTCTTCGAAGGCGAAGAAGAATCCGGTTCGCCGTCGCTGGTCCCGTTCCTGCGTGAAAACGTGGCCGAGTTGAAAGCGGATCTGGCATTGGTATGCGACACTTCGATGGTGTCGCGTGGGGTGCCATCAATCGCGTCACAGCTGCGCGGGATGCTCAAGGACGAATTCACCATCATCGGTCCGCGGATCGACCTGCACTCGGGCCATTACGGCGGACCGGGGCTAAACCCGCTGCGAGAGCTCTCCAAGATCGTCGCCTCGTTCTATGACGACGAAACCGGTCGCGTCGCTGTCGAAGGCTTTTATGACGGGGTTCATGAGGTCCCGGCCGAACAGTTGCGCCAATGGGAAAACTGCGGGTTCGATGAGGCGGATTATCTGAACTCGGTGGGGTATTCTCAGCCACACGGCGAAAAAGGATATTCGACATTGCAGCAACAATGGGCGCGCCCGACGCTTGAGGTAAACGGGCTTTGGGGCGGTTATAACGGCGCCGGTTCGAAGACGGTCATTCCCTCACAGGCGCATTGCAAGATCACCTGTCGTCTGGTGGGTGACATGAACCCTGACGCCTTGCGTGACCAGATTCGCAAGCATGTAGAAGACCGCCTGTCACCCGACGCGAAAGTACAGTGGGACAACGATCTTGAAGGCGCGCCCGCATCCGTCATGAATATCAACCGCCCCGAATTCGAAGCCGCCCGAGGCGCATTATCCGATGAATGGGGGCGCGAAGCCGTCTTTACCGGAATGGGCGGGTCAATCCCTGTCGTTGGCTACTTCGACACGGAACTTGGCATGGATTCAATGCTTGTGGGCTTTGCCAATGATGATGACGCAATTCACTCACCGAATGAGAAATATGACGTCAAGAGCTTTCACAAAGGCATCCGGTCCTGGGCGCGCATTCTCGACGCTTTGACCCGATAACCAAATCCGGGAATCAAAAGGCCAGATGAAGCTTGGCTCGCTGCTTCATCTGGCCAAAGATACTTTTGGTAATGTGCCGCAGATCGGCAGAGGTACCCCCTGCCCTGAGTTACATATGGATCACGCGCCCGTAAGCGTCCAAAACGCTTTCATGCATCATCTCGGACAAAGTCGGATGCGGGAACACTGTGTTCATCAGATCCTCTTCGGTGGTTTCAAGCTGGCGCCCGACCACATACCCCTGAATTAACTCAGTGACTTCCGCGCCAATCATGTGGGCGCCCAACAGCTCTCCGGTTTTGGCGTCGAAGACTGTTTTGACCAGCCCTTCCGGCTCTCCAAGCGCGATTGCCTTGCCGTTGCCGATGAAGGGAAAACGGCCGACCTTGATGTCATAGCCAAGCTCTTTCGCCTTTGCCTCGGAATAGCCGACCGACGCTACCTGCGGATGGCAATAGGTGCAGCCCGCGATGCTTTCGGGCTTGACCGGATGGGCATGTTTACCGGCGATCAGATCGGCCACCATGACACCCTCATGGCTTGCTTTATGCGCCAGCCATGGCGCTCCGGCAATGTCACCGATGGCATACAGGCCATCGACACCGGTGCGACAGAATTCGTCAGTCACAACATGGGTCCGGTCGATTTTGACACCCAAAGCCTCAAGCCCCAGATTTTCGATATTGCCGACGATGCCCACGGCAGAAATCACGGTGTCAAAGTCGTGCTTTTCGACCTTTCCCTTCACCTCGATATGCGCAGTGACTTTACCCTTAGCGCGGTCCAACTGCTTGACCATCGCCTTTTCCATGATCTTCATGCCCTGTTTGATAAAGGCTTTCTTGGCGAAGGCGCTGATCTCGGCATCCTCGACGGGCAGAACGCGGTCCATGACTTCAACCACCGTCGTATCTGCACCGAGCGTATTGTAGAAGCTAGCGAACTCGATCCCGATTGCACCCGACCCGATGACCAGCAATTTCTTTGGCATCCGCGGCGGCTGCAGGGCGTGTTTGTAAGTCCAAACCAGATCACCATCCGCTTCGAGCCCGGGAAGCTCGCGGGCGCGCGCGCCGGTTGCCAGAACGATATTCTTGGCTGTCAACTCTTCGCTGCCCTTGTCGGTCTTGACGGAGACCTTGCCCTTGGCCGGAATCGTCGCCTCGCCCATGACAACCGTCACTTTGTTCTTTTTCAGCAGGTGACCGATACCGCCCGAAAGTTGCCCGGCGACACCGCGCGATCGCTTGACCACAGCATCCAGATCATATCCGATCTTCTCGGCCTTCAGCCCAAAATCCTTTGCGCGCTCCATCAGGTGAAACACTTCTGAAGACCGCAGCAGCGCTTTGGTTGGGATGCAGCCCCAGTTAAGACATATCCCCCCGAGATGTTCGCGCTCGACCACGGCGGTTTTCAAACCAAGCTGTGCTGCGCGAATGGCTGCGACATACCCGCCAGGACCAGCGCCGATTACGATCAGATCAAAAGATTGTGCTGCCATGTTTCCCTCTCGGAGCAGGTCATTTCCAAATTAGTTTACCATTAAACTAATACCAGTCACCCTTCAACACTTAGTCCCCGCGACAAAAGCTACGCTAGGTAAACCCATACGGATTGCAGAGGTTCGAGCCTATACCGCACCCGTTCGAAACGCTAGAAGATAGCTAAGTATCCCAGTTGCTCCATTCTAAATCCATCTACGCGAAAGGCATAACATGGCTAAAACGCTGAAAGATCTGGTCCTCGCCCTAATCAACGCCACGCTTATCCTGGTGGCCTTGTGTTTGTTTTTGGGCTGGAAGCTGGCCACAACAGCGCAGTCCCTGATGTCTGATTTTTCACAGAAGGTTCAGATCGTCGCCCCTTTGCGCGAAGAGGTTCAAGGGGTGCGCAGTGAATTGGCAGCACTTCGCACTGAACTCGCGACAATACAAGTCAATGGCGCGCTTGCCGACACCGCCACCGCCCAACGGGTCTCGCAAACGCTCGACCGTCTGAGCCAAATCGAAGATACGCTGCAGGCGGCGCAGTCTCGTATCGTTGCGGTTGCCGAAACGCCTGACGCCTTCATCGGCACCGCAATAGAAAAAACGGCCGACACTGTGGCCGACCGTATTATCACAATCAAAGGATGTTCGGTCGAAGGCTAACCTGCGGCCTGAAGCTCTCGGACGGTGGATCCGTACCCGCCCATGTTTACATAGGCGGCCTCATGTTCGGTCATGGGGCGCGACAATGCTTCGTTACGATAGGGGAAACGGCCGAACTTTCGGATCACCTCCCTATGCGCCCTTGCATGCAGCAGGTTGGTTGACTTGGATTCGTCGATATTCTGGCACATCAGGCGTACACAACGCTCTTGGTCACACAGATTTTCCGAGTGCATCAGTGGAAGATAAAAGAACTGCCGCGCGGGTTCGTCAATCTTCAGATCCCAGCCCTTGTCGATGGCGCATTTCGCTGCCGACAAGGCCGCCTTGTCAGTGGCGAACGCCTTACCACTGCCGCGGAACATATTTCTAGGAAACTGGTCCATCAGAATGATATAGGCCAGTGCCCCGCTGGGGTATGTCAGCCAGAGAGAGAACTTTCCCTCATTAGCAATTTCCCATGTGGAAAGAAATTTTTCGCGGATCTCTGCGTCTAGCGCTTCATCCTCAATATACCAACCATCTGGACCCACTTGATCCAGCCAAAAACTCAATACTTCTTCAGGCCCTACCATTGCCTTGCTCCGTCGTTTTGCCCTCCCCAGGGACGTAACGTCATTTAAGGCTGATTTACAGATTTGTGACAGTAAAAATTTGCAACACTTGCGACATAATTTCGTGTCCTAGGCTACATCTTGCGTTTCCTGATCGGCTTCGGCGGCTTCGATAGCCACCTCTTGCGCCAATTCGAACGCCACCGGCGAGGCCGTTGGGTAAAGCGGAGACATGGTGCCCGTCTCGTCCACAGGAATCGCCGCACGCTGTGTCATGCGATACATCGCATAGACAGCAGTGGCTGCAAGCAGTGCAAAGATGATCAGGAAAAAGCCCGACGGTCCGAACACGTCATCGCCCATCAACCACCCGGTAATCAGCGGGCCGGCAATGGCGCCCAGTCCATTGATGAAGACCAGACCGCCAGAGGCCGCCGCCATGTCCTCATGCTCCAGAAAGTCATTCGTATGCGCAATCAGAAGCGAATACAGTGGGTTAGACATGCCTCCGATCACAAAGGCCGAGGCCAGAAGGAACGGAAATGAGGTCGACCCGAACATCATCGCAGTGGCCGCCCCGCAAGCACCAATGATGCCCGCCAGCATGATCAGGAACCGGCGATCCATCCGGTCCGAGAACCAACCCAGCGGATATTGCAGCAGAATTGCTCCGATATAGAAGGCGGCCACGAAGGTCGAAATCTCAACCAGTGTCAGCCCAGCGCGCGCGCCATAGACCGCCGCCATACCAAACTGGGCCGAGAACACTCCGCCCAGCAGGAACATGCCCACGCAGCCCAACGGCGACTTCCCCATCAGTTCACGCAATGTCATAGGCTTGGTCGTGTCAAA
The DNA here is from genome assembly GCF_059610725.1 of Ruegeria sp. CDSC045. Classification (NCBI taxonomy): domain Bacteria; kingdom Pseudomonadati; phylum Pseudomonadota; class Alphaproteobacteria; order Rhodobacterales; family Roseobacteraceae; genus Ruegeria; species Ruegeria sp. CDSC045. The sequence goes on from NZ_JBXWOE010000001.1 coordinate 792,468, forward strand.
TGCCGGTGTCGGTGAAATCGACAGCAGAATCGGAGCAAAGGATACCGAAACCAGAATGGATGCGATCACAAAGGTTTCGTAACCAGCAGGATCGCCAACCAGCATAAGCCCCTGAGCGGTGATGATCCCAGTCATCTGTACGATCATATAAAGCGAAAGCGCCTGGCCCCGGTTCTCGTTATTGGCCGCGTTGTTCAGCCAGCTTTCGGCGGTGACATACACTCCCGAGAAACAAAACCCGATCACGACACGCCCCAAAGCCCACGCGACTGGCTCGGTCAACATCGGATACATGATCATCACGGCCGAAATAAAAGAAGCGAGCGCAGCAAAGACCCGCACATGTCCAACCCGCCGTATCATCTCCGGTGCAAGGCGAGAACCTCCGAGGAAACCTACGAAATAAGCTGACATCACAACAGACATCTGAAGGGTCGAAAACCCTTCGATCTCGCCTCGAACGCCCAGGATTGTGCCCTGTAGGCCATTGCCAATCATAAGCAGGCCCATGCCAAGAAGAAGTGACCACGCGCTGGTAATGACCTGAAGCATAGAGGCCTCCGAGATTGCTAACCTGAACTAGAGATTCGTTTTTATATCAAAAACGGCTTTGAACCAGCTTGTCTACGACATCGAAACGCAACGATCCCGACAACACGCCGCTCAAGGGATCAAAAGCGACCCATCCCCATATGAAAAGAACCGATAGTTCTGCGCAATCGCGTGCTCATAAACCTCTTGCATCCGATCCTGCCCCATCAAAGCTGAAACCAACATCAGCAGCGTGGATTTCGGCAGATGGAAATTGGTGATCAGCGCATCCGTGACGTAAAACTGAAAGCCCGGATAGATGAAGATGTCGGTATCGCCTTCCCAAGGTACGATCTGCCCACTGCGGGCGGCGCTTTCGATCAATCGCAGCGCGGTTGTGCCCACCGGAATGACACGGCCACCTATGGCTTTGGTTTCACGAATTTCACTGACGGCTTCTGCACTGACCCTGCCCCATTCTGCATGCATTTTATGGGTCGTCACATCCTCGACCTTGACTGGCAGAAACGTTCCGGCACCGACATGAAGCGTAACGTAGGAAACAGAAACGCCGCGCGCGGTAAGCGCTTGCATCAGCGCTTCGTCAAAATGCAGCGACGCGGTGGGCGCGGCCACTGCCCCGGAGTTGCGCGCCCAGATCGTCTGGTAATCCGTCTTGTCCTGCGCATCGGCAGGGCGCTTGGCGGCAATATAGGGCGGCAGCGGCATGGTGCCGGCCTGTTCCAGCGCAGCATCGAAATCCTGCCCCGTAAGGTTAAACCGCAGAAAGGCCTGCCCGTCCGCCACCCTATCCAACTCAGCGCTCAGTTGATCCGAAAACCGGATCACCTCACCTGTCTTGACCTTCTTGAGAGGCTTAATCAACGCCGCCCAGGTGCCGTCTGCCTGCGGATCAAGCAACGTCGCTTCGATCGACGCAGACACCGGCCCTTGCGCACTGTCGCGATGACGCCGCCCGGTGAGGCGTGCCGGGATGACCCGCGTATCATTCAACACCAGCCGGTCACCGGGTCGCAGCCAGTCTGGCAGGTCAAAGACGTGCGCATCCGAGATTGCATCGCCCTCGGCCACAAGCAAACGCGCCGAAGACCGCGGGTTGGCAGGCCGGGTGGCAATCAAATTTTCGGGCAGGTGGAAATCGAAATCGCTGAGTTTCATGGGCGCGCCTTACAGGGTCGTATCAGATTCGGCTATATCCCTGTTCAGTTGTCTTTTGGCGGCGATCCAAAGGTGCGCTTGGGCTCATCCGGCTTGGCTTTCTGTGCATTTGGCCCATCCTGAACCTTCGGCGCGGGCTCCCTTAGAAGGTTGCGCAAGAACAATGGCGCAAGCCCTGACAGAGGGTTGACCGAGACAGAGGGTGATTTCAAAGGGCCGGTCAGAGTATAATTGAACGCGATCACACCTTCACCTTTTTTGGTGAAGACACTTCCAATCGCATTCACCAGATAGATTGGGGAAATCGCGCCACGCAAGTTCAGCATTTCGCTAACCGTGTCGATTGTCCCGTCGAAGGACAATCCCATCGAGGGACCGACGGCGCTGCCGCTGAGAACCTTGATCTCGGTCGGCGTAATCCGCATTCGGCTTTCGATGCTCGAGAAAAAGATGCCTTGCCCAGCCATTTCATCCACAAGCCCAACGAGGCTGATTGCGTTCAGCAAGGCAGCCATGGCCGGGGCGTCATGAATTCGGGTGTTCACGATCTTCATGATGACATCGAAGTTCCCGGCCCCGCCGACCGGTTCCAGTTGCAGGTCCAGTTTGCCTCCGCGCGCCTGGGTTATCATTTTGGCCGATCTCAGAACGTCGCCTGCATCACCAGAGGTCAGATTGACGGCACTGCGCCCTCCGCGCGGGGTCACCTGTCCGCGCACAGCAGCACCGCCGTTTACATTCGCCGTGAACGCGCCGCTGACACCGCCAGTTGTCGCAAATTTTCCCTTGAACCCGGTCAGGGCGATCGTCTCTGTAATCTGGAGGCGATCCAACACTACATCCAGCTCGGGCCCCTGCCCGGAACCACCGCCACCACCTTCGGAGGATCCAAAGGTCGCGCCCCCCAGATTCATCACGCCCCCTAAAACCCTGATGTCGGGCAAGGCTGACCCCCGTGATATCAGCTCCGCCGGAACCGCAAGCCAGTTCCCCAGTTCGAATGAGCTGAACTCAACACGATCGAAAGCACCATTTTTGAAATTAATGGAGGCCAGGCTTCTCAACCCCGCCGCATCCAGCCGAAGTGTATCCACGCGCATCTGATCGCCCAGCGTTGCCTCGACATCCATCGACCCCTTGGTACCAGCGCCTTTGCGCCAGCCGAGCTCGGGGATGGATAGCACAACGCCTTCCAGATCCGATGTCGCCGTCAGTTTCGGGGGGCGGCCAGCACCGATGCCCAAGGTTATTTCGGCAACGCCTTTTCCAGTCAGCATACCCTTTGGTAACCCGGCACGCAGCTCGGTCACCAACCGGGGCGAAATCTCGATCTGCCCTTTCAGTTCACTGGGTTTCGGTTCTCGACCCCCAATAGGCTGGCGCCAGGTTGCCTGCAGGGGCACGTCGCCGAAATATCCGTCGCCGCCGACTTCGACAGCGGATTGGTCACCTGAGATAGTCAACTGAGGCGCGCTGACGACAAAACCTTTGACCAAGCGATCACTGTGCACATCACCGATCTTACCAGTAAAGTGAAACTGGGTTTCATCGAACTGCAGCCCCTTCTTCATCGGCAGAGATAAGGTGCCTGACAGTTCCACATCGCCAGAGGCCACATCCACGGGCAAATTTGCCTTTGTCATCAGCTGCAGAGGGGGACGATCCATCAAAGACAAGGCGGCCGTTGCCGAGCCCTTGGCCTTGACGCGCACAATCGCCGGCGAAAGCTTTTTGATCGACGTATCCGGAATAATGAAGGATGTTCCTGACCCGTCTATCGGGCCGCCCTGATCGGCAATGACAACCGCTTTCTCGGCTGTCACGGTAAACCGTTGGTTGATCAGGCTGGCCTGCCCCTGAGCGTCCTGGACCGGAGGTAAAGTTTTGGCAAAGCGGACTTTGGCGTCGTCGAACCCGAAGTCCAAGTAAATGTCCGGCTTGGTGTCCGGCTTCAACCGCAATGCAAAATCGACATCCGAGAGCCGGCCTTCATATAAATTGTCGGACACCCATTTACGCGGCTTTTCGGCAAGTAATTGGGGCCAGTATCTCAGCAACTGGCCTGACTCCAACTCGTCCAGATGAGCCTCGAGGTACCCCGACCAACCTTCGGCTTCACCATTCAGATTACCCCTAGCACGCAGCGTTAGGTTTTCGTCTTCAACCGTCATCTGTCCGAGGCGCAACTCGAACGGGGCCAGCTTCATCTTCAGATCAAGGTCGGCACGCGCCAACTTGAGGGGTTCCGGAAACAGCCCAGCCGGGTTGATGTCGATGCTGCTGAGGCGGAGTTGAGAGGTCAGGCTTTCCAGCAGTCCATTCTCGATACCTCTCAAAAAGGCCCTTCCCTCGGCCTGAACGGACCCCCAGGCGGAGACTACAGAAACCTCGTCGAAATCCAGCTCCTGCCGCCTTGGGTCATAGCTGAAATAAGCCCTGGCGGATTCAAACGGGATCGGTTTTGTCTCTTGGTTGGCTTGCACCGCGCCTGCCGCAAGGTTCAGGGTCGCAAATAACGGCCCCAGCGCCGCGTTGCCATCAACACTGCCGCGCACCGCGCCCGAGATCGGAGCGTCAAGGACCTGTAACCATGACAAGGCAAGGCTTTGACTTGCAATATCCTCGGCAGGCAGGTCGGTTATGGCAAAGCCAAAGCTTGCCTGGGGCGTTCCAAGTACGCTGGTATAATTTACCTCAATCGAACTGGCATAATCGCGCCCTGTCAGAACAGAGAACCCGGTGGACATGCGCATTTCGTCACCGGTACGGATGATCGAAATATGTCCGCCGTCGAAAACCCAGGCGCGCGACAGGCGCAAATCCTGATAGTCCAGCGTCAACGACTCAAGCTCGACCGACCGCAGGCCCGACAGCAGCGGTGACAAAAAGACATCGTCAGATTCCTCGATCAACTCGATCAATGTCCGCGCCCGCTGAACCGGTGCACTGCCAGAACCGACTGTCAACGAAAGCGCCCCGTCCAATCCGCGGGTCAATGCGATTTGGGCATCGCGCAGGGTAATCGTGCGCGGCCGGATTTTCCCCCGTAGCAGCCACCGCATCGACAACCGTGTGCGCATATCCGCCACTTGCGCGATCTGTTGTCCCGCCGCGTCGCTTATGGTCACATCCGTCAGTCGCAAACGTGGCAACCAGTTTTCGTTGACGATAAAGCTAGCATCGCCAAAGCGGATCTTGATCCCCCCAAGGCTTTGATCCAGCCGTTTTTCGGCCTGGGCCCGCATCCAGTCGGGTGCGTGCAGCTGTTTGCCAATCAGAAAGAACCAGCCGCCAAAGGCCAGCAGGCAAAGCAACAGGAAGGTTCCGACGATCCCCCACGCAGCGATGCGGCGGCGTGACCGACGGCGGCGGGGTTTCCCGTCCGGGCCTTCTTGTGTATCTTCTTGCCGCGCCAATTTCCGACCCACGCCCTATTACCTGCTTGCACCGCACCATGATGTCAGGCAGCACTTAAAAACCTTTAGCGGAGTTTCCAATGCCCGACGTTACAGACATCGCCCCCGGTTTCACTTTGCCCCGCGACGGCGGTGGTGAGGTTACGCTGTCAGACCTGCAAGGCAGCGCCGTCGTTTTGTTTTTCTATCCCCGTGATGATACGCCGGGCTGCACCAAGGAATCCATCGGTTTCTCGGAACAACTTCAAGCCTTTGCTGATGCCGGCGCCCAGGTTTTCGGCATCTCGCGCGACACGGTGGCTAAGCATGACAAATTCGTCGCCAAACACGGTCTTACGACGCCACTTTTGTCCGACGAAGGCTCGACCGTTTGCGAGGATTACGGTGTGTGGGTCGAGAAGAACATGTACGGGCGCAAGTCGATGGGGATCGAGCGTTCAACCTTTCTGATTGACGCCGACGGTAAGATCGCTCGCATCTGGCGAAAGGTCAAAGTGCCCGGCCATGTGGAAGAGGTACTGGAAGCCGTGCGCGCGATGTAACCCTCTTCACCGCGGTCGTCATCCGGATTATGACCCGCACAAATCTTGAAAGCGGAGATATCCCGGTGTCGAAAACACTGACCCAAATGGCGACCGAAGTTCTGACCACAGCAGACGGGCGCGAAAAGACCGCCCTGTCCAAGCGCCATGCCGCAGCTTGGTTTGCGGCGCGATCAGGGGACGCTCCTGCGATTGAAGTGGGCACCGCAACACCGCCGTTGAATCCCGCCCGACCGGACAAACCAGATTTGCTGTCCCCCCGGGATGTCCCAAGGCGCCGCCCCGGCTCCGAGGCTGGACGCATCGCCCTGCTACACGCGGTCGCCCATATCGAACTGAACGCGGTTGATCTGCATTGGGATATAATCGCCCGATTTGGCCATGTCCCTATGCCTATCGGTTTCTACGACGACTGGGTCAAATGCGCCGAAGAGGAATCGCGCCACTTCGAAATGGTCTGCGATTGCCTGGAACAGATGGGCAGTCATTACGGCGCCCTGCCCGCCCATGCGGGTATGTGGCGCGCTGCCGAAGATACAGCCGAAGATTTGATGGGCCGTTTGGCCGTAGTGCCGATGGTGCTTGAGGCGCGGGGTCTGGATGTAACCCCCGGCATGATTGACATTTTCCGCAAGGCCAAGGCTGAACAGGCCATTGCAGCGCTCGAGGTGATCTACGCCGAAGAAGTCGGGCATGTTGCTTACGGGTCCAAGTGGTTCCATTTCCTTTGCGGACGCGAGAACGCTGACCCAAAGGGTATCTTTCACGATCTGGTCCGGCGCTATTTTCATGGCGTTCTTAAACCGCCCTTCAACGAAGAAAAGCGGGCCGAAGCCGGATTACCGCCGGATTTCTATTGGCCGCTGACCGAAGGCCTGCCGCCGCCCGGCTCTGCCTGCTAGGTCGGCATGCACGGTCATAGCGGTCTTTGAAACATCCTCCAGTTGATGTAATCGGCAATTTCTCGCCGAGAATTGGCGGGATTAACCCTGTTTGTTGTGTGAACTAGTTAACAAACTTGCCCAAATCGGACGTCCCCTCTATGCAGTTGCCCCAAGGGACGGAGACCACTCACAACCGATCCCGAATTTGGGGATCGAGAGGTAAGGCGCGTGCGAACACGTCTGGCAATCAAACTACATTCGCTGCTTGAGCAGCACTTCCCGGAACGCCGGGTCTTTCTGAAATCTGACAATGACACACGGTTCATCCGGCTCAGCTCAGAAACACAAATCTTTGCAGTTGCTGGTGTTGCCCTGTTTGTTGGCTGGACTGCGGTCACTACGGCAATCCTGTTGATGGACAGCATCGGATCAGGCAACTTCCGGGAACAGGCCAAGCGCGATCAGGCGACATATCAGGAGCGGCTGAATATCCTGTCAGCAGAGCGTGACGTGCGCGCTCATGAGGCTCTGATGGCTCAGGACCGGTTCAACGCCGCGCTTGAACAGATCTCTGCGATGCAATCCGAGCTGCTGGCGTCCGAAAACCGCCGCCGTGAATTGGAAACGGGGATCGAGGTTATCCAGTCCACCCTGCGCACCACCATGAAACAACGGGAATCTGCCCGTCAGGAGCTTGCGGCGCTGCAACAATCAGATTCTGATGATGGGCTCGTGTTGGCAAACACTGCCAGCCCCGAACAGATGGAATTTATGACCGTTGCTCTGACCCGCACCGCGCAAGAGCGTGATCAGATCGCAGCCGACGCCCGGAACGCACTGGATCAGCGGGACGATCTCGAGCTTGAGATCCGGCTGATGCAGGAACGCAGCGACGAGATTTTCCGTCAGCTAGAAGAAGCAATGATCATCTCGGTTGAACCGCTCGACAAGATGTTCCGACAGGCAGGTATGCCAACTGACCGTATCATTGAAGAAGTACGGCGTGGCTATAGCGGCATGGGTGGCCCCCTCACCCCAATTTCCTTCAGCACGCGCGGTGAGGACCTGACCCCCGACGAGATCCGCGCGAACACTCTGTTGCAACAGATGGACCAGCTGAACCTCTATCGTATCGCAGCAGAAAAGGCCCCTTTTGCCAGCCCGGTAAAAGCGGCTGTCCGCTTTACCAGTGGCTTCGGCACGCGCCGTGACCCTAAAACGGGCGGTCGCCGCATGCATAACGGTTCCGATTTCGCCGGTGCACATGGAACTGATATCTTTGCGACCGCCGACGGCGTAGTCACCCATGCGGGCTGGCAATCGGGTTTCGGGCGTCTGGTCAAAATCCGGCACGCCTTCGGAATTGAGACACTTTACGCTCATAACACCAAGTTACGGGTTAAGGTTGGCCAAAGGGTCTCGCGCGGGGATCATATTGCTGATATGGGTAACACCGGACGGTCGACCGGAACGCACCTGCACTATGAGGTCCGCGTAAACGGAAAACCTGTTAACCCAATGACTTACATCAAGGCTGCAAGAAATGTTTTCTAAGAGCAAAATCAACGAGCCCGGAACCAATGCCCCAGAGGCCGCCAAGCCTGCCGCTCCGGCCACTCCGGCAACCCCTGCACCGACGGAAACCAAGGCCAGCACCGCGCCCAAACCCAAGCCACCTGCATCGGTCCTGTCTTCGGATCTGCACATCACCGGCAACCTGAAAACCTCGGGTGACATTCAGGTCGAAGGTACGGTGGAAGGTGACATTCGTGCGCATCTGCTGACCATCGGTGAAACGGCGACCATCAAGGGCGAAGTCACTGCAGATGACGTTGTCATCAACGGCCGTATCGTTGGCCGCGTGCGTGGCCTGAAAGTGCGCCTGACCTCGACCGCACGGGTCGAAGGCGACATCATTCACAAGACAATCGCCATCGAAAGCGGCGCGCATTTCGAAGGCTCCGTTCAGCGTCAGGACGATCCTCTGAACCCTGGCCGCAGCGGAAAACCGGGCGCTAACCCGGCTGCTGACGTCAAACAGTAATCCTGACAGACTGACAGGAAACAAACGCCGCGGGACAGCCTGCGGCGTTTTCTTTTGCAATTCTGACCGAAGTGCTTTCACTGATCAGGTTGGTTCCAGGTCGCATTGGCCTCGATCACTTCTGCGACCATCAGCGCCTTTTCGGACAATTCTGGTGGCGTGCCATCATCAAAGGCAAGCTGCTGCATTCTTCGATACATGACTTCAGACGTGTAAAAATCGAATGCAGCCGTGCCGTCGAGGCTTTCCCAGAAGGCCGTGATCCAAACCGAGGGCGCATACCCGTAACACCAGTCCTGCCAGAACCGTTCTGCCAAAGTCGCCGTTTTAACTGCGGCTACTTGCGCCAAAAGGCTATCCATTGGCCAACCCCCGAGGCGAAACATGCAGAGCGTATCGTCCAGACATTCTTCTGAGCCCCCTTCGATCGCCTTCAGAAGAAAGCGTTTCTGGAAATCGTCCAGGACACGCCACTCCTCCGACGACCAGTTCCGGGCCTGTCCCGTCGGATACCGGCTCAGGCTGACTTCGATCCCGACAGAGCTTACCTCTTCGCCACAGGCCAAGACCTCTAGCACACGCGGCAAAAGATAGGCCCAGGTATTCTTGGCAATCCCTCCCGGATCACTCGCTGCAAAATACCAGTCCTGAAGATAGTGCAACGGCAGTTCCTGAATGGGCGGGTGAAAGAAATCAGCCTCGATATCCGGTTCCATGCAGCACCCTTCGCAGACCTCGATGCTGCTTGGCTTTGGACGTTTAAAAACGCGATAAGCATCCTGAATAAGCGGGAAGAACGGATCATCCGGCAATAACTTGGCCTTAACCGGCTTATTCGTCTTTGACGTCATCGTAGACTGAACCCATATTTCCATGCCACACCCATAGGTCTATCTGCCCACTTTTGACGTGGCAAGCGCGCCCAAATACCCCTTCATTCTCCGCCGAATTTCTATGTGTGATGAGTAGCTTCGATATTTCTGCGTTTTGGATTACACTACAGCCCATTGGTTTTCGGAGGACTTTTCATGTCAACAAAACTCATGGCTGAATTTTTCGGTACATTCTGGTTGGTGCTTGGCGGTTGCGGTAGCGCTGTTTTAGCGGCTGGCGTCGCGGATGTCGGTATCGGCTGGTTGGGCGTATCTTTCGCCTTTGGCCTAACAGTGCTGACTATGGCATTTGCCGTTGGCCACATTTCAGGCGGGCATTTCAATCCGGCAGTCAGTCTGGGTTTAATGATCGGCGGACGGTTCCCGGCTAAGGATCTGCTGCCCTATTGGATTGCTCAGGTCATCGGAGCCATTGCAGCAGCGGCTGTTCTGTATCTGATCGTCAGCGGCGCACCAGATTTCGCCGGGGTTGGAGGCTTTGCGTCCAATGGCTATGGCGAGGCTTCACCCATGGGCTATTCGATGATGTCCGCCTTGGTGATCGAGATCGTACTGACGGCATTTTTCATCCTGATCATTCTGGGCGCGACCTCAAGCGGTGCTCCGGCAGGGTTCGCGCCGATTGCCATCGGTCTGGCGCTGACGCTGATCCACCTGATCTCGATCCCGGTGACCAACACATCTGTCAACCCGGCACGGTCAACCGGTGTTGCCCTGTTTGCCGATGGGCCGGCGTTGACTCAGCTATGGTTGTTCTGGGTTGCCCCGCTGATAGGCGGCGCGATTGGTGCGCTGATCTGGAAGGCCATATCTGACGACTGATCCAAGCGCACGCTTACAAAAAGACCCCGGCACCTGACCAGGCACCGGGGTCCTTTTATCTATTCGGTCACGGTGACCTTTTTCATCGCATCCGGCTGGCCGATTACGGCTCCGTTCGGGCCTTCGCCCCGCTTGATCGCATCAACAACGTCCATACCGTCAGTGACCTGACCGACAACCGTATACTGACCGTTCAGGAACGGCCCAGGTTCAAACATTATGAAGAATTGCGAGTTGGCACTGTCGGGATCCTGCGCCCGGGCCATGCCAATAACACCACGATCAAAGTTATAGTCCGAGAACTCTGCTGGCAGATCCGGCCGATCCGAACCACCAGTACCGGCACGACGCATATCGCCGCCGACCCGACCGTGTTCAACGTCACCGGTCTGAGCCATGAAGCCGTCGATCACGCGGTGAAACACCACGCCATCATACTGACCAGCAGCGGCAAGGGCGCTAATTTGTTCAACATGCTTGGGGGCAATATCGTCAAACAGATCAACGGTTACGGTGCCATTGGCCCCTTCACCCTCAATCTCGATCTCAAGGCCCGTGGCCAGTGCAGGACCGGCCAGCAGGACAAATGCGGCGGCCAGCTTATACATCGGCAGCCACCTTGACGCTGATCATACGATCCGGGCTTGCGGGCGGCTCGCCCCGAACGATGGCGTCCACATGCTCCATCCCGTCGATAACACGGCCATAGACCGTGTATTGGCCGTTCAGGAAATGGTTGTCGCTAAAGTTGATGAAAAACTGCGAATTGGCCGAGTCCGGATTCTGCGACCGAGCCGCGCCTAACGTGCCGCGATCATGCGGCAGTTTCGAAAACTCTGCCGGAACATTCGGCAGCGATGACCCGCCTGTGCCTGCACTGCGCAGGTTGAATCCGTCTTCCATATCGCCGTGCTGCACGTCACCGGTTTGCGCCATGAAACCGTCGATCACACGGTGAAATGCCACGTTGTCATATTCACCGCTGCGCGCCAGTTCCTTCATCCGAGCGCTATGCTGCGGGGCCACATCTGGCAGCAGCTCGATGACGACATTGCCGCCCTTCAGCTCGATGATGATTGTGTTTTCGGGATCCTTGATCTCGGCCATGTGGCCCTCCTGTCGTTTATCTTGCGCAAATACCTATGCGCCACGCACGCGAAAGCCAAGTGACGCATTGACCTGAGGGCAAAATGCAGGAAAAGAACCGCCTAGATCGGTTGCCAAACACGAGGATCGCGCGATGGGCTGGAAAACACTGGACGATATGGACCTGAACGGTAAGCGCGTGCTGGTGCGCGTGGATATCAATGTGCCCGTGGTGGATAGGGTCGTGACCGACGCTACCCGGATTCAGCGCATCGTACCCACAGTAAGCGATATTCTCGCTGCAGGTGGCAAGCCTATCCTTTTGGCCCATTTCGGACGCCCGGGCGGAGAGCGGCGCGAAAGCCTGTCGCTGAAACAACTTATCCCCACAATGGAAAGCGCCTTTGGTGCGCAGGTTCTGTTCGCAGCCGATTGCGTCGGAACCGAGGCCGAGCTTGTCGCAGACACCCTGCAAGCCGGGCAAGTATTGCTGTTGGAAAACACCCGTTTTCATGCTGCTGAAACCAAGAATGATCCTGATCTGGCCGCCGGCATGGCCAAACTGGGCGAGGTCTACTGCAACGACGCCTTTTCCGCTGCGCACCGCGCCCACAGCTCAACCGAAGCCATCGCTCGCCTGCTGCCTGCCTGCGCTGGTCGGCTGATGCAGGCCGAGCTGCAGGCACTTGAAAGCGCCCTTGGCGCGCCCGAGCGTCCGGTGACAGCGGTGGTCGGCGGGGCCAAGGTATCGACCAAGCTGGAGCTGCTGGGCAACCTGATCGACAAGGTGGATCACCTGATCATCGGCGGTGGCATGGCCAACACCTTCCTAGTGGCACAAGGTATCAGTGTCGGCAAATCGCTGGCGGAAACCGCGATGAAAGACACTGCCGCAGAGATTCTTGCCAAGGCGGAAAACTCCGGTTGCCAGATCGTTCTGCCGTGTGACGTGGTTGTTGCAAAAACCTTCCAGGCCAATGCGCCGCATCAGGTTTTGCCCGCAGACCAATGCCCCGAAGACGGCATGATCCTGGATGCAGGCCCCGAGAGTGTCGCCGCTATCACTGAAGTCATCAGCCAAAGCCGAACCCTGATCTGGAACGGCCCTTTGGGCGCCTTTGAACTGGAACCGTTCGATGCCGCAACGAATGCGGCCGCACTGAAAGCTGCCGCGCTCAGCCGTTCGGGCCAGTTGGTCTCGGTCGCAGGCGGTGGTGATACCGTAGCCGCCCTGAACGCGTCCGGCGCGGCGCGGGATTTCACCTATATCTCGACAGCAGGCGGCGCATTCCTGGAATGGATGGAAGGAAAAACCCTGCCCGGCGTCGCCGCGCTGGAACAATAAATTCAGCTGCACGGGTAATTTTGCGAATCGGGGGATTCACAAGCCGAATCACCTGTGACATAGTGCAGTCAGATGCCAAGCATAATGGCACGACATTGAGGCAGACTTCATACGGCGGTAAACAGAGTGTCCCGTTCCCATCGGCCCGGTTTGGGCTCAGTTGCTTTTTTCTCGGTGGCTTTCATGCTGGGTGTGTATTTCACCTTTGCTGCCGTCCAGGGTGACTATGGCCTGTTTCGACGGGTCGAGATTGCAGCGGAACGGGATGCTCTGTCGCGCGACCTTGCAGCGTTGAGCACCGAAATCGCCGAAATGGAAAATCTGACCCGCAGGCTTTCAGACACCTATCTTGACCTCGATTTACTGGATCAGCAGGCGCGCTCGATCCTTGGTATGATCCGCTCGGATGAGATTGTCATCCGCTGAGCGGGACCAAAATTCTTCGTCGGAAATCCCTGCTGTGGTAACGCGTACGTCCCTACCTGAACGGTTTTCCGCGTGTCAAACAACAGCGCAATATTTCCACTCGCCAGAAAGCCTCAAATGTTCTATTAGATAGTTTAACGCTAAACTATCTTGCCGAGAGGGGGAGATCGCCACAATGGCTGCGCGAAAAACCACAAAGAAACCAAACGTTTCTGCGGAAGAACTCAAGACCTATTACCGTGAAATGTTGCTGATCCGCCGATTCGAAGAAAAGGCTGGCCAGCTATACGGCATGGGTCTGATCGGTGGTTTCTGCCACCTGTATATCGGTCAAGAGGCAGTTGTTGTGGGACTGGAAGCAGCCGCCGAAGAAGGTGACAAGCGGATCACCTCTTATCGCGATCATGGGCACATGCTGGCCTGCGGCATGGATCCGGGCGGCGTAATGGCAGAACTGACCGGGCGCGAGGGCGGATTGTCCAAGGGCAAAGGCGGTTCGATGCATATGTTCTCGAAAGAGAAGCATTTCTATGGCGGTCACGGCATCGTCGGGGCGCAGGTTCCTCTGGGTGCCGGTTTGGCCTTTGCCGACAAGTATCAGGAAAACGGCCGCGTCACCTTCACCTATTTTGGGGACGGCGCCGCAAACCAGGGGCAGGTCTATGAGACCTTCAACATGGCCGCGATCTGGGAACTGCCGGTGATCTTTGTGATCGAGAACAACCAATACGCCATGGGGACGTCCCAGGCGCGCTCGACCTCAACCAAGGACATCTATCACCGGGGCGAGGCGTTCGGCATCCCTGGCGAGATCGTCAACGGCATGGATGTGCTAGCGGTCAAAGAGGCCAGCGAAAAGGCCGTCGCCCATTGCCGAGCGGGCAAAGGTCCGTACATTCTGGAAATCAAAACCTATCGCTATCGCGGACACTCGATGTCCGACCCGGCCAAGTACCGCACCCGCGAAGAGGTTCAGAAGGTGCGCGAACAAAGCGACCCGATCGAACATGTCCGCGAGCTGCTGCTTTCCGGCAAACACGCGACCGAGGATGACCTGAAGGCGATCGACAAAGAGATCAAAGAGATCGTCAATCAAGCCGCTGAATTCTCGAAAGAAAGCCCCGAGCCGTCGCTGGACGAGCTTTGGACAGATATCTACGCCTGAGAGGACGATTAAGACATGGCAACCGAAATTCTCATGCCCGCCCTTTCCCCCACGATGGAAGAGGGCACGCTGGCCAAATGGCTGGTCAAGGAAGGCGACACCGTATCAAGCGGCGATATCATGGCCGAAATCGAAACAGATAAGGCCACGATGGAGTTTGAAGCCGTTGATGAAGGGATCATGGGCAAGATCCTGATCGCTGAAGGCACCGAAGGGGTCAAAGTAAATACCCCTATCGCCATCCTCGTCGAAGAAGGCGAAGACGCCTCCGCCCTGCCTGCGGCTGCACCCGCCGCCGCAGCGACGACCGAAGCCGCCCCTGCTGCGGTTGAGGCCCCTGCTCCTGTCTCTGCCCCAGCCGCACCTAAGGTAGATCTGTCCCCAGATTGGCCAGCTGATGCCGAGATGAAGTCCGAAACCGTGCGTGAAGCCCTGCGCGACGCCATGGCCGAAGAAATGCGCAATGACGGTGACGTCTACCTCATGGGTGAAGAAGTCGCGGAGTATCAGGGCGCTTATAAAATCTCGCAAGGTTTGCTGGATGAGTTTGGCGCCAAGCGCGTAATCGACACCCCGATCACCGAACATGGTTTTGCCGGGATCGCAGTTGGTTCGGCCTTTGGCGGGTTGAAGCCGATTGTCGAGTTCATGACCTTCAACTTCGCCATGCAGGCGATTGACCAGATCATCAACTCGGCCGCGAAGACGCTCTATATGTCCGGCGGTCAGATGGGCTGTCCCATCGTGTTCCGGGGTCCGAACGGTGCCGCCGCCCGCGTGGCCGCGCAGCACAGTCAGGACTATGCGGCCTGGTATATGCAGATCCCCGGCCTCAAGGTCGTCATGCCCTATTCAGCGGCCGACGCCAAAGGCTTGCTGAAATCCGCGATCCGTGACCCGAACCCGGTGATCTTCCTGGAAAACGAAATCCTCTATGGCCGCTCATTCGAAGTACCGCAGGTGGATGACCTGAGCATTCCGTTGGGCAAGGCCCGCATCTGGCGCGAGGGCACAGACGTGACCATCGTCAGCTTTGGCATTGGCATGCAGTTCGCACTGGAAGCTGCAGACAAGCTCGCCGAGGACGGTATCAGTGCCGAAGTGATCGACTTGCGTACCATCCGCCCGATGGACACTGGTGCAATCATCAATTCGGTGATGAAGACCAACCGGCTTGTGACCGTCGAAGAAGGCTGGCCACAAGGATCGGTCGGCAGCTACATTTCATCGGTGGTGATGCAGGAAGCGTTTGATTACCTCGACGCGCCTGTCATCAACTGCACCGGCAAGGATGTTCCGATGCCCTACGCAGCGAACCTCGAAAAACTGGCGCTGGTGACCACCGACGAGGTGATCGCAGCCGTCAAACAAGTGACCTACCGGTAAGGGAGCAACAGACAGATGCCCACCGAAATTCTGATGCCCGCCCTGTCGCCGACCATGGAGGAAGGCACGCTTGCCAAATGGCTAGTCAAAGAGGGCGACACCGTCTCCTCTGGAGATCTGCTCGCCGAAATCGAAACCGACAAGGCCACGATGGAGTTCGAGGCCGTTGACGAAGGCACAATCGGCAAAATCCTGATCCCTGAAGGAACCGAAGGGGTCAAAGTCAACACCGCCATCGCGGTTTTGCTGGAAGAAGGCGAAAGCGCTGATGATATCAGTGCAACGCCTGCAGCGGCTCCGGCGGCGGCGCCAGCCGCCACGGGCAACGAGGCCTCCGCTCCAGCGGCGTCCGAAGCGCCCGTCCCCGCCCCGGCAGCGCCGGTCAAGGCAGATGGCGGTCGTATCTTCGCCTCGCCCCTGGCTCGTCGCATCGCTGCGCAAAAAGGTCTCGACCTAGCGCAAATCAGTGGATCCGGCCCACATGGGCGTATCGTCAAGGCGGATGTCGAAAGCGCAACCGCAGCCCCTGCTGTGGCGGCTGCCCCTGTACAGGCCGCATCAGCACCAGCCTCCACAGCCGCGCCAACCGGCCCCTCGACGGATATGGTCATGCGGATGTACGAATCCCGCGATTATGAAGAGGTTAAGCTGGACGGGATGCGCAAAACCATCGCCGCGCGCTTGACAGAGGCCAAACAAACCATCCCGCATTTCTATCTACGCCGGGATATCAAGCTGGATGCACTGCTGAAATTCCGCGGTCAGTTGAATAAGCAACTTGAGGCCCGTGGCGTCAAACTCAGCGTCAATGACTTCATCATCAAGGCCCTGGCCAATGCGCTGCAACAGGTGCCCGAATGCAACGCCGTCTGGGCGGGAGATCGGGTTCTGCAGCTGAAACCCTCGGACGTGGCCGTTGCCGTCGCGATCGAAGGTGGCCTGTTCACGCCGGTCCTGCAAGACGCCGACACCAAGTCGCTATCAGCGCTTTCAACCGAGATGAAGGACCTGGCTGCCCGTGCCCGCGAACGCAAGCTGGCCCCGCATGAGTATCAGGGCGGCACATTTGCGGTCTCGAACCTGGGCATGTTCGGCATCGACAATTTCGACGCTATCGTGAACCCACCGCATGCGGGCATTCTGGCCGTCGGCACTGGCGCAAAGAAACCTGTTGTTGGTGACGATGGCGAACTGACGGTTGCAACGGTCATGTCGGTTACGATGTCGGTCGATCACCGGGTCATCGACGGTGCCCTCGGTGCGCAGCTGCTGCAGGCGATCGTCGACAATCTGGAAAACCCGATGGTCATGCTGGCCTGATATCTGACTAAAAAATGGCCGCCCTCTTCTGGGCGGCCTTTTTCTTTAAGAACCTTCAGATCTAGTGATCTTTGCCCAGCATATGATCCATCGAGATCGAGGGCTGGTCACATCCTGCTTCACCGACAATCTTGGCCGGAATACCGGCAACGGTTTTGCAAGGTGGCACCTCTTGCAGCACCACCGAACCGGCGGCAATCCGGCTACAATGGCCCACTTCGATATTGCCCAAGACTTTGGCGCCGGCGCCGATCAAAACGCCATCACCAATCTTGGGGTGACGTTGCTCCTCTTCTTTTCCGGTCCCGCCCAGCGTGACCGAATGCAACATCGAAACATTGTCGCCAACGATGGCCGTTTCACCGATCACAATGGAATGAGCATGGTCGATCATGATCCCCTTGCCGATTTTGGCAGCCGGGTGAATGTCGATACCGAAGATTTCGGAGGACCGCATCTGGAAGAAATAGGCCAGATCATATCGCCCTTTGAGCCATAGCCAATGGGCGACGCGGTAGGCCTGCATCGCTTGATAACCCTTGAAATACAGAATCGGTTGCAGAAGACGGTGGCAGGCCGGGTCCCTCTCGTAGACCGCCATCAGATCTGCGCGGGCGGCCTCAATCAAATGGGGATCGTCAGCATAAGCTTCGTCCACGATCTCGCGCAGAACCATCATCGACATTTCGTTCGAACATAGTTTTGCGGAAACGCGATAGGACAATGCTCTGGTCAGGCTGCGATGATGCAGAATACAGGCGTGCACCAATCCACCCATCAGTGGTTCATTCTCGACCGCGGCCTGAGCCTCGGTCGTGATGCGATCCCAAACGGGATCTACAGGTGTGACATGACTGCGCTTTTCCAACATGGCTTTTGATCCTTTGCTGCGCCTAGAATGCCATTTAGTGGCTAAAACGCCAAACGCAAACCCGTGATCGGCAAAGCAACGAAAATGAATGAGGCTGACCTGAAGCAAATCAACGAGAAAATCCTTGTCAGGCTGGACGAATTGGCGCGCCAGTCGCAGGCCGGGAAAGATGCGCAATCTGTTGTTGAACTGGATCAACAATCTATCGGTCGTCTGAGCCGGATGGATGCGCTACAGAACCAGGCCATGGCCAAGGCGCACCAAGTCAATCGGGACCTGGAATACCGACGCCTTTTGGCCGCGCTGAAGCGGATTGAAAGTCGAGAATACGGATTCTGCGAAGATTGCGGCGAGCCGATTCCAAATGGCCGACTGGAATTGGACCTCGCCGCAACCAGATGTGTCAGCTGTGCTTCTGGTTGATGCGGAACCGGATCAAATGACGCAGCACCGTCTCAAAACACCGGCAATACTGCAGATCATCGAATGAGGGTTCGGCGGCAAGGCGCCGGTTTCGGGCCGCAGCCATTAACGAACCGTTGCCGAACAACGGGTGTAGCCGCCCTGTTTTACTTACATGGCCATCAGCCGTTTCAGCTTCGGCAATCATACGTCGGCATAAACGGTCACGCTGATCGGGCGGCGCGTTCAACAAAACACGCGCCGCCGTGCTGACATCTCCGTGCAATACGGGCCGCACCGCGCCTATCCGACCTGCAGCCTGACAGGCAATCCAGGTCCGTAAGCCGCAGATATCTGCGAAACCGACACCTCATAAGACCCAGTTGCAGCGTCACCGGCCTTCATGGACGACGTGTAATTCCAATCCGGCTGGGCAACGACCTGTTCCCGAATCAGGCTACCGTTCTGCCGGACCTGAACAAGGTAGGCTTCGGTTTCTTCATTCAACGGCACATCCAGCCCGGACCAGTCATCGCCATCCAGACGTGTCCGCCGCACCCATGAGAACACGTCCCTCGAGCTGGATTGCTGCACGCGAAGATGAGAAGGGGCATAGGGCCGCAAACCATTGCCTTCAAAGGCCTCGACCAGATGCTCGTAAGAGGGATCTTCGTACCCTCTGGTTGCAGGGCCGATACGGTAATGTTTGGTCAGGCCACGTTCCGACCGCAACAACCCTGTCTGGAAGACACGTTCGTCCAACAACACGAACATTGATCCTTCGGGCCAGAGATCGGGCATGATTGCATCTGTCCCCAGCTGGCCGCGCAACCGGCCAGATAGGGTATAGACACCTTCCTCTTGCAGAGCAGCATCCGCGAACTGGAACACCTCCCAATTGCCGG
Source organism: Ruegeria sp. CDSC045 (assembly GCF_059610725.1). Taxonomy (NCBI): domain Bacteria; kingdom Pseudomonadati; phylum Pseudomonadota; class Alphaproteobacteria; order Rhodobacterales; family Roseobacteraceae; genus Ruegeria; species Ruegeria sp. CDSC045. The sequence goes on from NZ_JBXWOE010000001.1 coordinate 811,685, forward strand.
GCGTTCCGTCGCCAATCGCTGCAAGATTTGCGCCGTTTAACAAGGCAGACCGTGGACGGGACTCCAGGACGCCATCTACAAGATTGACACGTAAGGCATCGCCTTCATCCCAAAGTCCGGTACTGGCCCTTCGCATCGGGCTTGCGGTGAAGCCTATTATGGCCTGCCCTGTTATCACCTGTTGCAACGCGTAATCCTCATCGCTTAATGCGGCATACACCGCAACGCTTCCTGGCCAAGGGTCTGCTGCAGCCGCAAGATATGGCGCATGCGGCACTTCGGAACCGGTGATCAGAGGCAGGTCCAAGAATACCGGCAGCACCGGCACCGGAGCGACAAATGGCTTCGCTGTAACTTCATCAGCGGGGGCATCTGGCGGTGTGTAAACGCCGGGCTCGATCCTGACAGCCTCGGCCAGTTGCATTTCGGCCTGTTCAAGCCTGTCAATGCGATAGCGCGCTTCCTGCCCACCACTGACAAGCCGCACAACATCCCCTGCCCCGACATTCAAAAGCGAAGGCGGTAATGCAAACCTAGCCGTTTCACGCGAGACACGCGCCTCACTCAGCCAACGTTCCACCGTTTGACGCCCCTCGGCCCGCGTCATGGACAACGGCATCTCATTTACCGATACCGAATGGGTTTCATCATCAGGCAACACAGCCTCTTCCGAGACTATTTCATGGTCAGCATCAGACTGAACAAAGCGCAGCCTGACACGGCCAGAGATTTCCGCCTCAGCCTCGCGACGATATTCCACGTGTCCGTCAATGTCCGAAGTGATGGCCAACTGCTCTTCATTCAGGGTCAGGGCACGTGCGCCATCCCGCATCTGAAAGATCAGCTTTCCTTCGCGTTCAAGCGCATCGAAACCATACCGCAGCATGAGCGGTTGCAATGCCGAACGGGCATCCGAAACCTGTTCAACCGCATAGCCCTGAACGGAACCGTAAAGGCCCGAGACATCAATCTCGGTAACACCGGCAGCATGGCAAAGCTCGGTTACAACAGAGGCCAGCGTTCGTGAGCCGGAACGCCCATTAAGCCAATGGCCGCGGGCATAGTTGGCCCCATCGCTCCACTGGCTGCGCAGGTTTGGAAAGGTCGGATAGGGCCGCGCATCCCACGCCCAGACATAGGCATTGGACACGTCCACCATCGGGCCGCCATAGCTGGATGAAACTGGATTGATATCTGCGTCCGACCAATAGCCAAGAACCGCCCTGAGGTATTGCGTCTGCAGAAAGTCGTCCCGAAGCCCGTTTGAATATTTCGGCAACCCGGATTCTGAAGATTTAGGGTCTAGAAACTTGTTGGGCTGGTTGGTGCCTTTGTCTACTGCCGCACAACCGAGCTCAGTGAACCAGATGGGCTTGGACTCTGGCAACCAGTCAGTCGGGTTGTCGCTACGCACACCATTGATTCGCTCGTGATGCGGTTGTGACCACCAGTTGCGAACGTCCTTATATCGCCAGATCCACGGCTCGTTATGTGAACCATCTTCGATCGGCGTACGGATTTGTGCCGCCTCTTCTTCGGGCGAGGCATAATACCAGTCATAGCCTTCGCCACCTTCGATGTTCCCACGCAGATAGGAAAGATCGTAGATGGATTTTGCGCCGGCATCCGCATCCACGTGATCTTCACCGTCCCGCCAGTCGGACAGAGGCATGTAATTGTCGATACCGACGAAATCTATGTTGTCATCCGCCCAAAGCGGATCGAGGTGGAAGTAGCGATCCCCACTGCCATCATTTGGCTGGTAGCCGAAATACTCGCTCCAATCCGCCGCATAACCGATCTTTGTGTCTGGCCCCAGAATACTACGCACTTGCCCTGCCAAAACGCGCAGCTGCTCAACGGCCGGAAATCCGTTTAGGCCACGAATCTGGGTAAGACCACGCATTTCCGAACTGATACAGAAGGAGTCCACCCCACCTGCCGCCTTACACAAGGCAGCGTAGTGAAGAATAAATCGGCACAACCCCCATTCCTGCGGGCCAGAATAGGAAACCGTGCCGTTTCCGATGACAAAATCATCCGCTCGCGCCTGACCAAAGAAATCGGACACCTGAACATTGGCCTCAGCCATCTGGTCCGGAGACCCGTCCCGCCCAGGCGCAACACTCAGAGTGATGCGACCGCGCCAGGGAAGGTGCGGCTGATCGCTGGCATCAGACCACGGGTCGGGCAATCCGTTTCCACCGATCTGATCCATCAGGATAAACGGGTAGAACATGACCCGCTTCCCCTCTTGCTTAAGGTGTTGGATCGCTTGAATGACCGACGCGTCCGCTGGTGTCGCGCCATAGACGGGCTCGTTATTTTCCTGACGAACGATCTGGGCGGTTGCCCTTGTCAGCCCCGCGACACCCCAGGGCATATTTTTGCCCTCGATACCATTTTGCAGAACCTTTGGTTGTATCTTGCATTGACCGCATCGCAGATCACTTCCGAACCAGGACACAACCAAAGAGGCGGCTTCACAGCCCGGAAGTTCACTTTTCAAGGCTTGTGTGGACGTCACGAGATCAGGCAAACCAGAGGTCGAATTCACATTGGCCGCCCAACTGCGGCCGCGGCCTTTTGTGTAATTCACCTGCTGGGACGCCAATGCATATTCACCGGTCCCAGGCATTAGCGCCACGCCTCGTACAATACGTGACAGGGAATTTTCGGTATCAGGCAAACCAGGCTGCTCTTGCCGCACGACCTCGAACGAGAACTGCGGGACGCGGTTTCCAAAAGCGCCCAGCTTCAAATCTTCGATCACAATATAGGCGGTGCCACGATAGGCCGGGACATTTCCAGTACCTTCGATTGCTTCGATCAACGGATCGGGCAGCTGATCGTCGGTGCCAGGATAGACGCGCATATTCAAACTGCTGCGCTCAATCTCTTCGCCATCCGCCCAGACACGCGGCACGTCAGATATTTGCCCCGCGCCCAACGCGACCGCTAATGAAACTGAATAGCTGTAGCTGTTGGTGGTCGTTGTAACCTCGGGCTGCTTGGGGGATCCCTTGCCACCCCCAACCGATTGCGTGGTAGAGCTGGTGCTGCGGGTTTCCAGAAAATCCGAAGCCCAGATAACCTGCCCCCCGACACGCATCCGACCAAAGATGTTGGCGACAGCGGCGCCCTCGCCCGTCTGAGTAAGGCGAAAACGGTCCAATCGGCCCGTTTCTACAACTTCGCTGCCGCTGCCCATGACCGACTGGCTCATCAAACGCTGGTCGATGACACGCCCAAGAGTGGCACCAATGGCACGGCCGATAACTGCCGTGGACAGCCCCGCAACCGTCCCGCCAATGGCCCCGCCAACAGCGGCACCCGCCGCAGACAGTAATATCGTCGCCATCTAGATATCCTCCGTGGGGAACTCAAAACAAGAAACAACCCGCCGTCGCCACGGGTCGCTTAGGGCGCTTTCTACAACGCCATGTCCGGAATAAGCGTGAATGAACCGAGGGATGTCTCGACAGGTGCTGACAATTCCCAAATGCTTGGCAACGCCACTTTCCCGCATACGAAACAGCAACACGTCTCCGACCGAAAACCATGCCGGATCTTTCTCGATGAGATGGCGGCGTGCTGCGGCCCACATACGCTCTTCGCCCTGTGGTTCAGACCAATCCATGCTATAGATTGGGACGGCCTCAGGTTCGTGCCCGAGCACAGCGCGCCATACGCCACGCAGTAGTCCCAGACAGTCCGTTCCGGTGCCTCTTACAGACGCCTGATGGACATAGGGGGTGCCTAGCCAGCTTCTGGCCTCATCAACAATGCTTTGCTTTGTCGGGATCATCGTCTGCTGCCCCCCCTGTTTGCCCCGTTTTTCTTGGGAACCGCCATCACCCAATCTTCGGAAGGCGGGTCAGGAAAGCCCTGAAAATTCGTGATATTATTGAACTTCAAGCGGCAAGTCGTCATGCGCTTGTCGCAACCTGCGGTCAGCCTCACCCTGTCGCCCTCGGCCAATCCTCCGCTGATTGCAGACCACAGAACGACCGATCGACCTGTGTCGGTCTTTTGGTCCTTCTTGACCGCCCCCCACAGCCCAGCCGCACGGCCTGTCAGCACATCAAGCCGACCACGTTCGAACCATGTCTCAAGGTGAGTTTCCGCCCCTCGCAGCTGCAAAATACTGCCACCCGTCAAACCGACGATTTCGGCTTCGTCAGAATATCCCGGGGTATCGGTGTTGAACCCGCACGCCTTGTCGCCCAGCACGGCTGTGCAGGGCTTTTGGTAAATCCGGCCCAAAGGTCGGTTCAACTTATCTGTCAGACCCCGCAGTTCGGCGTGAAAAGCCCCACCTACCCGTCGCAATTCACCAATTGATCCGCGGAACTGCAACATTCGCTGCGATGGATCGGCCCAGTTCACAAGCCATGCCCGCACCTCGGCCCCGTCGAAACGACCGGATTCGATATCCTCTTCGGTTACCGCGACATCCGATAACGCCCCCATTGCTTCCGAGTTATCAATGGACAGCCCCGTTGCCTGCTCGATCGCGGCCGCCGTCAGACCCGAACTTGCATTGAAGTCCAGGCCTTCAAAGCTCAGCTTCAGGTCATGGTCGGTAAAGCCAAACTGAACACCGTCTGTGCGCGTAATCGCCCAACACCGACAGGTCGTTGTCAGACCACTCTGCAGATGGGCCTGCAGTGCCTGTTTGTCACCCGCCATCAGACACGCACCTCGACCACTGGCACGTTCGGAACGTCCCCTGCCTGAAAACTCGCGACACTTGTCTGGATCTTGTCGGTGTCAAACCTCACTGGCACATCGAATTCAAAACCGGCGGTGATATCAACCCGTTCAGGCGGAGGCGAATAGAACGTGACCAACCCCGAGTTCAGATCCACCTCGAAGTCGACACCTTCACGCATCTCATCCTGCTCGACGCCCACGCGGACGGTTCCCAATACGGGTTTGACGACCGGCCTTACATAAGTGAATCCACCCGAGGAATAGGTCTTTACCAGCTGGAATTCTGTCGCTACGCCATCACCTTGCGCAATGATCTGGTCGCCTTGGGCAACTTCGCCCGTAGCCGCACCAGATTTGAAATCGGACCAGTCTTTCCAGCGAAATCCAAACATCTGCCCCTGCCTCGCCTCGAAGAACGAGATCAACGTTTCGATGTCATCCAAGGATCGCATACCCAGACCGGCATCATAGCGACGCCGCGAATGCGCCCAGGGGGTATTGCGCTCTTCGAACCCGTTCGCCAGCGTCACAATATCCGTGCGCCTCTCGGGCCCACCGACCGAACCAAAACTCAGGCTGGCCGGAAATCTCACCTCGTGGAAATTCATGGTCTGCTCCCTGATCTACCTATTGCGATTGCCACGACCCAGCGCGCGGCTCATCTGGGCCGCGATCTGGCTTTGGCTTCGACGGAAACCCTGCACGTCCGGGGTCGTGATGTTCATCACCACGTTCACCGCAGAGCCGCCGCCAGACATGCGCACGCCCAACTTCCCATCGGTACTGCGGGCCAGCGGCATAATGGCCTCGGGGCCAGCCTCGCCCATCACCCCGGTGCCGCCACGCATTGGAAACGTGGTTGGACCGCTGATCACTCCACCGTTGGCAAAGGGCATCACCCGTCCTTGGCTGAAGCTGCCGCCGTCAGCAAAAGGAAGAATGCCCTTCACAAAACCTCCGATCCCATTGGCTAGAAGGCCGCCGAAATGATCCGTGACCGGTTTGATCGCAGCAGAATAAGCGGTGCGGATCATCGAGTTCTTCAACACGTCCAGCGCATCGGACAGGTTCATTCCGTCCATCACGACGCCATCGAACGCCCGTCGCAGGCCACCGGACATGCCACGCTCCAGCGTTGCAACATCCTTGCCCGTTTCCTCAAAGGCTGCTTTGATGCGCTTCATCTGCCCATCAAATGCCGCAGCCATCGATGCCGCATCACCCAACGAGTCGCCAAGCGCCTCGCCCCGCTCCTGCAGGTCTTCCAACCCGTTACGATCCGTCATCACGCTCTCCTTTTGTCTTGTCCGGATAGGCCGCCAGCAACGCATCCAAACCCATCCTGTTCATCGAAGGCATGCCCGCGCCCTGCCCCAGCATCAGCCGCAACTCGGCCGGGGTCAGGCTCCAGAATTGGTCCGGTGTCAGGCGCAGGCTAAGGAACCCGGCCCGCATCAATGCGGGCCAGTCGAACCCGCTCATGCCTGCCCCGGCACCATGAAGGCCCTTGCCAACAGTTCGGCCGCGGCACGAGCACCGTGCATTGGCCCGCCCTCGATCTCGGCACTCAGCAGGTCGGCGCGGGTGACATTGGCCCCGCCCCCCCGCAGCCCGGCGACGATAAGCGCCAGAACATCACCGCTGGAATAGGCGCCACCTTCGAACCGTTGCACCAGTTCAACCAATGTCCCGGTGCCCAGTTCCTGTTCCAGTTCCGCCAAAGCACCCAAAGTCAGCTTCAGCACCCGTTGCTCTCCATCGATGGTCAGTGCCACCTCTCCCGTCCACGGATTGGCCATCGTTACAGCACCGTAAAGGTCAGAGCACCGGCGCTTGCCATGCTCATTTCATAGGTCGCTTCACCATTGTGAGAGCCCGCATATTCGATGCCGGTCACCTGGAACGCACCCGCAACAATCCCGAAATCCGGGATGATGATCTGAAAACCAGGCGTCTCACCGTCAAAGAACAGCTGGCGCGCGCGCTCATCCGTTCCCGCGTCCTTGAATACGCCCGAGCCCGAGATCGAGGCCGACTTGACCCCCGCGCCCGACAAAAGCTCGCGCCAACCACCCTGGCTTTCCAGGCTGGTCACATCGACACTTTCCGCGTTGAAACTGACCCGCGTGGCACGCAGCCCCGCAATGGTCTCGAACAGGCCTGAGCCGTTCATATCTACTTTGACCAACAGGTCTTTTCCGTTCTGGGCAGCCATTTGCTCTCTCCGTTGATTACTTAATCGTCTTCCACGCGGGCGCGGAATTTCAGGTCGATCTGGCGGATCGCGCCGCCCGTTCCGGTCCGACGGGCCGAGGCACGTTCGAACCACAGCCCGACCAATCGGCCTCGATCCAGGGTCAGCCCCGCTCTGTCCAGGGCGTCACAAACTGCCCCCGCCAGCGTTTTTGCTGCACCGAACCCGGCAGCTTCGGACACGACGGACACCGTGAAACGATGGACGGCACCGGTCCCCGATCGGTCCGAGGCATCGCGCACCTCTTCCGGGCCCAGCGTCACATAGGTTTGCGGAACTGAACCCGCTGGAACGGCGTCATAGATCGCTCCACCTGAAAGAGTGCTGATCTGTGTGTCTTCCGACAATTTCTGGTAAATTGCCGCCTGCAACGCGGCTGAAACGCCATAGCTCATACCGCCACCTCCTCATCCGCAAAGCAGATCAAGTACTGGCCGCGCAGGTCCCGCTCGGCGACGGCGCGGATAACGAAACGGCGTGTGCCTTCCGCAAACCGCTGATCCGGCGAGGGGCGCATGGTCGACCCTTCGGGCGCGCCACGAACCACAATCCGGTAGCCAACACGCGAAACCGGCAAACCTGCAACACTGCGCTCTGACCCGCTGCGTGCGGTGACTTCGGCCCAAACCGAGCCCAAAGCGACCCATGTCTCTAGGTACCCACCCGCGCCATCAGCGGTGCGCATAGAGGCTTCAAGCACCAGTTTTCTGTTCAACCGGGGCGCCTTCATTGGGCCACCCCTGCACCAAAACGAACCACACGATAGCGTTGGATCAGGCTGGTCACGCCAAAGGGCATACAGCCGGCACCCAACGTGTTCTCATCCCGGTATTCATAGTAATGCGCGGCCAACAGCAGAACCGCTTGCCCAAGATCTGCTGGCAAGCTTGGCCATTCCCCGGCAATACCGGCGATAAACGCGATCTTCACGGATCCGCCGGTCGAAATAGCGGGCAAGACAGCCCCGGCAGGGCGTATCCGCGGGCGCTGGCTATCGCGATCCAATCTGTATCTGTCAGACGAAACGGCGGTTTCAGTACCCGCTGCATCCGTCAAACTGACCGTATTGATGGTCGAGATCGGCGTCACAGGCAGCACTTCGCCCGCAGGGTCACGCCAACTGTTAAGGCTCCAGGAAAACTCACGCCTGATAAGTACCTTCCCGGTACGCGCCTCAATCGCAGCAATCGCCGCCCTTAAGAAGCCCTTGAGCACTTCATCCTGCACGCTGGCACCAGTAAAGCCTGTTCCCAGCCTCAAATGCGCCTTGAACTGATCCACCGGCAGCGCCGCATCCGCGATGGCGGTTTCTTCGATCAACATCATCCATTCACTCCGCAATCTCGGACCCCTCCGGGGCCGTAACTTCAGGAATTGACGGGCACGCGCCGCCCCACGTTGCTCGGACGGAGGGGAGCAGCTAGACAACGCAGGGGTCTCGCCCCGACCCGCGCCCGCCGCCCCGAGGGGCGAAGGCCCCCCGGGATTCAGCCCGCTTTAGGCGGTGCCGAATTTCACGAGTTTGATCGCAGCAAAGTCGCTGACATCGCCGCCGACGCGCTTGGTCGCATAGAACAGAACATGCGGTTTGGCGCTGAAGGGATCGCGCAATACGCGCAGGTCCGGACGCTCGGCGATGGTATAGCCCGCCTGGAAGTCACCGAAAGCAATCGAAAAGCTGTCGGTTCCCGCATCCGGCATATCTTCGGCGATCAGCACCGGATACCCCATCAGCCGCGCCGGTTCACCAGCAGCCAGACCGTCCGACCACAAGAAGCGGCCATCGCTGTCTTTCAGCTTGCGGATCAGACCAGCAGTTTTCGAGTTCATCACGAAGGTCCCGTTGACCCGGTACTGCGCACCCAGCGCATAAACCACGTCCACAATGGCATCCGCCTCGACACCGCCATCGATGCCGGTGGGGATATAACCAATGTTACCCCAATCCCAGACATCGTTGTCGACCTTGGCGTGGTTCAGAATACCCTTGGGTTTGTCCGCACCGTCGCCGTTGATAAAGGCCGAGGCCTCAGCGCGTGCAAACTTGTCCGCGATACGACCGGCCAGCCAACCCTCGACATCGAACGCGCTGTCATCCAGCAGTCGCTGCGAGGCTTTGGGCAGTGCGCTCAGCTCGTGCAGCGGGATCGAGATCCGGTCAATCGACGGGGTGCTGGTTTCGCTCGCCGCAGCATTTTCATCCGCCCAGCCCGCACCGACATCCGTGTGGTCGATCAAAACATCGAACGAGTTCGCCTCGACATTTACGATCGAAGCAATCGAGCGGATAGAGGCCGTAGATTTCAGCACCGATTTGATGATCTCGGCGGTTTGCGGGTCAATCAGGTACCCACCGTCACTGTTCACAGCGCTCGAGAGCGATTTCACCTCCATCTCAAGCCCACGCAGGCCGTCATCCTCACCCGAGCGCACATAGGCATCAAAGGCCTTCTGATGCGGTGCGCCGTCCTCGATTGAGGCCGCAAGATGCGGGCGTGCCGCGATGGTTGATTTACGATCCAGCATGGTCAGTCGCTCTTCTGTCTGTTGCAATTTGGTTTTAACTTCAGCCTTCAGGCCCTTGAATTCGTTCACGAAGCCAGTCATCGCCTGCTTCACCTCCTGAACCAGGGGCACACCCTCTCCGGTCAAGGCCGGGGTTTCGGTCTTGCTCATCAGCACTTCCTTTTTGGGGGTGAGGTTTCGGCGCGCTAGGTTCGCGCCAGCTCCTGCCGGGCGTGATCAAACACCTCGGCAATACTGCGCCAGGTGTTCTCGGCCTCGGGGTCCACCCCCTTTGCCGCCACCCGCGCACTGGGCAGCATCGGGAACGTCACCAGCGACACCTCCCACAGCTCCAGTTCGGTCAGGACCCGCTGGCCCTTGTCATTCTTCACGGCGCGCTTGGTACGATAGCCAATCGACAGGCCATCCATTGCGCCCGCCCGGATCAACTCGGCCGCCTCGCGACCTTTCTGAGTGCTTTCCAGCAGACGTCCCTTGACCCACAGGCCCCGGTCGTCCTCGCGCACCTCGTCCCAAACCCCGATGGGTTGCGCCGGATCGTGCTGCCACAGCATCTTGACCCTTTGGCCCGCTGTAGCCAGCCCCTCAAGGGAACCGCGATACGCACCTTTCTGCACCACGTCACTGCCCTGATCTATCTGGCCAAACAGGCTGGCATAACCTTCGATCACCGCGTCCTCGGTCACCGAAAGACCCTCTCCGAACCGTGCGAACTTATGCTCCAATTCCATAAACTTCTCCATGTAACTTGCTGAATTCATGGCGTTACTGAAAGGAATGACTGAAACGCCTGCGCTAGGATCACCGTTGCCACGCCATACACCGTCAACCACAACCGCCTCTCCAGCCGCTCCATCATCTCTTCGATCTGATCCAGCCGCTGGCACAAATGCGCATGCTGAATCTCGGCCACCCGCTCATGCGCGGCCAGCCGCAAGCCTGGCGCGCAATCGAATGGCGGATATCCTTCAGCCATCCGCACGCTCCGGCAGCCCCAGCAAAGCACGCTTTTCTGCGTCAGTCAGGAACTCAGCCCCATTGACCCGCGACCAAAGCGCATCCCGCTCGGCGGACAACGCTGGAACCTGATCCAGATCGGGCTTCAGCATAAGCTCTTCGCCGGTAAAGCCGGCCAACCACGCCGACACCGCCGCCGCCACCCGCGTCACCAGGGGCAGCACGGTCAGGCGGTAAAACGCCCGGTTGGCCTCCTGATAGTTCGAATAGGTCGCATCGCCCTGGATCCCCAGCAACATCGGCGGGACCCCAAAGGCCAGCGCGATCTCGCGGGCGGCGGCTTCTTTAGTTTTCTGAAACTCCATGTCCGAGGGCGAAAAGCCCATCGGCTTCCAATCCAGGCCCCCCTCCAGAACCATCGGACGACCAGCATTGCGCGCCCCGCGATAGTTCTGCTCGATCTCATCGGAAAGACGCCGGAACTGATCCTCGGCCATCACCCCTTGGCCATCACCGCCCTTCCAAACCAGCGCCCCCGAAGGTCGCGCTGCATTGTCGAGCAGCGATTTTGACCACCGAGACGCGCTGTTGTGCACATCAATCGCCATCGCCGCAGCCTGCATCGGCGAGAACCCGTAGTGATCATCTTGCGGATGGAACGATTTGATATGACATATATTTTCCGCCGCAAACCGGTGCTTCTTGCCACCGACCGCATAATCATACGCCTTGGGCCACCCATCCGCCCCCGGCACAACGCTCATCCGATCCGAGCGCAAGACGTGCAGTTCAACCGGCAAACCATCTTCGGCCTGCACCGCCTCGACATAGGCATTGCCCGACAGCAACAACTGCCCGAACAAGGCCTCCATCAACTCTGCCCGCCCCTGCGCTGCATTCGGACGCCGCATCAACGACAGGATCGGATGCACATCAAAGCGCTGCGCCTGATCCTGCAGCACCAACGGCAACGCCGCCGCCGCCTCGGCAATCAGTTTGACCGAGCGAAACCCCACCGGGTTCCCCGAAAACCCCGTCCGCGTCAGTGACACCGCATCCCGCGGGCTCCACGCCACGCGCCCACCCGTCTGCCACGCCACCACAGGCCCCGCCGCGCTCGCCTTCGCCTCGGGCGCCTCATCAGCCGATCCACGACGCAAGAAATCGAATACCATCTGTGCTCCTTTCTGCCGCCGCTCTGCCCGGCTTGTTGAAAAGAGTTATGACGGAAAGAAGTTTAAGCCTTGGGAATGGGGCGTACGGGGGTTGGGCAACGGATCGCGAGCATCAATTTTGTGTATTGCTAACTTCACCTTCGATCCGCCAGTCGCGCAATAGATTTAGCAAACGGCGTTCAAGTTCTTCGGCGTCCTCGAGGGTGATAAATTGGGATTTGATTGCGTAGTTGAGCTGGCCAAGCTCGGTGTCGGTTCTGACGCGACACCTTTCCCCATCGCTGTATGTTGTACACGAAACTTCACGTTGCTGGCTGAGCTCTCGATAAAAGGGAGAACTCGCATGCGCGACATGAAAAAACTGACGCTCGCATCTTTTGCCACCCGGTCTCCGGGCCCCGCTAAAGGTATTGGCGCAATATACTGCCTGCAACCCACCCCCCGGCGGCCCATAGTCCAAGCCGGCGGCATATGCCCGAGGGACTCTGTATCCTTCGCTGCCAATATGCTGGAACCGCCAAGGTTCGTCTTTGACCACATGATAGCCGACTAGCAGCACCATTGCCCCGACTATTAAGATTATAAGCGGTGCAAAAACAATCTTTTCAGTAAAGCTGAACAAGGCTGATGTCATGAGCAACAAGGCAATAAATGCGCAAACTTTTGCCGCGAAGAACTTGTAGGCTAGACCAGAATTATTGACGTCATCGTGGTAGTCCCACATCGCGTGGCCGAGGAAATAGAGGGCGAGAAAAAAGAAAAGTATGCCCGCACTAATTGCCAACAAATACAATTTTTTCTTCATGGACGCCTCAGTGGACTTACGAGAAGGAACTATAAGATCTTGTTTCAATTTGATTTTTAAGATCAAAACTCAAGATTGCCAAACCCAGTTAAATCAAAATCTGTTTACGTGTCGAAACAAACACCTTGTAGATGAAGGTAGCCTAACAGTCCTCAAGCCACCTCAAAAGTGTGGATTTCATGCCCTTACTCTCACAACGCCCGCACCCTCGGCCGCCGATACGCCCCCGCAGGCCCCACAACCAACTCATGCAACGCCCAGACCAGTGCGTCGACCCGGTCGGGTGAGCCCTGACCCTCGAACCCCCGCGCGGTCATCTGGCACATCTGCTCCTCCAGCGCGTCCAACCCGGCCACATGGGCCACCCGCCCCTGTTCGTACAAAGCCGCCACAGGCTCGGCCCGCGCGACCTTACCGCGTGACGCCCGCACCGCGCGGTACGGGACCAGAGGGTCCACCTGCCGCACGACCTCTTCCACCAGCTGGCCACCCTGATTGACCTCAGCCACCAGCCGTTCGGCCCCAAATTCATCCATCGCATCAATCGCCGCCTGCGCCCAGCCCGCCGGGCCGACGCCCTGCACCGTCCGGTCGGCCAGCACAAAGGCGCGCCACTCTTCGGGCGGCCCTTGCAAACACGCTCCAACGATGACGATCCCGCAAGCATCCGCATCCGCCCCCGCCGTCACCGCCGGGTCCAGCGCCACCACGATGCGGTCCAGCTCGGCCACCTGTGCACAGCGCGCCGCCTCCAGCATCGATCCGGTCCACAGCGCCCCTTCAGCATCCGACAGTAGCACACCGTCCAACTCCTGCCGCCCCAACCGTGTGCCCGCATAACGCGCGCGCACTTCCTCCAAAAACGACCCCGCCAGATTGGCCCGGTTCGCCTCGGTAGGCGCATGGGTCTGCACGGTGGAGGGCGACGCCAGCAAATCCTTTAGCACTTTCACATTGCGCGGGGTGGTCGTCACGCAGACCCGAGGCTGATCCCCCAGCCGCAGCGCAAATTGCAACATGTCCCAGGTCTCGCCCGCCTTTTTCCACTTAGCCAGCTCATCCACCCAGGCCGCATCGAACTGAGGGCCGCGCAACCCCTCAGGGTCGTGCGCCGAAAACGCCTGCGCCTCGGCCCCATTTGGCCAGACTAGTTTTCGCTCTGACGCCTTCCAAATAGGTCGACGATCCGGTGGTGAGCACTGCAATATCCCACTATCGCCAAAGATCATCACGTCGCGCACCTGATCAAACGTCTCGCCAAGCAGAGCCACCCGGCGCGCCTTGCCCGTGTCCAACGGCAAAGACCCCTCAACCATCGACCGAACCCACTCGGCCCCGGCCCGCGTCTTACCAGCGCCACGCCCCCCAATGATCACCCATGACCGCCAATCGCCCTCGGGCGGCAACTGATGCGGCAGAGCCCAGAACTCAAACAGGAAAGGGAGGGCACACAGCCCCCCCTCCCCGATCTCACTCAGAAATCTGTCCTGCACCGCAGCAGGCGCGGAGGCGAGCCAGCCTGCACCCGATCTCAGATCGTGCCCGATCAAGGTCGAGCGCGTAGCCCCCTTGGGCAATTCCGGCTTGTCTGTGATGTTGTTCGACAAAGCTTGTCTCCACTTTTTGGCAACTTCGGATCAGCCCCTCAAGCTGTCCCAGTTGCTTGCCTGCACCAGCAAGATCTGCATCCTCCCCGGCACCGATCTGCCTGCGCAGTTCTTCCGCTGCTTTGCGCAGATCGCGAATGGATGTCTCAAGTGACTGCAACAAGTCAGCCGTCTGGGAAATCCGCTCTTCCGGGGTAATTAAAGTCATGTTTGCGTATTGACCTCATGCGTGAGTTTTCTCCGCACGAGAGAAACGAAAAACGGCCGCCGGGTGTTACCCCGGGGCCGTTGCCCACTTCTTCTAGCATGACACAGTTCGTACCAAATTAAGTCCGAAAAGTCAATGACTTGCGCAACACCCACGCAACAGGGAACGTGCGGTGCAGGTTAATATTTTCTTCCCTGCCGGAGTCTTTAGCCGCTGCCAGTCAAATCCTGCGCCAGCATCAGCGCATTCATATCCGGATCATAAAACGTGGCCGTGCTGACCATCCCTTCGATCGTTTCCGTCGCACCATCGAAGGCCACCCCTGCAGCCTCTAACGCGCTGCGGGCGGTGGTGATATCGGCGACCTCAAACACTGGAACGCAATTCCCCGGCGAAGGCTTGGCCTGCTCTCCTAACCCCAATGTGACACCGTCCACATTGGTGCGCATCTCACTCCAACCCGCTTCATCTATGTGATGGGCAATTTCAAACCCCAATTTGTCGCTGAACCATTCGGCGCTTGCATGGCGGTCCCGAACTGAAATCGCAAGCGTGATCGTGTTTTTCAAAGAAACAAGGGGCATCAATCTTTCCTTTTGAGCTAAATTATATTAACTATACTTTATGGACATTAATTTGCTTGTCAAGCTGACCTCCCGAGCTTGGTCGCTGAATATTCTGGCACTCATGCATTCCGGCACTCCTGGCAGGCAGGCCGCTCTGCTTGCTGCCACCAGCGCAGGAAGAACTGCCTTCGCGGCAAGCCTGGACCATCTCATACGCCTTGACCTGATCGAAAGGAATCCGGGCCACGGGCACCCATTGCGCCCTGAATTCCGATTAACCCTGCCGGGGATCGAAACCGCCAGTATGGCCAGCGCAATCGTAAACGCCGTTCCGGATGACACCAAGTTCAAGCTCGTCCGTAAATCCTGGACCGTCCCGATCCTGGCACTCACCGGCACTCCGCACCGCTTTTCCGCCATCAAATCGAATTTGGTATCGATCACGGATCGGGCGCTGTCGTCGTCCCTTCAACAGCTAGAGGCGCTCGACTGGATCCGGCGGGACATTGAAACTGCCGCGCGGATGCCCTTCCCTACATATCGAGCTGTAAGAACAGGTTTTGCGATCAACCAAGCGGTCAATCTCACTGCTTAAAGGTTGCAGACAGCCCACAACGATCCTTTTCGCCGGATGTGATCTATAACGCACAGCTTGACATTCCGCCCCGCAACCTGCATGAGCGCCTTAACAAAGCGCTGACGCGTGAGCATTGGCAGGTCCGACCTGCTCCACAGCGCTCGATTCACCCCATAGTTCCCCTTCACGCAGGGTTCTGAATGCGACGGCCGGATGCCGCAGGAAACGCCTGTGCATCCAGAGTCTTAGCGTAACCCTGTTGGCATCGCATATTGCGCTGCTGATTTATGTCGTCCGTGGTGATCCAGTCACCAGGGGCAAAAAAGGAATGATATTTGTTCGACTTTGATATGCTGGGTCTTGCCCCGGCCCTGAACGACGCTTTGAAACGCGCCAATTTTTCACAACCCACTCCGATTCAGAACCAGGCAATCCCCATGGCATTGCAGGGGCACGATATTCTGGGCCTTGCCCAGACCGGCACCGGCAAGACGCTGGCTTTTGGCCTACCTCTGATCGACCACCTGCTGGCTCAGACCGGCAAGCCTGCGCCGAAAACCGCCAAGGCTCTGATCCTTGCCCCGACCCGTGAACTGGTCAACCAAATCGCAGATAGCCTGCGCAATTTGACCACGAATACGAAGCTGCGTGTGGCGACAGTTGTTGGCGGTCAGTCCATCAGTAGGCAGATTTCGTTTCTGGCACGCGGCACAGACATTCTGGTTGCCACCCCTGGTCGTTTGATCGACCTGATGGAACGCAGAGCGGTCGACCTCGGCTCGGTACGTCATCTGGTACTGGACGAAGCCGATCAGATGCTGGACATGGGCTTTATTCATGCTCTGCGCCGGATTGCACCGCAGTTGGGCACGCCGCGTCAGACCATGCTGTTTTCGGCCACCATGCCCAAGCAGATGGAAGAACTCAGCCAAGCCTACCTGACCAACCCGCAACGCATTCAGGTGTCCCCTCCGGGCAAAGCCGCAGACAAGATCACCCAATCGGTCCATTTCCTGAGCCGCCCGGAAAAACCGGGTAAACTGCGCGAGATTCTGTCAGCGGACAAAGAAGCTCTGACGCTGGTGTTCTCGCGCACAAAGCACGGTGCCGAGAAGCTGATGAAGGGCCTCGTGGCCGACGGCTTCAACGCCGCCTCGATCCACGGCAACAAAAGCCAGGGACAGCGTGACCGGGCGATCAAAGCTTTCCGCGCAGGCGAAATAAATGTCTTGGTGGCAACAGACGTGGCCGCTCGTGGCATCGACATCCCGGGCGTTGCCTATGTCATCAACTACGACCTACCCGAAGTGCCGGATAACTACGTCCACCGCATTGGCCGAACCGCCCGTGCCGGCCGCGAAGGCGAGGCGATCGCTTTCTGTGCACCGGATGAACTGGATCAACTGAAGCAGATTCAGAAACTGATGAAAATTGAGATTCCGGTCGCCAGCGGCACAATGCCCGAGTTCGCCGAACCCGCAAAATCGCGGAAAGGCGGAGGGTTCCGTCGCCGTGGTCCAAAGCCGCAAGCAGCTAACAAGTCGGGCAATCCCGGAGGCCCAAAACGTCGGCGACCGCGTCGATCCTCCGCCGCCTAAATCTAAAAGGCGCCGCTATTCGCGGCGCCTTTTTTAGTTTCCGGTGCTTTGGCGCTCGGCCTCAATCTCACGCCATTTGGCGACGTTTCGATTATGCTCATCCAGTGTCTCGGCAAAAGCATGTCCGCCGGTGCCATCTGCAACAAAGAAAACAAAATCAGTCGCTTCGGGCGAAACTGCGGCTTCAAGACTTGCAAGACCAGGATTTGCGATAGGTGTTGGCGGGAGCCCATCAATCACATAAGTGTTCCAAGGCGTTGCACGGCGCAGTTCGCTGCGGCGCAGGCCTCGGCCCAACGTGCCCTGCCCCTTGGTGACACCATAGATTACAGTCGGGTCCGTCTGCAGCTTCATGCCTCGCTCAAGCCGGTTTACAAATACGCTAGCAACCTGTCCACGCTCATGCGGAACACCAGTTTCCTTTTCGATGATTGACGCCAAAATCAGCATCTCTTCGGGGGTTTTGATTGGCAAATCATCCTGCCGCCCTTCCCAGGCGGCGTTAATGCGCAGTTGCTGCTTATCCTGCATCGACTGCAGGATTGCCGCCCGATCGGCACCTCGCACAATGTCATAGCTGTCCGGTGCCAGCGCCCCTTCGGCCGGTATTTCAGGGATATCTCCCGTCAACGCGTCGATCTGCTTAAGACCCTCAACCACCTGCCAGGATGTAACACCCTCAGCAATCGAGACCCGGTACCGTGTGTCCGAGTCTTCGCGCTTTTGGGTATAAGCCGCGGGCACTTCTTCTTCCGTCACATCGAACGATGCGATTTCATCGAAGTCCAATGTTGCGGGGTTCAATTCGCGTACACGGGTTTGTATGCGGGTTACACCGATCCGGTACTCAATCTCGGATCCGCAGGTACTGGCCCCGCTCCGCGTAATCTCATCAATGATCTGCTCCATCGAAGCACCCTCGCGGACCAGAAAGCTGCCTGCCTTCAGCTGAGGTGCCTTGTCGGTATAATCCGCCGCCATACGGAATATAGTAGCGCTGCTGATCGCGCCCTGATCCTCCAGCTGTCGGCTGACCTGCGTCATGTTTGAGCCACGTTCGACCTGCAAACACATCGCAGTTTCCAGAGGGCCCGCATTCTTGTATCGCGCCTGCCCCCATAAAATCAGTCCACCGGCAAGAAACAGGCCGACCACCAGGATGGTCAGCATGTTGGAGGCCAAAGCGCGCCACATTTAGCTGGCCTTTCCGAAGATCACACTTGCATTGGTGCCGCCAAATCCAAACGAGTTTGACAGCGCCACATCAATCTTGCGCTCACGCTTAGCATTCGGAGCCAGATCAATCTGCGTCTCGACCGCTGGGTTGTCCAAATTGATCGTCGGTGGCGCAACCTGATCGCGGATTGCGAGGATCGAGAAAATGGCTTCGATCGCGCCTGCTGCGCCCAAAAGGTGGCCCGTGGCCGATTTGGTCGAACTCATCGTTACATTCGCCGAATGCTCGCCCAGGAGACGCTCGACCGCACCCAATTCAATGGTATCGGCCATGGTCGATGTGCCATGCGCGTTGATATAATCTAGGTCTTTCGGCTCCAGCCCCGCGCTGCGTAGCGCTGCGTTCATAGAACGCTCAGCGCCATCGCCGTCCTCACTGGGTGCGGTGATATGATAGGCATCACCGGACATGCCATAGCCCAGAACTTCGGCATAGATTTTCGCACCACGCGCCTTTGCGTGCTCGTACTCTTCCAGAACAACGATGCCCGAACCTTCACCCATGACAAAACCGTCTCGGTCGACGTCATAGGGGCGGCTGGCTGCTTTGGGGTTATCCGCGTATTTGGTCGACAGCGCCTTGCAAGCGTTGAATCCAGCGATACCGATTTCGCAAATGCACCCTTCGCCACCACCGGCAACCATTACGTCAGCGTCACCGGCACGGATAATGCGGCTTGCGTCACCAATAGCGTGAGCACCGGTCGAACATGCAGTCACAACCGAATGGTTCGGGCCTTTGAATCCATGGCGGATCGACACCTGACCCGAGGCCAGGTTAATCAGCGCGCCTGGAATAAAGAAAGGCGACACCCGTCGAGGGCCCTTGTCGCGGATCAGGTTAGCCGTTGCCGCGATGGAACCCAGCCCACCGATACCTGAACCGATAAGAACGCCAGTGCGCAAGCGCGCCTCTTCATCCTCGGGCAGCCAGTCGGAATCCTTGCAGGCCATTTCAGCAGCTGCAATCGAGTACAGAATGAAGTCTTCGATCTTGCGCTGCTCTTTCGGCGGCATCCAGTCGTCAGGATTGAATGTCCCGTCGGTGCCGTCGCCTCGCGGAACTTCGCAGGCATACGTTGTGGTGACCCCACTTGCCTCAGCATCAAATTGCGTGATCGGGCCTGCACCGGATTCCCCATCCAGCAACCGCGACCATGTTTCCTCGACCCCGCTGGCCAATGGAGTGACCAACCCAAGACCGGTTACAACGACTCTGCGCATAAAATGCCTCTTGCCTGCTTCCTGTTTGAGAAACGCTCTTACCCCGGGCCGGGGTGCGGGGGCAAGAGCAAGGCGCAATCATCACACAAGCAGATTGAGCGGAACACCTACAGTATACACTCTTGCAATGCGGCTCCTGGCCAGATGAAAGCCCGCCCTTTCACTGGACATGAAAGGGCGGAACCTGTTGTTTTGGAAGAAATCTTACTGAAACGCCGCAACCGGTTCGTGCGCTGTGCTGGCAACATTCAGCGCATCTGAAAGCTCGAGCGTCTTTCTGAACAGCGCGCGGCCAACCAAGGCGCCCGAAATATTCGGGATATAAGCCAACCGCGAGATATCATCTGTCGTGCGGACCACACCGCTTGCGATGATCGGTGTGCGAGATGTCTCTGCCAGCCCCGAGATCAGGCCCAGCTGTGCCTCAACGTCTTCCATGTCGCTATCGATATCAGTGACCAGAATTGCCGCAAACGGCGTCTCTGAAAACGCTTCGATAAAGGCCTCTGGTGTAAACGCACTTTGACTACGCCAACCGTCGGTCATCACTAAGCCTTGCCAAACGTCTACGGCCAGAACGATTTGGTCCGGATAGAGTTTGGCCAATTCTTTCACAAGATTTGGATCCCACGCAGCCATAGTGCCGATAACAATCCGGCCTGCGCCCTTGTCGATCCAGTGCTCGACTTGCTCGCGCGTTCTCATACCACCTGCCAACTGCACAGGGATTTCGGCAGAACGGATGATCTCTTCAACCATCTCCGAATTGGTATCGCGCCCTTCAATCGCGTCAAAATCGGTCAAGTGCATCCACTCGGCTCCAGCATCGGCCCAACTGCGTGCCGTTTCTGCGGGATTCACGTGCCAAATCATGGCCTCATCCAGACGACCCTTGTCCAGTGTGACACAGCGGCCGTTCTGCAGTTCCATCGTAGGGTAAATCCTCATGAGCTTGCTCCTCCGCTCAATCGCAACGTCAATAGAGGATACCATACCCTCAACCCTATCGGTGAGAATTTCCAGTTTCGGCAAACCAAAGGCAATTTGCGGCACGATCAAAGAGAAAGGTTAAGCCAGTTTGGGCGGCCCGTTTCTTTTCAGCAGGTTCACCTGACTTCCCATATAGTCGCGCTCGGCCATGAGCTCATAACCCAGCTTTGCCGCCAGATTCTGCGACGCGTGGTTTTCAGCATCAATCAGGGAAACCAGTGGTCCAGGCATTATTCTGTCAAACCAGTCATGTGCGGCCTGTGCCGCTTCAAAACCAAATCCCTGCCCCTGGGCTTCTGGTGCCAATAGCCATCCGGCCTCGGGAAAGCTGTCGAAGTCGTCGCCTAACCCTCGGTTACGATAGAAAAAGCCAGCTTGACCTATCATCTGACGATTCGACTGTCGAAAGACGGCCCATTGGCCAAAACCGGCCATCTGCCAGTGGCCGGCATTCCTCAGAAAGGATTCCCACGCTTCGCCCCGCGATAGCGGTTCCCGGCCAAGATGGCGCACAACACAAGGGTTCCGCCAAATCTCAGCGTAACGACTAAAGTCGTCGGGACGCATAGCGCAAAGCATCAGACGTGCCGTATTTATCATCGGGGTGGATCGTAGCATGCCCTGCCCGCTCAGAATTTCCTGCCTCGCGTAAATGGTTGCGGGTCAATAGCTATCTGGCAAGCGCGAATTCCGGCTGGGCAAAAAAAACGGCGCCTCCGTTGCCCGGAAGCGCCGTTTTAGCGGATAAAGAAGGTCTTAAGACGCTTCAGAGATGAATTTGACGGCGTCGCCAAAAGTTTGGATGGTTTCGGCTGCGTCATCAGGAATCTCGATGCCGAACTCTTCTTCGAAGGCCATAACCAGCTCAACAGTGTCCAGGCTGTCTGCACCCAGATCGTCGATGAAGGACGCGTTTTCGGTCACTTTATCTTCTTCAACACCCAAGTGCTCAACAACGATCTTTTTAACGCGATCTGCGACGTCGCTCATGTCTATTCCTCATTTCATTTCAGGGCATAGTGCCCGGTTCTGCCCTTGCCCGCTCAGGCTGGCCTTGATGTGCCCGTTCTGGGCGGTTTAGGTCCCCGATTACCGGGTAAGTAGAAGGTTGACCATCCGGCCAGCCCCTGCATATGTGCGCCGCCTATAACACAGACAACGCCCGAGGCAAACGCTTTCGCGCCCACCTCGATCCGCGCTCACAACATGGCCATACCGCCGTTCACATGCAAGGTGGTTCCGGTAACATATCCGGCTTCGGCACTTGCAAGATACAGCACAGCCGCAGCAATTTCCGAGGGGTCACCCATACGACCGGCAGGAACCTGCGTCAAAATCCCAGATTTCTGATCCTCGGTCAGTTTGTCGGTCATCGCAGTCGTAATGAAACCGGGTGCCACCGCATTGGCGGTGATTCCACGGCTGGCAACCTCATAGGCCAACGATTTGGTCATGCCCACCATGCCTGCTTTGGATGCAGCATAGTTGGCCTGTCCCGGGTTCCCTGTCGCACCCACCACCGATGAGATATTAATGATCCGGCCCCAGCGCGCTTTCATCATGCCCCTCAAAACGCCTTTGCACAGACGGGCAGTAGATGTCAGGTTGACGTCGATCACGCTCTGCCATTCTTCATCGGACATGCGCATGAACAGATTGTCTCGCGTGATCCCTGCATTATTCACCAGAATATCAACCGATCCCATTGCCTCAGCAGCCTGCTTCGGAAGGGCTGTCACCGCCTCGGCATCACTCAGGTTGCAGGGCAGAACATGGGCGCGTTCACCCAATTCGTCGGCCAGAGCCTGTAGCGGCTCAACTCGCGTTCCAGACAAAGCCACAGTTGCACCGGCCGCATGCAAACTTCGCGCAATTTTGCCACCGATCCCGCCCGATGCACCGGTGATCAGTGCATTCTTACCTGTCAAATCAAACATTCGGTTTTCCTCTTGATGCTCGGTGTCTTACGATTCGGCCTGTGTCACATTCTGCACGTCATCAGGCGTACCGACAGCTTTACCAACAATCGCACGGTCAATTTTGCGAATCATACCGGACAGAGCTTTGCCCGCCCCGATTTCCCAAGTTTCACTCACGCCTTGCGCAACCATGTACAATACGCTTTCGCGCCAGCGAACCGAACCTGTGACCTGCTCGATCAGCAACCCACGGATCAGATCGGGATCTGTGACAGCCTCGGCCCGCACATTGGCAATCAATGGCACGGCAGGAGCTTTGATTTCGACATTTGCCAGGGCTTCGGCCATGACATCAGCGGCAGGTTGCATCAATGCACAGTGGAAAGGTGCGCTGACGGGCAACATGACCGCGCGCTTGGCGCCTTTTTCTTTGGCGATTTCGGCGGCGCGTTCCACGGCAGCCTTTGCGCCTGATACCACGACTTGTGTGGGATCATTGTCATTGGCAGCCTGACAAACTTGACCCTGCGCAGCTTGGTCTGCAACAGCGCGCACAGCATCAAGATCCAATCCAAGAATAGCGGCCATTGCGCCCTCTCCAACGGGAACCGCACTCTGCATCGCTTGCCCGCGGGTGCGCAAAAGGCGCGCCGTATCAGCGACCGACAATGCCCCTGCCGCAGCGAGCGCGGAGTATTCCCCCAACGAATGCCCAGCGACAAAACCAGCATCCGCAATCGAAATCCCATTGGCCTCCAGGGCCCGCATCGCAGCCATCGAGGTCGCCATTAGTGCTGGCTGCGCGTTCTGGGTCAGGGTCAGGTCCGCAATATCACCTTCCCAGATCAGATCGCTCAGCTTTTCCCCGAGCGCCTCGTCCACCTCGTCGAATACAGCCTGTGCAGCCGGATAGGCCTCGGCCAGAGCCTTGCCCATACCGATAGTCTGGGCACCTTGCCCCGGGAAAACAAATGCGCGTGTCATTGCAACCTCTTGGATGACGTTAGGTTGCCGCGGGGTGTAAACCGACAGACCGCGCGGCACAAGCTTTGCCTGATCTCTGCACTTTGGCACCGGCTCTGTGCATCCCTTGCTATTGTGTCCTAGGCTTGTAGCGGTAGGTTGTTGCATACGATCCACCTTCCGGAGCCTCAGATGCCTTCGTCAAACACCTTCTCAAGCTATGGAAGCGTAACCAAGACTTTTCACTGGCTGACCGCGTTACTTATCTTCACCGCATTCCCTCTGGGGTGGGTCGCCAACGGATTGGCTCATGCGATTTATGATCCTGCTATAGCCACAACCGAAGATGACATTGCACGCGCCGCCAGCCTCTTTTCTCTCCATAAAACCGTCGGGGTCACTGTTTTCTTCGTCGCGCTCGCGCGTATCTTGTGGGCGATAACGCAGACCAAACCCGGCCTATTGAACGCCGAGAACAAGCCCGAGGCCTTTGCAGCCGAAACCGTGCATTGGCTGCTTTATGCATCTTTGGTTCTGGCCCCATTGACTGGGTGGACCCATCACGCTGCCGCCGAAGGTTTCGCTCCGATTTTGTGGCCCTTCGGACAGGGCCTACCCCTTGTACCAAAATCCGAGTATCTGGCAGAGCTGACCGGAAGCCTGCATTGGCTGTTCGTCTGGACACTGGCCGGTTCAGTCGCGCTGCACGTCGCCGGGGCGCTAAAACACCACATTATCGATAAAGACAGCACGCTGCGCCGAATGATGCCGGGCGCCTCGGATGCACCGGAACCGCCAGAGCAAAGCCATTCAATGACCCCCGCATTGGCCTCTTTGGCCATTTGGGGTGCCGTTCTGGTCGGAGGATGGTCAATCGGCGCGTTTGACCACCAATCTACAGCTGGCACAGAGGTCGCAGAACTGACCCAGGTACAGTCCGACTGGAACGTCCAGGAAGGCAATCTAAGCATTACCATCACCCAGTTGGGCAGCCCGGTAACCGGCAGCTTTTCCGATTGGACCGCTGCAATCGCTTTCGAAGATCCGCCCAGGCCGGGCCTAGCAGGATCAGCAGATGTCACAATCGCGATAACGTCGCTCAAACTCGGGACAGTCACAGATCAGGCAATGGGTGCTGATTTCTTCGACAGTGCGCAATTTCCAACCGCTCAATTCAAAGCTGATCTCTTCAAAACTGAGGACGGGTACGAAGCGCGCGGCGCGTTGACCATTCGCGAAAAGAGTGTGGACGTAGTGTTGCCTTTTACCCTCGACCTTCAGGGTGACAGCGCAGCTATTTCAGGACAGCTTGAACTGAACCGGCTGGATTTCGACATCGGCACTTCGCAGTCGACCGAGGATTCGCTGGGTTTTGCTGTTATAGTATCAGTTGATCTTACAGCAAAACGTGGCAACTAAGAAAATGGGCCGCCGAAGGGTTACTCCGGCGGCCTCGTTTCAACTCGTTGTAATGGTATTAGTCGGCCTTCTGGGCTTCGACTGAAATCTGAAGTTCAACTTCGTCGCTTACGAATGGCGCAAACTGACCAAGGTCGAACTCACTACGCACCAAAGTGGTGGTTGCGTCGAAACCGGCCCAGGGCTTTCCTGCCATAGGATGTTCACCCACCTGGTTCAGCTTGGCATCCAGAACAACCGATTTGGTCACACCGTTCATAGTCAGATCGCCAGTGATGTTGGCAGTGTTTTCGCCCGTGACTTCGATACCAGTAGAGGTAAAGGTCACCATTTCTCCTTCGGTCACACCAAAGAAATCCTCGGACATAAAGTGGTCTTCACGTGGCTTCCAACCGGTAATCATCTCGACCACTGGCATGGAAACTGTAACACTGGATGCAGCCGGGTTTTCCTGATCGAACATGATCTCGCCTTCAAACCCCGAGAACATGCCATGGGTGGTCGAGAAGCCAAGGTGGTTATAGCTGAAAAGAACCTGGCTGTGGCTGGAGTCCAGAACGTATTTTTCGGCGCCGGCAAATGCCGTTGTGGCCGAAACCGCGAGCGCTGCTGCAAGAAGGGTGGATTTCATGATAATCTCCGCAATTTTGTAGATGCAAACCTCTTGGGTTGCTCGACAACGAAAATGTGCTGCCCTAGGGCAGCACACAAGTAATATTATTTCACAATATCTGTTCTTAATTGAACAGAATAAAACTCAGGCGAAAATTGTTACACTTCCGCTAAGTTGACCTTTGAGCGCTCGGCTGACATCCGCCGATTCAAGCGGCAATTTCATCAACAAGCTGCCGTCCACATCGAACAACTCGATCTGGTCTTCAATGAAACGGGCACCACCCAGGCTGTCATAGCTCCGGCGCAAAACTGTCTGCGGGCGGCCATTTTCATTCTTTTGCAATACCCGGACCTCGCGGCGGATCGGGTCAAAATACGCATCAGGACGCGCGTCCAGAACTTCGATGGTCAGAAGGCTGACACCTACCAGAAGGAACATCAGAGAGGCCGCCAATTTGATCGGCCAGACTTCGGCGGCCATTGCCGTGCTGGGCATCAACCACATGGAAAAGGCAGAAACTATCAGTAGCGCACCGGCCAGACGGGCCAGAACCATCCGAGCTTTCCAATTTGGTGCAAAGCTAATGAGCACCGGCACTGACTTTTCAAAACTTACGCCTGTGGCGGATTTCTCGAAGGTATTTGTGTTAATCGCGGTCATTTTCAGTACCCTGTTTCTCAGGTTGCCGTTCCAACTTTTGTCAGTCCGGTTAATTTCCGGTATACAAAACAACTTTGAGCCGAAAAGCGTCAGGAATTGGGCAGCGCAGAGGAAATAGCGCGACTTCACAAAGGCATCTGTGGCAGGCCTTGCCCCCAGCGTACAAACGTGTATATCGGGCCATCCTTCGCAAACGACATGAATCGCGCAGCCTCTCGTGGCAGGGTCGCGAAGGACGAAACGGCCCCGCCTATGAAATGCGCCTTGATAGAAACAGGAGTGCACATGCCACTATATGAGCATGTAATGATCGCGCGTCAGGATTTGTCCAACGCGCAGGCAGAAAGCCTCGTCGAACATTTCGGCACCGTTCTGGCTGACAATGGCGGCAACGTCATCGACAGCGAGTACTGGGGTGTCAAAACGATGGCCTACAAGATCAACAAGAACCGCAAGGGTCACTATTCCTTCCTCAAGACCGACGCTCCCGCTGGCGCCGTTCAGGAAATGGAACGCCTGATGCGCCTGCATGACGACGTTATGCGCGTTCTGACCATCAAGGTCGACGAGCACAACGAGGGCCCTTCGGTCCAGATGCAGAAGCGCGACGAGCGCGAAGGCCGCCGCGAGCGCCGTTGATTAACGCCTGAAGAAAGGACACTAAACCATGGCCGCAAAACCATTTTTCCGCCGCCGCAAGGTCTGCCCGTTCTCGGGTGAGAACGCGCCGAAGATCGACTATAAAGACACTCGTCTGCTGCAGCGTTACATCTCTGAGCGTGGCAAGATTGTACCTTCGCGCATCACCGCCGTTTCGGCGAAAAAGCAGCGTGAACTGGCCCGTGCTATCAAGCGCGCCCGCTTCCTCGCCCTGCTGCCCTACGCCGTTAAGTAAGGAGATACTGACATGCAAGTTATCCTGCTGGAACGCGTTGCGAAACTGGGTCAGATGGGCGACGTCGTTGACGTCAAGTCCGGGTATGCCCGCAACTTCCTGTTGCCTCAGGGCAAAGCGCTGAGCGCATCGGACGCCAACATCGCGTCGTTCGAAGCCCAGAAAGCGCAGCTTGAAGCCCGCAACCTGGAATCCAAGAAAGAATCTGAAGCGCTGGCTGAAAAGCTGGACGGACAGCAATTCATCGTGATTCGCTCGGCCTCGGATGCCGGCGCACTGTACGGATCGGTCACCCCGCGTGACGCCGCAGACGCCGCTACCGAAGCAGGTTTCACTGTCGACAAGAAGCAGATTGCCTTGATTGCACCGATCAAGGACCTGGGTCTGCACACAGTCGCAGTTAAACTGCACCCCGAGGTTGAAGTGAAAATCGAAATGAACGTTGCCCGTTCGCAAGAAGAAGCCGAACTACAGGCATCGGGCAAATCGATTCAGGAACTGGCCGCCGAAGAAGAAGCCGCCGCAGAATTCGAAATCGCCGAGCTGTTCGACGATATCGGTTCCGCCGCTTCCGACGACGACGATCTGGTTGCTCAGGATGCTTCGGCCGGAGAAGACGAAGCCAAAGCCTGATCCTCGGGTTTCGAATTGAACAAGAAAGGCCGCACGATCTGTGCGGCCTTTTTTATGCCTCCTCCCGGCGAAATCCAGCTTGGGCCCCGGCCTTTGCTTGCGGTCATCAATAGGTTTCCTATCATCGCATAATAACTATTCGGAGACGATCAATGACATTTCTTCTGCGCCGCAGTGTATTGGCATTATTGATAATTGCACCCTTTGCGGCGTGCGGAGGGCCCGATACCCCAACCCAGAACACGTTTGATCCTCCGCTCTATCCCAACGAAACACCGGAACTGCGGGCCTCCATAAACAAATGGGCCGACCACTACGAAGTGCCGCGCGAATTGGTGCACAAGCTAGCAATTCGCGAAAGCACCCACCGACCTTGGGCTGTGAATCGGCCCTATTATGGCTTGCTGCAAATCCTGCCGGCCACAGCTCGTTCAATGGGATATACTGGAAACGCCAAAGGCCTTTTGGATGCAGACACAAATCTCGAATTTGCCGGGAAATATCTGCGAGGCGCTTGGCTATTGTCCGACGGCGACCAGCAACGCGCCATTTTCCTTTACGCAAAAGGGTTCTATCCCGAAGCAAAGGCACGTGGGATGCTGGTCGAAACAGGGCTACGTCCGGAATAACCGGATTTACCCCAAAACGAATCATCTGAGACATGCTGTTTCGGACCATTCTGTTGCCATTACATCGCAATATGACTACACAAGGCGAACAATTTGCTTGCACAATGCCCTGTGGTTGACGCAACGTATACCCCTAAGGACAAGTCTGGCATGTCTTGGGGGAGAGATATGCCGCCACAAGGGTTGGACAGGTGAAACTTATAGATTTGGCCGCGGTCGACCACACAGAGAAGTCGGCCGCTGACGTTATAAACGCCGTCTGCGAAGAGCTTGGCTTCGACTATGCGTCTTATGCCACCTTTAACCCTGTGAAAGGTGATGTGCAGGGCTATGCAAACTATCCAGATGAGTGGAAAATCCACTATGGCAGCCAGGGCTTTCATCACTTCGATCCGACACTTTATCAATCTGTCCTAAGCATTGCACCCGTTGATTGGGGACGCTTTGATCAGGACGAGAAGTTCAACGCGGTATTCCGTGACGCCCATGATTTTGGCATTAGTTCCAGGGGGTTAACAGTTCCTGTTCGTGGACCTTATGGTGAATGCGGACTGTTAAACGTTACCCGGGACTGTTCGGATTCCGAATGGGATAAGCTAAAGAAACATGTCATGGGTGATCTGCAACTTGCTGCCGTTCAAGCCCACGATACTGTTATGCAATCCGGCTTGCTGGCCAAAGCTCTTTACCTGCCCACGCTGTCCACACGCGAACAGGAAATCCTCCAATGGGTAGCTGACGGAAAGTCGCAACAAGATATCGGTGATATTTTGTCTATTTCACACCGTACCGTCGAAGTTCATATGCGGTCCGGGCGTGAAAAGTTGGGCGCGCTGACCACCTCACAGGCTATTGGTCGTGCGATCGGCCTGGGCCTAATTGCCCCTGGTTAATCAAAAAAAAAGCACTTCTACGGGAAATCCCTAATAGTCTGCGCTTATTTCTTGGTTAACCTAAACCCTACGGTAACCAGACTGTAGGGGGATGGAAATGATCATCGTTATTGATGGTATTAATCAACATAAGTTCAAAGATGTCTTGGATGACATGTTCAAACTGCGCGCTCGTGTTTTCGGCGATCGCCTTGGTTGGGAGGTCAATATTGAGGATGGGCGCGAGCGCGACCACTTCGATGATCTGCATCCAGCACATGTAGTCAGCATCGACGACGAGGGGGACGTTGTCGGGTGCATGAGACTACTGCAAACCAAAGGACCGCATATGCTGTCCGATGTTTTCCATTCGATCCTGGATGGAGAACCTCCAATTCGGAGCGCGCAAGTCTGGGAAGCCACCCGGTTCTGTGTCGATACTAAAAAACTGGGCCGAGGGCGCGGTGAAAATTCTGTATCCTATGTGACCAGCGAAGTTATGATTGGCTCTTTCGAATATGCCAAAGCGGCTGGCGTTCTTGACTCGATCGCGGTGATTGATCCAGTTATGAACCGCGTTCTGCAAAGGTCCGGTAACGCGCCTTATGACTACCTCGGCAGTGCTAAGCCCATGGGTAAAGTCGTAGCCATGGCCGCTTTGATGGACTGCTCAGATGAGAGAATTTCCGGAATTCGGGAATATGCGAACATCGCTCACGATGTATTCCTGACGGACGAGCAGGCAATAGATCTGTATACCAGAAACAAAACACCGGCAGATACAGGTGTGGCGAATTACGACCACCAACCACTAAGCCAGATGGAAAAATACTTTGTCGAACAGATGAATTCGGCAACCACAAAAGCCGAAGTCGAAGCTGTATTGAACCTGATCGAAGCAGTTTCGGATCGGTTCACCCCAGAGCAGAAAACTGCTCTGCTAAGGACCCCCCGTGCTTTTGCTCATGAGGCCTGACCCCCTCACCTCATAAGCATAAAGCCACCCACACGGAGCCGTCTTTTTCAGACGGCTCCGTTTTTTGTGCCCATAAGAATTCTATGGGCAGAAGAGGATTACTCCTCTTCCAATGCCTCTACGGCTTTCTGCAGGTCGTCTTTGCTGACTTCTTTATCCGCAACCTGGGCCAGCTCGACGATATAGTCGATGACTTTGTCTTCGAAGATCGGCGCGCGCAGTTGCTGCTGCATCTGAGCGTTCTGCTGCACGAACTCAAAGAACTGGCGTTCCTGACCAGGGTATTGGCGCGCCTGGTTCATGATCGCTTGGGTCATCTCGGCATCGGTGACTTCAACTTCGGCCTTCTGGCCCAGCTCGGCCAGCAACAGGCCAAGACGCACGCGGCGTTCGGCCAGCTTGTTGTGCTCGTCGGTCGGCTCGATCTCATCGTGGTCGTGGCCTTCCACTTCCGGGTTTTCTTCGTGCCACAGCTGGTGTGCGATCTGCTTGGCCTCGGCATCTACCAGCGACGGTGGCAGATCAAACGAAACCTTCACGTCCAATGCGTCCAACAGAGCACGCTTCATCACCGCCCGCGAAGCACCGCTATATTCCGCTTCCAGACGTTCTGAAATCTGGCCTTTCAGCGCTTCCAAGTCTTCTGCACCAAATTTGGTGGCCAGCTCGTCGTTGATCTCGGCGGCGACGGGTTCTTTCACATCCTTGACGGTGCAGGTAAACACAGCGTCTTTGCCGGCCAGATGCTCGGCACCGTACTCTTCGGGGAAGGTGACGTTCACGTCTTTTTCTTCCTCGGCCTTTACGCCAACCAGCTGCTCTTCGAAACCGGGGATGAAGCTGTTGGAACCCAGAACCAACGGATAGTCTTCAGCGGATCCGCCCTCGAACTCTTCGCCATCAACCTTGCCAACAAAATCAAACACAATCTGGTCGCCGTCCTTGGCTTTCGAGCCTTTGCGGCGGGATTTGAAATCCTGCGCAGTTTCGGCCAGGTTGCCCAGCGCTTCTTCAACGGCCGCGTCATCGGCTTTGACAACCAGCTTTTCCAATTCAACCGATTTCAGGTCGACCTCAGGGATGGCAGGCAGGGCCTCATAAGACATCTCGACATGTACGTCGTCGCCTTCTTTCCAATCCTCATTGGTCATCTTCACCTGAGGCTGAAGTGCCGGACGCTCACCGCTGTCTTCGAAATGCTGGTTCATTGCACCGTCGATGCTTTCTTGCATCGCCTCGCCAAGCAGACGCTGACCGAACTGCTTTTTCAAAAGTGCCATCGGTACCTTGCCTTTGCGGAAGCCCTTCATCTCGACTTCAGGCTGTGCTTCGACCAGTTTCTCGTTAACTTTGTCGTCCAGCTCAGCTGCGGATACGACAATGTTATAGCCGCGTTTCAGACCTTCGTTCAGCGTCTCGGTAACCTGCATTATGGTAGTCCCCATAGGATTCGGGGCGCGCAAAACGGCGCGCCGGGCAAATTTGAGGCCTTCTATTTGCCCAGCCGCCCGCGTGCAAGGGGCAAAGCCCGGATCAGCCTTGTTTTGCCGCCGATTTGACCAAAAAAACGCCCCGGACCTGGCCGGAGCGTTCTTGAGGAATTGATCGTCGTGTCAGAACTTCCAGCGCGCACCCAGCACCCAGGCCTCGTTATCATCGAAACTCGTGGTGTCATCGAAATCATGGTTACGGTATTTCAAGTAGGCATCGGTATTGATACTGTCGATGCGTTGTACGACAGCAATACCCCAGGCCTTCGTACTTGAGCCGTCGATCGAGAAATCAGATCCGTCGAAATAGTCTATGCCGATACCAGTCTTACCCCATGACACCCAATCGTCTTCATACGCAAGCTTCGCATACCAATAATTCGGGTCACTGGCACCGCTGGAAGTGTCATCTCTTGTACCCAAAGCTGCGGTTACGCTGAAACCACTGGGCAGCAGAACCGAGGCGGACCCGATTGTGTCTTTTCTCTCCCCGGATCCGCTATCGTAATCGCGCACGGCGTAGGCGAGGGATGCAGCAATCTCCACCCCGTTGGATATGGTATTTCCATAGGACACCGACACATCGTAGTAATCATCGTCATCGCTGCTGGACAGGATGTTCTGACCATAGGCTATCGCTGCCGAAAACCCGTTGAAATCTGGCGTGTCATAGCGAATGCGCCCGCGCCTTGAACCATCGAAGTTATCAGATGTGTCACCAACGGTAATGCCGCTTAGCATTCCATCAGACTCACGATAAAAGAAGGCGCCATTCTCATCATTGGTGAACGAATAGAGCGCCGTGCCAACATAGGATAGATCGGATTCGGCCGCTCCATCCGAGGCCATGCTGCCCTGCCCGGCAGAAAACTTACCATAGCCGCCCTTCAACGCAAAATCGACGTGCCGAATATCTTCACGGTTCCAACCATCGGCATTTGTCCCATCCTGGTTGGCGCTCCCCGTGCTCGGCAGGCCCAGACCGGATTCGAAACGGAAGGTAAACTCATTGCTACCGTAGGGTTGCATCAAAAACAGCCCTACCCGGCTGTTGGACAGATCATTGTCCAGCAAACGGGTTTCCGTCTCATCCCCGTCGTCAACTGAGACAATTACGGGGTTAAACTGGCCATACAGCTCAACATAACCGCCGCTGTTGTTGTTATATCTAAGCTCCGCCGCTGCTGGGATGGCCGATGCAGCGGTCAGACAAGTCGCAATCGTGCTTATCGATACTTTCTGGGTCATAGTCATTCACCATAATGGATCCATTTACGGGCACTGCTCGCTTGTGCGCGATTTCTCTATGATCCCCTGTCTCGGGCCCATTCAGCTCACGCATCTTGTGCGAATATAACCGCAGCTGAAGGGTGTTAATTTGATCTACTTCAAAACGATAGAATATATGTCATCCAAGTCACCCAGACCGCTTGCCGCAATACTAACGCCTGACCTGAATTTCATCATACGCTCATTTTGGGACATCGAATACTGCAGCGGCGGATTTTCGCCGAGGCGATTAAGAACCCGCTTCCCGCAAAACCCGTGGCAACTGTTCGGGCAAATCTTCGGCGATCAACCCCGGCCCGAAGGATCGCGCACATTCCACATGCAGCCATGCCGCAGTTTCCGCGGCCTGCAAGGACGAGAACCGCCGCGCCAGCAACCCGGTGATAAACCCCGCCAACACGTCCCCGGCCCCGGCTGTCGCCAACCAGGGCGCCGCACGTTCATAAACGGCCGAATTCACTGAGCATTGCCCGTTCGGCTCCGCAATCACGGTATCGGGTCCCTTGAACAAAACCACGCACCCTGCCCGCCTGGCAGCCTCTCGGGTGGCGTCCACTTTGGAATAGGCCGGACCCTTGATGGGAACCGCTTTCAGTTTTTCCGAGATATCCGGGAACAGCCGCGCGAACTCGCCGCCATGCGGGGTGAGAACACAGTTTTCATGCAGCATCCCAAACAGGGCTGCAGGATCATCCGCGAAAGCCGACAGTGCGTCAGCATCCAGAACCGTTGCGCGCTCCGCAGCCAACGCAACCGGCACCAGATCGCGCGCACGGTCCAGCCCTAGACCGGGGCCGAGACACAGAGCATTCAGCCGCTCATCCTCTAGGATTTTCGACAGACCATCCACGCTCTCGACCCGCTGCAACATGACCGCAATCACTTGCGCCGAAACCTCCATCTGAGCCGCAGGAGGCACGCCCAGAGTCACCAGCCCCGCCCCAATCCGCAGCGCCCCCCGCGCTGCCAGCCTCGCAGCACCGGTTTTGCCGGGGCCTCCGGTCATGATCAAGGCGTGGCCGTGCGAGTATTTGTGCTCAAACGAAGCCTTGCTGAGATTCTGTGGCAATCCACTTTCATCTACCAATCGAGACAGCACTCTCCTCAAACGTCGCTCGCTATGCAGATCAGCCAAAGACATGCGCGAGATCGAACCGAGATCGCTTGGTGAAGACAGCCCAATGTCAACTATGACGGTCTTTCCACAGAACTGGGCCCCTACGTCCAGAAGATGTCCACGCTTTTTGCCATGAAACGTCACTGTTAGGTGGGCGCCAACAATTACACCTTCGTCCCCCAGAATCCTACCGCTATCAGCGCAAAGACCAGACGGAATGTCGACCGAAACGACGCGCGGCCACCACGGATCGGCATCCGCCTCTGAACCTATCTGAAGCTTGGCAAGAGCAGGTTTCAATCCACCAATCGGACGTTTTAGCCCTGTTCCAAACAAAGCATCCAATATCAAATCAGAGCCCTGCGAACTTGACGGTCGGGCTGCGTGTTTCTCCAACTTGGTAACTTCACGTTTGGTTGGTGTCGGCAGGGTAAGCTTAGAAACTTCACCCAGCTCCAGCCACCGCTCATAATTCACCCGCGCATCCGGCGGCAGCTTCTCTAGGTCACCATACAGAAACACCGCGACCTCCCACCCTTGCTCCCGCAAAAGCCTGGCCACGACGAACCCGTCCCCACCGTTGTTTCCTGGCCCACACAAGACAACTGCCCGCAACGGATCCTCTTCATCTGGCCGCGGATACGTCAGGGAACGCGAGGGGCTGGCCCCTCGCTTGTCCAACTCTGGCCACTCCTCGAAAATCGCCTCGACAACACCCTGCCCAGCCCGTTCCATCAGCTCAAGACCGGTCACCTCACCGGACTCAATGGCCGCTTGTTCGATCGCCCGCATCTGTGCTGCAGTCAGTAAGTCTGTCATGCTGAACCCTCGCGCGATTCAATTTCGACTATTTTTTGTGCAAACTGTTCAAAATTTCACCGGCCATCCAATTTCCATGCAACCCGGCATCGCCATTTTCTCATTCACATTGCCGCCCGATCTTAGACGTGGTCAGTGCCATCCTGACAAGAGTTAAAGGGAGCCCGGTATGAAGAAGATCGAAGCGATCATCAAGCCGTTCAAACTGGACGAAGTGAAAGAGGCGCTGCAGGACGTCGGAGTCCAGGGCCTCAGCGTGATCGAGGTCAAGGGGTTTGGCCGTCAGAAAGGTCACACTGAACTTTACCGCGGCGCGGAATATGTGGTCGACTTTCTGCCCAAGGTGAAGGTCGAGGTTGTGCTGGACGACGATCTGGTCGATGCCGCCATCGAAGCCATCGTTTCCGCCGCCAAAACCGACAAGATCGGCGACGGCAAGATCTTTGTCTCACCCGTCGAACAAGCAATTCGCATCCGTACCGGCGAAACCGGTTCGGACGCACTGTAACAAGACCAAATCTTCAATTCAGAGGAATCAAGAGAATGAGCAAGGACGCAGTTCTTCAGCTAATCAAGGACGAAGGTGCCGAATATGTCGACGTCCGCTTCACTGACCCGCGCGGCAAACTGCAGCACGTCACCCTGGTGGCCGATCAGGTAGATGAAGACTTCCTTGAAGAAGGCTTCATGTTCGATGGCTCTTCCATCGCTGGCTGGAAGTCCATCGAAGCCTCGGACATGAAACTGATGGTCGATACCAACAGCGCCTATGTCGATCCGTTCTACGCAGAGAAAACCATCTGCGTGCATTGCTCAGTTGTCGAGCCCGACACCGGTGAAGCTTATGAGCGTGACCCGCGCGGCACCGCCCAGAAAGCCGAAGCCTACTTGAAGGCAACCGGTATCGGCGACGTGGCCTATATGGGTCCTGAAGCCGAGTTCTTCTTGTTCGACGACGTTCGTTTTTCCAACAGCATCAACAAAGTATCCTACGAAGTTGATGCAACTGATGCATCCTGGAACACCGACACCGAATACGAAATGGGCAACATGGGCCACCGCCCGGGGGTTAAGGGCGGTTACTTCCCGGTCAACCCGATCGACGAAGCCCAGGATCTGCGTTCGGAAATGCTGTCGACCATGAAGCGTCTGGGCATGAAGGTCGACAAGCATCACCACGAGGTTGCGTCGTGCCAGCACGAGCTTGGCCTGATCTTTGACAGCCTGACCAAACAGGCAGATGAGCTGCAGAAGTTCAAATACATCATCCACAACGTGGCGCATGCATACGGCAAATCGGCGACCTTCATGCCGAAGCCAATCGCAGGCGACAACGGTACCGGCATGCATGTGAACATGTCGATCTGGAAGGACGGCAAGCCTCTGTTTGCTGGCGACAAGTATGCTGATCTGTCGGACGAGGCACTGTTCTTCATCGGTGGTATCCTGAAGCACGCCAAGACACTGAATGCCTTCACCAACCCGGCGACCAACAGCTACAAGCGTCTGATCCCCGGATTTGAAGCCCCCGTCCTGCGTGCTTACTCGGCTCGTAACCGTTCGGGTTGTGTCCGTATTCCATGGACCGAAAGCCCGAAAGCCAAGCGCGTCGAAGCCCGCTTCCCTGATCCGGCCGCAAACCCCTACCTGGCGTTTGCCGCGCTGCTGATGGCTGGTCTGGACGGCATCAAGAACAAGATCGATCCGGGCGAAGCCATGGACAAGAACCTGTACGATCTGCCGGCCGAAGAGCTGGCCGACATCCCGACGGTTTGCGGTTCACTGCGTGAAGCTCTGGAAGCCCTGGCATCGGATCACGACTTCCTGCTGCAGGGCGACGTGTTCACTAAAGACCAGATCGACGGCTACATCGCACTGAAGATGGACGAAGTCGAAACCTACGAACACACGCCGCATCCGGTTGAATACGGCATGTATTACAGCTGCTAATCCAGCATTTTCGACGATAACTCTATAGGGGCGTCCATCGGGCGCCCCTTGTTTCGTTTGGCCCGATCTTTCACACTTGCCATTACCCCGGTTAGGAGAGATCGCATGTCAGCCGAAACCGCATTCGCCCCGTTCTCGGATTTCGTCACTTCGAAAGAGGGACTGGAGCGCATCACCGGCGCGCCCCTTCCCCAGATCATCGCCAAGGAACAAGCCGCGCTGGACGGCATGTGCCGCGACTTTATCGCCAAGTCGACCTTCTGCCTGATCGCTTCGGCCAATCCGGGTGGTTATCTGGATATTTCTCCTCGTGGGGATCCCGAAGGGTTTGTTCGGCTGATCTCAGACACTCTGATCGCCATTCCCGACCGCCCAGGCAACAAGCGGACTGACACGTTTCACAATATAATACAGGACCCGCGTGTCAGTGTGATCTTCCTAGTGCCTGGCAAGCTGGAGACTTTGCGCATCCGAGGAACCGCGCGCATATGTATTGACCCGGACTTGCTGAACAGTATGGCAGTGAATAATCGCGCGCCTAAGCTAGCCCTTATGATTCATATCGAGACCGCTTTTGCACATTGCCCTAAATGCGTCATCCGGTCGGATCTGTGGCAACCTGAAAACTGGCCAGATTCATCAGGGCTTCCCAATATGAACGTCATGATGGTCAAGCACGCCAAAATCGACAAAACGCCGGATGAATGGTTTGATAGCCTGAAGGGCACCGGGGAACTCGACCTTTATTAACCCCTTTTCGTGTGCGGCTTCCCTGCCTAGGCTGCCCCTGTCATTTCATTGGATCGGATTACAAGATGCTTCGGCTTGCTCTTATTTTGGCAATTTCTCTACCTGGCTTTGCGGCAGCGGCCCCCTGTGGCAACACCGGAAATGGATTTGAGACCTGGAAGCGGGATTTCGCGAAGCAGGCCCAGCGCGCGGGAGTAAAAAAGAAGGGATTGCAGGCGCTGAGCCAAAGCCAATACGCCACCCGAACCATTGCCGCGGACCGAAACCAGAAGAGTTTTAAATACTCGCTGGACAAATTCATGCAGATCCGCGGCGCGGATACCATCGTAGCGCAGGGCCGTAAGCGCAAAGCCAGGAACCCTCAGTTCTATGCAACGCTCGAGCGCCAGTATGGGGTGCCAGCGGGCGTTCTGATCGCTATTCACGGAATGGAAACAGGATTTGGAAATTTCATGGGTGACAGCCAGGTTGTGTCAGCAATAACCACTTTGGCCTATGATTGTCGCCGATCCGAGTTCTTTGTCCCTCACGCCATTGGAGCACTGAAACTGGTTGATCAAGGCAGCATTACGACCAACACCGTTGGTGCCAAACACGGTGAACTGGGACATACACAGTTTCTGCCGGGCAATGCCTTGGAATACGGTGTTGATGCCACTGGTGACGGTCAGGTCGATTTCTACAACATGACCGATGCGCTGGCCTCGACCGCTAATTTCCTGCGTAAAAAGGGCTGGAAGCCCGGACGCGGATATCAACCGGGCCAACCGAATTTTGCGGTCATTCAACAGTGGAATGCCGCGACGGTGTACCAAGAATCCATCGCAATCATGGCTGCTCGAATCGACGGATGATTGTGTCGGTCAGTCATGTAGGGCGACCGCAATTCAGACACATTGTCGCCACAGACGCTAAATAGCCCTTAAAATGCCTAGGTTTCCAATGCGTAATCAATCTTGCCGATTTCTCATTTTTTTCCATTTCCGCCCAATTCTTTCCCTTATCTGTTGATAATTTGAGTCATCTGACGGAATGCACAAAGGAATGCGCAGTGACTCCGAAGCACAGCTATCACGGCGGCCTGCAGTTCACAGGCAAGACCAATGGCGCGATCGAGCGGTTTGGTGCCATCGTGGCGGCGACCCTGGAAGATTACGGCCATCTTGTTGAGCGCAAAACGATCTTGAACACGACCGAGGCGAGCATCGTCTCAAGTCAGTACCTTGTGCGCCTTACGCTGGATACCCAACTGGCTGAAACAGAAGACCGGTTTGAACGGCGGGACCGTGCGGCCGGTCTGAGGACCGTCTCGAAACCCCGGGTGACCCTGCCCGAAAACCGGTTGACGGTCACAATTACCCCTGTTTCCGCCTTGCTGGACGACAGCGAGATCTCGGAGCTTATGCTTGTTGTGATCCTGTATCGCATGGTCGATATCTGTGCGACTCAGCGCGTGGAATGGCTGTCTCCGAATACGGTCCTGACCATGGAACAATTCATGAGTGCTTTTGACACTCTGGCGCCCGTTAAACAGCGGGACAGAAAACAAATTTTCGAATCCGTTTCCGGGCCGTTTGCAGGTCTTGAATTAACGGAGACAGAAGATCTGGATGAGCCAAGAAACAAAACGCAGACCTCACATGCGCGGCCAATCCAGCTGTCAGACGAGCAGTTGCTTAGCATTGCTTTTCGGACAGAACCGATCGAGCAGAAACCGGATGATCGGACCGACACTCCCCCCCTCGACCACGAGAAACCCAATGATATCCTGCGACTTACCAGTTGGGGACTTACGGGTGCCGTGGCCAGCGTGTCGGTCCCGATCGCGGCCTCGATGGCTGCCGTCAACCTGATCCGAGGTGAAGATTTCCGCCTGAATACTCAGGTACTTGCCTATTCGGTTGCAATATCAGCGCTCAGCACCAGCGGTGCCTTTGCCGGTGTGGCAACTGCTTTAGGCATGTAGACTAATTCCAATAAGACCCTCCTAAGAAGCCCCGCCGTCAGGTGGGGTTTTCTTTTTGGCGAAGGCTTCCAGCCTCAAGAACATAGGTGTGGATCGAAAAAACCACAGCCCGCGTTTTCGGCAGCCGCAACAATGTTTGCCTCTCGCTGCGTAAATAGCGTGCGGCTCCGGGTGAACTGACCTGGCGCGGTTCTGTTGCGCTTCGAGGCTGATGCAGATCGGCATCCTCATACCACAGCGCATTAAACCGCCAGAGCGGCTTATCGGGCTGAATTCCATCAAACAACCGCTGGACACGGCGCGCGATGCTTTCGTCGTAGCTGTTGACCGGTACATGGATGTCGATCAGGGGACGCATGAATTTTTCTGACAGTCGCCAACTGGCTGGAAAACACAAAACCGCGCCAGTCAAAACATGTTCGTCCCCTTGCTTTTGCAAGATACAGATATCCTCCTGCACCAGTCTGCAAAGGGTTTCCATTGGGGCCTGCCGATCAATCTGGACCTTCTGCCCATCGGCTCTCGTGACGAGGTCTGAGCATCCGGGGTACGCATATTGCAACACCAGGTCCAAGACTTCTTGTGCGGCTGGTTCGGCTTCGGGCGCCAGCGCAAGAACATCAGCGTGACGCTCTTTCAGCAACGCTTCCCGATATTGCATCTGGGCCGCGAACGCTTCGTCCTGATGCAACCAAGTTTCCATACTGGCGGGCTGAATACCCGGCAGCGGGCGGGGTTTCAAAGGATCATAGGGAGTAGAGGTCTGCAAAATGGTCGTCATGAGCCCGACCTAACATCGGCACTTCGACTTGTCGGTCAAAAAGCGACGGATGGCGGTCGCAAATTATCAAGACGCTGAAAGAATGCTTCTTCACGCTCGATAGACAGGCAGGGAGGGCTACTATGAACCGTCACCATAGAGATATCCGCAAGATCGACCCCACCAAAGGCACAGCGCTTGGGGACGGCACTCCCAATGATTTGGACCGGATCGAGATCGGCCCCACACAGCTGGCCTTCGCCGAATGGGAAGCCGCCGGCCTGTCCTTGCCGAACCTTGAGAGGATGCGTGAGTATAGGTGGAAACGTCTGACCAAGGCCATCGTTGATCGTGGCTATGGTGGCTTGTTGATGTTTGATCCTCTGAACATTCGATACGCCACAGACAGCACCAACATGCAGCTCTGGAACACGCATAACCCCTTCCGCGCAGTGCTGTTATGTGCCGACGGGTATATGGTGATCTGGGACTATAAAAACTCACCTTTTCTAAGCCAATTCAACCCATTAGTGAAGGAACAGCGGTCGGGCGCCGACCTGTTCTATTTCGATCGCGGCGACAAGGTCGATGTTGCCGCGGATGTACTCTCGAACGAAGTGCGGGCGCTGATTGATGCGCATGGCGGCGGTAACAAGCGGCTGGCTGTGGACAAGATCATGCTGCACGGTTTGCGCGCCCTTGAGGCCCAGGGGTTCGAGATCATGGAAGGCGAGGAAGTCACTGAAAAGTCCCGCGCCGTGAAAGGCCCGGACGAAATTCTGGCGATGCGATGTGCCAACCACGCCTGCGAGACCGCGGTGGCCGAGATGGAGGCATTTGCCCGCGCTAATGTCGGAGACGGAAGAACCTCGGAAGACGACATCTGGGCCATTCTGCATGCCGAAAACATCCGGCGCGGCGGGGAATGGATCGAAACCCGCCTGCTGGCCTCAGGCCCGCGCACCAACCCTTGGTTTCAGGAATGCGGTCCCCGGATCACGCAAAAGAATGAAATCATCGCCTTCGATACCGATCTGATCGGGTCTTACGGCATCTGCATCGATATCTCGCGCACCTGGTGGATCGGGGACGAAAAACCCCGCCCGGATATGATCTATGCCATGCAGCACGCACATGAGCATATCATGACAAATATG
This sequence comes from Ruegeria sp. CDSC045, assembly GCF_059610725.1. Lineage (NCBI taxonomy): Bacteria > Pseudomonadati > Pseudomonadota > Alphaproteobacteria > Rhodobacterales > Roseobacteraceae > Ruegeria > Ruegeria sp. CDSC045. The sequence continues at coordinate 853,005 of NZ_JBXWOE010000001.1, forward strand.
GAGATGCTGAAACCTGGCGTTATGATCCCTGAACTGACCGCCAACAGCCATAGGTTGGATAGCAAGTTTCAGGACCAGAAATACGGCTGCCTGATGCACGGCGTTGGCCTGTGTGACGAGTGGCCTCTGGTCGCCTATCCGGACAAGGCCGTTGCAGGTGCCTACGATTACCAACTGGAACCGGGCATGGTTCTGTGCGTCGAAGCCGCGGTTGGCGAGATAGGTGCAGATTTCTCAATCAAACTCGAAGATCAGGTTCTGATCACTGAGGATGGGTATGAAAACCTGTCCACCTATCCCTTTGACCCACAGCTTATGGGGCTGGCCTGACCCCTCAGTTCGGCCAGTTTGACCGTTTGACGTTCCCATGCCAGTCCTCGATTTCGGTGCTGGCAAAAGATGTCGGCTGTGTCCAGTTCTGACCCGCGGCAAAACTGACGACCGCAGTTACGGCGATAGCGATCAGTAAATCTACTCGAAGATTTGTGCCATGTGGCTGAGAAGTGAGATGTACCATTGTTGCCTCCGTGGCTGGTTGTGTTCGACAGGCTCAAGATGAGGGTGGCGTTCGCTTTATTAAAGTGAATGTTTGATTGGGAATGCATCACAAAAGTTGATGCAATCTATCGCACCAGAACTCCGCCGGCCCCTGACCCAGTCTCACCTTCCCGTGACGCTTCTTACATAGGGGTTGAGACCCCTCGCTGGCGGCCACAATATTGAGGCACCTCATGACGTAAGGAACTGCCATGCCCACCGAACGCATCACCTTTGCCGGTCACGACGGCCACCAACTGGCTGCGCGCCTCGACCTGCCAGACGGGCCTGTCCTTGCTACGGCATTGTTTGCCCATTGCTTTACCTGTTCAAAAGATATCCCGGCCGCGCGCAGGATCGCAGCCCGTCTGGCAGCGATGGGTATCGCGGTGTTACGGTTTGATTTCACAGGCTTGGGTCATTCAGACGGCGAATTTGCAAACACCACCTTCACCTCGAATGTTGAGGATCTGATCGCCGCCTCACGGTATCTGGCTGGACGGAACATGTCCCCGTCTCTGCTGATCGGGCATTCTCTCGGAGGGGCAGCGGTTCTGCGCGCCCGAGCTGGTATTTCGAGTGTTAAGGCCGTTGTGACGCTGGGCGCGCCTGCCGATCCAGGGCATGTCTCGCACCATTTCGACGCCGCACTGTCGGAAATCCAACAAGAGGGATCGGCCGAGGTAACTTTGGGTGGTCGCCCGTTCCGTATTGGCAAAGCGTTCGTCGAAGATATCGCCCAATCCGCGCTAACCCCTGCGATTGCGGATTTGAAGGCCGCGCTGCTGATACTTCATGCGCCACGCGACGAAACGGTTAGTATCGACAATGCAAGCGCGATCTTTCTGGCAGCCAAACATCCCAAAAGCTTCGTGACGCTGGACGACGCTGATCACCTGATTACACGCGCGGCGGATGCGGAATATGCTGCAGATGTAATAGCGGCTTGGGTTACGCGCTATGTGGTGCTGCGCCCGCCTGCCCCACCACCGGGTGCGCCCGAAGGCGTAGTGCGGGTGACTGAGGCCGATCCCAACGGATTCCAGCAAGACATTCAGTCCGGCCCCAAGCATCATGTTGTAGCAGACGAACCGGCCTCATATGGAGGCACCGACCGCGGTATGTCGCCCTATGGCTTTGTGTCATCGGGTCTGGGAGCCTGTACTTCGATGACAATCCGGATGTATGCGCGGCGCAAGGGCTGGCCACTAACAGGCATCACTGTCGATGTTTGCCATAACAAGGTCCACGCACAGGATGCGGGTCTGATCACTGACAACAAGGTCGATCTGTTCCGCCGCAAAATTCGGCTCGAGGGCCCCTTGGATCAGGATCAGCGCGCACGTCTGCTTGAAATCGCCGACAAGTGCCCTGTTCACAGGACACTTGAAGGAACAGCGAAAATCACGACGGAATTGCTGTCGTGATCCGCATCAGCGCCGCCGCGGTGACGGGCGGTGAATAGGCGGCCGGGCAACTGGTGGCCGGGCAACCGGTGGACGTGCCGGGGGCTTGGCGACAGGGGGGCGTGGGCGCGCCGGGGGCTTGGTGACCGGAGGTTTGGGTTTGACCGGAGGCTTACCCTGCGGTGGACGATTTACATCAATGTCCACATCAACGTCGTGATAGTAGTCGTTCCAAAGCATCGAGTCATAGAACGGATCATATCCGTATCCCACACCAACCGTCACGCCGTCGCAGGCAGACAAGGTGATACTGGTCAAACCGAATACCAGCGCGGCGATCGACCGTTTCATCAGCTTACGAGTCATCCAAACCTCCTCACTGAAGCGACCGGAATGACGCGAATACGGCATTCAGGTCGTCCACATAGCCAGGATCGGCGCCGTCTCTTAATACGGCCACTGCGACAGCCACGCGATCACGCGGCAAGTCAATCACTGTGGCCGTGAAATTTATCCCCCGCCGATCACGGGTGCCGGTACCGCGGATAACCCGCGCCGGCAGACCTCCGATCCGGGTTGCGACTGTTTCCGAAACGATCGGATCTTTGACTAGAAACTTGTCGATATCCTGAAGGTATCGCAGGCCACCGTCGATGGATGACACACCAGATGGCGAGACAAATCCAATCCATACGTTGTCATCCGTTACCGGTTTGATCCCCATGACTCGGGCAACCGCGCGGGGATCGTTCAGCTCGGTGTCATCGACCTCACGCGGGCCGCCAGTACGAAGCGACCAAAAATCTGGTACCGCAAAGCTGAACAAGGCGCGCCCTTCATCAGTATAGGTGATCGGTGTTTCGGCTTTTGCACTCCCTGCCCCGGCGCAAACAACCGCGCAGGAAAGGGTTACAGCCCTCAATAGATTAGGCATATCTGAATAACCTGTTGTTTCTATTGCTACAGCTTGAACTGTGTCGGCCGGTTTTGTCCAGCCTCTTGTTGGCGCAACAAAAAACCGCGCCGGGATCGCTCCGGGCGCGGTTCATGTCAACCAGGTTGACTGTGGTTTAGGTGCGGGCGTCGCCCACCAGCTTCCACAGGCCGGGGATCAGCAGCGCGGCCAGCGCGAGCTTGATCGCATCACCCACCAGGAATGGTGTCAGGCCCCATGCCAGGATCGGCTGGTCCCAGCCATAGAGCTGGCCCAGCCACAGCAGGCCGGGGACGTAGATCAGAACGTTGGCCAGTACCAGCGCCAGCGCCATTTTCACGACCGAACGGTCCCAGCCGCGCGCGGCCAGCGTACCCAGCATCAGGGTAGCCAGCACATATCCGACCAGATAGCCGCCAGTGCCACCCATCATGTAAGTCAGGCCGAATTTTTCAGCTGAAGAGCCCGCGAACACGTCAAAGCCCAGCGCGCCGATCAGCAGATAGCCCATCATGGTTACCAGACCCAGCCTTGCGCCATAGGCGGTGCCGATGGTCAGAACCGCAAATGTACCCATGGTGATTGGAACTGGCCACATCGGCACTTTAATCTTGGCGGCGACTGCCAAGGCAACGATGCCCAAAGCAACCAAAACCACCTGTTTGACGCGCAGCGCCGTCCCTTCACGTGGGCCAAATGCATTGGCCAATACGTTCGCATTCATGTTGTTTCTCCCTAAACGGACCGAGATTCTGCAACAGGAATGCCCTGTCAGCGCCGCATCTGCAAGATGATTACGCTACCGCAGCATGTATTCCGTATTCATTTCGTATGATTTCCGGGGGCCGGACACGGTCCAACGGACCCTCCAGCAGGGCCAGCCCGAGAAATCATAGACTGCGTCATAGCTGTCCGGCGGGCAATTATGGTGATCCGCAGCCTGCGCCTGGCCCAGCTTGAGAGCGTGGAAATAACGCCCGTCATCAAAATGCACCGCAACGCTTTCGCCCTTGTCGTGCCACAGGTATCGGCGCGTTCCCATCATCTCGGGCTGGCCCGGAATGCGCAGAGTTACCGTCTCGTCATAGATCAGACCGTCTTTGGACCTGGTGAATTGCGCAGAGCCATCGGCCAAAACCACCTGCCCGGCCCGCGCATCCCGAATGGTGCGTGACAGACTCCAGCCTCCTTCGAAGTCGGTCAGTTCGTTTGGAAAGGTCATTCGGGATAATACCCGTCTGTGATCTCGCCTGCGTCGTCAATAAATCGAATGATGACACCGCTTTGCAGAACATCATAACACGCCCAGATATCCGAAGGCGGCCAAACCGAGCAATACTGATCGCCCTGCACGGCCCACTTTCCGGTGCTGGAACGACCCGAAAAATAATGGGTCACCCCGCTTTGGTCGAATGTTTGCCAGATGCCGTCGCCATAAGTTAGCTTTTTGCCCGACAAGGCTTCGGCAATTTCATCACCCGTCAGCGGCCAGAACTCTGTCGCTGCCGCAACACCAGGCCAAAGGGATAAAATCAGGGCAAACCGTCTCATCACCGCACTCGCGCCTTGTTCCGTAGGGCGGCTGGGTTTAAACCGCGCCGCAACGACCTCTGCCAAATCATAAAAAGGTGCCGCTGCCAATGATTCCACGTTATTCCCGCCCCGACATGGTCGCCATCTGGTCGCCCGAGACGAAGTTCCGCATCTGGTACGAGATCGAGGCCCATGCCTGTGACGCCATGGCAGATCTGGGCGTAATCCCGCGTGAAAACGCCGAGGCCGTGTGGAAGGCCAAGGATGTGGAATTCGATGTGGCCCGCATTGATGAGATTGAGGCCGTCACCAAACACGATGTCATAGCTTTTCTGACCCACTTGGCCGAGCATGTCGGAAGTGATGAGGCGCGTTTCGTGCATCAGGGCATGACCAGCTCGGACGTGCTGGATACCTGTTTCAACGTTCAGCTGACCCGCGCTGCCGACATCCTGATCGCCGACCTCGAAAGTTTGCTGGCCGCTCTGAAACGCCGCGCGATCGAACATAAGGACACTGTCCGCATCGGCCGCAGCCACGGCATCCACGCCGAGCCCACCACAATGGGCCTGACATTCGCGCGCTTCTATGCCGAGATGGATCGCAACCTATCCCGCATGCGCGACGCACGGGCCGAGATTGCAACAGGTGCAATCAGCGGCGCGGTCGGCACCTTTGCCAATATCGACCCTCAGGTCGAAGAGCATGTCTGCGACAAGCTGGGACTGGTGCCCGAACCGATCAGCACGCAGGTCATCCCCCGCGACCGCCATGCCGCGTTCTTTGCCACGTTGGGCGTGATCGCCAGCAGCATCGAAAACGTTGCCATTGAAATCCGTCACATGCAGCGGACCGAGGTTCTTGAGGGGGCCGAGTTCTTCTCGATGGGGCAGAAAGGGTCGTCGGCGATGCCGCACAAGAAGAACCCTGTACTGACCGAGAACCTGACCGGGCTGGCGCGCATGGTGCGCGCGGCGGTGATCCCGGCGATGGAGAATGTGGCGCTCTGGCACGAACGCGACATCTCACACTCCTCGGTGGAACGCATGATTGGGCCGGACGCCACGATCACACTGGATTTTGCTCTGGCTCGACTGACGGGCGTGATCGACAAAATGCTGATCTTCCCCGAGAACATGATGGAGAACATGAACAAGTTCCCCGGTCTAGTGATGAGCCAGCGGGTTCTGCTGGCGCTGACGCAGGCAGGGGTCAGCCGGGAAGAGGCTTATGCTATGGTTCAACGCAACGCGTTGAAGGTCTGGGAACACCGCACAGACTTCAAAGAAGAACTTCTGGCGGATACTGACGTGACCGCCGCGTTGAGCAAGGAGGAGATCGAAGAGAAATTCGATCTCGGCTATCACACCAAACATGTCGATACGATCTTTGCCCGGGTGTTTGGCGAGTAAAATTTCGTCAAGCTCACGCAATACAGACCCGCACAATGATCTTGTGCGGGTTTTTCTTTGTCTGGTTACGTCAAGATTGGTCGAGCTTTCTAACTTGTGAATAAATTCGCGCGATCAGTTGTTAGCTTTTGTATAGAACGCGCTATGCTCATTCTGAGCAGCCCTACGAACGGAGACCAATTATGCGCCTCATCCTAGCTTCGGTTATTGCAATTCAGGCCCTTACATTTGCCCCCATGGTTCATGCCGCAGGTGGCGGCGGGGGATCGACGCCGCCAAAAACAACAAACACCACCAAGAAATGTCTGTTCGGACGGGTCTATGATGAGGCCGCGGGCAAATGCGTAAAGCCCAGCAACACCAATTTCACTCAGGATCAGCTGTACCACGCCGTGCGTGAACTGGCCTATGACGGGCAGTTCAAAAACGCCCAAGGCGTGCTGCGCGTGATGGACCAAAATGACGATCGCGTCATGACCTATTGGGGCTTTACCTATCGGAAGATGGGCAAGCTGGAACTGGCGAACCTGTTCTATGAAGGTGCAATTAACGCAAATCCCGACAATATCCTGGCACGTTCCTATATGGCGCAAGGCTTTGTTGCCGAGGGCAAAACCGATCTGGCGATTGCCCAGTGGCGTGAAATCAAGGCGCGCGGCGGCGAAGGAACCTGGGCAGAGGTTTCCCTGCGCGAGGCGATCCGCACCGGACTGACCTACAACTACTAAGCTTCAGCCTTTCTTTACCCGACTCTCTGTAATCTGCCTGTGGAACAGGAACTTTGGCACCGCAGGCAGATGCAGAACACAAACACATTGGTACAGGTGGCCCCGGGGGCTTCTGCCCAGCTGGCCAAAGAAAACGATGACGACCTTCGCTTGGTGGCCCGCAACCTCAGCAGCCGACAAAAGGCGGCGGTAGTTGTGCGTCTCTTGCTGAATGATGGGGCGGACATTCCGCTGGAAGAGCTTCCCGACGATTTACAGGAAAAGCTAACCCACCAACTGGGCAAAATGAGCCTTGTCGACCGGGTTACCTTGGACGCAGTTGCCGGTGAATTTGCAGATGCGCTGGACAGTGTTGGCCTGTCCTTTCCACATGGTCTGGCGGGCGCTTTGGATGTGGTGAACGGCAAAATCGCCCCGGCAACTGCGGCGCGTTTGCGTAAAGTGGCCGGCATACGCCAGATCGGCGATCCTTGGCAGCGATTGCGAGAGATCCCTACAGAAGATCTGGCCGAAATGGCGCAGGCCGAAAGCACTGAGATTGCGGCCGTGATGCTATCGAAACTTGAAACCGCCAAAGCTGCGCAACTGCTAGGGCACCTTCCCGGCCCAGTTGCTCGGCGTATTACCTATGCGGTTTCGAAAACAGCAAATGTCAGCCCAGAGGCCGTCGAGCGGATCGGATGGTCGCTGGCGGCTCAGATGGATCAGCGCCCTGCCACAGCGTTTGCCGACGGACCGGGTGCCCGCGTTGGCGCGATACTGAATCAGTCCGCTGCCTCGACCCGGGACGGCCTGCTGAGCGCATTAGAAGAAGAAGACGCCGATTTTGCCACCATAGTTCGCCAATCCATTTTTACCTTCGCCCATATTCCTTCTCGCATTCTGCCCCGCGATGTACCGACCATTCTACGCGGTGTGGAACAACCCGTCCTGGTTACAGCGCTCGCCGGTGCAGAAACGGAAGGAGACAGGGCATCGGTTGACTACCTGTTGTCCAACATGTCGTCGCGTATGGCGGAAAACCTGCGCGAAGAAATGGATGAGGTCGGAAAAATCAAACAACCCGATGCAGAGGAGGCGATGACCCAGATCATTGGCGCCATCCGGATACTTGTCGATGAGGGAACCATCACGCTCCGGGATGATGACGGCGACGAATAAAGAGAGTAAGCGCGCCTAAATCTCTGGCCGAGCAGAAAGCTTGTGGTTACCGCGATCGGCTTGTATGTCTGACCCGGCAATTCACAACAGACGCCGAGACCTTCTAATGCCCGTTGAAAAGTCTGAACTAAGCAGGTCCGAGCTTGGCAAATACTATGTATCCGGCATGTTCCTGAAAGGCGTTATCAAGGCGTTACGGTTGCTGCCCTATGAGACACGCATTGCCACAATGGGCGCCATAGCGAGAAACCTTGCGCCGTTGGTCGGGTTCTCGAAAAGAGTACGCAGCAATCTGAAACTCACCTGCCCGGACCTGACTGAATCCGAAGTGAAACGCATCTGCAAGGCCGTTCCTGACAACGCCGGGCGCGCGATCATGGAACACTTCTCGCCCGAGGATTTCACAGAACGCCAACGCTTTGCCAAAGTCACGGGTACGGGTCTTGCCGCCTTTGATTTCGCCTTGGCAGAGGGGCGCCCTGTGATGATGATCACTGCGCATTTCGGCCATTACCTGGCCGCGCGTATCGCCCTTCAAGAACGCAGCGGTCAGCCTATTGGCTGCCTCTACCGTCGAATGGCGAACCCCTACTTCAACGACATGTATGTCGATGCGTTCTACAAAACCGGCGCCCCGATGTTCGAACAAGGCCGTCGCGGGATGGTCGAAATGGTGCGGACACTCAAAAAAGGCGGGATCATCGCTATTGTGTCAGACCTGCACGCACATGGCGGGGAAGAGCTGACTTTTTTCGGCAAACCGGCTGTGACGTCGGTTTTGAATGCGGAACTGGCCATGAAATACAAAGCCGTCCTGATTCCGTGCTATGCAGTGCGTCAGCCCAATGGGGTTGATTTCGAAATCATCCTGCACGAACCGGTCCCACATACGGATCCAAAGACGATGACCCAGTTCACCAATGATGACCTCGAGGCAGTTGTCCGACAGCATATGGGTCAGTGGTTCTGGATTCATCGTCGCTGGAAAACCTGGAACGGGCTAGGCGTCCAAGCCAAAGACATGCCTTGATCAGCGAACGCGTGCTGCCGCAATAATCGGCCCATGGCCAACCCCTTGCACCAACACAACGGCCGGTAAACCTGACGTCAAAGATACCTTATAGGTCTTAGGCGCTGTCCCGTCCCATTGCCCGGCTACTGTCCAGGCCTCGACCACATTGGCATAATCCAGTTCTTGTCCGGCCAACTCTCCGCGCCGGATCGAAGCATGGCGCATTGGCGTGTATTGCACCACCCGGATGTCATAGACCTGATCCGGTGGCAAACTGATCGAGGAAACGTCGACAGTTACGTTATCTCCTGTACGTGAGGCCGAAACCGACGCCAGCGGAGCGGCCTTGGAATGGTCGCCTATCAGGTAATCCAGCTTTGCCGTATCTGCCCCTACAATATCCTGCTGACCATTCACTACCATCTGAGGCGTATAGATCACCGTACGCCCGGAATTTCCGGCATAGCTGCGCTGACGCTCAGTATGGGTGGGGTCGGCATATTCATCCTCCCATCCGATATAGTCCCAATAATCCACATGCAGCGCCAACCCGATGACGTCATCCCGATTGGCCAGATCGTGCATGATCCGGTCAGCCGGGGGGCAGGACGAACATCCTTGCGAGGTGAACAGCTCCACCACTACGGGTCCGCTTTCTGCAATGGCCGAAGTAGCCAGGAACAGGGACGCCAACGCGGTTGCGGTTGCAGATTTGAACATGTTTGCTCTCGGGTTTCATGGGGTGCATTACTGGTTTAGACGGAACGCTGATCAAGCACCAATCAAGGTTTCTTGAGACCGGTGACACAAGGTTTTCGCAAAAATGTGTGCAATGGTATACAAAAATTGCCGCACCTGGTCTGTTGGACCTTGAACCGCGCGCTTGGGTGATGCAGATAGCCCTCAGCGAATCCCATATTCCACGTCATTTGAGAGGGAGGCCACAGATGCCCATCAAAGTCGGACAGGATACCGCCAAGACACGCCGCAGCCTGAGCGTGAATGGCAAGTCCATCTCGTATTACTCGATCCCCGCCGCGCAAGAGGCCGGCCTGGGTGATTTCTCGAAACTGCCCGCCGCCCTGAAGGTGGTGTTGGAAAACATGTTGCGGTTCGAAGATGACGGATTTTCCGTCTCGGTCGACGACATCAAGGCGTTTGCCGAATGGGGCGCCAAAGGTGGCAAGAACCCCCGCGAGATCGCCTATCGCCCTGCCCGCGTGTTGATGCAGGATTTCACCGGCGTTCCGGCAGTGGTCGATCTGGCCGCCATGCGCGATGGTATCAAGGCTCTGGGCGGCGACGCGCAGAAGATCAACCCGTTGAACCCCGTTGATCTGGTCATCGACCACTCGGTCATGATTGACGAATTCGGCAACCCGCGCGCGTTCCAGATGAACGTTGACCGCGAATACGAACGCAACATGGAACGGTATCAGTTCCTGAAATGGGGTCAGGGTGCCTTCAACAACTTCCGCGTTGTGCCCCCCGGAACCGGGATCTGTCACCAGGTGAACCTGGAATATCTGGCGCAGACCGTTTGGACCGACACGGATCAGGATGGCAACGAGGTTGCCTATCCCGACACGCTGGTCGGCACCGACAGTCACACCACCATGGTCAACGGTATGGCCGTTCTGGGCTGGGGCGTCGGCGGGATCGAGGCCGAAGCCGCTATGCTGGGTCAGCCGATCTCGATGCTGATCCCCGAGGTTGTCGGCTTTGAGCTGACCGGAGATCTGGTTGAAGGCACCACCGGCACCGATCTGGTTCTGAAGGTCGTCGAAATGCTGCGCGCAAAGGGTGTTGTGGGCAAATTCGTCGAATTTTTCGGCGAAGGTCTGGACCGTCTGCCGCTGGCCGACCGGGCAACCATCGCCAACATGGCCCCGGAATATGGCGCGACATGTGGTTTCTTCCCGATTGACGGTGAAACGCTGCGCTATCTGCGTAACACCGGCCGTGACGAAGATCGCATCGCGCTGGTCGAAGCCTATGCCAAGGAAAACGGCTTCTGGCGCGACGCAGATTACGCGCCGATCTACACCGACACCCTGTCGCTGGACATGCGCACCATCGTTCCCGCGATCTCGGGCCCGAAGCGCCCCCAGGATTATGTTGCTCTGACCGGTGCCAAGGCGGCGTTCACCAGGGAAATGGCCGAGACGTTCAAGCGACCCATGGGCAAGGAAGTCGCCGTCAAAGGCGAAGACTATACCCTAGAATCCGGTAAAGTTGTGATCGCATCGATCACCTCCTGCACCAACACCTCGAACCCATATGTGATGATCGGCGCTGGTCTGGTGGCCCGCAAAGCCGCGGCCTTGGGCCTGAACCGTCAGCCCTGGGTCAAGACCTCGCTGGCACCGGGATCGCAGGTTGTATCTGCCTATCTTGAGGCCGCGGGCCTGCAGGAAGATCTGGATAAGATCGGGTTTAACCTTGTTGGGTATGGCTGCACGACCTGTATCGGCAACTCGGGTCCGATCCAGAAAGAGCTGTCTGAGGCGATTGCCGAAGGCGATCTGGTCGCCACGTCTGTCCTGTCGGGCAACCGCAACTTCGAAGGCCGTATCAGCCCGGACGTCCGCGCCAACTATCTGGCCTCACCGCCGCTGGTCGTGGTCTATGCGCTGGCCGGTACGATGGATATCGACCTGACCTCAGAACCGATCGGTCAGGACAAGGACGGCAATGATGTCTTCATGAAAGACATCTGGCCGACCCAGCAAGAAGTGGCGGAATTGGTCGAACAGACGGTCACCCGTGAGGCGTTCCTGTCGAAATATGCAGACGTCTTCAAAGGCGACGAGAAATGGCAAGCGGTCGATACCACCGATGCCGAAACCTATGACTGGCCACCGACCTCGACCTATATCCAGAACCCGCCCTACTTCCAGGGCATGGGGACCGAGCCGGGCACAATTTCGAACATCGAAGACGCCAAGGTTCTGGCCATTCTGGGCGATATGGTCACCACTGACCACATCTCGCCTGCAGGCTCGTTTGCCACGACAACACCGGCTGGCAAGTATCTGACCGACCGTCAGGTGCAACCGCGCGAGTTCAACTCTTACGGGTCGCGCCGTGGCAACCACGAGGTCATGATGCGCGGCACCTTTGCCAATATCCGCATCAAGAACGAGATGCTGGACAGCGTCGAAGGTGGTTACACCAAAGGCCCCGATGGCGAGCAGACTTCAATCTATGACGCGTCGATGGCCTATCAGGAACAGGGCACGCCGCTGGTTGTATTCGGTGGCGAGCAATACGGCGCCGGATCGTCGCGCGACTGGGCGGCCAAAGGCACGGCTCTGCTGGGTGTCAAAGCGGTGATCGCCGAAAGCTTTGAGCGTATCCACCGCTCGAACCTGGTTGGCATGGGCGTTGTACCGTTCGAATTCACCGGTGGCGACTCGCGCAAAACGCTGGGCTTGAAGGGTGATGAAACCGTCTCGATCCACGGTCTGGATACGATCCAGCCGCTGCAAGAGGTGCCCTGCACCATCACCTACGGTGACGGTTCTGAGAAAACCATAACCCTTAAGTGCCGCATCGATACCGCGCCCGAAATCGAATATATCGAAAACGGTGGCGTGCTGCATTACGTGCTGCGGAACCTGGCCAAGGCCGACTAAGATCTCTGAGCAAACTAAAAAGGGCGCCCGGTCGGGCGCCCTTTTTACGTTCCATTTGCGCCAGGATGCTGTGCCTGGCTTTTTCACCGACCTCCCACTTGGTTCTGCCCAACCAGAGGGGCTACGGTGACAGCACCAAGATGGATGATTGTGACCAGATCATTCAGAAGACTGGTGTTTCTTCCCTCACCCTGCCGCGTTAATCGGCCTTAGCCTTTTCCAAAGCGGGCCGAATAGTTCCTTCGATGACGCGCTGGGTAATCGGCCCAGCAAAGCGCAGGATAATGGTTCCGTCGCCGTCGACCACATAGGTTTCCGGTACGCCGTAAACGCCCCAGTCCAGCGCCATGCGTCCCTGTTCATCCCGGCCGATACCCGTATAGGGATCACCAAGTTCGTTCAGGAATGCCTCGGCATTTTCCAGCTTGTCCTTATAATTGATACCGTAGACAGGAATGCCTTCATCCGACAGGGCCTGCAGGTTCGGGTGCTCTACCCGGCAGGGCGCGCACCAACTGGCCCAGTAATTCACAAGCTTGATCTGTCCATCGCGCAGCGTTGCGTCGTCAAATTGTGGCTTGCCTGCAAAATCTGTTAATACAACCGGTGGCGCGGTTTGGCCCTCACGGGCCGAGGGCAAAGCGTTTGGGTCATCACGGAACATGCCAATACCAGCAAGTACAGCAAAGGCACCAAATATCAACGGAGGCGCAATCATCAGGGGCGAGATCTTAGCCATTGCGCTTTATCCTCTGTTCAACTTTTTCCAGTTCAGCCTGGCTCTTGCGGCCCCGCATCACGCTGACCAGAACCAGCGCCAGCAAAAGCCCGATGGAAACCACATAGGACCAGAGCACCGTATCGGCATATTTTCCAAGATCAGGGATCATCCGTTTGCCCTTTCCCGCGCCAGCAGAGTCTTGGTCCGACGCGTGCGAATTTCAGTACCCGTGCGGTAAAGTACCAAGGCGATGAACAACAACACGAACCCGACAATGCAAAGCAGCAGAGGATAGAAATAGATATTGCTGACCTTCTCTTCAGTATCCGCTCCAGTCACAGCACCAGCCCGCAGGACAGAAGCGCCCTGATGCAGCCCCTGATTCCAGAAATTCACCGCATAACGGCTGAGGATAGCAAAGACCGACCCCACCAGACACAGGATCGAGGTCAGATCGGCAGCCGTATCAGGGTCTTCGATCGCCTCCCACAAGGCGACATAGCCCAAATAGAAGAGGAACAGGATCAGGAATGAGGTCAGACGTGGATCCCAGGCCCACCAGGTGCCCCACATGGGCTGCCCCCAAATCGCCCCGGTTGCCAACGCAATCAATGTCATCACGATGCCCACAGGTGCGGCCGCGCGCGCAGCCAGCGCACTGACATGATGACGGCGAACCAGCCAAACCAGAGAGGTCGCCAGCATCATAAGCCAGCAGTTAATCGCCATCAGCGCGGCGGGCACATGCAGGTAAATGATCTTGACGGTCGATCCCTGCTTGTAATCATCGGGTGTGAAGAAAAATCCCCACACCAGACCAATGACGATGCAAACCAAAGCCGCGCCCCAGAAGAACGGCATCACCCGTTCACTGGTGGCAAGAAACTTGCGCGGATTGGCATATTCCCAGAGGGTATTGGCTTTGGCTGCGATAGACATGGGCCTTATCTAGTCCGAGTCGGGTTCATTCTCAATTGACATCCGTCAAAGTTACACTGTGTCACCGTAGGTTAATGCGCAACACGGCGGCGCTGGCAAAAGGTAACAGGGCAATCGTCGCCGCAGTGATCCCAGCCAGCATCAACAAGGGTGTCTGCGTTTCCATTCCTGTTGCGCCGCGGCGCGCGACCTCGGCCCCGAAGATCAATGTCGGTACATAAAGAGGCAGCACAAGAAGCGACAGCAGCAATCCGCCGCGTTTCAAGCCGACCGTAAGAGCGGCACCAAAGGTTCCGATGACGCTCATCGCGGGCGTGCCAATCAAAAGTGAGACGACAAGCCAGAAAAAGCCGGGCAAAGGCAAATTAAGCAGAACGCCCAGGAAGGGCGCGGCCAGAACCAGTGGTAAGCCCGTGGTCAGCCAATGCGCCAAAGACTTGATCGTTACGACCGCTTCTAACGGCAGGGGCGCCGTCGCCAATAGGTCGAGCGAGCCGTCCTCCCAATCCAGCGCAAGCAGCCGGTCAAGTGACAGAAGGCAGGCCAAAAGCGCCCCCAGCCACAGCACGCCAGGTGCAATCGTGGACAACAACGCGGATTGCGGGCCAACTGAAAAAGGCACCAGCACGGTGACGATAAGAAAAAACGCCAGGCCAAGGCCAAACCCACCGCCCGCACGGAAGGCCAGTTTCAAATCACGTAAAAGCAGGGCGATCACAGGAAACCTCCGTCGAGATCATCGACAGGTTTCGGTTTAGCCTTGTAGGGCCCCACATCCAGGACCTCTCCGTCCAGACCAAGGTCGATATGGGTGGCAATCAGGGCAGACCCACCCTGCCCCAGATGCGCGCGCACCGCGTCAGCAAACATCTGCACTGCATTCTTATCCAGCGACACAGTGGGTTCATCCAACATCCAGATCGGTCGTTCGGTGACCAACATCCGCGCCAACCCCAATCGACGTTTCTGGCCTGCCGACAGATTGCCTGCATGGCGATCCGACAGCTCAGTCAAAGCAAACGCGTCCAGGGCCGGTTGAATGCTGTGACTGCCGAAGACCTGCGCCCAGAACGACAGGTTTTCCACCACGGTCAGAGTCGGCTTGAGTCCGTCGGAATGTGAGGCATAGGCGATCCGGTCCTCAGCCCCGTCGATCTGCCCCTCAAGCGGAGGCTGCAGGCCTGCCAGCGTTCGCAGCAGCGTTGTTTTACCGATCCCGTTCGGCCCGCGCAGGATAAGCGCCTTTCCGGGCTCCAGCGAAAAGCTGAGATTTTCCAGCACAGGTACGCCCCCTCGGGCGATCGACAGGTCGGTCACGGTCAATGTCATGAATCCCGCTTATCCTATTGCCGTCAGAGGCAAAAGGCGGGATTTGCCGCAGCATACCCACAGCAACGTATTTGGGTGGCATCTTAGCGCAAGGCCAGAGGAAAAGAATCCGATCAGACCGGTAGCAGCGCCAGCGCAATACGGCGCCCTTCGGATAACAGGATATTGTATGTGCGGCACGCGGACGGAGAGTTCATGATCTCAACCCCGATCCCCGAATCTTCCAAGGCGGCGCGCAGATCAGAAGGAATATGGGCCAGCTCAGCGCCGGTTCCGATAAACAGCACATCGACCTGACCCGCCAATTTCAACAGACCATCCCTGTCGTCGTACCCGCCCCATTTCGCTGATCCTGCAGGGCCGGTCAGCACCGACCCGTCATAGACCTGACCACCGATGCGGAAAAACCCAGGACCATATCCGTCAACAGGGGCCGCATTGTCATAAGAGATTTCATTCATACGCATAGGAGGCATCTAGCCCCAAAGCGGTAGGCCCGACAAGGCTGCAAGCGCTATCGCCAGATACGCAGCGGCACGATACAGCTTTTCCCGCTCGGGCCGGAACATCCAACCACCCAGCCAATTACCAGCCAGATTGGGGACCGCCAGAGCCAGACCCAATATCACAGCAGGCAGCGTGATACGGTCCATGCCAGTCAGGTAACCGAGCAGCAGAAAATCAAAGGCGAAAAGGTATAACAGAATCGTCGCACGGATCACGGCCACGGGCAGAGGTCGAGACATATAGAACAAGATAACGGCCGGTCCCGGCAGGCCCGCGACACCGCCCAAAAACCCACCAGCGCCTCCTATTCCCAAAACCATTTTGCGGCTGACATGACCGTGATAGCGCAGACCGAACACCAGAATAGCCAGCATAAGAAACGCCAACAGGCTAACGGTATAGCGAAATACATGTGGATCGACCGTGGTCAGCAACCACAGCCCCAATGGCAGAGCGAGTGCGCACCCTCCCACCAGACGGACCAGATCACCCCTGTCGACCTCGCGCCAGGCCCGGCGAAGGTTGGGCAGCGGGCCCAGAATATCCATGATTGTCAGGCAGGTCAGCGCCTTGAAAGGATCAAGGAATGGGGTTGCGATAGGCAGGAAAATCAGGGCGGTCCCAAATCCGGAAAAGCCGCGCACAACACCGCCAAGAAAGGCAGCAAATACTATGATGGCCAGCCCTGTGGGGGACTGGCCAAAATACTCAGGCATCGATGTTGGCAAACTGGTTGCCAGAGGTGTTTGATGGCTTGGACCAGTCGCGCTTGACGCCCAGCCACAAAAGGATGGTTGAGGCCACAAAGACGGACGAATAGGTACCTACGATCACACCCCAGATCATAGCAAAGACAAACCCGCGGATCACATCCCCGCCCAGAACATAGAGCGAAATCAACGCCAGCAAGGTGGTGACAGAGGTCATGACTGTCCGGCTGAGCGTTTCGTTGATCGAAAGGTTCAGAACCTCTTTCAGGTCCTTTTTCTTGTATTTCCGCAAGTTCTCGCGCACCCGGTCGAACACGACCACCGTATCATTCAACGAATAGCCCACGATGGTCAGCAGCGCAGCGATGATCGCCAAATCAAAGCGGATCTGCAGTTCGGAAAAGATGCCGATAGTCAGGATGACGTCATGCACCAGCGCAGCGACAGCCCCCAGCGCAAACTGCCATTCAAACCGCAGCCAGATGTAGATAAGCACCGCCCCAATGGCGAGCACCACCGCGATCACGGCGGTCTGGATAAGCTCTCCCGAGACTTTGGGTCCAACAGATTCGACGCTTTCGAAGGGCAGTTTCAACCCAGGGTCCGCTGCGGCAAGAGCTTCACCAATTTGTTTAATCGTGGCCGCATTGACAGCCTCAGCATCATCCTGCGCCTGAATGCGGATCATCGCGACATGTTGATCTGGCCCGAAGCTCGGATCGAAAATCTCGGTGATCGTCACGTCGCCAAGTCCAAGCGGCGCAATAGCGTCACGATATGTGCCGACATCGATTTCCTGCGCGCTTTGGGTCCGAATGGTGGTCCCTCCACGGAAATCAATGCCGAAGTTCAGGCCCTGCAGCATGAAGGACGTAAACGCGACAATCATCATCAAGGCCGAGATACCCAGCCAGATCTTCCAGCGACTGAAGAAATCGAACGAGGTATTCTGGGGTACGAGTTTCAGTCTCATGTCAAACCTCGATCGTTTTCGGACGGCGGCGTTCGAACCAAATCACGATCATCAGGCGCGTCACGAAGATCGCGGTGAAGACCGAGGTCAGAATACCCAGACCCAAAGTGATTGCGAACCCGCGCACTGGCCCGCTGCCCATAGCAAACAGGATTACAGCGGTAATGAAGGTGGTCACGTTGGCGTCCAGAATGGCCGACAGCGCTTTTTCATAACCCAGCTCAATCGCGCGGGCAGGACCTTTGGCAGATTTCAGTTCCTCTCGGATACGCTCGAAGATCAGTACGTTGGCATCCACCGCCATACCTACCGTCAGAACAATCCCCGCGATCCCAGGCAGGGTCAACGTCGCCCCAATCAGGGAAAGCAGACCGAACAACAGGCCAACGTTGATGATCAGCGCAATATTGGCGAAGATACCAAACAGGCCATAGCTGAGCGCCATGAATGTCAGCACCGCGACAAAGGCCACGATGGTTGCCACCTTACCCGCGTCGATACTGTCCTGGCCCAGCTCGGGACCGATGGTTCTTTCTTCCAGAAACTCCAGCCCGGCGGGCAGTGCCCCTGCGCGCAACAGGACAGCCAGATTTGTACTTTCCTCAACGGTGAAATTACCGGTGATGATACCAGACCCACCGGGGATATGACTTTGGATCACCGGGGCTGAGATCACTTCGTCATCCAGAACGATGGCAAAGGGTGCCCCGATGTTTTCCAGCGTGTAATCACCAAATTTGCGCGCGCCTGAGGTGTTAAATCGGAAACTCACCGCCGGGCGGCCATTCTGGTCAAACGCGGGCTGCGCATCGACCAGTTCCTCGCCCGTTACAACAGGCGCGGCATCCAACGTGTAATAGACGCCATTTTCGTCAATCGACGGCACCACCTCTTCGCCAACGCCCGCTATCGCATCGGGGTCGGTTCCGCGCCCAACGACGGGGTTAAAGGTTAGTTGCGCAGTCGTGCCGATGATCTCTTTCAACTCTCCTGCGCTGCCGATACCTGGCACCTGGATCAGGATACGGTCGGTGCCTTGCCTTTGGATGGTCGGCTCGCGGGTGCCCACCTCGTCAATCCGGCGGCGAATGATTTCCAGCGATTGACGCACGGTGCGGTCGTCTGAGGCCAGCTTCTCGGCCTCAGAAAGTTGCACAATGATCGTATCACCTTCGGCGCGAGCCTCGATATCCGTGGCCCCTACACCGCTGAGGGTCTGCACCTGACGGGCCAGACCGCGGACAACCTCCAGCGCGCGGGACATGCCCTCGGGCTGACTGATGCGAAGGCGAATCTCATCAGGCGCCGCGTCCTGGCGACGGATGGTGCCCACAGTGGCACGTTCATCC
The DNA here is from genome assembly GCF_059610725.1 of Ruegeria sp. CDSC045. Taxonomy (NCBI): domain Bacteria; kingdom Pseudomonadati; phylum Pseudomonadota; class Alphaproteobacteria; order Rhodobacterales; family Roseobacteraceae; genus Ruegeria; species Ruegeria sp. CDSC045. Next base: position 871,894 of record NZ_JBXWOE010000001.1, read on the forward strand.
CGCAGCGCATCCCGGATTTCCGGCCACATCGCATCCATGCGGGATTCGTAGACGTCACCAACCCGAACTTCGGCCAAAAGATGCGCGCCACCACGCAGATCCAGCCCTAGATTGACCAGCGACGACGGCAGCCAGTTCGGCCATTGCGCCGCCTCGGCCTGCATTTCGGGGGTGTCGACGCCAAGCACGATGGCAGTTTTGGCGTCATTGGATTGTTCAACGCGCGTATAAAACGCATTCGGCAGGGCCATCAGCAGGCCGGTCACACAGACCAGCCAGATCAGAACCCGCTTCCAGGTATCAATTTGCAGCATTACCCTGCCTTTTCAAGGGATTGTATCGCGAAGTTACTTCGCCGGTTCAGTCTTGTTCAGAACCTGCGCAATGGTCGATTTAACCACGCGGACTTTGACACCCTCGGCGATTTCGACTTCGATCTCGTTGTCGCCTTCCTTGACCTTGGCCACTTTACCAATCAGCCCACCCTGGGTAACGACCTGATCGCCCCGGCGCACGGCCTCGACCATGGCTTGATGTTCCTTCATTTTCTTCTGCTGAGGACGGATCAGCAGGAAATACATGATCGCAAAAATCAGGATCAGCGGGAGAATGTTCTGGGCAAGCGCGCCAGCTTCCATGGGATTTTCCTTTTGGTTTGGTACTGCGAAAATGCTCCGCAAATTTTGCGAGAACCTATTCTCTGAACCACCTGTTTGCAAGGAATGGCAGCACAGGTTTTTACAATGATTGGCTCATAATGATCAAAGAAATACACCGGGGTCGCAGATCGGTCCTTTGATCCGGGCTCGGCTGGGATATAGTTGGCCGGCAGGAGGACCGATGATTCAATTAATCCAAACGCTTGGCACGCTTTCGCGCATCTGGTTCACGCTTGTCTGGATTATGTTCAGCACAGCGATGGCGCTAGCACAGGATGCGCCAATCGAAACGCCTGAAACCTCTGAACAATCAGAGAATTTCAAAGCGCCGGTCATCATCGACGGCGAAAGCCTGTTTTTCCTGCGCGGATCCAGCGCCCTGCCCGCGCCCGAACGGGCCGAGACCGTTCAGAACAACATTATCCAAGTGGCCCTGTCCTCGGAAAATCCCGAAGTTACTGTCACTTATGAGGATACGGAACTGGGCACGCGTATTCTGGTTGATGGCGTGCCGGTATCGACGGTCACCGTCGCCGATGCCGAAATGGACCAGATGGAGCTGGACGTCATCACCTATCTCCATGGCTCGGCCATCCATGATGCGATTGTCGCTTACCGCGCAAACCGAACCGAACAGGCGCGTGTATCCGGCGCGCTTGAGGCTTTGGGCTGGACGCTGGGGTTTGCCGTATTCATCGCCATTATTCTGTGGCTGCACCGGCGCATCAGACGTCGTACCCTGAAATTCGTATCGCGCCATCTGAAGGACGTGGAAACGGCAACAGCCAAAAGCGTTCAAGCCGAAGCCATTGCAGCCCTCGTCAGTTACGGTCTGAACTTCATATTGCTGGTCGTCTTCTTTCTGGGCTTTTACTACTACCTGTCTTTTGTTCTGCTTTCCTTTGCCGAAACCCGGTATTTCGCTCAGCTGTTGCTGACCTATCTGACCGAACCGGTTCTGCTGATCTTCAAAGGAGTGGTCAGCTATATCCCCAACCTTATCATGCTGGCGCTGATCGCCTGGTTGGCGATGTATATCATCAAAGGGATGCGCGTGTTCTTTGACGCGGTCGAGGCCGGCACATTCGAACTGGGCGATTTTGAAAGCCATTGGGTAAACCCGACATTCAACATTGCCCGCGTTTTGGTCATCCTGATCGCATTGGTGTTTGCAGTACCCTATATCCCAGGCTCGGATTCCGCAGCGTTTCAGGGGCTGACTATTCTGGTGGGTGCGATGCTATCGCTTGGCGCGAATTCGGTGGTCTCCAACATGCTGGCTGGGCTGTTTGTGATCTACCGCCGCTCAACCTCGATCGGCGATCGCATCCAGATTGGCGACCACATCGGCGACGTTGTACGGATCAAGCTGATGGAGACCCACCTGAAGTCTATCAAGAACGAGTTGATCTCGATCCCAAATGCGCAGTTGATGAATTCGGATGTGATCAATTTTTCAAAGAAAACAGATGGTAGCGGGCTGTTGCTGCATACGACTGTTGGTATCGGCTATGAGGAGCCTACGGAGAAGGTCGAAGCGATGCTGATCGAAGCCGCGCGCCGGACAAAGGCAATCAAGGCAAAGCCAGAACCATTCGTTTTGTGGACCGCTCTGGCCGACTATGCGATCAATTATCAGATCAACGGCTATACTACGCGGGGCAGCATCATCCCGAAAATTCGGTCAGACCTGCATCGCAATATTGTGGCTGTGTTCAATGAGAACAATGTGCAGATTATGACCCCGTCTTACATCGCCGATCCACCCGAGCCGAAAATCCCCTCTGAAGGCTGGGATGGCCATCTGGCACATGAAGCACACGAGGGAACGGATAAGTCGTAACCGGTGCTACACCCTGCCTTTCATATGGTGCATAAGCAGGTTCAGTGATTCACGCATTTAAGGACCTGAACCATGCACGACATCCGCGCCATACGCGAAAACCCAGCCGCTTTCGACGCCGCCCTTGCGCGCCGTGGGGACGCGCCGGTGTCGTCGGACCTGTTGCGCCTGGACGAAAGCCGCCGTGCCAAGATTCTGGCCGCCGAAACCGCTCAGGCCGAGCAGAACAAAGCCTCCAAAGAGGTGGGCGCGGCCAAGGGGCGCGGCGATGAGGTCGAGTTCGAGCGCCTGCGCGCGCTGGTCGCCGAGAAAAAGGCCGAGATTGCCCAGATGCAGACCGAGGCCAAGGATCTGGACGCCCTTCTGACCGATCAACTGATCCGCATCGCCAACCTGCCCGCCGAAGATGTGCCCGAAGGCGCGGATGAAAACGACAATGTCGAAGTCAACCGCTGGGGCACTCCGCCCACGCTGGATTTTGCGCCCAAAGAGCATTTTGAGATCGAAGCCGTCCAGACCGGTATGGATTTTGAGACTGCCGCGAAACTGTCCGGCTCGCGTTTTGTGCTGCTGTCCGGTGGCGTAGCCCGCATTCACCGCGCATTGGCGCAGTTCATGCTGGACACACATATCAACGAAAACGAACTAACCGAGGTCAACGGCCCGGTTCTGGTTCTGTCCGAAATGATGCAGGGCACCGGGCAACTGCCGAAGTTTGGCGAGGACAGCTATCAGACCCGTGAAGGCTGGTGGCTGATCCCGACCTCCGAAGTGTCGCTGACCAATATCGTCAATGAAACGCTGATCGACGAAAGCTATCTGCCTCGCCGCTATACCGCGCATTCCCTGTGCTTCCGGTCCGAGGCTGGCAGCGCTGGTAGAGACACCCGTGGGATGCTGCGCCAGCACCAGTTCGAAAAGGTCGAGATGGTCTCAATCACCCATCCGGACAAATCGGATAAGGAACAAAAGCGCATGTTACGCTGCGCCGAAGGTATTCTAGAAAAATTGGGCATACCCTATCGCACCGTGATCCTGTGTACGGGCGACATGGGCTTTGGCGCGCGCCGTACCTATGACATCGAGGCATGGTTGCCCGGACAGGATACCTATCGCGAGATCAGCTCGGTCTCGACTTGTGGTGATTTTCAGGCCCGCCGCATGAACGCGCGGTTCCGCCCCGAAGCGGGTGGCAAACCGGAATACGTCCATACACTGAACGGCTCCGGCCTGGCTGTCGGTCGTTGTCTGATCACCGTACTGGAAAATGGTCAGAACCGCGATGGCACCGTGACCTTGCCCAAGGTTCTGTCCCCCTATCTTGGCGGCAAACTGACCTTACAGCGGGACGGCACGCTGGCATAAGAAAACCGGCGCGAACCAACTGCGCCGGTCCTGAGAAAATCAAAAGGTGGAGGAGGTCTATTTCTTCGCCTTTTTCTTATCTTTTTTCTTACTCTTCTTCTTGCCGACTTTCTCTTTGGCGTCCTGTTTCTTTTGATCTTTTTTCTTGTCGTCCTTTTTGGACTTTTTATCCTTTTTGGCTTTGGCTTTCACCTTGTCCTTTGCCTTTGAGAATGCGGCCTCCATTTCCAGAAGCTTTTTGGCAGCTTTCTCAGCCTTGGCTTTTGCCTTGGCCTTTTTTCGCGCTTTGGCTTCAGCAGCGGCTTTCTCTTCAGCAGCCTTCTGGGCGGTTTCCTCAGCCCGCTTCCGGGCGGCGGCAGTAACGCCCTTCCGAGCAGCTGGGCGCTTGGTTGCCGCGCGCGCAGTCGTGGTTTTGGCTGAAACAGCTGCTTTCGCCGCCGCTATAAGAACCGGTGCCCGTGCCACACCAATGCGGGGAACTTTGACGAGCTCTGCGGGTTTCGCGCTCGCAAGGTCTTCTGCGGTCTTGAAGCCATTGGCAATCAACGCTTGCCCAAGCACCTCGCCTACCCCCTTAACATCGGTCACTGCAGTCATCAAAGTTCCCTTCCTTCTCACATCAGTGCGGGTATCGGCTAGCTGCTATGGGCCAGCCCCCGGGATTGATCTTTGGGCGGGAAAGGCACAAGCCGTTTAGTGTCCTCATCCCAAAGTTTCAGATTCAAAGCCGCTACCGCCTCGGGGAATTTGATCCGACGCGGCGTATACTCGGACGGCAGGTTATAGTGGCATTCCCGCAGCCGGTAAGACGGGATGCGCGCGTTGAAGTGGTGTATGTCGTGCAATGTGATGCAGGCCACCGCATTATCAAACCACCAGCCGAAATCCAGCGCCGACGACCCCTGCAGCGCGGCCAATTTCGGATCCAGATCTGGGCGACGGTCCCAGTATGTGTCTTCGAAATTATGCTGAAGATAGACTAGGAAAACTCCCAGCATCCCGCCAAGGAAGGAAAAGGCCACCCAAACCAATATACCGGTCGCACCGGCGATCAGATACAGCAGGCCCAGGAAAATCAGGATCGACAGGTTGTGCAGCAGCACGCCTTTGACGCCGAACCGCACCGTATTCTTGGGCCAGCGGTAGCGAATGAAATAAGTAAACAGTGCTCCGACCGGTACCAGCACAAACGGGTTGCGGTATAGGCGATAATACAGCCGCGACCACCAGTTCGCCACATTCCATTCCCGCACGGTCATAGTATGAATTTCGCCGGTCTCACGATGTTCCAGATTGCCGATGCCGGAATGATGCAGGTTGTGGTTTTGCTTCATCACTTCGAATGGAGCGAAAGTGAACGGGGAAAGCCCATGCCCTGCCCATTCATTCTGTGCACGCGTTTCAAATAGCGAATGATGCCCGCAATCGTGCTGCAGCACGTAAAGGCGAACAGCGGAAAACGCGAAAACCACCCCGGCAGGCATCATGACGTACCAGCGGTCCACATAGATGATGGCTAATGCCAACGATGAGAAATAAACCGCGAAAGTCCCAAAGTAGCTGATCGCGGCCAATCCATTATCCTGAACCGCGTATTGACGTGTGTATTCTCTCAAATCCATTCCGTCGGCTCCCCACAATGGCCCGTTGCAATGTGATTCTAAAAATGGGTGCGGTCTTCCCGCAAACAAGCAACACGCTTGGAAACAAAAGCGCGCCAACGAATGCTAGCGCGCCATCAAAGGGCTGTCACGCCCCGAGATGAAAAATGCAACAGATTGGCGCAGTTACGCGCGTCCCTTCAAATGTTTGGCCAAGGCACCTGCGTTTTTCTTACGCCGTCCCTTATAAGGGTTCTTGTCTCCCTGTCCGCGCAAGGTCAGTCGGATGGGGGTCCCGGGCATATCGAAACTCTCACGCAGGCCGTTGACCAGATAACGGTTATAGCTTTCAGGCATCTTGTCGGGGTGCGAACACATAACCACGAATCCAGGGGGGCGGGTTTTGGCCTGAGTCATATACCGCAGCTTGATCCGGCGACCCTGCGGCGCTGGCGGCGGGTGCTGTTCCAGCATTGCGATCAACCAACGGTTCAAAGCAGCAGTCGGCACACGGCGGTTCCAGATATCATGGGCGCGTAGGATAGCAGCTCGCAGGCGCTCAAGCCCCCGCCCTGTTTTGGCGGAAACCGTGACCAGTGGCGCGCCGCGCAACTGCGGCAGAAGACGTTCGAACGATTCTTTCAGATCGCGCAGTTTTTCCTGCTTGTCCTCTTCGATATCCCATTTGTTAATGGCAACAACGACGGCTCGGCCCTCGCGTTCGGCCAAATCCGCGATGCGCAGATCCTGCTGTTCAAACGGAATCGCCGCATCCAGCAACACCACCACAACCTCGGCAAATTTTACTGCACGCAAACCATCCGAAACAGAAAGCTTCTCAAGTTTTTCCTGTACCTTGGCTTTTTTGCGCATCCCCGCAGTATCGAAGATCCGCATCGGCGTGCTTTCACCCTCGGGGTCGGCCCAGTCGATCCGCAGGCTGATTGCATCGCGTGTGATCCCGGCCTCGGGTCCGGTCAACAAGCGATCTTCGCCAACGATCTTGTTGATCAGGGTGGATTTTCCGGCATTCGGGCGACCAACAACGGCAACTTGCAACGGCTTGGCGTCGGTGATCAACGGGGTTACGGCTTCGCCGTCTTCATCAAGCTCGATATCAGTTACGGGCGCTTCTTCGATCGCTTTTTCTGCAGCAGCATCCGCCAGAGGCATCAGATGTGCGTAAAGATCGGTCATCCCCTCGCCATGTTCACCCGACAGGCGGACCGGCTCGCCCAAACCCAGATTATAAGCTTCGAGCACACCGGCATCAGCCGCCGAACCTTCGGCTTTGTTGGCCGCAAGGATCACGTGTTTCGATCGTTTGCGCAGAATCTCGGCAAACATCTCATCTGTGGGCGTCAACCCCACACGCGCGTCGATCATGAACAGGCACACATCAGCCATGTCCACGGCGCGCTCGGTCAGGCGTCGCATCCGGCCTTCAAGGCTGTCGTCTGTCGCATCCTCAAGACCCGCCGTATCAATAACGGTAAAGCGCAGATCGCCCAGACGCGCTTCGCCTTCGCGCAAATCGCGCGTAACACCTGGCTGGTCGTCGACCAATGCCAGTCGTTTGCCGACGAGGCGGTTGAACAAAGTGGATTTGCCCACATTGGGGCGCCCCACGATAGCGAGGGTCAGGGACATGTTACTCAACTTTCAAGACTCAGACGCGCCCTTTAGCGCATCTTGTCGTCAACGGAAAGCGTGCAGTTCACCTTTGGTCGAAACGACGTACAAGGTTTGCCCGGCAACAACTGGCGCCGTAGTGGCACCGCCGGGAACCTCGACGCGGTGAACCAGCGTGCCGTCGAGCGGGTTATAGAACCTTAGATAACCATCGTTCGATGCAACAACGATACGCCCACCGGCCATGATCGGCCCGTAATGCGCATAGATTGCGCCACGCCGACCAGGCTTGTCCTTGACGAATCCAGGCAAGTCCTGCGCCCACACAATCGAGCCATCCGAGGCATCCAAACGCACCAACTGACTGCGATCACTAATCAGGAAGATGCTGTTTCCAGCCGGCCAAACCGTATCAACGGCACCTTCATCCGCGGTCCATCTCCGCTCACCCGAAGTGGAATCGAATGCCACGGTGCGGCCCGAATGGTTGCCGATATAGATGGTATCGCCGACCACCATCGGGCCGCCTGTTACGTCGACGATCTGCGCTGCGGCGCGCCCGCGACGCCCACCAGCAACCGACGCGTTCCAGCGGCGAATACCACCTCTGCGGAACGTTGCAGCTATATCGCCCGAGCCAAATGCAAACACCGAGAAATCCGAGGCAATCACCGGCGCAGGCGCGCCCAACACATTGCCAACGCTTGGGGTGCCCTGAACCTGCCAGAGGATGCGCCCATCTTTTGTATCAATCGTCCATCCGATTTCATCTCCGGCGACAAGATACAGCAGGCCATCATTGATCAGAGGTGAGCCGCTGCCCGTAGCATTCAGGCGCTTTTGCCAACGAATGGCACCGGTTTTGCCATCCAGAGCGGTCAGGCGACCAAAACCAGAAGACACATAAAGAACGCCATTGGCATAGGCCAATCCACCGCCAGTTGCATCTGAATCCCCGTCGGTGCCAGGGATTAGATCTGTACTCCAGGCAACCTGCCCCTGCGGTGAGACCGCTGAAACGGTCGCTCCGGAATCCAGCGTGTAGACCAAACCACCTGCAACGACCGGCTCGGCCGTGATGCGCTGTTTGCGCGAATCTCCATCACCGATCGACGTTGACCACAGTTTCTGTGGAGTATTACGCAAAGAGGCATTTGTCGTCCGATACGCCGCGGTTCCCGGGCTTTGTGACCAGTTGGCATTGGCCGTCTGGGCAGGAAGGCTGATCGGCTTGGCCCCCTGGGTCTCAACCGTTTCATTGTCGGATGTGGGTCGGATGTCCTCACGAGCTCCGGGCAGGATGACCTCGGGTTCCTGACAAGCCGCCAGCAATGTCAGGGAAACAACCGCGACCGGCAACCCAATACGGGGGAAGAGACTAATCACCATGATACTCCGAACTTGCCTGTCATTTATTTTCTACCGGTTCAGCTTTGCCGTGCGACCAGCGGTTCCGGTTCACCACCCAGCGCAACAATCAACTGTGTTGCGCGTTGCTGCAGATCTACGCCGATTTCAGCGTCCTGCCGCATTGCCTGCAAACGGGAAATGGCGGCATCGACTTGACCTTCGGACACTTCGATCAGTGCCAGTTGCTCCTCTGCCAGCAACCGCAATGGGGCTCCCGGCACGGCCAGCGCTTCGAATTGCTGACGCCGGTCTGCTACCGGCATTGTCTCGCTTTGCAGCAGCAAAGCCTTGAAGGTCGCGATGGCCCGGTAAATTTCAGGCAGATCACCCTGAACCGCAATGGCGTTCAGACTCTCAACAGCGCCCTGCCCGGACTCGATTTCGGTCTGCGAGGCAGAAAGCAGCATCTTTACAATCGCATCTCCACCGGGTGTTGGTGCAGGTACCAAGGCAAGATCATCGGCACGATCGGCGGACTCATTCTGTGCCATAGCGGCCAGAATCGCATCTCCCAGATCCTGTGCCTGACTGGTTGCGCGCGCTTTGCGCAGTTCGTTGAACGCGGCACCACCAACGATCAGAACAACCGCCACTACGCCAACCCAACCCCAACGGCGCAAAAGCAAGAACAGACGGTCGCGGCGCACCTCTTCGGTCACCTCATCAATGAAACTGTCGACGTCGCTCATCCCTGCTCCCCGGGCTTGTGTTCTTTGATATTGGGCAATGTCATACCCCGCTGCCATTGCCAAGCCAAGGGTCCGATTTCATACAATTCCCCCACCTGCGGATACCCTTGCAGAAAAAAGTGAACCGAACTATTCAGTTTAGTGTGGAAAAGATGAGGCCCCGCCCCCATTTCTAAGCATGCGCGCCGAGGGACAGTCGGCAAAGAATTCTGGGAGAGACCCTGTATGCGTTTGATTTCATTCGTAAACGCCTTTTTGGTGATTGTTGCCTTATTCTATTTGGTATTCGAAAGGGATGCATTATTAGCATTCGCCGGCCGCGATGATTCAAACCCGGGCACTACGTCCGAGGCAGAATCTTCTGAAATTCCCGCAGAGGATCGGCACGTAATCCGTGTAGTTGCACAGCGCTCTGTCGCCCGCGAAGTAGACAGCGCAGTGACTCTGCGTGGACAAACCAGAGCAAACCGCGAGGTCGAAGTTCTGGCCGAAACGACGTCAACTGTCGTATCAGAACCCAAGCGCAAGGGCAGTTTTGTCGAAGCCGGTGATTTGTTATGTGAGCTGGATCCAGGCACCCGTCCGGCAAGCCTGGCCGAAGCAGCAGCCGCCAAGCTTGAAGCCAAAAGCCGGGTGCCCGAAGCCGAAGCGCGTCTGCTGGAGGCACATGCACGCGTAGCCGAAGCCGAAATCAACTTGAAAGCCGCACGAAAGCTATCAGAGACCGGTTTTGGGTCGGAAACCCGCAGGATTTCCAGCGAGGCAGAAATGAGTACAGCCCAGGCTGGTATCAAAAGCGCCGAAGCCGGGCTGGAAGCAACACGCGCCGGTATCGAAGCGGCATCAGCCGAAGTCGAGGCCGCCGAACGTGAAATCGAACGCCAGACGATCGAAGCTCCATTCAAGGGTCTGTTAGAAAGTGACACAGCTGAGCTTGGAAGTCTTATGCAACCAGGGTCGCTGTGTGCGACTGTGATCCAGTTGGACCCAATCAAGTTGGTCGGGTTTGTTCCCGAGGCAGATGTGAACCGGATCATCGTAGGGTCCGAGGCTTCGGCCCAGCTGATCTCGGGGCTTCAGGTCTCTGGGCGGGTCACCTTCCTTAGCCGGTCGGCCGATGAGACCACCCGGACCTTTGAGGTCGAGATTACCGTTCCTAACCCCGACCTGACAATTCGGGACGGTCAGACTGCGGACATCCGAATCTCGGCTGAAGGGACCAAGGCACATCTGTTGCCTCAGTCCGCACTGACGCTGAATAACGATGGCAAAGTTGGTGTACGGACCGTTGGAAATGGGAACATTGTGGATTTCCTGCCGGTCACTTTGTTGCGCGACACTTCCGAAGGTGTCTGGGTCGACGGGTTGCCGGAAACGGCGGACATCATCATCGTCGGGCAAGAATTCGTGACTCGCGGCGTGATGGTTGAGCCAACTTATCGGGATGCAGCGCAATGACCGGAATAGTAAGCTGGGCCGCTGGCCGAGCCCGAATGGTTCTGGCATTTATCGCGATTTCCTTGATCGTAGGTGGATACGCCTATGTTGGCCTGCCGAAAGAAGGTGAGCCGGATATCGAAATCCCTGCGCTTTTCGTCTCGGTTCAGTTCCCCGGCATTTCCGCTGAAGACTCGGAAAACCTGCTGGTCAAGCCGATGGAAACCGAGCTGGCTGATCTGGACGGTCTCAAAGAAATGACGTCGACGGCTGCCGAAGGCTATGCCGGTGTCGCGCTGGAATTCGATTTTGGATGGGACAAGACGGCGATCATGGCCGATGTCCGCGACGCCATGAACAGCGCCCAGGCCGATTTTCCTGAAGGGGCTGAGCAATATACCCTGACCGAGATCAACTTTTCTGAATTCCCGATTGTGATTGTCAATCTGACCGGAGCTGTTCCTGAAAGAACAATGGCCCGTGTCGCCAAAGATTTGCAGGATGATCTGGAAGCATTGGATTCCGTGCTTGAGGCTGGGATAGCCGGCAATCGAGACGAATTGCTAGAAGTGATCATCGACCCGCTGCGGCTGGAAGCGTATAACGTTACCGCCGCCGAGCTGATCAATGTTGTTCAGAACAACAACCAGCTGATCGCCGCTGGTGAGGTGGAAACCGATCAAGGCACCTTCTCGGTCAAGATCCCTTCGTCTTTCAAGACCGCCCAGGACGTGTATGACCTACCCGTCAAGGTCAATGGCGACCGCGTCGTGACCATGGGCGAGCTGGCGCAAATCAACTATACTTTCGAAGATCGCGAAGGCACCGCCCGCTTCAACGGCGAGGCCACCGTGGCACTGCAGGTCGTCAAACGCAAAGGCTATAACCTGATCGACACGGTCGACGAGGTCAAAGCCTCTATCGCAGCGGCCCAATCCAAATGGCCAGCCGAGATGCAGGCGGCGATCAAACTGGGCACCTCGAACGACCAGAGCCGGATCGTAGGGTCGATGGTCAGCCAGCTTGAGGGTTCGGTTCTTACCGCTATTGCGCTGGTTATGATTGTCATTCTGGCCTCGCTTGGGACCCGTGCCGCCCTGCTGGTGGGTTTTGCGATTCCAACCTCATTCCTGCTGTGCTTTGCATTCCTTGCGGTGATGGGGGTCAGCATTTCGAACATCGTCATGTTCGGTTTGATTCTTGCGGTCGGAATGCTGGTCGACGGGGCCATCGTGGTGGTTGAATATGCCGACAAGCGGATCAACGAGGGCGTGGGTCCCATGCATGCCTATGTCGAAGCCGCACAACGGATGTTCTGGCCGATCGTATCCTCGACAGCTACGACATTATGCGCCTTCTTGCCTATGCTCTTTTGGCCCGGCGTTCCGGGCGAATTCATGGGGATGCTGCCAGTTACGCTGATATTTGTTCTGTCGGCGTCGTTAATCGTTGCACTGATCTACCTGCCCGTGATGGGCGGCGTTTCCGGCCGCCTCAGCCGCGTGTTTGACCGGTCGTCGAACTGGCTGAGGGCGCGAACAGCCTGGTGGGTTCGGGCAGCGATGGTTCCCCCGTCGTTATACCTGATCTTCCTGGGGGCGATGCAGACACTGAACCCGAATTACCTGGTCGATTCAGGTAGTTCAGTTCTTGGAATGATCCTGTTCATGCTAGGTGCGTTTGCCGGGTCGGTCACCCTGAGCGCGGCAAAAATCGAACGCGCCCCGGTTGAGCATGTGCAGACCAGCCGCGAACACACACGCTTTGGGCATGTGGTAAAGTTCCTTGTGGGCAACCCGGTCATGCCGCTTGTGTCAATCCTTGTGATTGGCTTCGCCGTGTATCTGGTCATGACGGCATTCGGGGAAAACAACCGCGGAGTTGAATTCTTCGTTGAAAGCGAACCAGAGCAGGCCACGGCCTATGTCCGTGCACGCGGCAATATCTCTTTGGCCGAAAAGGACCAGATGGTACTCGCCGCAGAAGAGATTATCAGTGCGCACCCGGCTGTTATCAACGTCTTTGCATTCGCTGGTGAAGGTGGTTTGGACACCGGTGGACCCGGTGGCCAATCCCCGGCGGATACAGTTGGTCAGGTTCAGTTCGAAATCATCCCTTGGGAAGACAGACCGAACGTCTCGGAACCGATTTTCGGAGGATTGTTGGACCGGCACACAGTGGCGCCAGACTATGACGGCGATTATGTTCTGGAAGAGTTGAACAGGGAGCTTGCGCAGCTACCGGGGATCATCGTTGAGACCTTGCCGCTTGAGCAAGGGCCGGGCTCTTCCAAACCCGTCCATCTGCGGATCAAGGCCGATGGCTGGCAAGAGCTGACATCAGCCACTTTGGCCGCACGTGAGGCATTCGACGCCACCCCGGGCCTTATTAAGATCGAGGACACGCTGCCCCTGCCCGGTATCGATTGGCAGATTGACGTTGATGTCGCCAAAGCAGGCCGGTTTGGCGCAGACGTAGCCACCGTCGGTGCGATGGTACAGCTTGTTACGCGTGGCCTTTTGCTGGGCGAAATGCGCCCGGACAACGTGGATGATGAAATCGAAATCCGTGTTCGCCTGCCTGATCAGGATCGAGTCTTGTCAACGCTTGACACGCTCAAGGTCCGCACGGTCGATGGTTTGGTGCCACTGTCCAACTTTGTCTCGCGCAAACCAGTCGCCAAACTGGCCGAAATCAACCGTGTCGATCAGGAACGTTATTTTGACGTGAAGGCGGATGTTGAGCCCGGCCTGAGCAATGTTGTGGTCACAGGACCGGATGGGGCCGATCAAAGATTGGCAGTGGTGCGTGAACTCGCAGAGGATGAAAGCCCCACAGCTAGCGCATTGGCTTTTCCCGATGGCACTCAGTTCGAACTGATCATGCTGACCGAGGCAGAAAGCACCGATGCTTTGCGCACGCTGATCGAATCCGGTGACGCGCGCACCAGTCTGATTAACCCGAACGAACGGATTGTTGTGTTGACTGAATGGCTGGAAACCGATCCTTTTGGCAGTTCCGTCAGCTGGACATGGACAGGTGATCAGGAGGATCAGGCCGAATCCGGGGCGTTTCTTGTGAATGCCTTTATGGGCGCCTTGGGGCTGATGTTCGTTATTCTGCTCGCGCAGTTCAACTCGTTCTACAATTCGATCCTGGTTCTGCTGGCCGTGGTACTGTCCACAACAGGTGTTCTGATCGGTATGATGGTGATGCAACAGCCCTTCTCGATCATCATGACAGGGACGGGTATTGTGGCTCTGGCGGGGATCGTGGTGAACAACAACATTGTTCTGATCGACACCTATCAGGAATATAGCCAGTACATGCCAAGGATCGAGGCGATCATACGCACCGCCGAGGCACGCATTCGTCCGGTTCTGTTGACCACACTCACCACGATGGCTGGCCTTACCCCGATGATGTTCGGGCTGTCGCTGGACTTTATCAACGGCGGGTATTCGATCAACAGCCCCACAGCGCTCTGGTGGAAACAGCTGGCAACCGCAGTTGTCTTTGGCCTTGGTATCGCGACGGTACTGACGCTGATCGTGACGCCTTCGCTTTTGGCTATGCGGGTCTGGGTGACAACCTATGCCATCTGGTTGGGTAAGATTTTGGCCCGTGCTACAGCGGGAAAATCCAGCCAGGTGGCGCTGGATATGGCTATCGGTAAAGCCGCGATGAATGCTCAGGCAACCGAAATGGTCTGGGATGATGAGCTGCGTGCCGACGATCCGAGCGCTGACAGTTCTGGGAAAGAACCGACCGGTTCACCGCTGAAAGCAGCCGAATAAAAAGCAACAGGGCTGGGCAATCCAGCCCTGTTTTACTCGCGCGTCCAGGTTTGATGCGCACAAATGTGGTGTTCACACCCTTTGACCATCAGAGTGTCACCCTTCAGCGTCATTTGCGGAACTGCATCAACATTCACTAACGGCACCCAGAATTCACCCCCGCCATATTTACCACCGCCTTGGCTGCCGACATCCCAAAACAGTTTCTTTCCGATATTCGGCGTCTGTACTGCTTTTCCGCTGGCGTCATATGCAGATAAAATCTGACCACAGAACTTGTCACCGCAGGCTGTAATTTTGATGTCAGAGACGAGGTTCTTCCGATCCGGCTCGGTCTTCCAAATTCCGATGATGGGGTCTCCAAGCGCATAGACCGGTGTAAGTGTGGCAACTGCCGCTATGGCTGGCACAATGAACTTGCGGAAATATTTATGCATAACAAAACCTCAGATGAGTGATCTGTAGTGTAACATAGTTTGGGCCGCCTATCAGGCCGCCTGCATATCCGATTGCTGGCGATTCCAAAGCTGGGCATAACGCCCCTCACGTTTCAGCAATTCATCATGCGTGCCTTGCTCCAGGATTTTGCCACGCTCTAGCACTACAATACTGTCTGCCTCGGCGATTGTGCTCAGGCGATGGGCAATCGTCAGAACCGTACGCCCCTCGCCCGCATGGGCCAAAGCATCCTTGATGTCTTGTTCTGTATCTGTGTCCAGCGCCGATGTCGCCTCGTCCAGCAAAAGGATTGGCGGGTTTTTCAGCAGCGTTCTGGCAATACCGACCCGCTGCTTTTCCCCACCCGACAGCTTTAGCCCGCGCTCACCGACTGTCGTGTCATAGCCTTCGGGCAACGTAACTATGAAATCGTGGATCTGGGCAGCCCGGGCGGCGGCTTCGACATCTTCCTGCGTGGCTCCGTCGCGTCCATAGGCAATGTTATAGCGAATGGTATCGTTAAACAGCACGGTATCCTGTGGCACCACTCCGATTGCCGCGTGCAGGCTGGTCTGCGTGACGTCGCGCACATCCTGCCCATCAATTTTCAGCGCGCCCCCGGTGACATCGTAGAACCGGAACAGCAACCGACCGATGGTGGATTTACCCGACCCCGTCGCACCCACAATCGCTACGGTTTGGCCCGCAGGAATGGTAAGGGAAACACCTTTGAGAATTTCCCGCTCAGCATCATATCCGAATTGTACATCATGCAAGGTAACCTCACCCCCTGTTACATCCAGATCCGGTGCATCGGTCTTGTCGACCACTTCGGAGGGTTGTTCCAACAGGTCAAACATCTGGCCCATATCGACCAGAGATTGGCGGATTTCCCGATACACCGTACCCAAAAAATTCAGCGGTACGGTAATCTGTATCATATAGGCGTTGACCATAACGAAATCGCCCACGGTCAGCGTCCCGGCCTGTACCCCAATGGCTGCCAAGACCATCACACCGATCAATCCGCAGGTGATCAGAAAGGACTGCCCAAAATTTAGAAACGCCAGAGAATACGCAGTCTTGAGAGCCGCCCCCGCGTAGGCTTTCATTGACACATCATACCGTTCAGCTTCACGCGTTTCGGCATTGAAATACTTGACGGTTTCAAAATTCAGCAGGCTGTCGATGGCACGCTGGTTCGCCTCGGTATCCTGATCATTCATCTCGCGGCGCAGTTTCACGCGCCACTCGGTCACTGCAAATGTGAACCAGATATACAGTGCGATCGTTGCCGCGACGACCACCAGATACCAGACATCAAACAGCCACATCAGAATGATCGCAACAAGCAGCAGTTCAAGGATCAAAGGCCCGATGGAAAACAGGAGGAAACGCAAGAGGAATTCGACCCCCTTTACGCCGCGCTCGATAATACGGCTCAGACCGCCCGTGCGCCGCGTCACGTGATAGCGCATCGACAACTGGTGGATATGCTGGAAAGTCTCCAATGCCAGTGCGCGCAATGCTCGCTGCCCGACAGGAGCAAAGGCCGCATCCCGCAACTGCTGCAAACCAACAGTCATCATGCGCGCGACACCATATGCCACCGTCAACCCAACAGCACCCAGCGCTACGGGGGGAACGCCCTCGCCCGCCAGGCTATCAACCGCGCCTTTGTACAAAATCGGGGTGTAGACCGCGATCAACTTGGCCAGAACCAACATGCCCATTGCAATCAGAACGCGGCGCTTAACCCAGGGTTCATCCTCGGGCCAGAGATAAGGCGCAACTTTCCGGATTGTACGCCAGCCAGAGCTGCGCGCGTCCAATTTTGGGATATTGTCGGAATTCATCGGGGCTACTCGTCTCTTCACGTACCGGAACTGCGGTCAGAGAGTGCCCCTGACCCCGGAAGGTCAGAGGTACAGGATTATTCCGGAATGGTGAATACCTGCCCCGGATAGATCAGATCCGGGTCGCGGATCGCGCCTCGGTTGGCCTCGAACAGTTTGACATACAAGACACCATCGCCAAATCGTTCCCGAGAGATAGCCCAAAGCGTATCACCCTTTTGTACTGTAACCGAACGGATGGCCGGTGTTTCCTGAGAGGGTGCAGGCCCATCGTCCACTTCGGCCACGCTCAGAACTTCTAGAGGCTCACGCTTGAACGGGGTTTCCAGACGGCTTTTAACCGTGCCGTCCGAGGCAACCTCATCCACACGCAGCGTATACACACCGGGATCAATGCCTTCGATCTCGCTGCGCCATTTTCCATCATCCGTGGGCTGCATATCAGCGACCAGTTGGTTGTCCAGGTACACGCGTACCGCGGAACCATCAGCCACGCGGCCGGTCAGCTCGACCTCACCCGTGTCTGAATACCCGATCGTATCCAACGCGACCTGATCAGGTTCGGTGCTCTGAGGCGTCGCAGGTTGGACAAGCTCGACCCCGTCTTCCCCCGATCGCAGGATCGCAACCTGTTGTCCTTGCGTGGAATCTGCCGTTTCTTCAGAAGATGTGTCGCCGGTTTGAGCGACCTGCCCCGCCTCGGTTTCATCGCCGCCTGCGGATTCGTCGGCGAGGGTGGTTTCCGCCGTATCAACCGATGCGACCTCTGGTTCGGGTTCGGGCAAAGCCGCAATCAGATAGTCATCAGAGCGGACCGGTTGATCGACCCCATCGGTTTCCAGTGTCAGACCGCGTGCGGCCGTGGAAAACGGGATCGACACGAATTCGGCAAACTGCCCGCTGTCATCAACGGTAAAGCTGTGAACTGCCTCACCGTCCAGCAATACCCGCACCTTGGCGCCGGGTTCTGCATTTCCGGACAGAACAGCATTCCCGTCAGGCTCAACAAAGATCTGATCCAAGGCCGGAGGCGTAACTTCGGCAACTTCCTCAGCCGGTTCAGCAACCTCCTCAGCCGATTCAGCGGTCTCGTCAGCCTCTTCGGTCGGAGCCTCGGCTGCTGCCGTATCCGTATCAGTCGTCGCATCGGCCTGCGGGGTTTCTTCTGTGTCCGAGGCAACGGACGCGTTCTCAGACGCATCCTCAGCCACATCTTCCTGCGCTGTTGGGTCGAGAGACGTGCCGTTAAACGCGCCGGAAAAATATGCACCGCCGACGCCCAACAGAACCAGCAAACCGGCGATCACCCCCCAGGTGAAAGATCTGGGGCTCTCGCTTCCCGAATTGGAATCCATACTCTTCCTTTCACTCCGCAGCGCAAATGCCTTATCTACAACGCATTCTGCCTGACGGTTGAGCCAATCTATCAATACCGCTATCACGGGTCAAAACCCCAGATACAACCCCGGAGAAGCCTCTCGATGTCTCAGAAATCCGTCTGTGTGTATTGCGGGTCACGCAATGGCGCCCAAACCAGCTATTCCGACGCAGCCCGCTCCTTTGGTCAGCTTCTGGCGCAGGAGGGCTGGCGACTGGTCTATGGCGCGGGCGATGTGGGTCTGATGGGCGAGGTCGCGCGTGCGGCCCAAGCCGCCGGAGGGGACACGTTCGGCGTGATTCCCGTTCACCTGCTAAAGCGCGAGGTTGGCAAGACAGACTTGACCCGGTTCGTGATCACCGAAACGATGCACGAACGCAAAAAGGTCATGATCATGAATGCCGATGCGGTGGTTGTCCTGCCGGGTGGTCCGGGTTCACTGGACGAATTGTTCGAAGCCCTGACATGGCGACAGTTGGGTCTGCACGACAAGCCCATTCTGGTCATGAATGTTGATGGATATTGGGATGCCCTCCATGATCTTGTGCAGCAGGTCATCGGCCAGGGATTTGCGGACACATCTCTGGCCGATTTCATAGCGTGGGTCGACAGCCCGGAAACGGCGATGTCGACCCTGAGAGCGATGTTGGTCCCGCATAAGGGCTAGTCGGGCGGTGTGACCCGCCCGCAGATTGCCGCAGACCTAGGTGGCGGGTTTTAGACGGCTGATCAGAACCTGTTCCACTTTGTTCAGCGGGTGGTTGGTCAGGGTCTTATCAACCTCGGCCACCACTTTCCTTAGGACTTCGCTGTGCAGGCGGCGGCGCAGAAGCCCCAGAACATGAGGGCTGGCGACCAGTACCAGGCGCTTATATGCCCCCTTCAGGCCTTTGCGATTCAACAGATTTGCCACATCCTGCACGAACAGAGACTTGGCCTGCGATTTCCACTTGGGTTCCTCAACGGCTGATTTCTGATTGGGCCCGTTGTCAGAGCGTCGCCCTGCCCGATCCGAAGGCCTGACGCCTGAGCCGTCGCTTTCTTCGACCGAGACAACCACCAGATTGGGGTCTTCGGCATCCGTGATATTCTCCATGAACAGCGCCTTTTCCCCGTCGGCAATGACAATCCATGTTCCCTGCGATAGTGCGACCATTGTGATCTCCTGTTTTGGTTTTTCTGAGACCATCCCTCGGGTTTCAGGCACGGCTAACCGTTTACGCAGCTTTGTTTTTCGCCGCGCCGCCTGGAATTTTTTTAAAGTGATTTGCGGCTCTCTCCTCCGCCACACTTAAAGTAAGCACTGCGCGCCGTCTTACAATCCGGCCGGACCGCGAAACTGCGGTTATAGGCGAGTTTTCACCGGTTAGGAGGACAGTTCGATGACCGTAATTTCGGGCGTTACACCAAAACGCACGGGCAGGATCGAACATCCGATACCCCCGGACACGACCAGATCGCGATTGCCTTCGCGCACGTGACCATAGGCATAGCGATTGCCGAATTTCGAGGGCACCACCGGCGACCAGCCAAACAGCCGTACCTGCCCTCCATGAGTATGACCTGACAGGGTCAGGGCCACGCGATCAGGAATTTTGGGGAAGATATCCGGTTCATGCGCCATCATCACCACCGGGGCATCATCCGTGATCTGCCTAAGCGTCGTAGGCAGGTCATCCAGCCCTTGGTATCGACCATTGCCCGTATAAATCGCCAACTGATCTTCGAGGCCTGCAAGCCAAATCCCGGCACCATCCAGTTTGAAGGCCTCGTTTGAAAGCACCCGGATACCATTCCGCCTCAGCGCATCGCCGTACAGATTCGGCCCGCCCCTGCGCTTTTGGGCTGACCGGTCATCCCACCAGTCGTGATTTCCCAGAACCGCATAGACACCATGCTTTGCCTGCAATCCGGACAACACTGGCGCCAGATCGGCAATTTTCACAGGTTTTAGATTTATCCTATGCCCGGCGGCGTAGTCACCCAACAACAGGATAAGATCGGGAGACAAGGCATTGGTGCGCCGGACGATCTGCTGGATTCTTTTCAGCCCCACATAGGGCTCACCCACATGCAGATCAGCAAGAACCGCGATCCGCAGCGGCGGTGCGGTCCAGTCCGCGCGCCGGATCCGCCACTTACGAACACGGAGGCGCAGCGCGGGTTCGATGAAGAAACCATACGTGGCAGCAAAAAGGCCTGCCAGCATCACTGCCAGCAGGCCCTTTATGAACCCTCTACGGGTCACTGGATCACATCCGCGAAGCGACGTTTTCCCAGTTCACCAGATTGTCGAGGAAGTTCGACAGGTACACCGGACGCTTGTTGCGGAAGTCGATGTAATAGGAATGCTCCCACACGTCGCAACCCAACAGAGCAGTCTGACCAAAGCACAGCGGGTTCACGCCGTTTTCGGTCTTGGTCACTGCCAACGAACCGTCCGCATTCTTGACCAGCCACGCCCAGCCCGAGCCGAACTGACCGGCACCAGCTGCGCTGAACTGCGACTTGAACTCGTCAACCGAGCCAAAGCATTCGACCAGCGCCTTTTCCAGCTCGCCAGGCATGGCGTTGTCGCCGGGGCCCATCATCTCCCAGAACTGGTTGTGGTTCCAAAGCTGACTGATGTTGTTGAAGATGCCGTTTTGCGCCACGGCATTTGCGTCGTAGGTGCCGGTGATGATCTCTTCCAGCGACTTGCCGTCCCACTCGGTACCGGCGATCAACTTGTTGCCGTTGTCGACATAGGCCTTGTGGTGCAGGTCGTGGTGAAACTCCAATGTTTCGGCGGACATGCCCTTGGCTGCCAGCGCGTCGTGTGCATAAGGAAGATCAGGAAGTTCAAAAGCCATCTCGGCCCCCTGTTGAAAATGAATGTTGCGGTTTCCAAAGGTTAAATGCTTTGGCAAGTGCCGCAGGTCAAGGGCAGAGATCATAAAACCCGGAGGTCCGCGATGCTAACTCAGGCGCGCAAGATGTTTTACCGCGCCCGCGGATACTATGCGGGCAGCCTGAATGGCGAGCCTTTCCGGCTGGATCCCTACCACTCAAAGTTCTGGCGCAAGGCCTCGGCCGGCGCGTGGGAGCCCGAGACTTTTGCCGTGCTGGATAGATATCTAACGCCGGACAGCGACTATCTGGACATCGGGGCATGGATCGGCCCAACGGTGTTGTACGGTGCCCGCAAAGCCCGCCACGTCTGGTGTTTCGAACCAGACCCCACCGCGTTTCGGCATCTGGCGTGGAATCTGGACCTGAACGACATTCGCAATGTTTCGGCATTTGGCGTCGCATTGTCGGATCAATTCGGCGTGGCCCGTATGGCATCCGTTCGCGGTGAACCCGGGGATTCCACCAGTTCACTGTTGCATGACGGGGTGCATGGGACAGATGCATTGACCATCGAGTGGGATCAGTTCGAGGCCGTAAATGACCTGTCCCGTGTCTCCTTGGTCAAGATGGATATCGAAGGGGCAGAATTTGCGGTTCTGCCGAGCCTTCTGCCCTTTCTGAAAAAGCATCGCCCGGCCCTCTATCTTTCGCTCCACTCGCCCCTTCTGGCCGAGGAAGACCGGCTTACACGGACATCTCAACTCCTTGAAAGCCTTTCATTCTACACCGAAATTCAAGACGAAAACGGGCACCCGCTAAAGGTCGAAGAATTGCTGCAACCTCAAGAGTTGAAGCGGTATCGCGCCGTTGTGTTGCATGAATAGAAGGTGCAGTATTTTTTTCGTGCATTAGTTGCATATGCGCTTGAAACTCTCGCGTTGTTTGGTGTCTTCCCTTCTGGATAGACCGAGTAAACGAGGAACCATGAAATATCTTTTCTTAGCATCCATTTTTACCGTTTTTGCACAGGCAGCGGCGGCTGAAACAATTACTTACGATTGTGCCGTTCGCGACCGCGACGGAACCGGGTGGGTCGCGCCCCGCTATATCTTTGTTATTGATAAGGACGGCGTTAGTGCGCAAACAGCCAGCGGGCACAACGAAATGCAGTCCGCTAAGCTGAAAATTGATAGAAAGAAGCGTTACAAGCTGGATTGGCGCGTTGAGTTGACAGAGTTTGGCGGCCAAAAAGTCCGGGTAAATTACACGGCCCGCATTGACCCTTCTGACAACACCGTGAAACTGAGAGGCAACTGGGTGAATGCCAACTTTGTCAACAAGCCTTCAGGGCAAGGCAAATGCAAAGTGATCGATGGTTAAGCTTCGGTTAAACCGCAAAAGCCCCGGAAAATCCGGGGCTTTTTTTCCTAGCTTCGGAACCTAATAAACCCCGACCTCACTGCCCGGCTGCGCTGCGACCTTCAACAGTTTGAACACGTAGTCTGCGGTTGACCGGAAGCAGACGACGCGGAGAGTTTCGGCGTCATCCAGCCAGAACGCACCGGCAACCTGCGCCAAGCGCGAACGGCGGATTTGGCCGGGTTGGAAGGCGTCAGCCGACAGATCTACCGGGGCCAGTTTGCCCAGAACTTCGCGAGCGTTCGCGCCCGAGATGCTGAACACCGCGCGGGCATCCGAGACGTTGACCGCCAGGGCATGCACACCGCTCAGCGCGTTGGTCATCGCGGCCAGTTTGGCCTCGACCTCGGCA
Organism: Ruegeria sp. CDSC045; assembly: GCF_059610725.1. NCBI lineage: Bacteria > Pseudomonadati > Pseudomonadota > Alphaproteobacteria > Rhodobacterales > Roseobacteraceae > Ruegeria > Ruegeria sp. CDSC045. Next base: position 894,602 of record NZ_JBXWOE010000001.1, read on the forward strand.
TATGGGACAAGCACAAGCAATTCGTCGGTGGACATCCAGCAAACACCGCAGTCTCCGTCGACAAATGCCTCGCGCTGGCCGGGTACTTTCTGACCGGTGGCGTCTTTGACGGCCTTGGCCAGAACCTTGTCGGACAGGTCGCCGCGCAGGGTGATCATGCCCTGCAGGCCGCATTCTTCAACCTTGGCGATGCCCTCATAGCTGGCGTGGTTCAGTGCGCTGATGGGTTCAGACATTCTGCTTCTCCCCGTCCTTGTCGAAGAAGATCGGATCCACGATCTTTGCTTTGTAGGATTTGCCATCGGTGCCGGGGAACTCGACAATCTCGCCCATGCGGTCAGGACCATGCTTGATCAAGCCCATGGCGATGCCTTTGCCCAGATTGGCCGAATAATAGGTTGAGGTCACACGACCGATCATGTTGCGCTGACCGTTGGCGTTGACACCCTCGCCCACTGCGTAAGCCCCATCCGGGATGACAGAACCATCCACAGTCTCAAGACCCACCAGTTTCCAACGCTCGGGATCGGCCATATGGCTGCGGGAATGAGCGCGCTTGCCGAGGTAATCCTCTTTCTTTTTCGACAGCGCCCAATGCAGCCCCAGATCCTGCGGGATCACGGTGCCGTCGGTCTCGTCGCCGATCATGATAAAGCCTTTCTCGGCCCGAAGGATGTGCAGACATTCAGTGCCATAGGGCATCACGCCGAATTCCTTGCCTGCCTCTGTCAGCGCATCCCAGAAAGCCTGCCCTTGGGATGCAGGAACGGCGATCTCGTACGACAGCTCACCCGAGAACGAGATGCGATAGGCCCGGCAATCAAAGTCGCCGATCTTGCCATCGCGCCACTCCATGAAGGGCAGCGCCTCTTTCGACACATCCATGCCACCGAGCTTTTCAAGCACCTTCCGGGCGTTGGGGCCAACAACGGCGACCTGCGCATATTGCTCGGTCACGTTGGCAACATAGACTTTCCAGTCCCACCATTCGGTTTGCAGCCATTCTTCCATGTGACCGTGGATACGTTCGGCCCCGCCGGTGGTGGTGTGGCACAACCATGTGTCTTCGTCGATCCTGGCAACAACACCGTCGTCGATCAGAAAGCCATTTTCGGAACACATCAGGCCATAGCGGCATTTGCCGATCTTCAGCGTAGACATCATGTTGGTGTACATCATGTCCAGGAACTTGCCTGCGTCCGGCCCTTTGACGATCAACTTACCCAGGGTCGAGGCGTCCAGCAAGCCGAGGTTCTCGCGGGTGTTTTTCACCTCACGGTTCACGGCGTCATGCACGGATTCACCCGGGCGAACATAGGCATAGGTCCGGCGCCAATGGCCGACCGGCTCCCAATCGGCGCCGTTCTTGTCGTGCCAGTTATGCATCGGAGTCTGGCGGATTGGCTGGAACACCTCACCACGTGCCTCACCGCCGATAGATGCCATTGAAATTGGGGTGTAAGGCGGGCGGAACGTTGTTGTTCCAACCTTCGGGATTTCGGAGTCCAACGCATCGGCTAGGATCGCCAATCCGTTGATGTTACTCAGTTTACCCTGATCCGTTGCCATGCCCAGAGTGGTGTAACGCTTGGTATGTTCAACGCTCTCATACCCCTCACGCGCGGCAAGTTGCACGTCCGATACTTTGACGTCGTTTTGGAAGTCCAGCCAGGACTTCATCCGCAGTTGAATATCCGCGTTCGCAGGCATCAACCAGACCGCAGCCATAGGTGCCTCGGACGTAGTTTCCCCGACAGGCGCTTTGGTGCGTTTGGTTTTGAATCCAGCCGCTTTGGCTGCGGCCTTACCAGCTGCATCGGCATCGGCCAGCACATCGCCCAGCGCCATCGGGCCATTCGATGCCCCGGCGGCTACGACGAACCCTTCGCCATCGGCCCCAAGCGGGGGTCGTGCAGGATCCGGCCGGAAATGCGCATTGGCATCGTCCCAGATCAGCTTGCCGCCGCAATGCGACCACATATGCACGACCGGAGACCAACCGCCTGACATCGCAACAGCGTCGCATTCGACCTCTTCACGGGCGCCACCGATGCCGTCCTGATTGCAAATGGCAACTTTCTTGACGCGTTTGCCGCCTTTGACTTTGGCAATAGCCTTGCCCACATCGACGCGGATACCCAGTTGGCGCGCCTCTTCAGCCAGAGGGCCCGAGGTAGCCCTTGCGTCAACCACACGCAAGATATCCACACCGGCCTGTTTCAAGGTTATCGCAGTCCGGTAGGCGTCGTCATTATTGGTGGCCACAATCACCTTTTCACCGGGTGTCACACCCCAGTTCACGACATAGTCCCGCATGGCCGAGGCCAGCATGACACCCGGCACATCATTACCCGCAAAAGACAACGGACGCTCAATCGCTCCGGTAGCAGTCACGACCTGTTTCGCCCTAATACGCCACAGGCGATGGCGCGGGCCTTGTGCGCCAGGCTTATGGTCCGTCAGGCGTTCATAGCCCAGCACATAGCCATGGTCATAGACCCCAGCACCCATGCAGCGATTGCGCAAGATGACGTTGTTCATTGTTTCTAGTTCGGAAACAGTTTGTTCCACGAACTTATCCACAGGCTCATCATTGATTGTGCCGCCATCAACTGGGGCACGGCCACCCCAATGCGCGGTCTGCTCAATCAACATGACCTTTGCACCGGTCTGAGCAGCCACTTTGGCAGCCTGTAAACCGGCCACACCGCCACCGATCACCAACACATCGACGAAGTTGTAGAAATGCTCATAGGTATCCGCATCACGGCTGTCCTTGTCGGGGGCTTTGCCCAGACCGGCAGATTGGCGGATGAACGGCTCGTAGACGTGTTTCCAGAACGGCTTGGGATGAATGAACATCTTGTAATAGAAGCCAGCCGGCAGGAACCGCGACAGGTGCGTATTGATCGCACCGATATCAAATTCCAGGTTCGGCCAGTGGTTCTGAGAAATCGAGGTCAGACCGTTGAACAGCTCGGTCGTGGTGGCGCGCTGGTTCGGCTCGAACCGATTGCCCTGCCCCAGACCGACCAGAGCGTTGGGTTCTTCCGCACCACTGGCGACAACACCACGCGGGCGGTGATACTTGAACGACCGGCCCATCATCATCTGATCATTAGCCAGCAAGGCCGAGGCAAGCGTGTCGCCTTCGTAGCCCTGCATCGAAGTGCCGTTGAAGGAGAATGTGACCTGTTTCGACCGGTCAATCAGCCGGCCTTGATTTGCGAGACGGGTGCTCATGATGCGGACCTTTCGCAGGCGGAATTACGGGTGGTGGCGCGGATCATTTGTATTCTCTCCACGTCCAGCCAGGGCGCTTGGCGGTGATCGCCTCGCGAATTTCTTTGGGCGGCTCAAACACCTGGGCAGAGTAGGTGCCGAAAACTTCGAGCGTTTGCGTGCAGCGCGCCGCGTGGAACCACTTGCCGCATCCATTCGCATGGCGCCAGCGTTCGAAATGAACGCCTTTAGGGTTTTCACGCATGAACAGGTAATCGTGGAAGTCACCATCCGACGAGCCCGGACCGAAACGCTTCAGATGCGCCTCGCCACCGGCGGCCAATTCGGTTTCTTCGGCATCGACGCCGCAATAGGGGCAATTCAGGATCAGCATATGTTCATCCTCTCGGCAGCAGGCGAGACCATGCTGCATGCGAAATCTGAGTAACGGGCGCGCGAGATTTTTCGCCGGAAAATCTGCATCAGTGCGCCACCCCGGCCGCGACGCTTTCGTCGATGAAGCGGCCTTCTTTGAAACGATCCAACGAGAACGCCTCGGTCAGCGGTGAATGGCCCGTGGCCATCAGCTGTGCCATGCCCCAGCCGGACCCTGGAATGGCCTTGAAGCCACCGGTGCCCCAGCCACCGTTGATGAAACAGTTCCCAAGCGGTGTTTTTGACAGGATGGGCGAGCGGTCGCCGGTCATATCCACGATCCCGCCCCATTGCCGCAGCATTTTCAGGCGTGAGATCATCGGGAAGGTCTCGACCAGCGCGCGCACAGTTTCTTCGATATGGTGGAAGCTGCCGCGTTGGGTGTAGTTGTTGAACCCGTCGGTGCCGCCACCGATCACCATCTCTCCCTTGTCGGATTGCGACATGTAGCCATGCACCGTGTTGGCCATCACGACCACGTCCATGCAGGGTTTGATCGGCTCAGACACCAGCGCCTGCAGAGCAATCGCCTCCAGCGGCAGACGGAAGCCCGCCATTTCGGCCAGTTGACCGGAATGGCCCGCAACCACGATGCCCAGCTTGTCACAGTCGATCGCACCTTTGGTGGTGTCGACACCGACAACACGACCATCCTGTGACCGAACCCCGGTCACTTCGCATTGCTGGATTATATCCATGCCCATGGCGGAACAAGCGCGCGCATAGCCCCAAGCCACCGCATCGTGACGGGCGGTGCCACCGCGTTCCTGCCACAGCGCACCCAGAACCGGATAGCGCGGGCCTTCGAGATTGATGATTGGTACCAGTTCCTTGACCCGTTCAGGTGTGATCCATTCAGTCTTTACACCCTGCAGCGCATTCGCATGAGCCGTGCGCTGATAGCCGCGGATTTCATGCTGGGTCTGCGCCAGCATCATCACGCCGCGCGGGCTGAACATGACGTTATAGTTCAGGTCCTGACTCAGATCCTCATAAAGGCTGCGCGCCTTTTCATAGATCGCGGCAGACGGATCCTGCAGATAGTTCGAGCGGATGATGGTTGTGTTCCGACCGGTATTACCACCGCCCAACCAGCCTTTTTCGATCACAGCGACATTCTGGATGCCATAGTTCTTACCCAGGTAATAGGCGGTTGCCAGACCATGGCCACCCGCCCCCACAATGACGGCGTCATAGCGTTTCTTGGGCTCGGGCGAACGCCAGGCGCGTTCCCATCCGGTATGATAGCGCAGCGCTTCGCGCGCCACAGCAAAGGCTGAATAGTGTTTCATAAGCGAATCCATCCGGTTCGGTGATTGGCGCAGGTATGCCGTGTAACCGCCTTTGGCCCCTGCCGTGCAACGCCATAATATCGCACTATTGCGACATCGCCCTTATTATTGCGACATGAAGCCCCCTCGCGGCCATTTGTCCCTTTTTTCCGCCCCGCCACAGGTCTAAGTCAGGACAGCCATCTTGGAGTTATCATGACCTTCTGGGCCCTCATCATAGCCACCGCCGTCCTGATAGCGGTTTTTCTTGGGATTTCGATACTGCGTAGGCGAGATACGCGCGAACCATCCACTGCGTATGACTTGCAGGTCTATCGTGAACAGTTGGCCAGCGTAGATCGAGACTTGGCCCGTGGTGTCATCGCTGACGCAGATGCCGAGCGAGTTCGCACGGAAATTTCACGCCGCATTCTTGCGGCTGATGCGCAGATGCAATCTTTGTCTGAACCGCAAGGGCCTTCCAAATGGATCTCGGTTACGGCATCCATATTTGTCGCGGTCATCCTGGTAGGCGGAGGATCCTGGATGTATCTGAAGCTTGGTGCAGCCGGGCTCCCCGATCAGCCCCTGTCATTGCGGCTAGAAATGGCCGATGCTCTGCGCACAGAGCGCCCCAGTCAGGCCGAGGCAGAAGCCGCCACGCCACCCGCACCACTGCCACAGCTTGACGAAAGCTATGCCTCTCTTCTCGGGCAACTACGCGAAACCGTTTCCGGTCGTCCTGATGACCTACAAGGACATATCCTTCTTGCCCAGCACGAGGCGAACGCAGGTAACTTCCATGCCGCCTACAAAGCGCAGCAACGTGTGATCGAACTGTCCGGGAATACTGCACCCGCAGATGTCTATTCGCATCTTGCCGAGATGATGATCCTTGCTACCAACGGATATATCTCGCCCGAAGCTGAAGACGCATTGAAACAGTCATTGCAGCGTGATCCACGCCATGGTCCGGCCTTGTATTACCTGGGACAGATGATGGTACAGGTCGGACGACCTGATATCGGTTACAGGATCTGGGTGGATGCACTTGGAAGCGCGCCGACAAATGCCCCCTGGGCAACGGCCATTCGCGCACAGATGGACGATCTGGCCTTTCGTGCGGGTGTGTTCAATGCCGCCCCTATACCAGCAGGGAACCCAGGCCCCGGTGAGGATGACATCGAGGCCGCTGCATCTCTGACCGCTGAGGAGCGCCAAGAGATGATCCTTGGCATGGTCGAGCAACTGTCAGACAGGCTTGCAACCGAAGGCGGTTCCCCCGAAGAATGGGCCCGGCTGATCGGTGCCCTTGGGGTGGTTGGCGACATCGACCGGGCCACCGCGATCTACGCCGAAGCCCAATCCGTATTCTCGGACAATGACAACGCACTGGATATCCTTGGTGCGGCAGCAGCTCAGGCTGGGGTGACCCAATGATCCATGACATTTTTGAGGAATTTGCAGGCGCGCTTGCGCCTATGAGCGCGTTGATCGGTCTCGATCTGGGAGAAAAGACTATCGGGGTTGCAGTCTCGGACCGGATGCGCGGTGTTGCTAGCCCGTTGGAGACCGTAAGGCGCAAGAAATTCACTCTGGATTCTGCCCGTCTGCTGGAAATCATAGCCGACCGTGAGATCGGGGGCATCCTACTGGGTCTGCCGAAAAACATGGATGGCAGCGAAGGGCCGCGCTGCCAGTCCACCCGTGCTTTTGCCCGAAACCTGTCCCGTTTGACCGAAGTTCCGATCGGGTTCTGGGACGAACGGCTCAGCACGGTTGCGGCAGAAAAGGCACTGCTTGAGGCGGATACGACACGAAAGCGTCGCGGACAGGTTATCGACCACGTCGCGGCAGGCTATATTCTGCAAGGCGCGCTGGACAGAATGCGCTTTCTCTAAGGATCGGAAAACGCTGATGTCGAACATGGTTTGGAAAAGGAACGAGGTCGAAAGCCCGTGCATCCAGATCTGCGTTGTGCACCCGACCGAGCGTATTTGTACCGGTTGCTACCGCACGATCGACGAAATCTCTCGCTGGTCGAAAATGGACAGCTCTGAGCGCGCCGATATCATGGCAGACCTACCGTCTCGCAAACCGCTGCTTGCCAAACGGCGCGGCGGCCGGGCGGGGCGGCTCAACAAGGCCTGAGATTTCCACAAAAGGATGTGATTGCTGAATCTGCACCGCTGCGGGCTGGTCTGAACTACGAGGGGGTCAAGTTCGTTGACAGCTGGTGAGTGAGTGGCAACCCACAGCGGCGCGTTTCAACAATCGATCCTCTGCAGTGGCTCGGCAGAGGAGTTCGATCTGTGTACGTCTTTTTTGACCAATCGATCAAGAAAAATCCTCGCTGATATTTCTGTGCCCTGACGTAAATGTCACAGCAGGCTCAAGCCGCTGCGTTTCTACCCAGACGCAAGCCATGTTTTGGCGTTCTGAATTTCCTCGGCGGGAAAGAACTGAGTGCGTGTGCCAAGGATGTGGCTGGCCACCCGTTGGGCCAGATGTTGCCAGGCTTTGTCGCCAACAACCGCTGCCCGATCCAGATTACCAATATGCCCCCGGGCCAGCCGAAAATGCGAGGCAAGCGCCGTAAGGCCTTGCCATCCGTCAAACTTGGACAGATCAATCAGCAGGCGAAACCCCTGTTTCTCCCGCAAAATGTAGTCCAGATCGGTTTCGGCCTTTTTGAATTCGTCAGGGTCGAGTTTTCCCATCAGGCTGACCTGCACGCAGGGGCCGCCCAGATCCATAACGTGAATAGAGCCCAGAGATTCGCGCAACCATCGGCGCGCTTCTTCAATATTCGCGTGATCGAATACCTGCACAGGGCAAGGGAAAAGTGGAGCCGCAAGCCGGATACTGGTCTGAACCCAACCCTGATCCGCCACCACTCCAATTCGGTCAAAGCCGCGCCAGTGGCTGAGGCCCAATTTTGTATCCGACCAAACCGCATTCAGATCGTACCCTTTGAACTCTGGCTGCACGATCGCCAACAACCGCACCGTGTCGTGTTCGGCCAGTGCGGCCTCAATCGCCGGGATCAATGTTGTGGAATAGTCCGTACCTGTCACTTCGCCGGAAAGCTCGATTTCAATCAATGCTCCGTCAGAGTTTTTGTGGACAGCAATCATCAAAAAATCCTCCAAATCTGTATAATGACAGAACGTTAGGAGGATTTGATCCATTCGGCCACACCGCCAGCGCATTCAGGCCGAAAATAGGCGATCATCCGGCCATCCGACCCAGCCTCAGCCCCGCTGCCCCATGGCGCTACCCCGTGCAGGCAGTGGCGGTGCAGCAGATAGGCCTCGCCCGGACGTGCGGGCAGTACGATGCGACGGCAAGTATCAAAGACCTCACGACGGGCAGCCTGATAAACATCTGTTATGTCCACCTGATCCAGAGTTTCCGGGCGTTTGTCTTCAAGTGCATCCGCAAATGCAGCCTGCATGATCTTGTGGCTACCTTCCCAAAGAACCATCGGGGACGCATTCTCGCTGGCATCAGTCAATGGAATGCCCAGTATCCACGCATGCGGTTCCTCGACCCTTCGGCGCCTGTCCGGGCCGGACGGGCGTAAACCATCCACATGGGCCGCATCCCGCTTTGCTCGATACTGGGCAGCAGCCTCGCCCTCTCCGCGCCGGGGCAACGGGTAGCCGGGGAAAATGACCGAGACCTGGGCTTTGTGCAATGGCAACGACCCATAACGCGACACTATGAAATCCATGACGGCCCCGGTCAGAACCGGGGAACCCTGGACCCTGCCCTCGGTGTCGTTGTTCAGCGCGTCGACCCCAATGAACCAAGTCCCTTCACAGTCCAGCCAATGCGCGAATTCCGGATCCGTCGCAGCAGCGCGTGCTGCGGGCAGCGCATAAGATACCCAGTCCAGAATAGCCCGGTCGTGGGGAAATTTCACCCAGCCCTTTTCCTCGAAAGAACTCAAAAACCCAACGCCTTGCGTAACATATTCAGGGCGACCAGAGTCAGGAAGACCGCGAATATCCGCTTGAGCGGCTTTGGATCCATCGCATGGGCCAACTTTACGCCCCAAGGCGCAGTGATCATGGTCATGGCGACCACAATCCCAAAGGCAATCAGATTGACGGCGCCGATGGTAAAGGGCGGGCGGTGTTCAGGGGCAATTTCGAGAAACAGGAACCCCATGACCGAGGGCACAGCGATGATCACGCCAAACCCGGCAGCCGTGGCCACAGCCCGGTGAATTGGCGTGTTGAACAAGCTCATTAACGGTACGCCAAAGCTGCCGCCGCCAATGCCCATAAGCACCGACAGGAACCCGACCGAGGGCGACAGAAGCGCGCGTTTCAGGCCCTTGGGCATGGCGTCTCCAAGTCGCCATTCGGATTTACCCAGACCAAGATAGGCACCAATCACCATACCCAATACACCGAACAGGGCTTGCAATGCCTCGGTCCGAAGAGCGGATGCCACCATCACGCCCAACACCGCACCGATGGCGATGCCCGGACCCCAACTGCGCAGGATATCCCAATCAACGGCACCCTTTTTGTTATGTGCCAGAACCGACCGCAGTGAGGTTACGATAATCGTTGCCAGTGAGGTGGCGAGGCACAGCTGCATCAACTGCGGGCCGCCATACCCAAGGGTCTGAAACGCATAGAAAAAAGCAGGGACCAGCACGATGCCTCCACCGACACCCAACAGACCCGCCAAAACGCCTGCCAGCGCTCCGATCACCAGCAGAAGAACCAGCATCTGAGCAAGCAACATTACTTCGGGCATCATTCCCCCCAACCGACCTTTTGCCGTATTGCCACCATTCAGGCCTCGGTCAGAGGCGCGACATGATCCAGTGCCTGCAACATAACCTCGGGGCCCGCCCCGTCATGCACCGCACCTTCAGACAGGGTCCGTCGCCAAGCCCGCGCACCCGGCCGTCCTGCGAACAGGCCAAGCATATGTCGCGTAATCTGGTGCAAGCGCCCTCCGCCAGCAAGATGGCATTCGATATAAGGCACCATTTTCCGGGCAACAGCAAACGGGTCGGCGGTCTGACCGACCCCAAAAATCACAGGATCCGCTGTGGACAGAACATCTGACGGCTGATGATACGCAGCCCGCCCGATCATGACACCATCCAGCCCTGCATCCAGATGCCCGCGCGCCTGTTCCAGATCAGCAATGCCACCATTTATAGAGATGTGCATATCCGGGAATTCCGCCTTCATCCGATGCACGAGATCATAATCCAGGGGTGGAATATCCCGGTTTTCTTTGGGGCTGAGCCCTTGCAGCCAGGCTTTGCGCGCGTGGATCGTGACCCGTGTGCATCCCGCTTGCCTGATCTGGCTCAGAAACTCAGGCAAAATGTCTTCGGGCTGTTGGTCGTCGACTCCAATGCGGCATTTGACCGTGACATCTACGTCCACGGCTTCGCGCATTGCGGCAACACAATCCGCAACGCGGTCAGGGGATTTCATCAGCACCGCACCAAAAGTGCCAGATTGCACTCGATCAGACGGGCAGCCACAATTCAGATTGATCTCATCATAACCAGCATCCGCCCCCAACCGGGCCGCTTGTGCCAATTCCTGAGGGTCCGACCCGCCCAGTTGCAGGGCCACGGGATGCTCCTGCGGGTTGTGGTCCAGCAAATGCAGCGCGCCACCCCGAACTAACGCAGGCGCTGTGACCATTTCAGTGTACAGCAGCGCCTCGGTGCTCAGCAACCGATGCAGATAGCGACAATGCCTGTCCGTCCAATCCATCATAGGGGCGACGCTCAGGCGTGCGGCTTGTCTTACCTTGTCATTCAATGCTGAGTCCTCGTCGCACCCGGTATCCAATCTGACGGATCGAAACCGCAAATTCCTGCCCTTCGAATCGGGCAGCCCGGGGTTTAGCATATTCGAAAGGGGCCGTCCTTGTGTCTGCCAACCGCGTTACCGATTGTCGACACCGTACCGGCAAATCATCATTTCGACGCTGCGCTGAATGGTATCAGACATTTCGTCCTGACTAAGTACAGACCCGCAAAAAACCATGGGCCAGAATGCCCTGCTCTTGATCAATCCGATGAATTCACGGCCTGCGACCTCAGGGTTGTCAATGCGCAGCTGACCATCTTCCGCTGCTTCTTTCAGCATGGCTGAGAAAATAGCGGTTTTGTCCAGCTTACCCTGCGCGGCGACCGCAAGGTCGGGATTGCGCAAGGTTTCGCTGATCACCATACGCGACATCGCCATCACCTCGGGTGACATCAGAATGCGCCCCTCGGCCCAGGCCAGATCGGTCAGTTGCTCTTGGATATCCCGGCCCTTTTCGTATCTGATATCCAACACCTCAGAGAAGCGGTTCGACAGCTCAACCACGATCGAGCGGAACAGGTTTTCCTTACTTTCGAAATACTTGTACAGTGTGCGCTTGGAGACCTCGGCCCGTGCCGAGATGCGATCCATACTGGCCGCCGAGAACCCCTTTTCCTGGAATTCAGCTACGGCAGCCTCGATGATCTGGGCATGCTTTGATGCTTTCGGTGCGCTGAGGTCATTCATGCTCCAAAGCTATAGACCCTTTGACATGAATCGGTCAAACGCTAGGTAAACTCTCGGGTTTACAACGCCCTGCCCCCTGCCTAAGGTAAACCCGCCAGTTTACCGATTCAGGTAGCCAGCCCAACAGGAGATCCCCCCAATGGCTTTGACATTGAAACTGAACGGCCAGACCCACACGGTTGAGGCCGAGCCCGGCACGCCCCTGCTGTGGGTAATCCGGGACGAACTGAAGATGACAGGAACCAAGTTCGGCTGCGGTGTCGCGTCCTGTGGGGCCTGCACCGTGCATCTGGACGGAGAGCCTGTGCGTTCTTGCCAGACGTATATCGAGGATGTCGAAGACGCCGAAATCACCACGATCGAAGCTGTCGGAAACAACGATATTGGCGCCGCGGTACAGCAGGCCTGGGTCGAATTGGACGTGGTTCAATGCGGTTACTGCCAATCCGGCCAGGTGATGTCGGCGGTCGGATTGCTGTCCGAAAACCCAAAGCCCAGCGTTGAAGAAATCGACGACTACATGTCCGGCAACGCCTGTCGCTGTGCCACCTATCAACGCATCCGCGCCGGTATCCAGCGCGCATCCGAAATTCTGGAGGCCTAATCCATGACCATCAACACCTCTCGCCGTGGTTTTCTGAAAGGCGCTGCTGCTACCGGTGCTGTCTTGCTAATTGGCGCCCGCCCCGATGGCGTTCTGGCTGCGGCCTCATCTGAGACGACGCAACTCAACCCGTTTGTGAAAATTGACGCCGACGGCACCGTAACCGCCATCGTCAAGCATTTCGAAAAGGGTCAGGGCCCTGCGACCGGCCTGCCGACGCTGATCGCCGAGGAGATCGGCGTGTCCATGGACCAGATCGAATACGAATTCGCGCCCTCTAACCCCCAAGTCTATAACAATCTGCTGTTTGGCCCCTTCCAAGGCACCGGCGGCTCGACCGCGATGGCGAATTCCTGGCTGCAATACCGTCAGGCTGGCGCTGCCGCCCGCGAGATGCTGATCAATGCCGCCGCCCAAAGCTGGGGTGTGGATGCGTCCGGCATCACCATTGAGGAGGGCATCGTCAAAGCAGGCGATCAATCCGCCCCGATTGCCGATTTTGTGGCGGCCGCTTCGCAGATTGAGGCGCCGACCGAGCCGCGCCTGAAAGACCCCTCGGAATTCCGCCTGATCGGAAACGAGTCCGTGCGTCGCACGGATTCGGCCATCAAGGGCAACGGACAGGCGATGTACGCCATGGATGTCCACCTGCCCAACCAGATGGTTGCGATGATCAAACGTCCGGAGTCGCGCGGTGGTGTTGTCATCAGCTTTGACGACAGCGCCTCGAAAGAGGTCAAAGGCTATATCAGCGCCACCACACTGCCCAATCAGGCAGGCGTTGCGGTCTATGCCGAAAACACCTGGGCCGCAATTCAGGCCCGTGACGCGCTAGAGGTCGAATGGGACATGTCTGGCGCTGAAACGCGCGGCTCGGATCAGATAAAGGCCGAGATCATGGACGCGCTGAATGCCCAGCCGACCTATAACGTGAACAAGGCAGATGTTGCCACGGTTTCGGCGGCGATCGAAGCGGCGGATACGGTCGTAGAAAAAACTTTTTACTACCCGCTCCTCGCCCATGCTCCGATGGAGCCACTGAACTGCACAATCGAACAGACAGCAGAGGGTGACATCGTTCTGCATGATGGTGCTCAGATGCCAACCGGTCCGCACATGGCGTATCAGCAAATCTTTCAGCTGCCACCCGAGAAAATCCACATCAGAACGATGCTGGCCGGCGGGTCTTTCGGACGTCGCGCAACACCGGATGCGGATTATCAGGTTGAGGCCGCGTTGGCCTTTGTTGTCACCGACCGCTCGCGCCCGGTCAAACTGGTCTGGACGCGGGAAGACGACATTCGCAGCGGGTATTACCGCCCGGCCTTCGGCCACAAAGTTCGTGTCGGGTTGAATGCGGAGGGGAATATCGTCGGATGGCAGCATCAGGTCGCAGGGCAATCGATCATGAAGGGCACCCCGTTCGAAGCGGTTGCAGTGCATGACGGCGTCGACCACAGCTCGATCGAGGGCATCGCAGACAGCCCCTATGATATTCCGGGGATGGCGCTTGGACTGACCGACACACCCAAGGCCACATCGGTCCTATGGTGGCGGTCGGTAGGACATACCCACACTGCCTATACGATGGAAACAATGATGGATTTGGCCGCCACCGCCGCGGGCCGTGACCCGGTTGAGTTCCGTCTCGCACATCTGGCGGATGCGGGTAATGCAGACCAACAGCGCAAGGCCTCAGTTCTGAAACTTGCGGCCGAGAAAGCAGATTGGGGCAACGTCCCTGCCGGTCGCGCGCAAGGTATTGCGGTGCACAAATCCTTTGGTTCTTATGTGGCTGAGGTGGTCGAAATCTCGGGCGATCCGGATGACGGCATCAAGATCGAAAAGGTTACCTGTGCTGTCGATTGCGGTATCGCGGTGAACCCCGACGTGGTGCGTGCCCAGATGGAAGGTGGGATTGGCTATGGCATCGGGCATGTGATGCGCGATCAGATCACACTGACCGGCGGTTCCGTGGATCAATACAACTTCCCGGATTACGAGCCCCTTCGGATCGGCGATATAGCTACAATCGACGTCCACATCCTGCCCTCGGCCGAAGCCCCCACGGGCGTGGGCGAACCCGGCACGCCGCCTTCGGCCCCCGCGCTCGCGAACGCAATCAAGGCAATGTCGGGGACCTTGATTGCCGATCTGCCGATGGCCGAGAACGGCATAAGCTTTGCATAAGGTCCCGACCCCGCGCCGAAAAAAACGGCGCGGGGATAATTTGATCAAATTTCGTGACAAGGCGCTTTGTGTCGATTAAACCTCGGGGTACCAGAGTGATGGAGACGCCGATGGACCTGAACGCCCTACACAGTTTTCGCGTAGCGGCCTGCGACCTTAACGGTCAGCTGCGCGGCAAACGCGTGCCTCCTTCTTATGCTGACAAGCTGAGTAAAGGTGTGGTGCGGATGCCCTTTTCGGCATTGAATGTTGATCTGTGGGGCGCGGATATCGAGGATAGTCCGCTTGTGTTTGAATCAGGCGACGCGGACGGCATATTACTGCCAACCGAGCGTGGCCCCGTCCCTGTTCCTTGGCTTGAAACCGAAACAGCGCTGGTATTGATGTCCCTGTATGACGATCAGGGCGCGCCCTTTGCCGGCGACCCTCGCCATGCTCTGACCTCGGTGCTGCAACGCTATGCCGAGCGTGGCTGGTCTGTTGTTGCGGCGACCGAGCTGGAATTCACGCTATTGGACTCATCAGGTGCACGACCGGTGCCTCCGATCAATCCTTTGACGGGGCGACGGCTGGTCGACGAGGCAGTCCTGTCCATGGCGGAAATGGATGCGTTCGACGCCTTTTTCACAGACCTCTATGACGGATGCGAGGCAATGAGCATCCCGGCTCAAACCGCCATTTCCGAAAGCGGGATTGGCCAGTTTGAAATCAACCTGAACCATCAGGACGCCATGCGCTGCGCAGATGATACGTTGCTTTTCAAGGTGTTGACTCGTGGCCTTGCACGCAAACATGGGTTTACCGCAACTTTCATGGCCAAACCCTATGCCCAGGATGCGGGCAATGGGATGCATGTCCATTTTTCGGTCGTCGACCAGGATGGGCAAAATATCTTTGACAATGGCGGGCCTGAAGGCACTGATCTTTTGCGCTCGGCCATAGCCGGATGTCTGTCTGCAATGCCTGGTTCAACTCTGATTTTTGCACCGCACGGGAACTCCTACACCCGGCTTGTCCCCGGCGCCCATGCCCCAACTGAGGCATGCTGGGCTTATGAAAATCGCACTGCCGCGCTGCGCGTTCCCGGCGGCGCGCCCTCTGCCCGCAGGATCGAACATCGCGTTGCTGGTGGTGACATCAATCCCTACCTCATGCTGAGCGCCGTGCTCGGTGCGGCGCTGAACGGCATCGAGGACGGAACTGAACCGCCAGCTCCGATCACGGGCAACGCATATGAGATCGACGGCCTGCCGCAACTCGCTGGCGACTGGGCTTCAGCCATCACCGCCCTTGAAACCGATCCGCAAGTTGCGCGCATCTTTCCCGCCCCGCTGATCAGCAATCTCGCCATGACAAAGCGACAAGAGATCCTGCGCTTTGACGAACGCCCACCCGAGGAGCATTGGCTAAGTTATCTCGAGGCGGTTTGAGCCCCTTGCCCGCTTCGTTCTGCTCAGCTAGAATAAATTTGATCAAATTTGGTGACCCATGAAAATCGGTATCCTTGTAACCGGCCACCCCCCTGACGAATTGCACGATCAGTTCGGTGAGTATGACGGCATGTTTCGCGCGCTGCTGGATGGCAACGGCTTTGAGTTTGTGACCTATGCGGTTGTCGACGATCACTTTCCGCAAAGTTTTGACGATGCTGATGGATGGATCATCACCGGCTCGCGCTATGGCGCCTATGAGGACCATGCCTGGATTCGCAAGCTCGAAGCGCTGATCCGCGACATCCATCAAAGCGGCAAACCACTGATCGGCATATGCTTTGGTCATCAAGTCATTGCGCAAGCCCTTGGCGGGAAAGTTGAAAAGTTCAAACAGGGCTGGGCCGTGGGGCGGACGGACTACGATTTGGACGGACAGATCGTCACTTTGAATGCCTGGCATCAGGACCAGGTGGTAGAGCTGCCCGCCGGTGCACAAGTAACCGGTTCGAACGCCTTTTGCCAGAATGCCATGCTGGCCTATGGCGACACGATCTGGACCGTTCAGGCCCACCCGGAGTATGGCGACAGCTTCATCGAAGGGCTGATGGACACACGCGGCAAAGGAGTCGTTCCAGACAATCTGATGCAGGCCGCCGCCGACCGCCTGCCCACCCGCGACGACAGTCCGAAGATCGGACAGTTCATGGCAGAGTTTTTGAAGAAAGAGAGGGCCTGATGGCCGATTGGACAGAACAACTGCCACAGGCAGCCCGTACCTATTTTGAAGGTCACCGATTGGATGAGGTCGAGTGCATCATCTCTGACCTGCCCGGCATCGCGCGCGGGAAAGCGGTTCCGGCCACCAAATTTGCACGCCAGTCCTACTTCCATCTACCCGATAGTATCTTTTACCAGACTATCACCGGGGACTGGGGCGAAGCCGCCGGAGAGGACGGCTTCATTGAACGGGACATGATCCTTAAGCCTGACTTTTCGACTGCTTCCGCTGCTCCTTGGACGGGTGACTGGACACTGCAGGTGATCCACGACGCCTATGACCGGGACGGAGAGCCGATCCCGTTCAGCCCACGCAACGTGTTGAAGCGCGTCGTAAAAATGTATCACGACAAAGGCTGGAAACCGATTGTCGCGCCAGAGATGGAGTTCTTTCTGGTCGCCCCCAATGTCGACCCCGCGCAGGGGATCAAACCGATGATGGGCCGTTCGGGTCGTCCGGCGGCCGCGCGGCAGGCCTATTCGATGACAGCGGTGGATGAATTCGGCCCGGTGATCGACGACATCTATGACTTTGCCGAACATCAGGGATTCGAGATTGACGGCATCACCCAGGAAGGCGGCGCCGGACAGCTTGAAATCAACCTGCGCCATGGTGATCCGGTCAAGTTGGCAGATGAAGTGTTCTATTTCAAACGCCTGATCCGCGAAGCCGCGTTGCGACACAACTGCTTTGCGACCTTCATGGCGAAACCGATTGCGGATGAGCCCGGATCGGCCATGCACATCCACCACTCGATCACCGAGATCGAAACCGGACAGAATATCTTTTCCGGACCTCAGGGCGGCGAAACGGATGCATTCTATAACTTCATTGCAGGGCTGCAAAACCACTTGCCTGCAGGCCTGGCAGTCATGGCACCTTATGTGAACTCGTACCGCCGCTACGTGAAAGACCATGCCGCGCCGATCAATCTGGAATGGGCTCGTGACAACCGCACGACCGGCATCCGTGTTCCCCTGTCCGGCCCCGAGGCGCGGCGCGTTGAAAATCGTATCGCAGGCATGGACTGCAACCCTTATCTGGGCATCGCCTTGTCGCTCGCCTGCGGCTATCTCGGCCTGACCCAGCAGGAACGTCCGCGCCGTCAGTTTTATGGCGACGCCTACGAAGGTGACGGTGATATCCCGCAGGTCATGGGCAATGCGCTGGACCTGTTTGATCAGGCCACCGCCCTGCACGAAGTGCTGGGTCCGGAATTTGCCCGCGTCTATGGCATTGTAAAACGTGCCGAGTATGAAGAGTTTCTACAGGTCATCTCTCCGTGGGAGCGTGAGCACCTGCTCATGAACGTTTAAGCCGCGATGAATCTCCTCTATTCCAACGACCGCAAGGCCGAGTATCCGGCCAGCTGGTATGCCGCGACGGCCAACACACTCGACCGTTTTCCCGCGCTTGCTGGGGATACCAAAGCGGATGTCTGCGTGGTCGGTGGCGGCTATACCGGACTGTCCGCCGCGCTGCATCTGGCCGAGGCCGGGTTCGACGTCGTGCTGCTTGAGGCGCATCGCGTTGGTTTCGGAGCGTCAGGCCGCAATGGCGGGCAGCTGGGCAGCGCCCAGCGGATGGATCAGGAAGACCTTGAACGCCTGGTCGGCGATGACGATGCCGCTAAGCTGTGGGATCTGGCCGAAGATGCCAAGGATCTGGTCAAATCGCTGATCGAAAAGCACAAAATCGACTGTGATCTGAAACCGGGCGTGGCGGTTCTGGGCCTCAGCACCGGGGATCAGCAAGACCTCCACGATCACGCCGCGCATCTGTTGGCGCGATATGGGTATGACCAAATGGAGCTGCTGGACGAAGGCGCGGCGCATGGCTTGTGCCCATCCCCAACCTATCGCGGAGGTTATCTGGACATGGGGGCGGCGCACCTGCATCCGTTGAACTTTGCCTTGGGGCTGGCTGATGCCGCAGCCAAGGCCGGCGTGCGCATCTTTGAGGGTACCGAAGTCACCGGGATCGACGAGACCGATCCGGCCATCGTGCAAACCCCACAGGGAAAGGTGACGGCCAACCACGTCATATTGGCCTGCAACGGGTATCTCGGTGATCTGAACGGCAAGGTGGCGTCGCGCGTCATGCCGATCAACAATTTCATCGCCGCGACCGAGCCTTTGGGCACCGATGCCGCCCGCGTCCTGACCCGGGATGTCGCCGTCGCTGATACCAAGTTTGTGGTAAATTACTTCCGCCTGAGCGCCGACAACCGCCTGCTATTCGGCGGCGGGGAAAGCTATGGCTACCGCTTCCCGACAGATATCGCCTCCAAGGTGCGCAAGCCGATGACCGAGATTTTCCCGCATCTGCGCGATGTAAAGATCGACTATGCCTGGGGCGGTACTCTGGGCATCACTATGCGGCGGATGCCCTATCTGACGCGGGTTGCGCCCAATATCCTGTCGGCCTCGGGCTATTCCGGCCATGGGGTCGGCACGGCCACCCATGCCGGGCAGTTGATGGCGATGGCCATTCAAGGCCAGGCCGAGGGGTTCGACACCATGTCCCGCGTACCCGCCATGCCCTTCCCCGGAGGCCCTTCCCTGCGCAGCCCGTTGCTGGTGCTGGCGATGACATGGTTCTCCCTGCGGGACCGGCTGGGATTCTGATTTCGAGATTGTCAGAGAAACTCACTTAAACTCTCTCAGGATACGAAAGCCCGTCAATTTTGACCGCCAATCAATGCCCGCCCCACCGCGACTTGCAGCGCGCGAAAAATCCATAGCAAATGGATAAGAACCGCCTTTTACAACCCGCCTGTGACAATCGACTGATCTCGCCATCTCTAAGTGCTGGCTGGAAGTCGACCAACCCGGGTGCGTCGCTGTCCAGCAGGACATCGTTCTTTCCCCGACATTCCCCGACATATGCTGAAGACCCCAAGCATTGGAGGCATCAAGTTCATCAACGCGAACTGGGTAACCGCGCCACACTAAATCCGGCCGCTTTTCACCAATCATCTCTTCTGTCGGTTTGGCATGGAAATTGGCCTGATCCGTCGTAACTTCCTCTCCTTGCGCAAAAGGAGTCTGCGTTCCGGCACGGGCGGCATATTCCCATTCGGCTTCCGTTGGTAAGCGGTAGGCATCTATCCCGAGTTTTTTGTTCAGCCAATCCGTGTAAGCCAAAGCATCCAAATAAGACACATCATTCACTGGATGATTGCCCGTAAGATCTATGCGCTCAAAACTATCGCCGATTACAAAATCTTCCGGCACATATTTGCTACATCCCCCATCTTCAACGCAGGCCATCCACTCATCACGGGTAACCTCGTTACGTCCCATGGCAAAGGACAGATCTATTCTGACGCTATGAACCGGACCTTCACGATGCGCGATATACGGCTCTTCCGCTGTCGCGGGGCGAAGCCCTTTTTCATCCCAATGAAAGTTTCGTTTCGATTCTCCCGGCGGTCCACCCATCAGAAACTCACCCAAAGGCAAGACAATCATTTCAGGGCAAACATCGCATTCCTGAAACATCACAAGCGGCGCAACTTCAGTGCCATCCGACAGAAGATAATCTGCGTGAACCGCCGAAGCGAAAGTTGAAAGCGCGCCACAAAGGGCCAAATGACTGATAGTCAATGCAGTGATCCAACCCATCATACGAGAACAACGTCAAAGAAGATCCATTGCCACCTTACTTCCCCCAAAGTTGCAAGTTCAAAAGAATTTCCCGCTACGCGGGGTAAGCCAACCTGTGTCTCTCTGACTACGACAGAATAGTGAAATTTCGCCACCCTGAAGATTAAGGGCTTGGATTGACACTTCATTAGCTTTATCTTTCCCAAAGATAGAATTCAGGAATGCCAAATATGACGCTGCCTCCGAACGTCCATGACGCCGAACCCATCCCCGCGGCCGCCCGCGACGCCATTGATGCCCTGATGCAGTCAGGCGACCTGTTCCGCTACACTGCGCCGCAGGACGCTCCGGTTGCGCTGCTCGAGTCGGAATTCGCGGAACTGCTGGGCACGAAATACGCGCTGGCTGTATCGTCCTGCTCGGCGGCACTGTTCCTATCGCTCAAGGCGCTGGGTTTGCCGCGGGACGCGCGGGTGCTGATACCGGGCTTTACCTTTGCGGCGGTGCCCTCATCGGTCATACATGCGGATTGCATCCCCGTATTGTGTGAGGTGGGTGACAATTATCGCATCGACATGGATGACTTTGCCGCCAAACTGGATAACGTGCAGGCCGTGATCATTAGCCATATGCGCGGACATACTTCGGATATGGACGCGATCATGACTCTGTGCAGCGCGCGCGACATTCCGGTGATCGAGGACGCAGCCCATTCGCTGGGGACAACTTGGCATGGCCGCAATATTGGGACGATTGGGAAGATCGGCTGTTTCTCGTTTCAGTCCTACAAGATGATCAATGCGGGCGAAGGTGGCATTCTGATAACCGACGACGCTGATCTGGTGGCGCGTGCCGTGATCATGTCCGGCGCCTACGAACATAACTGGAAGAAACACAAAGGTCCGCGTGGCGACAACTCATCGGAACTCGAAGAGGCCTTTGGCCGCTGGCAGAACCAGTTGCCGCTGTATAACCTGCGGATGAGCAACCTGAGCGCTGCAGTAATCCGTCCCCAGATGCCTGAATTGGCACGCCGTGTCGGCGATGGGTTGCAAAACCACGACTATGTGGCAGAGCGCCTGAACTCATCGCCCTATATCAACGTGCCTGCCCCGCTGGTGCCAGAACGCCGGGCGCCGGACTCGATCCAGTTCAATCTGGTTGACCTAAGCGATGATGATATCCGCGCCTTTGCCGCAGCATCCGAAGCACGCGGAGTGAAAGTTCAGGTATTCGGCCTGAGTGAAGACAACGCCCGTGCCTTTTGGAACTGGCAATTCCTGCCGGAACAGACCGAGCTGCCACAAACGCGAAACATGCTGATGAAAGCTTGCGACGTGCGCCTGCCTGTACGCCTGACAGGCGCGGAACTGGATGTGATCGCTGATATTCTGTTGGCTTCAGTAGGGGAAATTACCGCCCCGAAAATCGCATTTGGAACCTGAACAAGCTGAATTCAAACGAAAAGGCCCGCCAGCGGCGGGCCTATTTCATTGTGTGGACAAATTCAGTTCAGTTTAGACAGCTTTTGCTGCAACTCCGCCAACTGCTTCTTGATGTCGTCCAGATCCTCACTCGACTGGGGTTTGGCCTCGCTATCCGTTTCCGGACCGGACCAACTGCCGGAAATGCCGCTGGTCATCGCCTTCAGAAATGCCTTTTGCTGCGCTTGCAGTGCTTCGAAACCCGGAATCTGGGTCATCGGATTCATCGCAGACATGTTTTCCATCATTTTGCTTTGGCTTTCGCGCAGCATTTCGAACGAGCTTTGCAGGAATTGCGGCATCACTCCTCCGCCCGGCAACATATAGCTGCGCACAAGATCGTTCAGCACGTTCACCGGCAGGACATTCTCACCGCGGCTTTCATGCTCGGCAATGATTTGCAGCAGATATTGCCGTGTCAGATCATCCCCAGTCTTCAGGTCTATGATCTGAACTTCGCGACCGTCACGTATGAATGCCGCAATATCTTCGAGCGTGACATAGTCACTGGTTTCAGTGTTATACAGCCGACGGCTGGCATATCGTTTGATTAGCAACGGTTTTTCTTGTTCTGACACCGTCTACCCTCCCCAAGGAATGATGCATTGCAGCAGAGATTATGCGAGTGCAGAACAAAAAGAAAGGGCAGGTCTTTCGACCCGCCCAACGCGATTGCACCAAATGGGAGGAGTGGGTGCGCCTCGCTATCTTACCTTACTTGGCGCCAGCTGCTTTTTTCGCAGCAGTGGACACGTCGTTGGTTGCTTTTTTGACAACGGCAGTTGCGTCTTCTGCAGCGTTTTTGCCAGCAGCCATCAGCAGCTCAACGGTTTCCGACTGAACTTTTTTCGCGATTTCAGCGAAAGCAGCCAGGTTTTCAGCAGCAACTTCTGCCGACGCGCTTGCGTAGTCGGTTGCAGCTTTTGCGTAATCTGCAGGGTCAGATTTCGCTTTCGACATATCGGACAGTTTGGCCAGGGTTTCCTTGGTCCATTTGTTCGAAATCTCAGCCGATTTCTCAGCCGCTTCCAGAGCAACGCCCGACAGCTTTTCGTTCAAGGTCGCGGTGGTGTTGAACGCACCTTCCAGAGCGGTGGTGTCAACAGGGAATGCACCCATCATGTCTTTCAGGGTCGCGGTAAAGTCTTGAGTCTTTGCCATTGTCCAAATCCTTTGCTTGCCGATCCGGGCCAACCCCGGGCTTCATCAGCTTGAGGACAATATCGTTGCTGCATCGCAGCATTGCAAGTTTTTTCTTGCTGCGCTGCAGCAATATTTTTCTAAACTGTTAAAAATCAATCTGTTGCCTTCACCAAAACATAGGTTCCTGGTGCCTCGGCCAGGGAAGCGTATCCCGAATCGCCCACTTGGCGCGCGGGGATCTGCTTGCCGGATCTCTTCTTCAGCCAAGCTTCCCACTGCGGCCACCAGGACCCTTTATGAAAATCGGCCTCTTTCATCCACGCATCGGCATCCGCATTGAGATCAGGGTTGGTGTAGTGGCCGTATTTCTTCTTGCTCGGCGGGTTCACGATGCCTGCTATGTGACCGGATTCCGAAACGACAAACGTCTTCGAACGTGACCCCATCTGCTGCACACCCCGATAACAATCTTTCCAGGCGGCGATATGGTCGGTTTCACAGCTGATGGCCATCAAAGGAACATCAACGTCGCGGATATGTAGTTTGTGCCCAAGCAAATCGAAACCGTCGGTCACAAATTGATTTTTCTGACAAAGCCCCCGCAAATACTCGATTGCCATTTTGCCCGGAAGATTTGCGCCATCCCCGTTCCAGTAGAGCAAATCAAACGCCGGAGGGGTCTCGCCCATCATATAGCTTCGAATGGCGGGGCCGTAGATCAGGTCATTCGATCGCAGGAACGACATGGTACGACCTATGACCCATGCTTTTAGGATACCGTCTTTCGTCACTTGTTCTTGAATGCCGTCGACAAAGTCGTTCTGTAGGAACGGCGTGAATTCCCCCTGCTCACCGAAATCGGTCAAGGTTGTAAAGAAGGTCGCCGATTTGATGGATTTGTCGCCACGCTGTTTCATCAGGGACAGCGTCAGGCTCAACGTGGTGCCGGCAATGCAATATCCCACCGCATTGACCTGCTTGACCTTACAGATCGACTTGACGGTCTCGATGGCGGTCAGAAATCCCTCTTCGACATAGTCGCCCATACCGACCTCGGCATGAGAAGCATCCGCATTTACCCAACTTACAACAAACAGGGTATAGCCCTGCTCGGTCACCCATTTGATGAGGCTGTTCTGCGCCTTAAGGTCCAGAATATAGTATTTGTTGATCCAGGGCGGAAACAGAACGATCGGGGTTTCGTGTACGGTCTCGGTCGTGGGTTTGTACTGGATCAACTCCATAAGCCTGTTGCGATAGACCACGTCGCCCGGAGTTGTCGCGATATTCTCGCCAAGCTTGAACGCAGATTCATCCGCCAGTCTGACAACCATTTCACCATTATTGGCTTCTAGGTCAGCAACTAGATTCTCTAGCCCTTTGATCAGCGATTGCCCTTCCGTCTCGACCGCCTTTTCCAGCGCGTCGGGATTGGAGGCCAGGAAATTCGTCGGAGACATCAAGTCAATGATCTGTTGCGAAAAGAAATGCAGCCTCTGCTTGTCCTTGCCGTCCAGATCGTCGACCGAAGCAACCGCCTGCGCGATTGCATCGGCATTTGTCTGATACTGCTGGCGAATAAACCGGAAATAGGGGTTGGTGTCCCAAAGAGGGTTTGAGAACCGTTTATCCTTGGGTCCGGGTTCGCTGTCCTCGACCCCGCCGGCGGCCAGCGCCTGCTGAGCCTCAGCAAAGTTCATAACGGATTGTCCCCAGAAGGCGACCTGATGTTCCAGAAGCTTGGCGGGATTCTGCCACGCTTCGGCGAAATACGAAGTTGCTGCTCTTGCGAAAAGATCTTGATTCGGACCGTCCAACGCGGGAGTGTGCGCCTCTTTGCCAGCCATCACATCGATCAGCCTTTTCGACAATTCTTCGACTTTCGTCATATTTTCTCTAATCCGTTCAAGGTGTTCCTCGGACAGCTCTGGCGCGTTATCTTCACTTGTTGTCATTTTAACAATTCCACCCTAACCTCGCTGCTATGCAGAATAACGTCGTGGGCGTCGGGGGGCAAAGCGACGAATGGTCCGAATTATCAGGCTGACACTCAGGAGGCCCATTTCATGCGCTACATGATGACCTACGATCTGATGGAAACGCTGCGCAACACCAATCAGTGGATGGGTGCTACGGCAAGTGCCATGGCTTCTTATCCGCTGTTTTCGATGGTGCCCAACCCTGCGTTCAGCATGATGGCCGCCTGGGGCGAGGTGACTGAGCGGACGTTCCAGCGCATGGTTGTAAAACCCGACTGGGGAATCCGTACATTCACTTGCGAAGACGGCAAGGATCATCTGGTCGATATTGTCCCGGTGATCGAACGCCCTTTTGGTGATTTGATACATATACGTGTCAATGGCCGCGCCGAACAGCCCCGCAAGGTGCTGTTGGTCGCCCCGATGTCTGGACATTACGCCACTTTGCTTCGGTCCACCGTAAAAAGCCTCTTGGTGAATTGCGAAGTTTATATCACAGACTGGCATAATGCGCGCGATATCCCCGTGTCCGAAGGTAAGTTTGATGTAGAGGATTATACACTTTACCTTGTCGATTTCATGAAAGAATTGGGACCGGACACCCACGTTGTAGCCGTCTGCCAACCGGCGCCGCTGACTCTGGCCGCCACAGCCTATCTGGCCGAGGTCGAACCCAAAGCCCAACCCAGCACGCTGACATTGATCGGCGGACCTGTTGACCCGGATGCCACACCTACCGACGTGACTGATTTTGGCCGCCGCGTGACAATGGGGCAGCTGGAAGAAACCATGATTCAGCGCGTCGGCTTCAAGTATAAGGGCGTCGGGCGCATGGTGTATCCCGGCCTGCTGCAGTTGGCCTCGTTCATGTCGATGAATTCGGACCGGCATTCTCAGGCGTTTTCCGAGCAGATCCAGAGGGTTATGCGGGACGAGGCTTCGGATCACGATGCCCATAACAGATTCTACGATGAATACCTCGCCGTCATGGACATGACCGCCGAGTTCTACCTTTCAACCGTCGAACGCGTCTTCAAAAACCGCGAAATCGCGCGCAACGAGTTTGTTGTTGCAGGGCACAAGGTAGATATCGGCAAAATTACAAACGTTGCTGTCAAAACAGTCGAAGGTGCGAATGACGACATCTCGGCCCCTGGCCAGTGCATTGCTGCGCTCGAGCTGTGTACAGGGCTGCCGGATTCGAAAAAAGCCAGCCATGTCGAACCTGGCGCAGGTCACTATGGCATCTTCGCCGGCCGCAGCTGGCGCGACAATATCCGCCCATTGGTGATCGAATTTATGAACGCCAACGCCCGCAAACCCTCTCGCAAAGCGGCCAACCGCAACAAAGTGGCCTAACGCCGATGGGAAAGAAAGTCGCCAAACAGACGGCTTTCGCCTGCAACTGTGGAAAACTCTTTGGCAGCATTACAGCCAGAGGCGTTCAGTACGGAACGCATGTAGTCTGCTTTTGCCGTGATTGCCGGGCCGCGCAGATATATTTCGGGCAACCGGACCCTGCGCCGGAACCGGTGGACATTTTCCAAATGGCCCCTGAAGAAATAAGGATCGACGGCGGCATCGAACACCTGGCCGCGATGCGCCTTGGCCCCAAGGGGATGCTGCGCTGGTATGCCAGCTGCTGCAATGCGCCGCTGGCGACGACATCAAATACTCCAAAATTTCCGTTTGCGGGCTTTGATGTGAAACGAGTTTCCGACCCGGACTGTTTAGGGCCGGTTATGACCCAAGGGTTCATTCCCCAGGCCGATGGAAAACACAAACACAAGCGACTGGGTTACGCTGTCGCCGGGATTGTTACGCGGGTACTAAAATCCCGGCTTTCTGGCAGCTGGAGGGACACCCCGTTCTTTGATCAGAATACGGGCCAGACGATCTCAACCCCGGTCATTCTCAGCAAAGAACAGCGTAAAGCGCTCTACGCGTAATCCAGCGCAGGCTTCACGCTGAGCCAGGTCTTCAGCGCCTCGGTGACATTTTCAGGCGATTCCAACGTAGGCAAATGTCCTGCATCCTTGATGACGTGCAGTTCTGCATTTGGGATCAGGTCCGCCATGAACGCATGCCTTCGCACCGGGACAACCGTGTCATGCGCCCCACATAGCACCAAAGTCGGGGCCGTGATCCGGCGCAGGTTGCCCTGCTGATCCGGGCGACGCTGCAGCGCACGAATCTGACGCTCGAACACCTGCGGGCCCAAATCCAACGCCATCGAGATGACATCAGCAAGAATGGGAATACGCCGAGGCCCCGGGGCCAGCGAATCCGATCCAATCAGCCGACGCATCACTTCCTCTAACCGACCCATCTTGGCGGCGACCAACAGCTCCTCCCGCGCGGCTGCCGTCTGGGGCGATTCCGAATGCGCATCCGAAGCCATCAGACACAAGCGCGACACCCTTTCGGGTGCATATCGGACAATTTCCAAAGCGACTACGGCGCCCAAGCTTAGGCCCGCCAATGCAAAGCGTTTTGGCAACTGAACCAATAGGCCCCGCGCGATCTCTTCAATCCGTTCAGCAGTCGAAACCGAAGCGACCGTCACGGCGCGATCACGTGACAGGGCGCGCATCTGATGCTCAAATACCCGCGCATCACACATCAAACCGGGTAAAAGAACCAACGGCTCGATCAAACAACGCCTCCTTTGGAAAAGTCACTCAAATCGTCGTCATTAGTTTCAGGATGAGAGGTTTTGTATGGTTCGGCAAGTTAAAGTTCAGGGGTAGCGGATACCGCGAAAAGCGGGGAAGTCCGCATATCGTCTTTGCCGCTCAAGGTCACCCTCGCCAGGCGCGCCTCCTGGGCGCAGAAGGCAGCCCCGCGGCGCGATATAGCTGTCGATGCGCTTATGAGGCACAGGCCTCCAGACCAGATTGAAAGCACAGAGTTTTGGAAAGAACCAGATTTCGGAATAATCCAGATGGTCGTGCATCCACCACGCCAAATCCCGCCAATCCCGCCCCGCCTCATATTGATCCGCAAACCATGGGATCACGATCGATGCACCGGCAATCCGATCATCACCCACCGCGCGATCCCAGATGTGACATTCAAGCGGGTTATCATTTCGCGCGCAATTCAGCCGGTTTTCATTACCGAAACGGTTCAATGATGCCGAGCGATAGCCGGATCGTACGGCAATCCGGCCAAAGGTCTCCTCAAGCGGGTCCAGCAGGGTTTCGCAAAGCGCCTTTCCAGTTTCGATGGCAAGGTTGGGATCGTCTGGAAAATTCTGCTTTTTGTGAAAATTGCTTATTTCCGAATACAGAAAATCGCGCATGAAAAAATGACGGGACAAACGCACACGACCGAGGGTTTCAAGGCTCCACATACTGCCTGGTCTGCGCATTATTTCTTCCTCACTCGATCCCCAAGGTTTTCAACCATCTCAGGATACCAACCACCACTTCGTCGGTCTGCCCCGGAGACATCAACCGCCCGGCGATCACATGGGAATTAGGATCGTCCCCGGGCCCCATTGTTACCAGCTCAACCGACGCAGGGGCGCCCCATGCCTTGGCAATCTCGTGGGTCAGGTCGGCACGCACGACCTGATCTTCATTCGAGAACCAGAACAACGCGGGAACCTTTGCGTCTGAAAAATCCAGCGCATAGACCACATCCACCAGCACTGTCATCGGCACCACAGCCTGCCAAGGGTAGACCGCCGACCAGAATTTGTTCATTTCCGGGTTCACCCCTGCGACGCCCCGGGTTTCACCCATCATCAGGGGCAACCAGATGCGCGCCCAAGGCAATCCGGGTATCCATGCGCCGGCCGCTTTAACGCCGAAATTCGGAGAAACAAATACGAACCCCGCAACGTTTTGGCTCAGCTCTTCATTCAGTGCGGCCGCAGCTGCCAACGTGCCGCCGGTTGATGTCGAAATCACTACGACCTTATCCCCAACCGCCCGTGCAGCAGCCAGCCCTTCGGCAAGATCCTGCATCCAACCCGAGGCCGTCGCCTCACCCATTGCATCCCCGCCGCGACCATGACCCTGCAGCCGCGTGTAGACCAGATTGGCGCCCAACGTTTCGGCGAGCAGATCGGGAACCGGTCGGATCTCTTCGGATGATGCAGAAAACCCGTGCAGATACAGAATCGAAACAGGTGTTCGCTGCTCTTTATAGCCCTCTTGCCAAATAACTCGCTTTTCGACCCCCGGAATGATGTCGGCGAATGCAGATTCCACACTTTCGAAATAGACCTGCACCCCTTCACCGAATTTGCGCGCGTCAAATGTTGGGGCCAGATCAACATTCTCACGCGGGCCAAACCAATAGATCAGGCCAAACGCAACGATCAATGTCAGAAAAACGCGACCCAATATCCGCATTATTGGGCTGCCATCACATCGAGAACGGCTTGTTCGATCAACCCCAGGCATGGGCCATCCGAAAAGCGATGATCGGCGTGCTTGATCAATGACAGGCGCATATCGGGCCCGAACGCATGTTCAATCAGGCGCACTGCTGTTCCGGCTGAAACCGCTGTGTCTTCGGTACCTTGCAAAAACCGCACGGGAAAAGGCAGATGCAGAGGCTTGCGCAGGACCAAATGTTGGCGACCATCTTCGATCATCCGTTTGGTCACGATGTATGGCTCCATATAGTCCGAAGGCAGCTCGACATGGCCAACAGTTTCCAGTGCCTGTTTCTGGTTTTCCGAGAATGAAGCCCAATACCCGTCCTCGGTAAAATCCGGCGCAGCAGCGATGGTCACCATTCCCTGAATCCGATCTGGCAGCGCTTTGGCCAACAGCAGCGCCTGCCACCCCCCCATGGACGAGCCGACAACAATCAGCGGCCCATCCGTCAATTCCGTGATCGCGGCCAGCGTATCCTCATGCCAGTCACCAATGCATCCTTCTTCGAACTTGCCCCCGCTTTCACCGTGACCTGAATAGTCGAACCGCAGAAATGAATGGCCACGCCCCTTCGCCCAGGCCTCCAAATGCACCGCCTTGGTGCCTTCCATATCGGATTTGAGCCCGCCCAGAAACACGATGGTCGGCCCGATGCCCTCGCTTTTATGATAGGCCAGCCGCCGTCCCTGCGCCGTTTCCAGAAAATTCGTCGCTGCCATGACACCCTCTTTTCTTTTTCCGATATCATGCACGCCCCACCCCTAAGTGCAATTCCCAGATCCCCCTTCATCTGGCCAAAAATACCTCGGGGAGCGTGAAGGGCTGGCCCCTCGCGCCGGCCCTTGACAGGTCCACCCCCACCTGACAAATGAAGCGAACACAACATAACCCGCAACCGGGCGTTCAGTGGGCGCCAAACCGACGAGGAGAGCCAGCCATGGCCTTGGACGCACAGTCAATCTCTCTCACTTTTCCTGACGGCAATGCACGATCCTATGAAGTGGGTGTAACCCCTGCGCAGGTGGCCGCCGACATCTCGACCTCACTGGCCAAAAAGGCCATCTCAGCCACGGTGAATGGCCAGCATTGGGATCTGCAATGGCCCATTGAATCTGATGCCGAAATCGCCCTGCACACCATGAAAGATGAAGATCAGGCAAACGAGCTGATCCGCCACGACCTCGCCCATATCATGGCCCGCGCCGTGCAGGAAATCTGGCCCGACACTAAAGTCACCATCGGCCCCGTCATCGAAAACGGCTGGTACTACGATTTCGACCGGGCCGAGCCATTTACGCCCGAAGATCTCGGCGCGATTGAGAAAAAGATGAAGGAAATCATCAACAAGCGCGACACCGTGACCACCGAGGTCTGGGACCGTCAGCGCGCGATTGATTTCTACACCAAAAACAACGAGCCTTATAAGGTCGAGCTGATCGACGCCATCCCCGGGGATGAACCTTTGCGCATGTACTGGCATGGCGACTGGCAAGACCTGTGCCGCGGTCCGCATCTGCAGCATACCGGCCAGGTTCCGGGCGATGCGTTCAAGCTAATGAGCATTGCTGGCGCCTATTGGCGCGGTGACAGCGACCGTGCGATGCTGCAACGCATCTATGGCGTGGCTTTTACCGGCAAGGAAAAGCTAAAAGCGCACCTGCACATGCTGGAAGAGGCTGCCAAGCGTGACCACCGCAAGCTGGGCCGCGAAATGAACCTGTTCCACATGCAGGAAGAGGCTCCGGGCCAGATCTTCTGGCATCCGAATGGCTGGAAGATCTATACCACCCTGCAGGACTATATGCGCCGCATGCAGGAACGTGACGGCTATGTCGAAGTCAACACACCGCAGGTTGTTGACCGCAAATTGTGGGAAGCCTCGGGCCACTGGGACAAGTATCAGGAAAACATGTTCATCGTCGAAGTCGACGAGGAACATGCCCGTGAAAAGGCCGTGAACGCCCTTAAGCCGATGAATTGTCCCTGCCACGTGCAGGTGTTCAATCAGGGTCTGAAATCCTATCGCGATCTGCCTCTGCGCATGGCCGAGTTTGGGTCTTGCGCGCGGTACGAACCCTCTGGCGCGCTGCATGGTATCATGCGGGTGCGCGGTTTTACCCAGGACGATGGGCATATTTTCTGCGCCGAAGATCAGATCGAATCTGAAACTGCAAAATTCATCGCGTTTCTGTCGAAGGTCTATGCCGATCTCGGTTTCCATGATTGGACCATCAAGCTCTCGACGCGCCCGGAAAAACGCATCGGGTCGGATGAAAGCTGGGATCTGGTCGAAAAAGCCCTAGGTGACGCCTGCAAGGCCGCAGGATACGACTATGAGCTTCTCGAAGGCGAAGGCGCCTTCTACGGACCCAAGCTTGAATTCACCCTTACCGACGCGATCGGCCGTACCTGGCAATGCGGCACCCTTCAGGTGGACCCCAACCTGCCTGAGCGGCTGGACGCCAATTTCATTGGCGCGGACGGATCGAAGCACCGCCCCTTCATGCTGCATCGTGCAACGCTGGGTTCGTTCGAACGGTTCATCGGCATCCTGATCGAAGAACACGCGGGCAAATTGCCCTTCTGGCTGGCCCCGCGTCAGGTCGTGGTCGCTTCGATCACCTCCGAGGCTGACGGTTACGTGCAGGAAGTGGTTGAGACACTCAAGGCCGCAGGTATCCGAGCCGAGGCGGACATCCGCAACGAAAAGATCAACTATAAGGTTCGTGAACACTCGGTCGGCAAAGTTCCGGTCATTCTGGCCGTCGGTCACCGTGAAGTTGAGGACCGCACGGTCAGTGTCCGTCGTCTTGGTGAGAAACAGACACAAGTGCAGCCGCTTGAGGCTGTAACAAATGAACTGTCGCGGGCCGCTACGCCGCCCGACCTGCTGTAACAATCAGCGGCAAATTGCACAAAATCCGGCCCTCTCTGAGGGGCCGGATTGAAACATTTGCGTTTTATCTCTTCTAAAACAAACTATTAGTTTGCAAGATGTCATGACAGTCATTGACGGGCTCGTGAGACACAGGCTCGTGAATTCAACTGTGACCTGCAACCCATTACCTTTGTCATTGTCGAACACAGACATACGCAGTCATCAAAAGGATAACCGAGATGTCGAACACCGCTAAATCCCTTGTCATCGCAAGCGCCGTAGCCGCAGCCGTTTCAGGCATGGCCACAACCGCATCCGCACAAGCCAAAGAAAAGTGCTATGGCGTTTCTCTGGCCGGTCAGAACGATTGTGCCGCCGGTCCTGGTACCACGTGCGCGGGCACCTCGACTGTTGATTATCAGGGCAATGCCTGGACGCTGGTAGATGCCGGCACCTGCGCCGATATCGACCTGCCTCAGTCAGCTGACGGCGCTGCCCGCAAGGGATCGCTCGAGCCGCTGGAGCGTGACCTGCCGGCATAAGCCTGAGTTTTTGCCAAATCTGAGGGGCGGGCAAGAATCGCCCGCCTCTTTTTTCAAGACCGCGAGGTTACCAGATGCTGGACAGCACAATCCGATCGAACAGGCTGCCTGCGGCACCAGGCGTCGGCTATAAGCCTCAGCATTTCCAGCAGATTCTGGATCACCCGCAACCGGTCGCATGGCTGGAAATCCACGCCGAGAACTACATGGGCGATGGTGGCCGACCGCTGGCACAGCTGCGGCACTTGTCGGAACACTTCCCGATTTCCGTCCACGGCGTTGGCCTGTCCATCGGCGGAGAAGGCCCGCTGGATACAGACCACTTGGCCCGCTTGAAACACCTCGTCGGCTGGCTCAACCCCGCCAGCTTTTCCGAACATCTGGCCTGGTCGACACATGACAGCCACTTCCTGAATGATCTGTTGCCCCTGCCCTATACCGACGCAACCCTTGCACGGATTTGCGATCATATCGACCAAGTTCAGAATGTCGTTGGGCGACAGATGCTGCTTGAAAACCCGTCAAGCTATCTAGCATTTGATGAAAGCACGTGGTCCGAACCCGACTTCCTGCGCGAAATTTCGGGCCGCACCGGATGCGGGCTCTTGCTGGATGTGAACAACGTTTTCGTATCGGCGACAAATCTCGACTTCTCACCGCAGAGCTATATCGACGCCTATCCGCTGGACAAGGTTGGTGAGATCCACCTTGGCGGGCATGATGAGGATGAAGACGACCACGGGCTTCCCTTGTTGATCGATAGCCACGGGCGAGAAGTGGTTGATCCGGTTTGGGCGCTTCTGAACTATGTGCTTGAACAATCGGGACCAAAACCTGTTCTTGTGGAATGGGATACCGACGTCCCTGATTGGCCTGTCTTGCGTGCCGAAGCCGATCGCGCCCAAGCGGCACTGGACCGCATTCCAGCATGAGCGTGTCGCAAGAAGAGTTTCACCTGGCTTTGCTGGATCCAGCCATGTCGGTGCCTGAGGGCCTTGTGGACGCGTCGGATCAGCCGGCGGGACGGCGTTTCAGTGTCTATCGCAACAATGTTGCCGTTTCGCTGACCGAAGCCATGCATCAGGCCTTCCCGGTGATCGCCAAGTTGCTGGGTTCGCAAAACATGGACGGGTTGGCCGGGCTTTTTCTGCGCAGCCACCCACCAACCTCGCCGTTGATGATGTTCTATGGCGAAGCGTTTCCGGATTTCCTGGCCGGGATGGATCAGCTGTCGCATATCGGGTACCTGCCCGATGTGGCGCGACTGGAGCTGGCCCTTCGCCGATCTTACCACGCGGCGGACAGCGTGCCAGCGTCGGACGACGCGTTAGCCGTGCCACCCGAAGATCTGTTCCGGGCCCGATTGGAATTCGCACCTTCGATGCAGATCTTGCGCTCGGACTGGCCCATCTTTTCGATATGGCGGTTCAATACCGAAGACGGCGCACCGAAACCCCAAGCTGGTGCTGAAGATACCCTGATCACGCGCCGCGAATATGATCCTGTTCCTCAGGCCCTGCCGCAAGGCGGGGCGGGTTGGATCGCCGCGATGCAGGCCGGAAACACAATCGGACAGGCATTTGAAAACACTACCGAAACCACCCCGGATTTTGATCTTGGGGCCACTCTGGCGCTGCTGTTACAGGGCGGCGCTATCACTTCTGTGACTATTGAAAGGCTGGCAACATGACTGCCCTGATCTCTCTTCATAACAACGTCCTGGGACGGATCGACAGCTCGGCCAACTGGCTGACACCAACCCTGGCGCGTCTTGTCTTTGTTGCCGTGTTGCTTGTCTACTACTGGAACTCAGCCACCCTGAAAATCGACGGGTCGATTTTCTCTCCGTCAGCGGGGGCGTTTGGGCAGATTTTCCCCAAAGCGGCAGAGGCCGTACTTTATGACGTAACCCAGATGACTTTTTTCCAACGCGTCGTAATCTTTCTGGGAACAGTCGCCGAATTTGTCCTGCCAGCCTTGTTGCTGGTCGGCCTGCTGACCCGGGTGGCAGCCCTTGGGATGATTGGGTTTGTTTGGGTCCAGACCATTGTCGACGTGACCGGTCATGGCGTCAAATTGGGAGGCCTGTTCGACAACGCACTTACCTTGATGGATCAGCGCGTGATGTGGACTTTCCTGTTTCTGGTCATCGCGATAAACGGCGCAGGCCCGATCTCGATCGATCGCATCCTGCGCCTGAAGTAACTCAGAAATGTGCCTTGGGCTCGTCCGGTTTACCCGCGGCCAGCCCAAGGAGACCCGCCACGGCGGCAAAGGCAACCGGGAACATGGTGAACACATTGAACCCGAACGCATAATACATCCCAGCCGCAGAAATCAGCAGCAACACGCCACCAATCAGAGCGCGGGCATGTGCCATCGCCCCGCCCGCAATAGCCAATAAAGGCGCAAGGATCGCCGCGGTTCGGATCAACTGCGCATTGTCCACCTGCTCGGCGATCCCGTCGATTTCGCCAAACCTGTCGATCAACTCGACATATCCATAGCCAACAAACCCGACCAACATGCCGATCAGACCGGCAACTACCCCTAAAATCATCGCTGCGTTACGCATTTAGAACCCTCTAGCTTGCGACCAACCACATAAGTACCCACTCAGCCAACGCCAAGGGCTGCCTGCGTTTCAGCCGTCCAGCCCAGATAAAGTGCACCGTCTTTCTCAACAAGCGGTCGCTTCATTAAGGTTGGGTGTTCCTGCAAGAGTTCCAGCGGCTCTTTTTTGCGCTGCTCTGCATCCAACCCGCGCCACGTTGTCGACCTGGTATTGAGCAAAGCCTCGCCGAAACGTTTTAGGGCCTGCGCCAGTACCGCATCCGGCACACCTTGCGCGCGAACATCGATAAAATCCGAACCCTCAAGCGATTTCAAAGCCTTACGACAAGTATCGCAAGTCTTCAATCCATATACGCGCATTTTCGAGCTGCTCCTGTTTCGATCTTGATAATGGGCAAATTCGCCAGTGTATTCCGGTATTTCTTGATTTTTTACTTCACCGTGCAATGTTGAAAAAGACGAAACACGTAATTCGGGCCGTGTCGTGTGGACGAGACGGTGATGTGTTGCGGTTACGTCAATCGCTACCCCCACCAATTTTGTGGGACAACGTGCAAGTAGAAGGAGACACGGGAAATGCCAACTGGCACCGTGAAATGGTTCAATACCACCAAAGGCTATGGGTTTATTGCCCCTGATGAAGGCGGCAAGGACGTATTTGTTCACATCTCGGCCGTTGAAAGATCTGGTCTTACCGGACTCGCTGACAATCAGAAGGTCGCTTACGAACTTGAAGACGGACGTGACGGCCGACAAATGGCTTCAGATTTGAAGCCACTGTAAAATCCCGTTACTGCGGGTACGAAAATCAGGACAACGGCCAATTTCAGGCCGTTGGCCATCGAAAGTGAAGTGCCTATTCTCGCGCCCTGCTGCTTTCGGGGCGCGTGGTTCAATTTTGCCACATGGCACGATACAGGACGTACTGGTCGCACAGGTGACCTCCATCGTCCAGTTGCCGGATTATCTAGTCCACACTTCCATCAGTTGTTCAGGATTGCACATCCTGGCTCTTGCCCGCTCAGAGGTGAACTGGAGCGCAAGTTTTTGGTGCATGTAGCCGTGGGTTCGCAAATCACCATCGACGATGGGGGGCCTCGGCCTGTGCCACGCAAGGCAGGAACAGGGTCAGACAACCGGTTTTGATCAAAACTGAAAGTGTCATGAAACGATCGCAACCATTTCATGACGCCCCGTATAGACAGACGGCAAGCGCACTCAGCTTTCCTTGATGATCGCCTCGAACTCACGCCATTCCCGCCCGGTCATGCCCGAGTTTTCCTGCGTGACCGTCTCTCCGGCCAACATCCGACGCAGGCTGTCGACCATCTGCGCGGAAAGATTGACCGCACCCAGGCGGTAATCTTCAAACGCCTTATAGGCGGCCGGCACCCAATCAGCGACGATCTTGCACATGGCATCGGCGTAAACACGAATTTCGTATTGGGCATGAGGATCCGCGCGCAGACGCAGGAAGTGGAACAGGTTGTGCAGGTCAACCTTCCAGTACCATTGCGTGTAGATATTCGCCGGAAGGTTCATCCGCGCCAGTTCACGCGCAAGCCCTTGCTGCCCGTCCTGACCCATCATCGCCTCGTAATTGTCATAACAACGCGCGCTATCAGCTTTCAATATCTCAAGGACGCGCGCGGCTTCATCGCCCTGCAACGTATCGCCGCGACCCTGATTGTTGATCTCGGACTGCGCGGACACGTGCTCGGGTGCCGGGATATAGAATTCACGGTCCAAAATCGAATAGCGCGCCGAATATTCATTCACATTCGCTGTCCGGTGCCGAATCCACTGTCGCGCGACAAAAACCGGTAACTTGACGTGCAACTTTATCTCGCACATCTCAAACGGGGTCGAGTGCCAGTGCCGCATCAGATAGCGGATCAACCCTTCGTCATTTTGCACTGATTTGGTGCCCTTGCCATAGGACACGCGTGCGGCCTGACAAATCGCTGCGTCATCACCCATATAGTCGATCACGCGCACAAAACCGTGGTCCAGAACCTGATGCGCCGTGTACAGGTGTTCCTCCATCCCCGCAGCTACAACACGGCGTGTTGGATGCGATTGCGCCCGTTGCGCTTCGATCTCGGCCAGTTGGTCAGAGGACAGCGGCATGAAATTTCCTTTCCAGCAATGAGTCGCCTGCCACTATATATCGCCAATCAAAAGACAGGAACCGCGATATGTGCGCCCACATTTGCATTTTCAGAATTGTGTCCGCGCGGCCTCTCGACACGTGATGTACGCGCGCTAAGGTGCAGGGCATCACCGGAACAGAAAGGAACCCGCAATGGGGCTCACTTACCTCCACACCATGGTTCGCGTGAAGGACCTGGACAAATCCATGGCGTTTTACAAGTTGCTGGGCCTTAAGGAAACGCGCCGCTATGACAGCGAACAGGGGCGGTTTTCCCTGATCTTCATGGCTCCCGCTGGGCAAGAGGATCGACCAATCGAGTTGACCTATAACTGGGATGGGGATGACGATCTGCCCAACGACAGCCGCCATTTCGGCCATCTCGCCTATGGAGTCGACAATATTTATGAAACCTGTCAGCACCTGCAGGACAATGGAGTCGTGATCAACCGGCCACCACGCGACGGCCGAATGGCGTTTGTCAGGTCACCCGACAATATCTCGGTAGAGTTGCTACAAAACGGTGATGCGCTGGAACCGGCCGAACCCTGGGCCAGCATGGAAAGCACCGGGCACTGGTGATCCGCTGGTTGATCACACTGGGCCTAGCCTTTTTAGCCAGCCCCCTGCGGGCCGAGCCCTGTCGCCTTGCGCTTGCGCTGGCAATGGACATTTCAACATCGGTAAGCGCAGAAGAGGACGCGCTGCAAAGGCAGGGCCTTGCCGCAGCGTTGGTTGCCCCCGAGGTGACCGAGGCCTTCTTTTCCTCGTCGATGCCGGTCGCGCTGGCTGTTTATGAATGGAGCGGCCGGGACGTTCAGCACATCATACTGGGCTGGACGATGATCAACACGCAGACCGATTTGCTGGTGGCAGCGACCACGATACAGCAATCGGTCCGATCAGACAGCGACTCGGCCACGGCGATGGGGTATGCGCTAGCCTTTGGGGCGACGCTGATGCAGCAGGCCCCGACATGTCTTTTTCAAACCATTGATCTGTCAGGTGACGGTTCGAACAACGATGGATATGGCCCGGATTCCGCCTATCGGCATTTTCCCTTTGAGAATACGATTGTGAATGGCCTGGTCATTAATGCCGCCGACTTCGAAGGCGAGCTGTACCTGATTCCCTTCTTTGAAAACAATGTCCTGTACGGCCCCGGCGCGTTTCTGGAAATCGCCGACGGGTTCCAGGATTTCGAACGCGCCATGCGGCGCAAACTTGAACGCGAACTAAAAGGTATGCAGATCGGCGCATTGTCGGGCCCCGGCCAGCGATGATACGTGCGCTTGCAACGATAGTCAGCATATTGGCCACCTCTGCGGCATCAGAATGCCGCCATGCTTTGGCTTTGGGCCTGGATGTGTCGGGATCAGTCGACAGCTCGGAATACCGGTTGCAGCTTGGCGGCTTGGCAGGTGCTTTGCGCAGGCCCGAGATTAAGCAACTCTTTCTTTCAGACACAGCAAACCCGGTACACATCGCGATTTATGAGTGGAGCGAACCCGGCCACCAACGCCTGTTACTGGGCTGGACCGCAGTACAATCGGACCTCGATCTGGGGCGCATAGCCACCCTGCTCGACCATGTGAAACGCAGCGGCGCTCCGCAAGGAACCGCCGTCGGGTCCGCCATGCTGTTCGGTGCCGAGCTTTTGGGCCAGAAACCCGATTGCTGGAAGCGGACATTGGATCTGTCGGGGGACGGAAAGCACAATATCGGCCTGCATCCAAGAAATGCGAAACAGACGCTCTCTGACGACGGTATCACGATCAATGGACTGGTCATCGGTGCCGACGACCCTGACATCGGTAGCACCCGCTATGTTCAGGTCGGAGAGCTGCTGGCCTATTTCAAAGCATGGGTCATCCTTGGCCCCGGCGCCTTTGTTGAGGTTGCCCTGGGCTTTGACGATTACGAAGAAGCAATGACCCGTAAACTGATCCGCGAACTTGAAGGCCTGACCCTATCGGATGCGGGACTGAGGCCGACCAAACATCAGTAGATATAGCGGATCTGATCCGTCCAATACCGTTCTACCCGCCGCAATGCTCCGGTAATGTCTTCGATCCCTTCCTGTCCAAGCACGCCGCGCGATTGTAGGCCTTCGGCATGTCTCGAAAACAGCTCGGAGACGATATCGCGGATTTCCCGGCCCTGTGGCGTCAACCGGACACGCACCGAACGGCGGTCTATTTCGCAACGCTGGTGGTGCATATACCCCATCTCGACCAATTTTTTGAGGTTGTAGCTGACATTGCTGCCTTGATAGTAGCCGCGGCTTTTCAATTCACCAGCGGTAACCTCATGATCCCCGATATTGAACAAAAGCAACCCTTGAACCGCGTTGATCTCAAGAACACCGACCCGTTCAAACTCATCTTTGATAACGTCCAACAACAAACGATGAAGCCGCTCAACCAGAGCAAGTGCCTCAAGATAGCTGGTCATGAAGCCTTTGACCCCCGGCGCGGAGACCTGCATTTCCAAACTCATACGATCCTCCGATTCATTCGCGCAGTTTCAGGCAGAATGAAGCGAAAAGCCGAAAAATCAGTTAAGCCGGATAATCTCTATTTTTGAAAGGTTTGTGCGATTTCGGAAACAAGGTCCGAGAATTGGGAAGGTGGCAGGACCTGACCGGTGACCCATTGATACAGGTCCTGATCATTCTCGTGCAACAGGGCGTCGTAAACATCCAGCCCTGTTGCATCCATGGAGTCCAGATTGCGGTCTGCATAGGCAGCCAGAATCAGATCCATCTCTTTGATGCCGCGTCGCATGGAACGCATTTTCATCCGTTTGATCCTGACATTGCGCGGTTCGGTCACTATTCCGCCTCCAGCATCATGCGCACACGTTTCTCCAGCCTTGCAGCCCGCTCGGCGCTGGCGCGCATCTCGCCTCGGATTGAACGAAGCTCGGATACGATTCCGGCCAGGTCAGGTGCGTTTTCTCCAGCCTCGACAGGGGCGTCCATCCCGTCGCCCTCGCCGGTGAGAAGCCACATGATCGAAACGTTGATCATGCCTGCCATCATCGACAGTCGGTTGGCCCGGGGCTCAGACAGATCATTTTCCCAGGCGGCAATCGTAGACTTCTTGACACCCAGCCTGCGGGCCAGATGTGCCTGCGTCATCCCCGCTGCTTCACGCGCCCCTGCCAGCCGGTCTCCGAATGTCGCCGCGTCGGGTCCGTACCAGTCATTTTCGTCGTTCATCGGGGTCTCCAAATCTCTTGTTTTATATCGCTTGATCGTCGTTCGGGCGCACCCTATGACAGTCAGGCTAAACATACAAACTGAGGCCGACCATGAGTTTCCTGTCTGCGACACTGTCACGCGTAAAACCATCTCCAACAATCGCGATGACAGCCAAGGCGGCCGAATTAAAGGCAGCCGGACGAGACGTAATTGGCCTAAGCGCCGGAGAGCCAGATTTCGACACGCCCCAGAACATCAAGGATGCTGCGGTGGCGGCCATCGCCGCTGGAAAGACCAAATACACCGCGCCCGATGGCATACCAGAGCTGAAGCAGGCGGTTTGCGCCAAGATGAAACGTGATCATGGACTGGACTATTCGCCTGCTCAGATCTCGGTCGGAACCGGTGGCAAGCAGACGTTGTATAACGCGCTGATGGCCACCATGAACACGGGCGATGAGGTGGTCATACCTGCGCCCTATTGGGTCAGCTATCCCGATATGGTTCTTCTGGCAGGGGGAACGCCTGTGACAGTTGAAACGACCTTGGAGAACAGTTTCAAACTAACCGCTGAACAGCTTGAGGCAGCTATTACCCCAAAGACCAAATGGTTCATCTTCAACTCTCCGTCCAACCCAACCGGTGCAGGGTATAGCCGGGCGGAACTGAGAGCTTTGACCGATGTCCTGATCAGGCACCCGCATGTTTGGGTAATGACAGATGATATGTACGAGCATCTGGCCTATGACGGGTTTGAATTCTGCACACCGGCCGAAGTCGAGCCCAGGCTTTATGACCGCACCCTGACCTGCAATGGTGTATCCAAAGCTTATGCGATGACTGGCTGGCGGATTGGCTATGCAGCAGGGCCTACCGAATTGATTGCGGCAATGCGCAAGGTTCAGTCGCAATCGACCTCGAACCCCTGCTCGATCAGCCAATGGGCGGCGGTAGAGGCGCTGAACGGTACACAGTCCTTTCTGGCCCCGAACAATGAAACGTTCAAACGCCGCCGTGATCTGGTCATCAGCATGCTGAACCAGATCGAAGGAGTGACCTGCCCAACTCCGGAAGGTGCGTTTTACGTCTACCCTTCCATTTCCGGGTTGATCGGAAAGACCACGCCTGCTGGCACTTTGATCGACACAGACGAAGCCTTCGCAACCGCGCTTTTGGAAGAGGCTGACGTTGCAGTCGTCTTCGGCGCTGCGTTTGGGTTGTCCCCCAACTTCCGCGTCAGCTATGCTACGTCAGATGAAGCGCTGACCGAAGCCTGCACGCGCATTCAGAGGTTTTGTGCTTCGCTGACCTGATCGGAGACCTTATGACTGCCGAATTGCCTGAGTACTATTTCCGCATACGCGAAAACGGTGCCGCGGTTTTCCGGATCGACACGGAAAACCGCCAACGTCGGATTGAAATGAACCAGATCGCGGTCATCAACATCCGCAACGGAGAGGTGAAGCCGCAGGGTCAGCGCGCTCTGACTGAGGCGGATCAGGCCGAAATCGAGCGCTGGATGGCAGAACGTAAAGATCTTCTGGCGCAGCGCGATATCGACGATATTCACCGCGCGGTGGACTATCTGAACCTAACCACACAGTGGGCCCAGTCCAAAGCGACTGACCAACAGCTCGAGGACGTTACGGACCGGCTACTACTGGCGATGCATGATCTGCGCAGCGTATTGGTTCGGAAGAAAGCCGACCGGCTGAACAAAGGCTAATTTGCCTTCACGC
This sequence comes from Ruegeria sp. CDSC045, assembly GCF_059610725.1. NCBI lineage: Bacteria > Pseudomonadati > Pseudomonadota > Alphaproteobacteria > Rhodobacterales > Roseobacteraceae > Ruegeria > Ruegeria sp. CDSC045. The sequence goes on from NZ_JBXWOE010000001.1 coordinate 936,781, forward strand.
TGCCGGTTCAGCGATCATACGCACTGATCGTAACCAGAAGCGCGCCATCAACAGTACGGCGGCACAGGCAAGACCCAGCACAAGGCCCAACCAGACACCGACGCCCTCCATGCCGCGGATGAACCCAAAATAGTAGGACGCCGGAATTCCGACGACCCAATAGCTTAGCCCCGCCATGACCATTGGCACCTTGGCATCCTGCAATCCGCGCAAAAGGCCCAACGCGATCACCTGTGCGCCGTCCACCAGCTGGAACAACGCAGCCATGGCCAGCAATCCGGTACCTATGGCCAGAATCTCGGGGCGTTTCGGATCCTGCGGTTCCACAAATACGGAAATCAGAGGCTCGGCGCAGGTCAGGAATAGGATGATTGTCAGGATAGACACCACAAGGGACATCCCTGTCACGGCGACGGCTCCTTTTTCCAGATGCGCGCGGTCCTTGCGGCCAAGCGCATTGCCCGCCCGGATCGTGGCGGCGTTGGACAGGCCCAGATGCACCATGAATGTCGCCGAGGCGAGGTTCAGAGCGATCCCATGCGCCGCCAGCGGCACCTGACCGATCCAGCCCATCATAAAGGCCGACATCGCGAACAGAGACACTTCGGCCAGCAGGGTCAGCCCGATGGGTATGCCTAGCTTCAGAACGCTAAGCAGCATCTCCCAGTCGGGCCGCCAAAACCTTTGGAACAGGCTATGCTCGGGCAGAACTTTTACAGCATAGATGATAACCGCAATTAACGACACGGTCTGCGTCACGACCGAAGCGATAGCGGCGCCCATCACGCCCAGTTCAGGCGCACCCCAGTTGCCAAAGATCAAAGCATAGTTGGTCAGACCGTTCACCACCGCAGCTGCGACAGTGATCCACAAAACAACCTGGGTTCGCTCCAACGCCGCAAGGTAGGACTTCAAGACCATTACCACCAGAGCGGGGAACAGACCCCAGCCTGCAACCCGCAGGTATTCCGATGCAGTTTCTGCCACCTGTGGATCCTGATCTGTGGCGATCAAGATCGGGTATGACCACCACAGCAAGGGCATTACCACTGCTGCATATAGCAACGACAACCAGAGCCCCATACGGGTCGAACGGCGAATGCTGGTTTCATCGTCTTCGGCAGCGGCTGTTGCCACCATTGGCATAACGGCCAGACCGAACCCGCCCCCGAACAGGAACAGGACAAAGTAAAAGCTGCTGGCCAACGTGACCGCCGCCAAAGCTTCGACCCCGTACCAGCCAAGCATGATCGTGTCCGTCAGACCGATTGCGAACTGCGCCAGATGCCCGCCAACCAATGGCAGGCCCAGGACGGCAATGGCACGGAAATGGCCTTGATATGTCATCACCTTATTCATTCCACCAGCCATAGGCCCGGCGAAAGGCCGGGACAAGACCGGAACAGAGAAATTTCAGAGTGAGACATGGAACCGGGACAGGTGCCCTGCCCCGAACCTTAGGCCTAGCAGCGGGCGTCAGGATGCAGCGCGTTGCCCAGAATATGCTCGGATCGGTGGATCACATGATGCGCCTGACCCACGATCAAAGGATCGGGCTCGCCAACAATGCCGTGATCCTTGTCCGGGTAATCAAGTGTCGACAGAAAGTGGCGCATACAGTTCAGACGAGCGCGTTTTTTGTCATTCGATTTCACGATAGTCCAGGGCGCATCAGCGGTGTCTGTATAAAAGAACATCGCCTCTTTAGCCTCGGTATAGTCATCCCATTTTCCAAGGCTTGCCTTGTCGATCGGAGATAGTTTCCATTGTTTCAACGGATCGGTCTCACGGCTTTGAAACCGCCGCTGTTGTTCGGGTTGCGTGACCGAAAACCAGTATTTGTAAAGCTGAATTCCCGACCTCACCAACATCCGTTCAAGCTCTGGCGTCTGGCGCATAAACTCTAGGTACTCGTTCGGAGAACAGAACCCCATCACCCTCTCGACCCCGGCGCGGTTGTACCAAGAGCGGTCGTAGAACACCATTTCACCAACGGTGGGAAGCTCGTGCACATAGCGCTGATAGTACCATTGGCCCTTTTCTTCCCAGGTGGGTTTGTTAAGGGCGACCACGCGCGCCTGACGGGGGTTTAGGTGTTCCATAAACCGTTTGATTGTACCGCCTTTACCAGCCGCATCGCGCCCTTCGAACAGCAATACGAACCGTTGACCGGTTTCCTGCGCCCACAGCTGAACCTTAAGCAACTCAGCCTGCAGTTTGGCCTTCTCGGCCTCATAGACCCGCCGGGGCATCTTGCGATGATAGGGATATCTTCCGCTTTCGAATGCCTTGCGGATCTTTTCCGGGCTTGGCTCGGAAACAGCACCTGCAACAGGTGTTTCGTCATTCACGCGTGGTAGATTTTGCTCGGGTTGCGCAGCTGCATCCATACATATTCTCCTTTTTTTCACTGTTCGAAAAAACGGCTAGCAGAACCGAAGCTTTCGCGCTTTGATTGGGGTCAAACCAAATTCACTTATACGGCGAAAAGGCCAAGAAACATGGAAACCCGATTTCAGATCCTGAATGGCCAGAGGTTTCATATTCGCCGTTGGGGGTCATCCGACCGGCCACCCTTGCTGATGCTGCACGGCTTTCCGGAATATGGTGGGGCATGGGCCGATCTGGCGCCACATCTGGCATCTCATTTCCATTGCATTGCCCCTGATCAACGCGGTTACAGCCAAAGCTGGGCACCAGAAGGTGTCGGCCAATATGCCACGTCCGAGCTGGTCTCGGATATGATCGCACTTGTCGAAGGTCTGGATACGCCAATCAGTGTTCTGGGCCATGACTGGGGCGCCGCGGTCGCCTATGGCCTGGCCATGTTCCGCCCAGATCTCGTCGGTCGCCTTATCATCGCAAACGGCGTTCACCCGGTGCCCTTCCAACGGGCTATGGCATCGGGCGGCGCACAATCCGCGGCCTCTCAATATATTAACGCGCTACGGGCCCCTGATGCCGCAACACTCTTTGCCGCGAACAATTTTACCCGCTTGGAAAGTTTCTTTCGCCACGGGATGGGCTTGGACTGGCTGTCCGATGACCGGATGGAGGACTATCGCACTGAATGGGCCCGTCCCGGTCGTCTGAATGCCATGCTGAACTGGTATCGGGCCTCTCCGCTGGTTGTGGCGAAACCGGGCGAGCCCTGCACAGACCTGCCCCGGCTTCCGGTCGAGCGGCTGATGGTTCGTTGCCCACATCTTTTGCTATGGGGCTCCGATGACAAAGCGCTGCTGCCCGAGACGACAGACGGTCTGGAAGATTTCGCGCCCGACCTCACACGAGTCGATATTCCGGGCACAGATCACTGGTTACACCACCAGAAGCCCGAAGCATTGGCACAGGCAATCATCGAGTGGACAGACGGCTGAGGCCTATTTATGCCCCCAATCGGCAGGATCAGCCGAGTTATTGGGGGACAGCCCCAGAATGTCACCATCGGTGGAACATCCCAGCCCCAGAACGGTGCGGTTAGCATAGGCGAAATAGGCGCAGACCTGATTGATCTCGAGGATTTCTCCATCATCCCACCCCGCCTTGCGTAGGGCGGCGATGTCACCTTCCACCAATTCTGCAGGGGCCTGCGTCAGCTTGCGCGCATACAGCATGGCCGCAACCTGAGCAGCCTCCAATGGTGCGCTTTCGGGTGTCCCAACTTCGATCGCGGCACGGATTGCATTACCGCGCACTTCGTCGCCTAACAGCCTTTGCAACCCGTTGAAATGATGCTCGACACAGTACCCGCAGTGGTTCAGAGAACTGACCCAGACACCCAGAGTTTCGAGAAACCACTTGGGAATCTGATTGGCCGAATGGTGCAGCACATTCTTGTACAGCGCCATATGTCCTTCCATCGAATGCGGCCGCAGGGAATGCGCCATCATGATGTTGTCGACATTGTTGTCGGGGCCGGTCACTCGCTCATACAGCTTGCGCAGCTTGCCCGTAGCTTGTTCGAAAGGAATGGTTTTGATCCAGCTCATTTGGTCTCACCTTCTATCTCAGCTTGTTTTGCAGAGAATGTAAGAGCGTTTTGTGCCAGACACCATGTAACCGCACCACAAAAATGTTCTACATAAGTTTCCATCGCGCTAAGATGATCGCCACAGGACTTGAGGGACTGTCATGCCCGAACAACGTGCTAAATATCAGCGCCTGAAAAAGCTTCACGAGGGAACTGAAGCTTTCATCATGCCCAACCCGTGGGATGCAGGTTCTGCGCGGCTGCTCGCCAGTCTTGGATTTGACGCCCTCGCGACAACCAGCGCCGGATATGCTTTTTCAAAAGGCAAGCGCGATTCCTTTGCCGCCCTTGGCAGGGCTGAGATCCTCGAGAATGCCGCAGAAATTGTTGATGCGGTAGACCTGCCGGTTACAGCCGATCTTGAAGACGGCTTTGGCAGCACGCCCGAAAGCTGCGCGGAAACGATCCAAAAAGCATGCAGCATCGGCCTTGTCGGAGGATCCATCGAAGACGCGACCGGAGAACACGACGCACCAATATACGAAATCTCGCACGCCACTGACCGAATTCGGGCAGCCGCTGAAACCGCAGCGGGCTTACCCTTTCTACTGACGGCCAGAGCCGAGAACTTCATTTCGGGACGTGCAGACCTGTCCGACACGATCAGACGCCTGCAGGCCTTTTCAGAAGCTGGCGCAGATGTCCTTTATGCACCTGGTCTTCCGGACCTGGAGGCCATCAAAACCGTGTGCAAGGAAGTCGACAAGCCGGTGAATGTGCTGATGGGTCTGAGTGGGAAGACCTATTCTGTAGCCGAACTGTCACAGGCAGGTGTCCGCCGCATCAGCGTCGGTGGGTCATTCGCCCGGACAGCGCTGGCCGCACTGAAGAGTGCTGCGGAAGAGGTTAAAACAATGGGAACCTTCACCTATTCAGAAAACGCCATTCCTGACAGCGAAATCAGCCAACTCATGGCACAGGGCAAATTGAAAAATCGCAATTAGTCAGGTGCAGCGTTCCAGTTTCCTGCGCCCAATCCACCCACAACACCTCGCGTCCCTCTTCCCCCGGACCACATCACCTGCCATAATGGGGGAAACTCAAAAACAAGAGCAGCCCATATGCCCGACGATCTGTTGACGCCCGAAGCGACCAATACCTATGACGCCTCATCCATTGAGGTGCTCGAAGGTCTTGAACCTGTTCGCAAACGCCCCGGCATGTATATCGGCGGCACGGATGAGCGTGCGCTGCACCATATGGTCGCTGAAATCCTCGACAACTCGATGGACGAAGCGGTGGCAGGCCATGCCAACCGGATCGAGGTCGAACTGCACGCAGATTACGCCCTGACCGTGCGCGACAATGGGCGCGGCATTCCGATCGATCCGCACCCGAAATTCCCCGACAAATCCGCGCTTGAGGTCATCCTGTGCACATTGCACGCGGGCGGCAAGTTTTCGGGTAAAGCGTATCAGACCTCGGGCGGTCTGCATGGGGTTGGCGCATCTGTGGTCAATGCTTTGTCGGATTCCATGGTTGTTCAGGTTGCCCGCGACAAACAGCTGTTCGAACAACGCTTCTCGCGCGGAGTACCTCAGGGACCGGTTGAGAAGGTTGGTGCTGCCCCCAATCGGCGCGGCACCACTGTGACCTTCCATGCCGATCCCGACATCTTTGGCCACCACAAATTCAAACCCGCGCGGCTGTTCAAATCCATCCGCTCCAAGGCCTATCTGTTCTCGGGCGTCGAAATCCGCTGGAAAACCGCTATCGACGACGGCGAAACCCCGACCGAGGCGACGTTCCACTTCCCCGGCGGGTTGTCGGATTACCTCAAAGAGACGATGAACGGCTCGTCCACCTATGCCGATCAGCCCTTTGCCGGCACCGTGGACTTTCGGGAAAAATTCAATGCCGCTGGCAAGGTCGAATGGGCGATCAACTGGACGCCCTCGCGCGATGGGTTCATCCAATCCTACTGTAACACCGTCCCCACCCCCGAAGGCGGCACCCATGTGGCCGGGTTCTGGGCCGCTGTCCTCAAGGGCATCAAAGCTTACGGCGAGCTGATCAACAACAAAAAGGCCGCGCAGATCACCCGCGACGACCTGGTCACCGGCGGCTGCGCCCTGGTGTCCTGCTTCATCAGCGAGCCTGAATTCGTTGGCCAAACCAAAGACCGCCTCGCCACGGTCGAAGCACAGCGGCTGGTCGAAAACTCGGTCCGTGACCATTTCGACAACTGGCTGGCCGCGGATAACAAATCCGCCGGAGCGATCCTCGACTTCCTCATTCTAAGGTCCGAGGAGCGCCTGCGCCGACGGGCTGAAAAGGAAACACAGCGCAAGTCCGCCACTAAGAAACTTCGTCTCCCCGGCAAGCTGGTGGACTGTTCCAGTTCAACCCGCGACGGCACCGAATTATTCATCGTCGAGGGCGACTCGGCGGGCGGCTCGGCCAAGATGGGCCGTAACCGCAAAACACAGGCGCTGCTGCCCCTGCGCGGCAAAATCCTGAACGTGTTGGGCGCGGCCAGTTCCAAGCTGGGCACCAATGCCGAGATCAACGATCTGACCCAGGCGCTGGGTGTCGGGCTTGGCACCCGTTTCAACGTCGACGACCTGCGCTATGATAAGATCATCATCATGACCGACGCGGATGTCGACGGCGCGCATATCGCGGCGCTGCTAATGACGTTCTTCTTTACCCAGATGCGGCCCATGATCGACGCGGGCCACCTCTACCTCGCCTGCCCGCCGCTGTATCGCCTGACGCAAGGCGCCAAACGCGTCTATTGTCTGGACGAGGCCGAGCGCGACGTATGGATGGAAAAAGGTCTGGGCGGCAAAGGCAAGATCGACGTCTCACGCTTTAAGGGTCTGGGTGAGATGGATGCCAAGGACCTGAAAGAAACCACGATGGACCCGGCCTCGCGTAAACTGATCCGCGTCACCATAGACGAGGACGAACCCGGCGAGACCGGCGACCTTGTCGAACGCCTGATGGGCAAAAAACCCGAACTGCGGTTCCAATACATTCAGGAAAACGCGCGGTTTGTGGAGGAGCTGGATGTTTGAGTTTGTGCTTTGAGAAGTGAACGTCGAAGATTTGCAGCTTCAATCTAAATGACGCGAAAACTCAATAGTTCTATCCTTCATAGATTCACAATCTAGTTGTTACAAAATTGAATAAATTCAAACTCAATATCGCATCAGGTACAATATTTCTCGCCTTCGCAACTGCTGCAAGCTCAGAGCTGTCAAAACCTGCGTGTGATTACATTGAAGTCTATGAGAGCATTAAGGGCGAGGGTTCATTCCCAGACTTGGTCGCCCACATGGCACACGATGTTGAGTACTGCCATTTTGCCGATGGCTGCGACAAAGGGTTGAAGAAAAGAACAAGCCCCATACAAATCACTATAGATGACGGTGGTTCTGAGAAAACGAGAAAACTGTTCAACGCTAACGCCGCATACACAATCAACTTGGTTAACCACTTGTCCGGGCTAGAGTTCTATCTTGATGAGCATCCAGAAACTGTAACTGGCGTTATCCACGTTATCTTGGTTGGCGACTCTGATGAGTCAAATCAAACCTCTCTAGTGCCGGAGTTTTTTGGAAAATTCTTAAAATCCAAAAAGCTAACCTGCCTTGCCACGAACTTTGACTGGCCAGATGCAGAAATTGAGTATTCCGAAGTTTGGATCAAAACATCGACTTCGCCAATGAGGCTTGCGAATTGTGTGAAAGAAGAAATTTTCAACGCAAGTGGCGTGCCGGGCGATCCGATAGGCTTGGATTCACTATTTTCAGAAGATTCGCTTTCAGGTGAAACCTTTGGTCCGCCTATTTTTCAAAATTTCGATGCCCGGCCTCTAATCGCAATGCAACTGGTTTATCATAATGAAATGGTGAATGGGCAGAGCCGAGCAAGAACAAAAGAAGTTTCCCAAAACGTAATCAACGCTTCCTGTCAATAAAACACGCAAGCGTAGGATGAGTTTTTAACCATCAAATTTTCCACATCTAGGTGGGCGAAACACCCATCCTGCATTACCACAATTCCCGATTCCCGCACGATTGGGCTTCAGCCCGGCACCCCGTCCAACCACTCCGCAATCTGCCCCGCAGGCTCCTCCCACCCCGGTTCCATGAACAAAAAATGCGCGTGGTTCTCGACGGGTAAAAACGTCGCGCGGTCTCCGTAAAGCTTCGCCAACGCACGGCAGGTGTTTGGGTTCACGGCACGATCCTCGGTGCCGGATACGATCAGAACCGGGCAGTCGACCTTGTCGATATCGACCTTCATCGCGTGGTAGTCGTCGAACATCCAAAAGAACATCTCGAACATCACCCGGCCGCTTTCCGGGCCAAGCTGGTCGAACACCTCATGCTGCTGCGCCTCGGGCATTTTGTTGAGTGCAAAGGGCGCCATCAGATCGAAATCGACCCGCATGGGCTGTTTCCAGAACGCCCCGCCCTCCATCAACGCACGCGGAACGGCGCGTTCGTCGTCGGTTTCGGGCAGTGTGCCCCATGGCGCGTTCGGGTTGATCAGAACAATCGCGCTGGCCAACCCACGCGCCGCCACCTGCTGCGCCACAACGCCTGCGATGGCGTGACCCAGCAGCACCGGTTTGCTGTCCAGCCCCTGCACGAACTCTGCAATGTCGTTGGCATAATCGGTGACGCTGACGTCGGTCAGCCCCGGATCGGGTTCGGCCTTGGGGTCGCCGCCATGGTACCGCAGCGCAGGTGTGTGCACGGTCCAGCCCCGGTCGCGGAAGAACCCCGCGTAATCGGCCATACACCACGGTCCGGCAAAGGCTCCGTGGATCAGAACAATCTCTTTGGTCATGGAAACGCCCCCTCACCTGCCATCACTATGAGAGATGAGGGAGCGGATCGGCAAGAGGCTTACAGCGCCGCTTTGAACAGCGCTGTCAGGTTGTCCTCGGTCAGTTCAATCGGATTGCCGCCGCAAGAGGGGTCGATGATCGCCCCCTTGACCAGTTCGGGGATTGCCGCATCGGTCACTTTCATATCCGAGAGTTTGCGGGGGATACCCAGCGAGTCATTAAACTCCTGCACAAAGGCGCGGAACCCGTCAAAGCCTCCATCGATGCCCAGATAGGCCGCGGCCTGCTGGAACCGGTCGGCGATGGCGGGGGCGTTGAACTCTAGCACCGCGGGCATGCAGACTGCGTTGGTCGTCCCGTGATGGGTGTTGAACACCGCGCCAATCGGGTGGCTCATCGCGTGGATCGCGCCGAGGCCCTTTTGAAAGGCCGTGGCCCCCATCGCTGCCGCGCTCATCATTTGCGCCCGCGCTTCGATATCGGTGCCATCGGCATAGGCGCGCGGCAGGTAGTCCTTGACCAGCCGCATCCCCTCGAGCGCGATGCCGTGTGACATAGGGTGGTAATGCGGGCTGGAGAACGCCTCGACACAATGGGCAAATGCGTCCAGACCGGTACCCGCGGTGATGAATTTCGGCATCCCCACGGTCAGTTCCGGGTCACAGATCACCACGGTTGGCAGTACCTTAGGGTGAAAGATAATCTTTTTCGCGTGGGTTTCTGAATTGGTGATGACGCTGGCGCGCCCCACCTCTGACCCCGTCCCGGCGGTGGTCGGAACCGCAATGATCGGAGCAATGGCATCGGCATCGGCGCGGGTCCACCAATCGCCAATATCTTCGAAATCCCAGACCGGGCGCGTCTGACCGGCCATGAAGGCCACCATCTTACCCAGATCCAGCCCCGAGCCACCGCCAAATGCGATTACCCCGTCATGGTCGCCTGCCCGATACGCCGCAACGCCGGCCTCAAGGTTCTTCTCATTGGGGTTCGGATCCACTTCGCTAAACAGGCCACGCCCCAGACCCGCAGCCTCAAGAATATCCAGCGTCGCCGAGGTGATCGGCAGATCAGCCAGCCCCTTGTCCGTGACCAGCAGAGGGCGTTTCATTCCGGCCGCAGCGCAGGCTTCGGGCAGTTCCTTGATGCGGCCAGCGCCGAATTTGATCGCGGTCGGATAGGACCAGTTTCCAGACAGGCTCATGATGTCACCTTCTTCAGATGGTAGGATTTGGGGCGGGTAAGGTTGTGATAGCCGATGACAGAAAGACCACCGCCACGCCCGGTATTCTTGCAACCGGTCCAACACAGCCCCGGATCCAGATAATCGGCGCGGTTCATGAAGACGGTGCCAGTTTCAATCTGGTCACCGACCTGCGCGGCCCGGTCCACGTCGCGGGTCCAGAGGCTGGCGGTCAGGCCAAATTCGCTGTCATTCATCAGCGCGATGGCTTCGTCATCCGACGACACTTTCATGATACCAACTACGGGGCCGAAACTCTCATCCCGCATCACCCGCATGTCGTGTGTGACATTGGTCAGGATTTGCGGGGTCAGATATGCCCCCCCATCATCCTCGGGGAAAGTGTCGATATGGGTAACTGCGCCATCCGCAACTGCCTCGGCAATCTGCGCGCGGACCTCATCGGCAAAGCGTATATTGGCCATCGGTCCAATCGTCGTCTCTGCATCCAGCGGATTGCCCAGCTTATAGCCCTGAACAATCTCAACCGCTTTGGCAACGAACGCATCATACATGCTTTCGTGCACATAAATCCGCTCAATCCCGCAGCAGCACTGGCCCGCGTTGAACATCGCACCGTCGATCAGCGTATCAACAGCTGCGTCCAGATCGGCGTCGTCCATGACATAGCCTGGATCCTTGCCGCCCAACTCGGTACCGACCCCGGTGAATGTGCCCGCCGCCGCACGTTCCATCGCCTGACCACCACCGACCGAGCCAGTGAAGTTCACGAAATCAAACGCATTTCCAGCGATCAAATCGTTAGTCACATCATGACTCAGGAACACATTCTGGAACACATCCTCAGGAACACCTGCCGAATGGAAAGCCTGCGTCATCCGCTCACCCACCAACAAGGTCTGGGTCGCGTGTTTCAGCACCACGGTATTGCCCGCAATCAACGCCGGGGCCACCGTATTGATCGCAGTCATGTACGGGTAGTTCCAGGGCGCCACGACAAAGACAACCCCATGCGGAATGCGTTTGATATAGCGCCTGAAGATCTCATCCTCACCCACCGCAATATCGGCCAGTGCACCCTGCGCGATCTCGGCCATATGGCCGGCGCGCTCGTTGAACCCGCCGAACTCTCCGCCGTAGCGCACTGGGCGCCCCATCATATGGGCCAATTCGAGCACGATTTCGTCATTCATCGCACCAACAGCGGCGACACCCGCCATCACAAGATCAATTCGCTCTTGTATTGGGCGTGCTGCCCAGGCTGTTTGCGCTTCCCTGGCCCGCGCAGCCACCTCAAACGCTGCTTCGCGCGATAAGGTTTCGCGCTCAGCATAAACCGATCCATCGATCGGCGAGATGCATTTCAACATCTGCCCCATCTCCATTCCATCCTCTAAAAAGCAGAATCTCCTGCTTTATCTGGCCAACACAAACCTCGGGGGCCGTCATTGATGCGCCATTGGTTCAAGCACCAATAGCGGCAGGCAGGGCCTCCAACTTCGTCCACCCTCAGGCCCGTTCGAACCCGCGGGCAATTTCCCAATCGGTAACCACGCTTTCGAATTCCTCGATTTCCACCTCGGCGGCGCGCGCATAGTGATCAACAACTTCGTCCCCCATAGCGGCCCGCAACATGGTTGAGCCAAGCAGGGCATCCCGCGCAGCGGGCAGGTTGCCGGGGATCATGCCGGACTCGCTCTGATACGCATCGCCTTTGGTTGGTGGTTCAAGCTCCAACCCCTCCTCGATGCCTGCGATACCCGCCGCCAACATACCAGCAATCGCCAGATACGGGTTCATATCCGAGCCCGGAATACGGCATTCCACGCGAACCGATTTGGTTCCATCACCACACAGTCGGAAACCGGCGGTGCGGTTGTCGACCGACCAGATGATCCGCGTCGGCGCAAAACTTCCTTTTTGGAAACGCTTGTAGCTGTTGATGTAGGGGGCCATGAAACACGTATAATCGGCAGCGTATTTCAACAACCCGGCCATATAGCTTTTCATTACTGCCGACATGCCGAGCGGATCTTTTTCGTCGAAAAAGATTGGCCTTCCCTCAGACCACAGCGACTGATGCACATGGGATGAACTGCCAACCTTGTCATGATGCCATTTCGGCAGGAACGTGGCCGCATGCCCGTGCTGCCAGGCGATTTCCTTCACCGCATTCTTGGCGATCGAGTGATACTCGGCTGTTTCCATGGCGGCGGCGTATTTGATGTTCAACTCTTCCTGACCGGTCTCGGCCTCGCCCTTCGTATTCTCGACCGGGATGCCCGCGTTCCACAAATGATTGCGGATGGGACGCATCACATGCTCTTCCTTGGTGGTCTGCAGGATATGATAATCCTCATTATAGCCCGAGATCGGCGCCAGATCGCGAAACCCTTCCTTGCGGATCTGGTCAAAGCTCTTCTCAAACAAAAAGAACTCCAACTCAGTGGCGCACATCGCGTCGTAACCCATGGCTTTCAGGCGTTTGACCTGTTTCTTCAGGATCGACCGGGGCGCGTGCGGGACCTCTTCATGCGTGTGGTGATCCAGAACATCGCACATCACCATCACCGTGCCCTCAAGCCACGGCACCGGGCGCAAAGTGCTGAGATCAGGTTTCATGACGTAATCGCCATAGCCCCGCTCCCAGCTGGTCGAGGCATATCCGTCAGGCGTGCCCATTTCCAGATCTGTCGCCAACAGATAATTGCAGCAATGGGTCTCTTGCCAAGCGCCTGCCACAAAGTGACCGGCGTGAAACCGTTTGCCCATCAGCCGCCCCTGCATGTCCACCATGCAAACAAGAACGGTGTCTACTTCACCTGCTTCAACCTTGGCTTTGAGGTCCGCCAACACAGCATCATGGCCCATCATGTTCATCCTTCATCACAATCGGGCCCACCGCGCCCCTGTTCCCATCGACGGCCGTTAGTCTTCGGCCGCTTCTTTCTCCATTTCCATAACCAGCCGCGTTTCCAGAACCTGTCCGCTTTTGTAGAGGATCGGATAGGCGATGGCCGCGATATGGCCGTGCAGATCGCGCATAGCGCGAAGTGCCTCCAGATGCAGATCGCTGGACTGGAAACTTTCCGTTTGACCACGCTCCAGCCGCTTTAGATGCGCCTTGCGGCTGTCGCGGGACATCCTTTTGATCTCGGCCTTGTCCAGAACAAGGCGGCGGGCACAGTCGACGTCGTCCACCAACAAAACGTGTCGCGCCAGCGAAAAACTTTCCTGAATGGTGGCGTGTAAATCCTTGAGTTCTTTCCACCCCTGGGCGGAAAACTCGGCCCTTTCCATGTGTTTAATCTTTGCTGAACGCGTCATTCTGTTCGACACGACATCTCCAGCGGCCTCGAGCCGAATAGCGTATTCGACCAGACCACGGGCGGCTTTGATCTGAGACTTGCTCATATTCTGGCGCGGCAACCGCGCGACAAAGCGTCGGATTTCCGTCAACTGGGCGTTTACCATTTCATCCTGCTGCGACAGGGCGGCAATGGTATCAATGTCGTCACGCTCATAGATATCCAGCACCGGGCGGAACATGCGTTCGACCTGCGTGACCATCTGCAACAATTCGTGTCGCACCGAGGACATCGCAACATCAGGGCCTGTGGCACTGGGGTCGCCTAGCGGATTAAGAGCACCCGAGAACTGATCTGCCACACCAGATTCAGGGTCGGTCTCGGGCATGAGCAAAGCCATCGGCGCTTCCATCCGGGTGACGAACCCGGTTGCCAGCAGAAACACCACGAGGTTGAAACCGATATGGGCAAAGATCAACGATTGCCCCGGTCCGCTGATCATCAATGCGGCATGGGTCCCGGTGACGTTGACAGCAAACAGCATCACAAGCGCCGCACTGCCGCGCAGCAACAGGTTAGCTATCGGTATCCGGCGGGCCGAAACGATCTGGTCGCGCGTCAACCAGATCGGAATAAAGGCCGAGCCCAAATTTGCCCCCAATACCAACGACAAACCCGCCGCGAATGGGATTGCCCCGATCTGTACCAGCGTCACGCACATCAGGATTGTCGCAACCGAGCTGTGCATGACAAAGGCAAGCACAGCCCCAACGATGAAGGCACTGAAATAGTCGCTTTCAAGATAGCCCGCGATAGCCGGCAAAAAGGCACTTTCACGGATCGGATCAACTGCATCGCGCAAAAATTGCAGTGATACCAAAATGAAGGCCACACCCAGAACAATCCGCCCCATCAGGCGAACATTTGCCCGATCGGATTTGAGGTAGAGCCACCCGCCCAGCGCCAGCAACACCGGCTGCAACCATCCCAAATCATAAGACAGTATCTGAATGACCAGAGCCGATCCCAGATCGGCCCCCAAAACCCCCGCCAGGGCGATGCCAAAACTGACCATTCCGGCCGCCGCAAACCCTGTCAGCAAAACCGCCACGGCGGCTGAACTTTGCAGGATCGTGGCCAGAACCATACCCGCGCCACCGGCGACAAAACTGTTTGAATGTCGGGTCAAAAGCGATTGAAATAGCGCGCCAAATCGCCGCTCAATCCCCGTACGAACCAAGCGAACGGCGAAAAGCAGCAACATGGTTGCGGCAAAAATCTCGATCAGAAAACCAGCGATGGCCATGTGTTCATACCCCGTCCGACCGGTGAGCAGCACTGTGCATCCGGTTTCGCATCTCTGTTATTGGGATTGATATGAACATAAGAGGTGTCGCCAGGTGATGTCCAAACCCGACGCGAGAGGAGTCACCCGCGTCGGGAAGTTGCTTATTATCCGTAACGATAAGGCCGTCCGGCCTTGAGCATGTCGGCGTTGTATTGCTTGAATATCTCAACAACCCTCGCCTTGATCTCAGATTCTGCCGCAATCTCATCCCAGAATGCGATTGCCGCGCCTTCGACCTGTGCCCATTCCTCATCTGGGATCGTGGTCAGCTGCATCTTGTCGCCATTGACCCGCAAGCTGGCCTCGCCGCCCCAGTACCACCACTGGCGGTAGTAATGCGACTGATCACAGCAAACACGGAACAGGGTTTGCAGATCTTCCGGCAACTCGTTCCAGCGATCCATGTTGGCAAAGAAAGACCCGGCCCAGGCGCCTGAGATGTTGTTGGTCAGGAAGTAGTTGGTCACATCCGCCCAGCCGACAGTGTAATCCTCGGTGATGCCCGACCATGCGATGCCGTCCAACTCGCCGGTCTGTACGGCGACCTCGATATCTTCCCATGGCAGTGTAACTGGTACCACACCGAACTGGCTGAGGAAGCGACCCGCTGTAGGGAAAGTGAAGACACGCTTGCCTTGCAGGTCCGCCAGGCTGTTGATTGGATCCTTGGTGGCGAAATGGCACGGGTCCCATGCGCCAGCCGAGATGTGCTTGACCCCGACTTTCGAGTATTCTTCGTCCCAGATTTCGTTCAGACCGTACTGATTGAACAGAACCGGTACATCCAGGGAATAGCGCGAGGCAAACGGGAAATAGCCGCCGAATACTGTGACATCGGTGGGCGACGCCATCGAGTCATCATCGGACTGTACCGCATCAATGGTACCTTTCTGCATGGCACGGAACAGTTCGCCTGTCGGAACAAGCTGGTCAGCATAGAACAGCTCGATTTGCATCCGGTCACCGGCAATCTTGTTGAACATCTCGATTGCCGGGTCGATCACATGCGCAGCCAGCGCAGGACCGGCATAGGTCTGCATGCGCCACGTGATCGTGCTTTGAGCCAGCGCCGGTGCGGCCAGAGGTGCGGCTGCGACCCCTACCCCGGCGGTTTTCAGAAACTTACGTCTTGTCGTCATGTCAATTTCCTCTCTGTTGAAGTGCTTCGTGCCTCTTCGAAAGGCATTCTTGTTAATTTCCATAGACATAGCCGGGCAGCCAAAGAGCCAGTTCCGGGAAGATCATGATAATCGTAAGCGCCAGAACCATCACGGCGACGAACGGAAAGATCGAGCCATAGATATCCCTCAGCGTGATTTCTGGTGGGGCCATCGCGCGCATCAGAAATAGGTTATAGCCGAAAGGCGGTGTCATATAGGCGATCTGTGTGGTGATCGTGTACAGAACCCCGTACCAAATCAAGTCAAAGCCCAGCGCACCAACCAGCGGTACATAAAGCGGTGCCACAATCACCAGCATCGCGGTGTCGTCCAGAAACGTGCCCATGACAATAAAGCTGAGCTGCATCAGGATCAGGATCATCCAGGGTGACAGGCCCAACTGGTCGGTAAACAAGTTGTCGATTGCCTTCACCGCACCAAGCCCGTCGAAAACCGCGCCAAAACCAAGTGCTGCAAGGATGATCCACATGAACATGCACGATATCGCCAGCGTATGCTTGGTACAGGTTTCAAAAATCGCCCAGGTCATTCGACGTTTGGCCACCGAAACCACCAATGCCGCCAGCGCTCCGATGGCCGAACTTTCAACCAGTGACGTCCACCCGTTCACAAAGGGCACCATCATCGCAGCGAAGATAATCAGCGGCAACGCACCCGCGCCCAGCAACCGGAATTTCTCGGCCCGCGGAACCTCGTGCGCGTCTTTCATCGCTGGACCAAGCTCGGGCTGAATGCGGCAGCGGATCCAGATGTAAAGGATGAACATACCAGCCATCATCAGCCCGGGCACGATCCCCGCCAGCCATAACTGTCCCACAGGTTGACGGGCGATCATCGCATACAGCACCAGAACCACCGAAGGTGGTACAAGAATACCCAGACTGGACCCGGCCTGAATGACACCGGTCACCATGGTTTTGTCGTACCCGCGTCTCAACAGTTCAGGCAAAGCAATCGTGGCTCCAATAGCCATCCCGGCCACACTGAGGCCATTCATGGCAGAAACCAAGACCATCAAACCAATCGTCCCGATGGCAAGCCCGCCATTCACCGGCCCCATCCAGACATGGAACATGCGATACAGGTCATCCGCCAGCCTGCTTTCGCTGAGCACATAGCCCATGAAAATGAACATTGGCAGGGTCAGCAGCGGATACCACTTCATCAGCTTCATCGCGGCTGAAAATGTGATGTCCTGCCCTCCGGTTCCCCACAATGAAAGCGCCGCGATCGTCGCAACCGCACCGATCGCACCAAAAACGCGCTGACCTGTGAACAGCATCAGCATCATCAACGCGAACATGAAGATGGCGATATATTCCTGGCTCATGCCCGCTGTACCCCGATTTCCTGCCCGTTGATCCGCGCAATGTCTTTGAAAAATTCCGAGACTGCCTGCAGCAACATCAGGAAGAAGCCGAAAACCATGATGGATTTGACCGGCCAGATATACGGCCGCCACGCGGTCGAGGAACGTTCAAGCCGACCGATCTCTTCACTGCCGGTCAGCAGTCCGGTGAAGTAGGAAACGGGTTCGTCGCCCCAATAACCAAGGCTGTACGCCGTCGATCCAAGCCCACCGTAGAACAGCACACCCAGATAGAGGATCAGCAAAAGCACGGTGAACGCATCGAACCACGCTTTTCGTTGGGGGCTCCAGTTGTGGTAAAACAGGTCCATGCGCACATTCGAACCCAGCTGGATCGAATATGGCCCACCCATGATGTAATAGGTCACCATCGCAAACTGTGCCATTTCAAGTGTCCAGAGCGACGGTAAGAAGAAGGTCTTTGATATCGAAGACCACAGCAGGATGCCCATCATGACAAACAGGCACCACATCATGACCCGCCCGATCCGATAGTTGATCGCATCCACGATACGGACATATGCGCTCATTGCTTTGATCACGCTGACGCCCCTTCCTGAAAATCCGACAGAACACGCGCTATCCAGGGCACCAGGCAATCGGCCATCTCTGCCTGCTGCTTAGGCGTGCGGATCAAGTCATTGCGGATCTCGATCATCACGTTCAGCAAGCGGTGAGGCAGCGCCTGGGTATCCAGTGTATGAGCTACTCCATCCGCCGCAGAATAAGGCTCATTCAGCCTGATGATAAAGGGGCTGCCGATAGCTCCGTCAGCCATCATCGCTGTGGCAAACTGGTTGTCCACACCGTGCAGAATACCCAGTTCGACCTGCCGTTTCTGCCCCAGATAGATCGGCGTGAAACTGTGGATTGTCACCATCAACCTAAGTGAAGCGCTGTGCTGATCGATCAAATCCGACAGAGCGGCGCAAAACGGCTGATACACGTTTTCGATTCTGACCATTCGCTGCTCGGGCGACATGTTGATGTTCGCCGGGATTTCGTAATCCTCGCTGCGGATCGGCATTGCACCCGCCGCCTCGGGCGGGCGATTGCAGTCATAGACCAGCCGAGACACCCCGCCATGGACCAAAGGTGCTGACATGCGTTTGGCCATAGCCTGCGCCACGGCCAGTGCGCCTGGATCCCAGGCAATATGACTTTCGCGTGCTTCAGCGCTTAATCCCATATCACCCAGAAAAGCCGGGATACGATTAGACGCATGTTCGCACACCAGTACGACCACAGGCGCATTGCCCGCCAAATCCGTATGAACAACTTTGCCGAAGTCCAATCTACCGTCCTGCGATTCCAAAATGAGACATTGTGGAAAAATTTCCACAGACCGCATCATCCTGTCAATATTTTTTCTGTATAAATTTTTCCAAGCTTGATCTTGCTGAAAAATTATTCACATTATGGTCTGGTCGCATAATAGGAGGACACGCCAGTGCGGGTGACAGACAGGCTTCTGGCCCATCGGGACAAGATGACCCCGTCTGAACGGCAACTGGTCAGCGTTCTGCTGGATGATTACCCGATGGCCGGGCTGGGCAGTATCACCGAATTGGCCAGTACCGCCTCAGTCTCGACCACTACGGTTGCACGGATGCTGCAAAAGACCGGTTTTGACGGATATCCTCAATTTCAGGCCGCGCTGCGTGGTGAGGTCAAAGAAATGATCTCGGGGCCAGTAGCCAAACGTGATGTCTGGCAGAATGACCTGCCCGAAGAACATATCCTCAACCGCTATTCCCAGCGTTCTCTGGCCAACCAGAAGCGCACAATCGACGAGATCGACCCCAACGAATTCGATAGCTTCTGCAGCCTGCTGAGCGATCAGAATCGGCGTATTTTCATCACCGGTGGCCGCATTACCGGAACACTGGCGCAATACCTGTATCTGCACCTGCAAATGATCCGACCGGATGTCCGCCTGTTGCCGGTCGCCGCATCCTGGACCCATGATCTGTTGGACGTGCGTCAAGGGGATGTGCTGATCGCGCTGGATGTCCGGCGCTATGAGAATGCGAGCCTGCTGATTGGTCAGCTCTGCCACGAGCGCGGGGCCGAAATCGTGCTGTTGACCGATCAGTGGCGCTCGCCAATCCACCGGCTGGCCAAACACACATTCGCGGCGCGCATCTCGGTGCCTTCTGCCTGGGATTCGATGGCTGCGATACTGACCCTGATGGAATGCGCCATAGCCGAAGTTCAGGAACGGCTTTGGGATTCGGTCAAAGATCGCACGGTCGAACTGGAACAGGCCTTTGATCGCACCAAGCTGTTTCGGAAATTCGGCCAAAGTTCGGGCTCATAGCTTCGGATTGTTCCAAAACTACAACTGCCCGTGAGGAGTGTTGCCACTTGACCGGCGGTTGGTCACTTTGTTTCCATGACATTTATTACCGAAAACCAGCTGCCGCTGCTGATTCTGTTTTTTCTGATCGGCACAGTTGGCACAGCGTTCCTGTTTCGCAAACCAGCCGGGCATCGCGCATGGAAACTGGCTGATCTGGTCTGGGTGGTTCTGGGCGGGGTCGGCGCATTGGTTGCGGTGATGGCCGGGCTTTATACAGCGGACAGTTCCCGTCTGGACCGGCAGATTGACGTTGCCTATGCCGCAACACTTGCCTTTGACCGCGACGCCGCGCGGTTTCGATTGCGGTTCTGCGACCCGGCCTATGACAAGGATATCGGAGCGCTGTGCGAAAAAGTTGAGTTCCTTTCAGCCTCCACCGCAAGCAACGCTGACCTGCCCTTGTTTATTGCCGTAACAAACGAAGTCGCCCCTCTGAGGGGGTTACAATTCCTGTTTGGACGGCAGGCCCAGGAAGAGCGTGATGACATGCGCGCGATGACATCGAAGGTGCACTCATTCGACGTCGACCAGTTTCTGGTGTTCACAACGCTGGATGACCCGACACAGGAAGCTATCGACAATCTGCGCAGGAAAGTTCCCGCAATCGCAGGCGACTATTTGATCTTGGCCCAAAGTTACGATGACCTTGTCACTCAGGTCGGCAAGCTTAAGGATGAATGGGAGTATTTGCGGGAAAACGGGCATATTCTGGTGCTTCAGATCATTGCGCTGTGCCTTGTCAGTTTCGCCGCCCCGTTCCGGCTGGGCAAATCCATTGTCGAACTCAGAACGACGCTTACTGCCGGTACGCCCGCGCCAACCGCTCGGGATCAGCGCCCAGAAGATAGCGGATCAGAGTCCACAGATTCCGACCACCACGACGCAACCACCCTGCCCGTTCATACCGGTCCGCGCTCGTAAAAGCGCGGGCGGACAACAGCGTGATGCGGCGCAACTTTTTGGCAAGCGCCACGTCTTCCATCAAGGGCTGGTCCGGGAAGCCGCCTGCATCTTGATATTCAGAACGCCGGACTAGCAAGCCCTGATCACCATAGGGCAACCCAAAGATCCGGCTACGAAGATTGGCCCATCCGGCAACCCAGGATGGCGCAAACCCCGCGGCCACGAAGGCCAGTCTGAACGCCGCAGGTCGCCCCGAGGGCAAATGATCCCGCACAACATTGCTCCACCCGTCCTGCAAAACCGTATCCGCATGAAGTACCAACAGCCATTCGGCTTTGGCGGCTGCACAGCCACGGCGCAGCTGCCCCCCGCGCGAGGCTTCTCCGGTCACGATCCTGGCCCCGGCATTCTCGGCGATTTCATGGGTTTTGTCAGTAGAGCCTGCGTCCGACACAATCAATTCGTGGATCAACCCTGCGCGCAGCCCCTCCATCAGCGCTCCAAGTGTAGCAGGCAAGGTTTCGGCCGCGTTCAGGGTTGGAATTACAATACTGATCGGTGCCGGCACGTCGGATATCCTCTGGTCTTATGAGCGACTTCTCATATATCACGAGCACCATGGGAAAGACGAGGACTCTGCCATGCCCAATCGCCGCATTCTGCGCCTAACCGGTGCCGACGTTGACAGCTTCTTGCAGGGGCTGGTGACCAATGACATTGCCGGGCTTGATCGGGGTCTGGTCTATACGGCGCTGCTGACCCCACAAGGCAAGTATCTGGCCGATTTCTTTCTAAAACGCGAGGGTGACGATATCTTGCTGGACGTCGCCGAGGTTATTGCCGACGGGTTGATCAAACGTCTGAGCATGTACAAGCTGCGCGCCGACCTAACGATCGAAGCCAGCGGCCTGAATCTGCAACGCGGCACTGGCCTGGCACCCGATGGGGCCCTGCCCGATCCGCGCCATTCAGATATGGGCTGGCGCGCATATACCGAAGATGCGGAAGGCGAGGACGGAACCGAGTGGAACGCGATCCGCGTGCTCCATTGCATTCCCGAAACCGGAATCGAACTGACCGAAGACAGTTATATTCTGGAATCAGGGTTCGAGTTACTGAACGGCGTTGATTTCAAAAAAGGGTGTTATGTCGGTCAGGAAGTGACCGCGCGCATGAAACACAAGACCGAGCTGCGTAAAGGGCTGCGCACGGTACTTGTCGCAGGCACCACGCCTGTCGGAACCGAAATAGCTGCTGACGGGAAATCCGTGGGACGCCTGTTTACCCAAGCGGATGGCCAGGGGATCGCATATCTCAGGCTCGACAGGGCCAAGGGCGATATGCAGGCGGGCGACGCGACCGTGCGCCTGAAGGAATGAAATTTCTCGAATACAGCCTAGCCATGGTCCCGCCAGCCCCGGAACCATTTGATCCGCCCGGCACAGGCTGCCAAACTAGGTTTGGTTCAGCGATCCGGGTGAGTTGATGTTTCGTCTGTATAAAGCAATTTGGCGTGCCAGTTCCGCCCGGCAGATCATCCTTATCATCCTGTCTATTGCGGTTGCCGCTCTGGCAGCGGTCCCGCTGGAGTTTCAGCGCGATATCATCAACCACCTGACCTCGGACGATGTATCCGTGGACCGGATGATCCTGCTTGGTGCGGGCATGATGGTGGTTATCTTGCTGAGCCTGGGGCTGAAATGGCTGCTCGGTTATCGGGCGGGAACACTGGGCGAGGATATGATCCGCCTGATCCGGCAAAGGCTGCTGGTCCGGTCCGCCGATCTGGATGAAACCGGCGAGACCATGCGCAAGGGGACCATGACTACCGCCATTTCTGCCGAAGCAGAAGAGCTGGGTAAATTCGCAGGCGGTGCCTTTTCCGACCCGGTGGTCCAAATCGGCACTCTGATCAGCGTGATTGGCTATATCTCGTCTACACAGCCGGGGCTGGGTTTGATCGCTTTTTCGATGGTCGCGCCGCAGATCATCATCGTTCTGGTTTCGCAACGCAAAGTGAACGTCTTTGTCGCCGAACGCGTTCGTATCCTGCGCCGTGCCACCGACAGTTTGACAGCAGAAAAGATTGACGCGGCCGCGCACGAGATCGAAGCGGAATTCGACAAAATCTACGAAACTCGCCGAAAGATGTTCATCTGGAAGCTCTCGGCCAAATTTCTTCTAAGCGTGATCAACGGCGCCGGGACGGTTGGGGTTCTGATGCTGGGTGGCTGGCTTGTCCTTCAGGGCAGAACCGATGTCGGCACAGTTGTTGCCGCCACCAGTGGGCTCAGCCGTATTCAAGGCCCCACGGCCTTTCTGATCGCCTATTATCGCCAGGTCAGCGCAAATCGGATCAAATTCGAACTGATGCTCGAACTATTTGGCCCGAACCCCGAGAAATACCGGCGCGTCAAAGAGTGAAAACAAAAGAACCGCGCAGCGCAGGCTGTCGCGGTTCTCGGTGTCTTGAAGCAGAAGTGCAGTTAGGCGCGTTCCGAATAGTCCATGGTTTCAGTATTCACCACGATCATTTCATCTTGGCCCACAAACGGTGGCACCATGACTTTTACACCATTGTCCAGGACGGCCGGTTTGAACGAGTTCGCAGCAGTCTGACCTTTGACCACAGGCTCGGTCTCGACGATCTTGCACGTCACTTTCTGTGGCAGTTTGGCGTTCAGTGCCTCACTTTCGTAAAATTCTACGACGATAGTCATGCCGTCCTGCAGAAACGGGCGGCGATCACCCAACAGATCAGCGGACAGTTCGATCTGCTCATAGGTCTCGGAATCCATGAACACCAACATGCCGTCGGATTCGTATAGAAACTGCTGGTCTTTCTGTTCCAGGCGAACTCGCTCGACCTTGTCAGCTGAGCGGAAACGTTCGTTCAGTTTGGAACCATTGCGCAGATTGCGCAGTTCGACCTGTGCAAAAGCCCCGCCTTTACCGGGCTTTACATGATCAACTTTGACAGCGGCCCATAGCCCATCGTTATGCTCAAGCACATTGCCGGGGCGAATTTCGTTCCCATTTATCTTGGGCATTACATAAATCCTTCACAAACGGTTGATGCGTCAGTCGCGCACCCTATATCTGGCGTGGCCGCACCTGACAAGACAACGACACCTTGTGCTGCAGCCGCAGCAAGCTATGCGCGTGACGCAACGCAACTATGCACATTAGGTGTATCCGAATCGCACTTAATAGGTCATAAGAACCGTCACGCCGAAAATGCAAGAGCAAGAACAACAAGGAAGACGAGATGAGAGATTTCGTTGACGGCACCGCCTTTAACAATGAGCAAGGCAACCGTGCTCGTAAACTTTTCGCAGCTGTCGTTTTGGCTGCGCTGGATGATGCTATTGCCGACGACAAAAAGTATGGCAATGGCCCAGAACAGATCGCCCGCTGGGCACGCTCGCGCGATGGGCGCGAAGTGCTGTCTTGCGCGGGTATCGACCCAAATGAACGGGTTGTCAGCGGATTGATGGATTTCGTTGGTCGCGGTGTGCGTACTTCGGTCGCTCTTTCGCGCGAAGAAAGCGAGCGCCGCAACGCCGCCCAACAGGCCGAAGCCGCCTGATCACAGACACGAGTCTGTTTGAAAAAACGCGCCTCCTATTGATGGAGGCGTGTTTTTTTGTTGCATAGACCCCGAATATGAATTCCGGTGCGAAACTGCGCCCTCACCCGATGACTGAAAAATGATGACAATGCCACGTCATCCGGGGCTTTCCCTTCACCGTTAAATCAGGTCATCTGCGCGTTAGCTTACAGGAGACTCGGCATGGTTCGCGCCATCATGATTCAGGGCACAGGCAGCAATGTTGGAAAATCGGTTCTGGTGGCCGGATTGGCACGCGCCTATACGCGCCGAGGCCTGCGGGTTGCGCCGTTCAAACCGCAGAACATGTCGAATAACGCCGCAGTAACCGAAAATGGTGGCGAGATTGGGCGCGCGCAAGCCCTACAAGCGTTGGCGGCACGACGCGCCACACATACGGATATGAACCCGATCCTTTTGAAGCCTGAAACAGATACAGGCGCGCAGATCATCATTCAGGGCAAACGCGCCGGAACGATGCAGGCTGGCGATTACCGCAAGGATAAATCCAAGCTGATGACAGCCGCGCGCCAGAGTTTTGACCGGCTCTGCACCGACGCTGATCTGGTGTTGGTTGAAGGGGCCGGAAGCCCGGCCGAGACCAACCTGCGTCAGAGTGATATTGCCAATATGGGCTTCGCCTGCGCCGCGGGTGTTCCGGTCGTACTTGTCGGCGATATTCACCGAGGTGGGGTAATTGCTCAGATCGTCGGGACTCAGGCCGTGCTGGATGCTGGCGATCTGGCAATGATCCGAGGCTTTGCCATCAATCGCTTTAAGGGCGATGTATCCCTATTCGACGAAGGTCGCGATGACATCGCCGCTCGAACAGGCTGGGCCTGTATCGGTGTTGTGCCCTGGTTCGACGATGCATGGAAACTGCCAGCCGAAGATATGATGGACATCCGGTCCCACAGTGGCGGTTCCTGCAAGGTTGCAGTACCTCAGTTGGAACGGATGGCCAATTTTGATGATCTTGATCCGCTATCGGCAGAACCCGGCATCACGGTCGAGATCGTGCCCGCTGGCCGCGCGCTGCCCGGCGATGCGGATTTGGTCCTGCTTCCCGGAAGCAAATCAACCATTGGCGATTTGGCTTACTTTCGTGCGCAGGGCTGGGATATCGACCTTTATGCCCATGTGCGACGTGGCGGTCACGTGTTGGGATTATGCGGTGGCTACCAAATGCTAGGTAACACCATTGCTGATCCCGATGGCGTGGACGGGCGGCCAGGTACAGTCGATGGATTGGGGCTGTTGGATGTGGATACCGTTATGGTCGGCGAGAAAAAGGTGACCCTGCGGACTGCACGCGCCCTGCCGGGGCACCAACCGCTAACCGGATATGAGATCCATATGGGCCGCACCGAAGGCAACGATTGCACCCGCGCTTGGCTGGAGGTCGAGGGCCGCCCGGAGGGCGCAGCTGATCGGACTGGCCGGATACGCGGAAGCTACCTACACGGTATATTCTCATCCGATCAATTTCGGGCCGACTACCTACAGCTTTTGGGAGTCTCTTCCACCCTGCACTATGAGGACGGTGTCGAAGATACGCTTGATCGTCTGGCCGACCATCTGGAACGACATATGGATCTGGACCGCTTGCTGGAACTGGCTGAAACGCCGATTAGAGGCTGACTTTTACTCGGCTTTTTGCTCGGCCAACGCACGGTAGATTTCGCGGCGAACCATTTTTCGAACGTTCCGCGTAATGCGTTCACCCAGTACGCCCTGCAGTTCTTCACGAACAACCTGCGCAATCAAAGAGCGCAAGCCATCTTCATCAAGCCGGGACATGGCAGCATCTGCTTCTGAACCTGTTGTATCCGCGGCAGCCGATACCTCTGGGTCCCGTACAAACACTGCCTTTTCAACAGTCTCAGTCTCTGCATCTGGGGCTTCGTCTTGGGGTTGCCATTCCAACGGTTGATTTGGCGTTCCTGAATAGGCATCTACGCTGTCACCGTCGGGCTCCCACTGATCTTCGGTCCTGGCGATCGCGGCTTCCAGCGCCTCAATTTTGGCACTTAGACTTTTGGCTATGCCCTCTTCCGCAACTGGATCAGGTGAATGCTCTGTAGCCGACTCCGCTTCATCACCCGCAACAACATCGCAGGCGCGCAAAAGCATCGGTTTCACCGATTTTTCAGCGCTGTACTCAGCATCCAGCTTGAAAGGCTGCGTCTCGACACCTGTTTGCTCGCCAACCCTGAGCGCATCAGTCAGAACAAGCCGCCCTGGCTTTCGCTCTGACTTGGAACGCACCAGATCGGGAACTTTTCGACCTTCTTCGCTGACCAGCCGCTTGACCGATGACAGTACGTCTTCGATCCCGGAGTTCACGACATTGTCTGTCATTGTTTTCTACCGCTCTAACCTCAGGTCCGAGTGTAGCCAAACAATGCAGACCTCACAACAGGCAGTATTGGGTGTTTAGTCCCGACGCAGTGCTTTCAGGACCCGATCCAGATCTTTGCTCTGCTTGCTGACCTGCGCGGGGGCTTTCTTCACCAGATTATAGTAAAGGGTCGGATCGTAAATCTGAACCGCCAGACCCAAACGCTCGGCCGTGAGCAAACCTTGGGCCTGCAGCAACTGATAAGCCGCCAGAGATCGCTCGGTTCTGGAAGCAATTTCGGCAAGCTGCGCGTCCAGCAAATCCTGCTGAGCAGCCAGCACGTCCAGAGTGGTCCGCGCACCCAAAGTTGCCTCTTCGCGGATACCATCAAACGCAACTTCCGAGGCGCGTACACGTTCCGAAGAGGCCCTCAGGCTTGCGCTTGCAGTTTGAAACCGAACATAGGCATCAGACACGCCCTGCGTAATGTTCTTTTGCACATTCAGCAGATTGGCACGTGACCCATCCCGCGAGGCCATTGCGCGGCGCACGCTTGCCGCGAGTCGACCACCCGCATAGATCGGCTGGCTGAAGTTCAGCGAGATACTCGCATCATTCACATAATCGTCGTCATCATAGCTCTCGGTGACGCCCGCATCAGCGTTCAGGCTGACATTCGGACCCAGGCCCGCGCGCTGCTGCTGCACGACCAGATCAAGGGCGCGCACCTGATGCTGGGCGGACAGAATGGATGGGTGATTGCGTTGGGCCAGGCTGACGGCCTCGCTCTGGGACCGGGGCAAGTTTGGCAGGCTGGGCTGACCAGCAGTACGGCCCGGCAGTTTGCCAACTGCGTTCACATATTCCGCCTGAGCAGTGCTCAGATCGCCGCGCGCATTCGCCAGATCGGCTTGCGAGCTTGCAAGCTGAGCCTGAGACAATGCGACGTCTGTGCGGGTAACTTCCCCAACTTCGAAACGATCCTGCGAGGCGCGAAGCTCTTCTGCGGACAGTTCAACGTTGTTTTGACGAATCGATACGGTCTCTTCCTGCAGCAGAACACTCAGGTAAGCGGTCGCCGCGCGGAATAGGACCTGCTGTTCGATATCGATCAGCGCCTGCCGGGTCGACAGCACCGTTTCCTGCGCTGATTGCTTGCCCAGAATCGAGGCTCCGCCATCGTATAAAAGTTGGCTTAGCGTCAGGCCCGAGAAGAAGTTCGAAGGATCAACACTGTTCGTAACACCACTGTTTCTGCTGCGCGTATAGTCTTGGCTAACCGCGACGGTCCAGTTGATAATAGGGCGCAAAGCCGACAGCGCGATCGCCACATCCTCGTCTGCAGCCCGAAGCAGCGCCCGGTTCTGTTCCAGCAAACCACTAGTATTATATGCTCCGATGAACGCGTCGGTCAGGTTGTCGGCCCAAACCGCCCGTCCAGGCAACGTGCCCAAAGCAATACCTGCAGTCACTGCCAGAGTCCTGACCAGCTTTCCTCCTGCTGCAAAACGCATGGCGAAATCCTCTCAAATCAAAATAACGCAGCCCTGAGGGCAGTTTGCGTCTTTGTGTTGAACTAATCAAGGCAGCAGATAAATCTGCCCGCCGACTATAGCGAAAATGCACTCTCGGCCGAGAAGGCTTTCAGAACAGGTGCACTGGCGTTGAATGCCTGGCGCCAGGTAACGCGATCGCCTGATTTGTGGCCTATACGGACTGTCCCAAGATCACCTTCCATGAACAGGCAGGCGATACGCCCATGATCCTTAAGCTGGTCAATCAATGCAGACGGAACCTCTTCTACGCCGCCCTGGATCATGACCACGTCATAAGGCCCATGCTCGGCAGCGCCCTCATCCAGCGGCCCCACGTGAACAACCACATTATCCGCGTCAGCCTCCATCAGCAGCGTTTGCGCTTCGGCAGCTAGCGCTTCATCCGCTTCCACCGCTACGACCAACTGCGCCATACGGGCTGCAACAGCCGTCGAATATCCCAGCGCCGGAGCAATATCCAGAACAACCTCATCATTGGTAATGTTCAGCACATCCAGCATCTTGGCCAGTGTTCTCGGTTCCAGAATGCAGCGTCCAGCCTCAAGTTCTATCAAACCCTCGACATAGGCGGCTTCGCGTTGCGCGTCTGGCACAAAATTCTCGCGCTTGACGGACAGCATGGCATCAATGATCGGGAACTTGGTAACGTCCGAAGGCCGGACCTGCGTATCGACCATGGTGCGGCGGCGGGCTGCGAAATCTGTCATTGGATCGCTCATTCATTTCCCAAGGTTGCTGGGCTTGTGCCACATCCCGGGCAAACCAGCAACGGCCCGCAAGCGGAAACTTTCGTCTGTCGTGAAGATTTTAGAGTGATCCGATTGGGTGATCCAATTTTCAGTTCGTCAAATTTAGACCGAACCCACTGGACGCCCCGGATTAAAGCTGCTAAAACGCCTGTCACACCACGGCAAGTATTTGATATTACTTGAAAAGGCGAGTTGGCGGAGTGGTGACGCAGCGGATTGCAAATCCGTGTACACCGGTTCGATTCCGGTACTCGCCTCCAATACTTTCAAACAGTTGCTTCGCATTCGGCTTTTCGAGCCTGCGACATGCCGTCTCGCCACGGCAGTGCTCTGCTGAGTCAAGCTTGACACCGGATTGATCAGAAGGCGGTGAACTCACTGGCTCGGCCGGTAAATTTGACCGCTCTATCGATTCCACGCGATATGCCCTTTGAAGTAACGGGCCCGCGAATCCTTTCGTCTGGATATCTTCGAGGTGCAAAGCCCAAATTCGCCTGCGGTCATTTTGCATATGGCTGACCAAACATGCCGCTGACAGGCATTGGCAGGTCGCTTTTCCATTCTCGATGATTTCCGTGCGTCTGCCGCGCTTGACAAGCCCCCTGCCCGTGCCGCATGTCCCATCCGTTGGTGTCTGCACATGCAGATGAAAAGGGAATGCGTCAGCGGTCATCCGTCAAACGCAGCCGCCCCCGCGACCGTGACCGGAGAGGGTGCCCAAAGCCACTGGCCAGACAGGCCGGGAAGGCGGGACATCTGCCAGAGGCCAGCCTCTGACATCCGCAAGCCGGGAGACCTGCCAACATCCGAAGTTGAAACCGGACGGGGTGATCCGGTGTCGGGCCCATGTCGCAATACGTGGCCCGCATGAAACCCCGTCCCCCGCGAAGAGGATTTGGGGGGATGAGAGACATGACCGAGACCACACCTGTTGAACTGCTGG
This sequence comes from Ruegeria sp. CDSC045, assembly GCF_059610725.1. Classification (NCBI taxonomy): domain Bacteria; kingdom Pseudomonadati; phylum Pseudomonadota; class Alphaproteobacteria; order Rhodobacterales; family Roseobacteraceae; genus Ruegeria; species Ruegeria sp. CDSC045. The sequence goes on from NZ_JBXWOE010000001.1 coordinate 966,489, forward strand.
TGTGCACGACCTGCCGCCGCGGCCTGCCCGTCGAGAATGATGCAGATCGTCCTGGGGCGTTGCTGCACAAGGCGTTGGAGCAGGCAGAACTTCCTGATGGCGTCACTTTGAAGGCAGTAGAATGCCTTTCAAATTGCGATCAGGGCTGCTCGATTGTGCTGCGTGGCGGACCCAAACGTTGGACCTTTGTCTATGAGCATCTCGATGAAACCGATCATGTCGAGACCATTGTTGAAGGCGCGACCAAATATCTCGCGACCCAAGATGGCCTCGTTAAATGGCGCGAACGTCCTGAACATTTCCGCAAAAACTGTGCGGCCCGCATTCCCCCGATTGGAGCTTAGATATGAGCAATCTCGAAAAACTGCCCGTCACTGTGATCACCGGCTTTCTGGGCTCGGGAAAGACCACGCTGGTGCGTCATCTGATGCAGAACCCGCAGGGCAAGCGCCTGGCCATTGTGGTCAACGAGTTTGGAGATGTTGGCGTCGATGGCGATATCCTCAAATCCTGCGCGATCCCCGATTGCCCGGCGGAAAACATCATGGAATTGGCCAATGGATGCATCTGCTGCACCGTGGCAGATGATTTCATCCCGACCATCGAGGCGCTGATGGCGCTAGAGCCGCGCCCCGATCACATTCTGATCGAAACCTCTGGCTTGGCCCTGCCCAAGCCGCTGCTGAAAGCGTTCGACTGGCCGGATATCCGCTCGAAAATCACCGTGGATGGCGTAATTGCTCTGGCCGATGCCGAAGCTGTGGCCGCCGGTCGCTTTGCCCCAAATGTCGCTGCGGTGGATGCCCAGCGCCTGGCCGATGACTCGATTGATCACGAAACGCCGCTATCCGAGGTGTTCGAGGACCAGATCTCCTGCGCCGACATCATTCTGCTGACCAAGCCTGATCTTGCTGGCCCCGAGGGGGTCGCCAAGGCCAAGGAAATCATCGCGGCAGAGGCTCCGCGCCCGCTGCCCGTGGTCGAAGTGGCCGAAGGCGCTGTGGATGTACGTGTTGTGCTGGGGCTTGAGGCCGCTGCCGAAGATGACATGGAGGCACGTCCCAGCCATCACGATGGCCACCACGATCACGAGCATGATGATTTCGAAAGCATCATTGTTGAACTGCCGGAACAGACCGATCCGGCCCAGTTGGTCGCCAATATCGAACGTCTGGCGAATGAACTGAACATCCTGCGGGTAAAAGGCTATGCCGCTGTTGCCGGCAAACCCATGCGCCTTTTGGTGCAGGCTGTCGGGGCCCGTGTGCGTCATCAGTACGACCGCCCGTGGGAGCCAGGTGAAGACCGCCGCTCGCGTCTGGTGGTCATCGCCGAACATGACGACATCAAAGAGGCCGAAATCCGCGATATCCTCGTGGGTGTAACCGAGGCTGCCGAGTAAGCCATGCACGTCGTCTTCCGCGAAAGCCACGGGTTAGAGGAAACGGAGACCCCAACCGATCTGGGCCAGAGCCCGGCGGATCTGGTGGTGCTGTCCTTTTCCGACAGTGACCTTGGCGCTTTCGCGGCAGGCTGGCATCGGGGGGGTGGACCCGAAGGTCGGATGCCGACCCTGCGGCTGGCCAATCTAACGGCGCTGAAGCACCCGCTTTCTGTCGACACCTATGTCGAGCAGACGCTGGAGGGCGCCAAAGGCATCCTGATCCGCCTGATCGGTGGCGTGCCCTACTGGTCCTATGGCTTGCAGCAGGTTCTGGCACTGGCTCAAGCCAAGGGCATTGCCGTTGCTGTGCTGCCTGCGGATGGACGTGAAGATACGCGGCTGGATGACTATTCTACCCTGCCCGTTTCAACCCTGCGGCGGCTGGCGCATCTTTGCGACACAGGCGGTGAGGTCGCAGCGCAGGCGGCACTGGCGCAGATGGCACTGGCAGCGGGGTTGTATGCCGGGCCGGTGATGGGTGCCAAGACGATCCCGGAATGCGGCGCGTGGTGCCCGGATCGGGGGGTCATCCCTGCGGACACAGCCTTCGACGGTGATGCCAAGCGCATCCTGGTGACTTTCTATCGTGCCTATCTGACCTCGGCTGACACGGCCCCTGTTGCAGCCGTGATCCACCGCCTACGCGCCCGTGGGTTCCAGGCCATCGGCCTGTTTGCGCAGTCCCTCAAGGCCCCTGCCGCCGCCGATTGGCTGCGCGAACAGGCCGTGGTGCTGGCCCCCTCGGCCATCATCAACGCTACATCCTTTTCGGGCAAAGGCGCCTCGGGCACCTCCCCGTTGGACGCCGCCAATGTGCCGGTGTTTCAGGTCGCCTTGTCCACCGCACGCCGCAAGGCCTGGGTCGATGCAGAACGCGGGCTGTCCCCCGCCGACCTCGCAATGCATGTGGTCCTGCCCGAGGTGGATGGCCGCATTTCGGCGGGCATCGCTTCGTTCAAGGAACCGGGCAAGCGCGACCCGTATCTGGAATATTCCCGTTTTGCCCACCGCCCCGAGCCGGAACGGGTTGAGGCGATCATTGATCGGGTGGACGGCTGGCTGCGCCTAAGCGACAAACCCAAGCCAGATCAGGTCCCAGCGTTGGTGCTGTCGACTTATCCCGGCAAGGACTGGCAGATGGCCCATGCGGTTGGCCTGGATGCGCTGGCCTCGGCCGAGGCGATGCTGTCTGATCTGCAGGCCGAAGGCTATGACACCGCACCTGGCGCGCCGATTGCCGAGACGCTTCTGGATGCGCGACTGTCTTGGCCGCTCGCGGCCTATCAGACCGCGCTGGCAGACTTGCCGGAACAGTTGCAAACGGATCTGCAATCCATCTGGGGCAAGCCTGAGGACGACCCGGTTTTTGCCGATGGTGCGTTCCACTTTACCGCCTTGAACCGGGGCAAGACACTGATCGCGCTGCAACCGGAACGCGGCACGCCCGAGCTGCGCGATGACGACTATCACGATCTTTCGCGCACCCCGCGCCACAGCTATGTTGCCTTCTATCTCTGGCTGCGTAAGGGGCATGGCGCGGATGCGCTGATCCATATCGGCGCGCATGGCACGCTGGAGTGGTTGCCTGGTAAATCCGTTGCTCTGTCGGCAAATTGCTGGCCCGAGGCGTTGGTCCGCGATCTGCCGGTGATCTACCCCTTTATCGTGAATGACCCCGGCGAGGCCGCACAGGCCAAGCGCCGGATCGGCGCGGTTACACTGGGCCATATCCCGCCCCCGATGCGCACAAGCGACACACCGGACCGTATGGTGCGGCTGGAATCCCTGCTGGACGAATTCTCGAACGCCGACGGGCTGGACCCCAAACGCCGCGACCGACTACAAGAAGACATACGGGATGAGGCGCAGGCCATTGGTCTGGAAAGCGATCTGGGTCTGAATCAGGCAACCTGTACCGCCGAAGCGATCACCCGTATCGACCGATTTGTCTGCGACATCAAAGAAAGCCAGTTCGGCGACGGCTTGCACGTCTTTGGCCGCGTCCCCGAAGTGACCGGCAATTTTGATGCCACGCCTTCGGCGCATGCGGAACGTCAATCACTTTTGGACGCACTGGCCGGGAAACGGATCGAGGCTGGCCCGTCTGGCTCACCCTATCGCGGGCGCTCGGACGTGCTGCCGACAGGGCGAAATCTTTACACCACCGATCCGCGTTCGGTTCCAACACGCGCGGCCTATACCCAAGGTGTCAAACTGGCCGAGGAACTAGTGCGGCGGCATCTGCAGGAAGAAGGCGATTACCCCAAGGGGCTGATTGTCGACCTCTGGGGCTCGGCCACGATGCGCACTGCGGGTGAAGAATTCGCCATGGCGCTTCACCTGCTGGGTGTGAAACCGGTTTGGGACAAGGGGTCGGAGCGGGTTTCCGGTATCGAGGTGCTGCCAATCACTGATCTCAGCCGTCCACGGCTAGACGTGACCTTGCGTGTCTCGGGCCTGTTCCGCGATGTATTCCCGACGCTTTCTGCGCTGTATGGCCAGGCAGTGCGAGCATTGTGTGAACGGGACGAGGCAGCAGACTGGAACCCATATGCCGGGCAGGCACCGGCCGCCCGTGTCTATGGCCCCGCCCCCGGCAGCTATGGCCTGAACATGACGCAGCTATCCGAAATCTATACGGACGAAGCGCGGGCACAGGCCGGTCAGGCTTGGCTGGACGCCAGTTCCTTTGCGCTTGAGGGCGAGCAAATTGCACGGGATGTCGATGGTATAACCCAACGCGTTGCCCACGCCGATAGCTTTGTTCACCTTCAGGACCTGACCGAAACCGATCTGCTGTTGGCCAATGACTATGCCACGCATGAGGCCGGTTTTGCCGCCGCCAAGAAAGCCACTGGCGGTACTGCGCAGCTGTACCATCTGGACAATACCAACCCAGACACCCCCCGTGCCCGAACCCTGTCTGAGGAAATCAGCCGCGTTGTCCACGCGCGCGCGGCTAATCCTGACTGGATCGCAGGAATGCAACGGCACGGATTTCGCGGTGCCGCCGAGATCGCGGCAACGCTGGATCATATGGCAAGCTTTGCCCATCTGTCGGGAACCGTAGCACCGCATCTGTTTGACATCTACCACGATGCCACACTGGGTAACGCCGAGGTTGATGCCTTTCTGCAAGAGAACAACCCACAGGCGCATCAGGCCATGCAGGATCGGTTCCGTGCGCTGCTCGAGGCTGGCCTGTGGAACACGCGCCGAAACTCGATCCGAGCCGATCTGGAGGGGTTGGGATGAGTGCACCGATCGTTCAGGGCTGGTGCCCCGGCGCCCATCGCCCGATGATGTCGGGGGACGGGTTGGTCGTGCGGGTTCGGCCGCGGCTGGCGCGCCTTGAGGCTGCGCAGATGTTAGGCCTGTGCGAACTTGCCGACCGGTTTGGCAATGGCACAATTGACCTGACCAACCGCGCCAATCTGCAACTGCGCGGTGTGGCCGAGGCCGATCACCAACCTTTGCTAGAAGAACTCGCTGCGCTGAACCTTTTGGATGCGGAACCGGGTATCGAGGTGCGGCGCAATATTCTGGTGACGCCGCTCTACCAATCCGGCGATCTTACCGCACGACTGACGCAGGAACTGATCGACCGGTTGGGTGAATTGCCGTCGCTACCAGCCAAGTTTGGGTTTGCCATCGACACCGGACCAAATCGCCTGTTGGTCGGGGATTCGGCGGATATCCGGCTGGAGACAGGCCCCGAGGGGCTGATCCTACGCGCTGATGGCGCCGAAACAGGGCGTCGCGTGACCGAAAAAATCGCCATCGACCACCTGATCGCGCTGGCCGAATGGTTCGCGGATCACCAAACTCCCGAGGCCCGGCGCATGGCCCGCGTGGTTGCGTCACAGGATTTGCCGTCAGAATGCCAAGGCAGCGCACCGGGTGATGTTGGCGCACTGCCTGAACCGGGTATCGTGGAACTGGGTGCGTTTTACGGAGCCGCGTTCGGTCAGTTGCCAGCGCGCGCGCTTGCGGGGCTGATTGAGACCTGCGGTGCCTCTGCGCTGCGGGTCACCCCTTGGCGGCTGCTCCTGATGGAAGGCGGGGCGGCGATACCCGCCCCAGCGTTCGTCACCGATGGCACCGACCCGCTGATGACCACTGACGCCTGCCCCGGCGCCCCGCTCTGCCCGCAGGCGCAGGTGGAGACCCGCGATATCGCCCGCGCGCTTGCCTCGCGTATTCCCGGCCACTTGCATGTCTCGGGCTGTGCCAAAGGATGCGCGCGCATGGGACCAGCTGATGTCACCCTGGTCGGCCACGATGGTCGATTTGATCTTGTCAAACAAGGCCGCGCGGGAGATGAGCCAAACCTGCGCGGGTTAAGCCCCGAAACACTTTTGACCATGGACTTCTCCTGATGCCTTATAAATACGAAACCGACGGCGCGGCGATCTACAAACAAAGCTTTGCCACCATCCGTTCCGAGGCCGATCTGGCACGGTTCGACGCCGATGAGGAACAGGTCGCCGTTCGGATGATCCACGCGGCAGGTATGGTGGGGTTGGAAGAGTTCGTGCATTTCTCAACCGGTTTTGTGACCTCGGCCCGTGCCGCGTTGGAAGACGGCGCACCGATCCTGTGCGACGCCCGCATGGTCAGCGAGGGTGTGACCCGGTTCCGCCTGCCCGCCGATAACGAAGTGATCTGCACCCTGCACGACGAACGTGTGCGTCCGCTGGCTGCCGAGATGAGCAACACCCGGTCCGCCGCTGCGCTGGAGTTGTGGCGCCCGCATCTGCAAGGCGCCGTGGTGGCCATCGGTAATGCGCCCACCGCCCTGTTCCACCTGCTGAACATGCTGGAAGACCCCGACTGCCCGCGCCCTGCGGCCATCATCGGCTGCCCGGTGGGCTTTGTCGGTGCGGTCGAATCTAAAGACGCTCTGTGGGAGGCGCAGCCAGTGCCGTCCTGCATCGTCAAGGGTCGCCTTGGTGGCAGCGCCATCACGGTGGCCGCGGTCAACGCCATCGCGAGCCGCGCCGAATGAACGCGGGCAAGATATACGGTGTCGGCCTCGGCCCCGGCGATCCGGACCTGATGAGCGTCAGGGCCGACCGCCTACTGCGCACTGCCCGTCACGTGGCCTTTTTCCGCAAACCGGGTCGCAGTGGTCAGGCGCGCAAGATCGTCAATGGCATGATCCCCGAAGGTGCAGTGGAATTCCCGATGGAATACCCCGTGACCACAGAAATTCCATTGAGTGATCCGCGGTACAATGAGCTGCTCTCGGCGTTTTATGAAGATTGTGCTGCGCATCTGAAGACACTGTCGGATCAGGGCGAAGACGTGGTGGTCCTGTGCGAGGGTGATCCGTTCTTCTACGGATCATTCATGCATCTTTACAATCGATTACGTGGCGAGGCTAAAGTTGAAGTCGTGCCTGCGATCACCGGTATGTCCGGCGCGTGGACCGCAACCGGCGACCCCATCACCTGGGGAGACGACGTATTGACCGTGCTGGTCGGCACATTGCCCGAAGACGATCTGGCCCACCGAATGGCCCAAACCGACGCGCTGGTGGTGATGAAGATCGGGCGCAATATCGACAAAGTGAAGCGGGCCCTGAAGACGGCCGGTTTGTATGACCGTGCTTGGATCGTGGAATACGCTCAGATGCCCAATCAACGCGTGTGCAAATTGTCGGAAAATTGCGAGGGGATTACTCCGTATTTCTCGATCATCATCGTTCACGGACAAGGGCGGCGGCCATGAGCGGTTGGGTCAAGATCGCAGGACTCGGGCCAGGAAACGAGGCTTTGGTGACGCCCGAAGTGACCGCTGCGCTGGCTGGGGCGACGGATGTCGTCGGCTACATTCCTTACGTCGCGCGCATCGCCGAACGTCCCGGCCTGACGCTGCATGCCAGCGACAACCGGGTTGAGATCGACCGCTCTCAGCATGCGTTGCAAATGGCGGCCGAAGGGAAGCGCGTAGTGGTCGTATCCTCGGGCGATCCGGGTGTATTTGCCATGGCAGCAGCGGTGTTCGAAGCGCTGGAGAACGGCCCCCGTGAATGGCGAGACCTACCGGTTGAAGTGCTGCCCGGGATCACTGCGATGCTTGCGGCCTCCGCCCGCGCTGGTGCCCCGCTGGGGCATGATTTCTGCACCATCAACCTGAGTGACAACCTTAAACCTTGGCCTCTGATTGAGAAGCGCCTGCGTCTGGCCGCGCAAGCGGATTTCGCGATGGCGTTTTACAACCCCCGCTCGAAATCCCGCCCCGAAGGCTTTGTCAAAACGCTGGAAATCCTGCGCGAAGAATGTGAACCCGAGCGGCTGATCCTGTTCGCCCGCGCTGTCAGCCGGGCGGATGAGGCAATCCGGATTTCAACCTTGGTCGAGGCCACGCCTGATATGGCCGATATGCAGACCGTTGTCATCGTCGGCTCATCGCTGACCCGCGTGATAGAACGCGCCGGTGACCCGATCGTCTATACGCCGAGGTTCACCCCGGAATGAGCCAGCCAGTCCAGAACCTGCGGAACGCTCGACAGTTCCAGCCGCTGCGGCAGGGCTGGACGGTCGATCATCAACACCGGTATGTCCAGAGCCCGCGCGGCGTCCAGCTTGGCGCGCGCGCCGGCGCCGCCCGCGTTCTTGGATACCACCAGCTGCGTGCCGTGGCGCTGCATCAACGCCCGGTCATCAGCCTCGGCAAAGGGTCCGCGCGCCACGACGACCTCGCAATTCGGCAAGGGCAGGACATCGGGTTCATCCACCAGCCGCAACAGGTAATGGTGCTGGGGCTGGCTGACGAAATCTTCGAGATGCATGCGCCCGACCGCAAGAAACACGCGCTGCGGATTACCGGACAAAGCGGCCACCGCTGCGGCGATATCCGGGACGCGCAGCCAGGTGTCACCGGGCTGCGGTGCCCATCCGGGCCGTGTCAGCGCCGCCAGCGGAATCTGTGCCTCATGGCAGGCCTCAATCGCGTTACGGCTCATCCCGGCGGCAAAAGGGTGGGTCGCGTCGATCACGTGGCTTATGCCGTGGTCATGGATATATTTCACCAGCCCTTCGGCCCCACCGAACCCGCCAACACGTACCGGCAGAAGTTGCGGGCGCGGATTGTCGACACGCCCGGCATAGGAATAGGTCGCGGGAATACCCAGATCCGCGATGGCTTTTGCCAGCGCGTTGGCCTCGGTCGTGCCGCCCAATATCAGGAGGTTGGACATGTCTGAAGCTCCGTGGCTGACCGTTTTGGGTTTGGGCGAAGATGGACTGGATGGCTTGCCCCCCGCAAGCCGTCAAGTGCTGGAACGCGCTGAAATCATCATGGGGCCACCGCGACACCTGTCCTTGGTTCCCGATTTCGGAGCCCAGCAGGTGGAATGGCCTGTGCCCTTTGCCGATGGTCTGCCGATCCTGACCGGTTTTCGCGGGCGATCAACCGTGGTTCTGGCCTCGGGCGATCCGTTCTGGTTCGGCGCCGGATCCGTGATCGCACGGAATTTCGAGGCCGGGGAATGGACCGCCCTACCCGGCCAATCCACTTTTTCGCTGGCCGCTGCGCGGTTGGGCTGGCCGCTGGAAAGCACGCAGACATTTGGTCTGCACGCGGCCCCGCTGACCCGGCTGCGCCCGCATCTGGCCCCCGGCCTGCGCGCGATTCTGCTGTTGCGCGATGGTAAGGCCGTGACGGAACTTGCCACCTATCTGACTGACACCGGCTTTGCCGACACACACCTACATGTGATGGAGGCTCTGGGTGGCCCGCGCGAACGGGCGCGCAGTGTCTCGCTGACCGAGGCGCTGCTGGGTGGGTTCGATCACCCGGTCTGCGTCGGGCTCGAGGTTGCTGGCGGCGGGCAGGCCTTTCCGCGCGCCTCTGGCAAACCGGATGAGATTTTTGAGACCGACGGCCAGATCACCAAACGCCCTATCCGTGCGCTGACCCTTTCGGCGCTGGCCCCGCAGCGGGACGAGCATCTGTGGGACATTGGCGGCGGCACCGGGTCAATCAGCATCGAATGGCTGATGTGTGATCCAACGCTCAGCGCCACAACGATCGAACCCCGCGAAGACCGCGCCGAGCGCATTCGCCGAAATGCCGACGCGCTGGGTCAAGACCGGCTGCAGGTGGTGCACGGCAGCGCCCCGGATGCGCTTGACGGCCTGCCCCTGCCCGATGTGGTGTTCATAGGTGGCGGGCTGAGCAGTGAGCTGCTGCAATGGCTGCATACAACCCTGCCCTCCGGCACGCGGCTGGTGGCCAACGCGGTGACTTTGGAAAGCGAAGCTCTGCTAGCGCAGTGGCAGGATAGGCTGGGCGGTGAGCTGCTACGGATCGAACTGGCACAGGCTTCAGCCCTGGGGCCGCGACGCGGTTGGAAATCGGCCTATCCGGTGGTGCAATGGAGCGTCACGCTATGATCGTCGCAGGCATCGGATTTTCCTCGACCGCCACGGTGAACAGCCTGCGCGCCGCCTATGATCGGGCCAGTATCGGCCAATCTGTGGACGCGCTGGCCACGGTTGCCGACAAGGAAGGCCACGCCGCGCTGACAGATTTCGCCTCGGCCATTGCCCTGCCATTGCATTTCATTGCCCCCGCCGATCTGGCCGGGCAGCGCACCCTCACCTGCTCGACCCGCAGCCGCGCCACATATGGCACCGGCAGCGTGGCCGAAGCATCCGCCCTTGCCGCCGCCGGACCTGGTGCGCGGCTGATCTCACCCAGACAGATTTCAGACGACCGGCTGGCCACCTGCGCCATCGCCATCGGAGGACAGACATGACCGTTCATTTCATTGGCGCCGGACCGGGCGCCGCCGACCTGCTGACCCTGCGCGGTCGCGATATCATCGCCGCTTGCCCGGTCTGCCTGTATGCGGGTTCGCTGGTGCCAGAGGAAATTCTGGACCATTGCCCCGACGACGCCAAGATCGTGAACACGGCGGCGATGGATCTGGACCAGATCATGGCCGAAATCGCAACCGCACATCAGGCCGGTCTGGATGTTGCGCGACTGCATTCCGGCGACCTGTCGGTCTGGTCCGCGATGGGCGAGCAGATCCGCCGCCTGAAAGAGCTGGGCATCCCGGTCAGCGTGACCCCCGGCGTGCCGTCTTTTGCCGCTGCGGCCGCATCACTGGGCACGGAACTGACCCTGCCCGGACTTGCGCAATCAGTGGTCCTGACCCGGACACCGGGACGCGCATCGTCGATGCCCGAGGGCGAGACGTTGGCGAATTTTGCCCGTACCGGGGCGACGCTGGCCATCCACCTGTCGATCGGCAATCTGGACACTGTGATCGCCGATCTGACCCCGGCCTATGGCGCCGAATGCCCGGTGGCCGTGGTCTATCGTGCCAGCTGGCCCGACGAGCGGATCATCCGTGCGACGCTGGCGACGCTGAAAGACGCGCTGGACGAGAGCATCTCACGCACAGCGCTGATCATGGTGGGTCCAGCACTCGCTGGTGAAGGGTTTGACGAAAGCTGCCTGTATTCAAAGGATTACGACCGCCGGTATCGCCCGCAAAGCGCGGACAGCCCTTGGTCAAGCTGGAGCCATGGTGATGACTAACCCTCCGGGTATTCTGATTTCAGCACCGTCTTCGGGGACTGGCAAGACCACCGTGATGCTGGGCCTGCTGCGTGCGCTGGCCGAGGATGGCCTGACCGTCCAACCATTCAAAAGCGGCCCTGACTATATCGACCCGGCTTTTCACCGGGCGGCGGCTGGGCGCGCCTCGTTCAATCTGGACAGCTGGGCGATGGGCGATCCTCTGCTGAACGCAATATCGGCACAGGCTGACGGCGCGGATATCGTCGTAGCCGAAGGATCGATGGGTCTGTTCGACGGTGTCGCCAAACCCGGTGAGATTGGCCATGGATCTAGCGCGGAAACCGCGCAGCGTATGGGCTGGCCTGTGGTGTTGGTTCTGGATGTTGGCGGTCAGGCGCAATCAGCTGCAGCCACGGCGCTGGGGTTTCGGATGTACAACCCCGACCTGCCCTTTGCCGGGGTAATTTTGAACCGCTGCGCCAGCCCGCGCCACGAGCGTCTGACCCGGTTGGGTATGGAACGTGCAGGCCTGCCGGTTCTGGGCGTTCTGCCACGACGCGGAGACCTGACACTTCCCGAGCGGCACTTAGGTTTGATCCAGGCGGTGGAACATCCCGATCTGGAAAGCGCCATTGTCGGCTATGCTGCGTTCCTGCGTGAACATGTCGATCTGGAGGCGATCAAGCGGGCGGCTTCCTCAAGCCCAGATAGGCCATCGTCAGCCGTGCTGCCGCGCCCTCCGGCGCAGCGGATCGCACTGGCCCGGGATGCTGCGTTTTCATTCACCTATCCGCATTTGCTGGAAGGCTGGCGCACGGCGGGTGCAGAAATCCTACCGTTTTCACCACTGGCGAATGAAGCCCCTGCCCCGGATGCCGATCTGGTCTGGCTGCCGGGTGGGTATCCCGAGTTGCACGCAGGCACATTGGCCGCCGCCAACACCTTCCAGACTGGGCTGCGCAAACATGCCGAGACAAGACCTGTGCATGGCGAATGCGGGGGCTACATGGCGCTGGGTCAGGCGTTGATCGACAAAGAGGGTGCCCGGCACGAAATGGCGGGCCTTCTGGGCCTTGTGACCTCCTATGAAAAGCGCAAGTTCAACCTGGGTTATCGCAAGGCAGAATTACTGGCCTCGATGGCCGGATTTGCCGAAGGCACAGCGCTACGCGGGCATGAGTTCCACTATTCCTCGATCATCGAACAGCCTGACGCGCCGCTGGCACGCGTGTTCGACGCCGAAGGCGCGGAAGGCCCGCAAACCGGATCGGTGCGAGGCAATGTCACTGGGACATTCTTTCATCTGATCGCCGAGGCCTCGGTATGAGTGGTTTTGTGTCCTTCATCGGTTCAGGCCCCGGCGACCCGGAATTGCTGACGCTGAAGGCGGTAGACAGGTTGCAGAAAGCTGATGCGGTGCTGTTTGACGACCTCAGCAGCGGCCCGATCCTGAGCCATGCCCGCGAGGATGCTGACCTGGTTGGTGTCGGCAAACGCGCCGGGCGCCCCTCGCCCAAGCAGGATCACGTCAGCCGCTTGTTGGTCGAATATGCACAAACCGGTCAGCATGTTGTGCGGTTGAAATCCGGTGATGGCGGCATGTTCGGCCGGCTTGAAGAAGAACTGGTGGCCCTGCAAGAGGCCGGGATCGACTATGAAATCATCCCCGGCATCCCCTCGGCGGTAGCGGCGGCGGCAGCGGCAGGCATTCCGCTGACCCGGCGACTGACCGCGCGGCGCGTGCAATTCGTCACCGGCCACGATGTCAGTGGCAAACTGCCCGAAGATCTGAACCTGGCAGCACTGGCTGATCCACAGGCTACGACCGTCGTATTTATGGGCAAGCGCACCTTTCCCCTTTTGGTTGGCGCCCTGCATTCGCACGGCCTACCGCTGGACACGCCTGTATTGATGGCCGAATCCGTCTCGACCCCCGAACAAAAGCTGCAACGCTCGACCATCGGTGCCTTGTCGCAGCAGTTGGAAACCGAGATCGGCACCGCCCCGGCCCTGATCCTGTATGGACCTCTGGCAGAGTTCGAAAATGATTGACCTGACGCTGATCGGTATTGGCACCGGCAACCCGGATCATGTGACATTTCAAGGGGCGCAGGCGATCCGTTCGGCGGACCTGGTCCTGATCCCCCGCAAGGGCGAAAACAAGGCCGATCTGGCAGGGCTGCGCGAGCAGATCATCGCTCAGGTCGCGGATACTCCTCCGCAAATCGCGTATTTCGACATTCCCAAACGCCGTGCCGATGATGGCTATTTACGCGGAGTGGACGAATGGCACGACGCGATTGCATTGCGCTGGCAGGAGGCCATCGCAGCCCACCCGAAGGCCCGTCATGTGGCGCTGCTGATCTGGGGGGATCCGTCGCTGTATGACAGTTCGCTGCGAATCGCGGCACGTTTGACCCCTCAGCCAGAAACACGCGTGATTCCCGGCATCACAGCGCTGCAAGCGCTGACGGCGGCCCATGCGATTCCGATCAACGAACTGGGCGCGCCCTATATCGTCACAACTGGTCGTCGCATCCGGGACGAAGGATGGCCGGAAACCGCAGAAAACGTGGCGGTGATGCTGGATGGTGAATGTTCATTCCAAAACCTGGACATGGAAGACTTGGACATTTGGTGGGGCGCATATGTCGGCATGAAAGAGGAAATCCTGATCAAAGGCCCTTTGGCCGAGGTTGCGCAGCAGATTCTGGACCGCCGCGCCCATGCCCGTGCCGACCATGGTTGGATCATGGATATTTATTTGCTGAAAAAGCGCATAATCTGACACAATACGTCGCAAATGATGATTGCACCGCCACAGCTATAGCGGCTAAATGGGGGTGTCTGGTCCTGCCGGAGAAATCCGGATGCTAAGAGGGAATTTGGTGCGACTGCCTCGGTGGTCAACTCCAAAGCCGCCCCCGCGACTGTAAGCGGAGAGCCCCTGTTCAACCAGCCACTTCCGGTTCTCCGGGGGGAAGGCGAACAGAGGCATCGACCCGCAAGCCAGGAGACCTGCCAGGCGCAAAAACGAAACACCGGCCGTCGGGTGCGGCGGCAGAGGAGAATACAAAATGGCAACACAAACGAAAACAGCATCCGCCGCGCGTACAGGCTTTGTTCCGGTCATGTTTGCAGTGGTTCTGGGTCTGGGCCTCATTACGCTGACCGGTCACGTTCAGGCAGCGGCCCTGCATGATGCAGCGCATGACGTGCGTCACGCGACCGGCTTCCCCTGCCACTAAGACCGTGTTCAGTCGTATATTGACCAGCGCGTTGTTCGCTGGTGCTGCAGCGGGGCTGATTGCCGCCTTGCTGCAGTTGGTATTTGTGCAACCAGTATTGTTGCATGCCGAGCTTTATGAATCCGGAGAGCTGGTGCATTTCGGGGCCGAGACCGTATCGGCTCATCCCGAACTGCCGCGCATGTTCTCTGAACTGACGCGTGATGCGCTGAGTGTCATCTTTACCATGCTGACCTATACCGGCTATGCGCTGGTGATGGTTGCGCTGATGTCGGTAGCCGAAGGTCAAGGGCATCAGATTGATGGCCGGACCGGCGTCCTTTGGGGTTTGGCCGGATTTATCGCCTTCCACCTTGCACCAGGTTTCACCCTGGCGCCCGAAGTGCCGGGTGTCGCGGCAGCCGATGTCTATGCACGTCAGGTCTGGTGGTTCGCAACGGTAGCAGCAGCCCTTGTCGCCATGTGGTTGATCGCCTTTGGAGGTAACCTGATCAGCTATGTGATCGCCGCAGTACTTCTGTTGGTGCCACATCTTATAGGTGCACCCGAGCCCGATGTTTTCACCGGCCCTGTGCCGACTGAAATTGGCGCGTTGTTCGCGGCACGAGCTTTTGGAATCGGTCTGGTTGCATGGGTTCTGGTTGGCGCGTTCGCTGGCTATTTCTGGCAGAAAGAAGCGCAACCTTCCGAAGCAACGGCCTGATCGCACTTCGATTGAACGCGCCGGGTGTAAACTTGGCGCGTTTCCCTATGTTTTCAAGGAAATACAATGACCCGTTCACTTGCTCTATTCGTGATCGGTCTGGTCTTTGGCGGCGGTACAGGATTTGTAATTGCTGCTGCAAACGGCGTCACATTTGATGGCCACGACCATTCTGATCCGTCTCTTCACGGAGCCTCACCCACTGAGACCATGGCCCACGATCATTCCACGGCCTTGAACCTACCGGCAGGCACAGATGCACCTACACTGGACATCGCTCTGACACAGGATCCTATGTCTGGCTGGAACCTGCATGTTATGCCAAAAAACTTTACCTTCGCACCGCAGAACGCATCGACCGCAGACATGGCAGGCGAAGGGCACGCGCATGTTTACATCAACGGAGAAAAGCTCGCCCGGCTTTACGGCAGTTGGATGCACATTGATCAGTTGCCCAAAGGTGAGGTCGAGGTTTCGGTTTCGCTGAATTCCAACAGCCATAGCCCGCTTTCGGTCGATAACGTGCCGGTTCGTGCTGCGGTTACGGTTCAGGTTGACTAAAGCGCCGGAATACGCGCACGCAAACACATCCGAAGCCGCCCGCAGGGTCGGGCGTCTTCGATCCAGCCCTGCGGGCTGTTCAGGTAAGTACGGCAAGTTTCAGCGATATCCGCAGCATCCGCCACCACATCGACACCCGAAAACACATAAGATGCGCGCCCCAGCGCCTGTATAGCCAGCGCCGTGGGTTCCGCGCAGCTGCTGAAACAGGCGTGTTCGCTCAATTCGACCTGATCCGTCAATCCAGCCCTTTTCAGTGCGTCCTTCACAGCCTGCACCTCGGCCGCCCGATCGCGTGCGGTGCCACAGGTTTTGCAGATCATCAGGCGCATCCGATCCAGACCTTTCCCTTCGTCCTGCGCCCGTTTCTGCGGCTTTAAGCGGCGCGGCGCAATCCCGAATGCACACAAGATTGTGAGTGCGACGTTCTCACATTTCTGGCAGGATTCCTGCAGACACCTTAAAAGGAAGCCTCTGGATGAAACTGCTTTGGACCGTCTTCGCCCTGCTGGCCCTGCCCGCCTGGGCCGACGAACCGCTCTCGGGATGGGCCGTGTATCCAACGGGCAAAAGCTATGATGAATTAGTCTCGGACACCAAATCGGCGGTTAAGGCAAACGGTCTGATCGTGGTCACGCAGGCCGGCCCCACCAAAGCCGCCGCCGCGCGGGGAATTACAATCCCAGGCAATCTGGTGATCGGCGCCTTCAACAATGACTATGCGGTGCGCGTGCTGGAAACCTCGGTGCGCGCAATGATCGAAGCACCGATCCGGTTTTACGTGACCGAAAACGAGGACGGCACCGCCACCCTATCCTATAAAACGCCCAGCTTTGTATTCGCGCCCTATATCTATGAGGGCGGAGACCCCCTGAGGGACATTGCCCAGGAATTGGATGACACCTTTCAGATCGTGGCCGAAGCCGCTGTCAAATAGTCACACTGGCGTGATGCGCCTTGCGTCCGGGTCTGTCCTCCGCAATCTGCGTTGAAACAGTTTTCGGAGCTTTACTGATGCAGGACTCGTCGCCCCGCGCTGCGGACATTCTGGCCCAACGGCTTTATGAGGCTGGCTGCCGCCACGCTTTTGGCATGCCAGGTGGCGAGGTGCTGACCCTAGTGGATGCGTTGGAAAAGGCGGGGATAACCTTTCACCTGACCAAACACGAGAACGCGGCCGGCTTTATGGCCGAGGCGGTGCATCACCGCGACGGCGCCCCGGCCATTCTGGTGGCCACACTCGGCCCAGGCGCGATGAACGGGATCAATGTGGTCGCCAATGCGTTGCAGGACCGGGTGCCAATGATCGTGCTGACCGGCTGTGTCGACGCAGATGAGGCGCTGACATACACCCATCAGGTCATGGATCACGCACGGGTCTATCGCTCGATCACCAAAGGGACGTTCATGCTGACCGCCAAAGGCGCGGATATTATCGCAGACAAAGCGGTGTCGCTGGCCAATCAACCGCGCCCAGGACCGGTGCATATCGACGTGCCGATTTCGGTTGCGGATGCGCCTGTGACCGATGTCAAACGCCGCCGTCTTGTCAAACCTGCCGCCGTCGCGCCCGAGGGGGATTGCGTTGAAAAAGCCCGCCGCTGGGTGGCACAGGCCGAACGGCCCATCGCGATTATCGGCCTGGATGTTCTATATGACGACTCGCGCAATGTGGTGCAGGCGTTCCTTGAACATTTTGGCATTCCTTTTGTGACAACCTACAAGGCCAAGGGCGTGGTTCCCGAGGATCATCCACTGTGCCTTGGCGGCGCGGGCCTGTCGCCGCTTGCTGACACCCATCTGGTGCCGCTGGTTGAACAGGCCGATCTGGTGTTGTGTCTGGGCTATGACCCGATCGAAATGCGCCCAGGCTGGCGCGAGATTTGGGACCCCGAAGAAAAGCGCGTCATCGACATTTCGGCGGTTCCGAACGATCACTACATGCATCAGGCCGGGTTGAACCTGGTGGCTGATATCGGCGCGACCCTCGAGGCCATTGCAAAGGGCAACCCTGCCCGCGCCACCTGGCCCGGCGGCGAACCCGAACAGGTTCGGGCCGCCCTGGCGCGAGCCTTCCCTACTGATGACGTATGGGGTCCCGCCGCGGTAATTGCGGAAACCCGCGCGGTTCTTCCTGCCGAGACATTGGCCACCGCTGACAGTGGCGCGCATCGCATCCTTCTCAGCCAGATGTGGGGATGTTCCGAAGAACGCGGGCTGATCCAATCTTCGGCGCTCTGCACCATGGGCTGCGCTCTGCCAATGGCCATCGGGCTGAAGCTGGCCGAACCCACGCGCCCGGTCATCAGCTTTTCCGGTGATGCCGGGTTCCTGATGGTCGCCGGAGAACTGTCGACCGTTGCCGAGATGGGGGGTAACCCGATTTTCCTGGTGTTCGTTGACGCCAGCCTTGCCCTGATAGAATTGAAACAGCGTCAGCGGCAAATGGGGAACGTAGGCGTCGATTTCGACCGCCACGACTTTGCAGCTTTGGGCCGGGCCTTCGGTGGGAATGGTCACACGGTGCGCACCCGCGCCGAACTGAGGGATGCTCTGGAAGCGGCAACCAAGTCTGATAGGTTCACCGTAATCGCTGCTGAGATTGACCGCGGAGGATATGATGGCCGGATCTGAAGGGCCGCTGAAGGGCGTCAAGGTTCTGGACCTGTCCCGCATTCTGGCCGGACCGACCTGCACACAGTTGCTGGGCGATTTGGGTGCCAGCGTTATCAAGATCGAAAACCCTGCCACTAAAGGGGACGACACGCGCCAGTGGGGCCCACCCTATGTCGCAGATGCCGACGGGGTTCCATCGGATCTTAGTGCCTATTTCATGTCAGCCAACCGCAACAAGAAATCGGTCGCCATCGACATCACCACACCCGAAGGTCAGGCGGAAATTCGGCGGCTGGCCTCGTTTGCGGACATCCTGATCGAGAATTTCAAACCCGGCGGGCTTGCGAAATACGGGCTGGATTACAAATCGCTCTCGCAGGAATTCCCTAGCCTCGTCTATTGTTCGATCTCAGGCTACGGGCAGGATGGGCCTAACGCATCAAAGCCCGGATATGATCTGATGGCGCAGGGCTATGGCGGTGTCATGTCTCTGACCGGCGATCCCCAAGGGGCGCCGATGAAAGTTGGAGTTGGTATCGCTGATGTCATGTGCGGTATGTATGCCTGCGTTGGCATTCTGGCAGCATTGCGCCACCGGGACCAGACCGGAGAGGGACAGCAAATTGATCTGGCTCTGGTCGATTCCCAGATTGCGTGGCTGATCAATGAAGGCGTGAATTATCTGACATCCGGCAATGTGCCACAACGCCGTGGGAATGGTCATCCAAATATTGTTCCATATGACGTTTATGAAACCGCCGATGGCCATGTGATCCTTGCTGTAGGTAATGACAGTCAGTTCCGCCGGTTCTGCGAATTCATCGACCAACCTGATCTGGCGGATGACGTCCGCTTTGCGACGAATCCGGCGCGGCTGGAAAACCGAGATGCGTTGAACGCCCTATTGCGCCCTGCGGTTCAGTCATATGACACAACAACCGTCATCGCAGAACTTGAGGCACGCAAAGTACCAGTTGGGCCGGTCCAGACCCTGGATCAGGTTTTTGACACCGAGCAGGTCGCGGCGCGGCAAATGCAGATCGCGATGCAGGCTGCCCCGGCCGAGGTAAAACTGATCGGAAACCCGCTGAAATTGTCGCGGACACCGGTTACCTACCGGACGGCTCCGCCACAGTTCGGAGCGGACACTGCAGCAGTCCTGAACGCTAAGAACCCATTTGAAGATTGAAACACAATGCCTTACTAGGCGGCATATTGCTGAAACATGCCGTTGAATCGGCGGATTTTTTCACGTTTTCCACACACAGCTTTTCACCAATTCGAGAGCAGGGCCGATACTGATACGACCCCGCCTGACTCTCTGCTAAATCGAATAAAGTAATAAATCGCAAATGGATTGGATCCCGCGCATGAAACAAGATGTTTTCGGACAGATGAACACTCTTTGCCATTCGGCCAGTGTCGAGGCGTGGAATGGTGTTCTGCTTGGTTTCATGGCGCATTCAGCTGTCACACCCCAGCATCTGGGCAAAGTGCTAGAGCTTGAGCCCGATTTCGCGCTTGGTCACGCCATCAAAGGTCTGTTCCTGGTCCTGCTGGGTCGGCGCGAGATGATGCCAGTTGCAGCGGAAGCGTTGAATGCTGCCAACACCGCTATGGATCGCCAACCGGTAACTGAGCGCGAGCGGCTTTATGTCGACGCGTTGGCCCTTTACCTGTCCGACCTGCCCTCACATGCAATCCAGAAGTTTGAAGAAATTCTGCGCCTCCACCCACAGGACTCGCTGGCGATGAAACTCAGCCATGCAACACGGTTTGTCTTGGGAGATGCCGCTGGTATGCGACGGTCGATCGAACGTGTCCTGCCTGCTTATGAACCCGACCACGCCGGCCGCGGATATCTTCTGGGGTGCCATTCCTTCGCGCTTGAGGAAACCGGGGCCTATGAAAAAGCCGAAATCGCCGGACGTCAGGCACTGTGGATGGTGTCGGATGATGCCTGGGGTCTGCACGCAGTGGCCCATGTGCACGAGATGACCGGCAATGCGCAGCAAGGTCTTGATTGGCTGGCCGGACGCGAGGATGCCTGGGCGCATTGCAACAACTTTCGCTATCATGTCTGGTGGCACAAGGCGCTGATGCATCTGGACCTGGGCCAGGTCGATCAGGTTATGGAACTGTATGACCAGTATGTCCGGCAGGACAAAACCGACGATTACCGAGACATATCGAATGCCACGTCGCTTTTGTCCCGGCTCGAGCTTGAGGGTGTCAAAGTTGGAAACCGCTGGGAGGAACTGGCCGACCTCAGCGCCGCCCGGACCGAAGATGGCTGCCTGATCTTCGCCGATCTTCACTATCTGCTGGCCCTGACCGGCGACAACCGGACCGAAGCGACCGGCAAAATGCTGCAGCGCATCCAGAAAGATGCCCAGCGCAATCAGGGCGACACTCCGATCCGGATGTCGGATCCCGGTATTGCCGCAGCCAAAGGGCTTGAAGCTTTTGGCGACGGCCTTTACGGCGAAGCATTTGATTTCCTGTCGAATGCACGGGACGGAATGCAACTGGCCGGTGGTAGCCACGCCCAACGTGATGTATTCGAGCGCATCACTATTGATTCCGGCCTGCGTGCCGGCCGTTTGGATGCTGTCGAGCGCATTCTAGACGACCGCCGTGCCAAGCGGGCCGGGGGTGAGGACAATTATGCTATGGCGCGCCGCGCATTGATCGATGCGGCCCGCGATAACCAAGACGCACAAAGCGTTCCGGCAGAATAACAAAACAAAAAGACTGAAGAAGGACAGAACTCGTATGGCGACTCTATCGCCCGCTTCTGATTTTGCACCTGTGGCAGCCACCTCGGCCGCCCCTGTTAGTACGCGCGACCCGCGTCTGGATTTCTATCGCGGAATTGCGATGTTCATCATCCTGATTGCGCATATTCCCAACGACCCCTGGGCCAAGTGGATCCCTGCCCGGTTTGGTTTTTCGGATGCAACCGAGATTTTTGTTTTTTGTTCGGGCATGGCCTCGGCCATCGCCTTTGGCGGCGCGTTCCTGCGCAAGGGCTGGTGGATGGGCACTGCGCGGGTATCATACCGGATCTGGCAGGTTTACTGGGCGCATATCGGCCTGTTCTTCTTTGTCGCGATGACGATGGCTGCGCTGAATCAAACAGGCCTGTTTGAGAAGAACTACATCTCGTCCCTGAACCTGCAGCATTTCTTCAATGATCCTGCGCCGCAGATCGTCGGCCTGTTCACCCTGACCTACGTGCCGAATTATTTCGACATTCTACCCATGTATCTGGTGGTTCTTGCAATGATGCCGCTGTTCATGGGCCTGTCCCGCATCGGATTTTGGGCAGTTGCAGCCACATCCGTTGCTATCTGGCTCGTGGCGCAGACCGACATTCTGGACCTGCCGGCCGAGCCCTGGTCGGATCGTCAGTGGTTCTTTAACCCTTTTGGCTGGCAGTTGCTGTTCTTTACAGGCTTTGCATTCATGCGCGGCTGGATCCCGGCCCCTCCGGTGTCAAAAACGTTGATCTGGGCAGCGGCGCTGTTCCTGATCTTTTCAATGCCTTTCGGGTCGTGGAAAGTGTTCACATGGGTGAATGCCGCAGCCCCGGACTTGGCCGATGAAATCCGCAAAGTCTGGCCCATCACGAAGGAATTCCGCGACAAGACCGATTTCGGTCTGTTTCGCTACTTGCATTTCCTGTCGCTGGCCTATCTGGGCTGGGTCGCTGCTGGCGAGCATGGACACCGCCTGATCGCAACCGGTCAGAGCGCTGGCGCCAAAGCTTGGCAAATCGTGCTGACCCTGGTCACCAAAGTGGGTCAGCAATCACTTGCCGTATTCGTATTTTCCATGGCAGCAGCACGACTTATCGGCGTTGGGCTCGATTTGTTTGGGCGGGATTTTGCCACTGTCTTTGTCGCTAATATGATTGGCTTTGCCATGATCATCAGCGTGGCCTATTTGGCCGCGTGGTTTAAGTCACAACCCTGGAAATCAAAGAAATGAAATTCACACGTCGCGCATTTCTGGCCACGACTTCGGCGCTTGCCTTCGCCCCGGCCACCTTTGCCGTGGGCGGAGAGGTCCCGTTTGACCGCAGTGACGTGATCTCGCTGGCCCGCGAGTTGGCCGCAAAGCCCTTTGCTGAGCGCGAGATGGTCCCGCAGGAATGGCAGGACCTGACCTATGAGCAATACCGCTCGATCCGGTTCCGCCTGGATCGCGCGATGTGGTACGAGACCGAGACGCCGTTCAACGTCGATTTCTTCACCCCTGGGCTTTATTTCCCCCGCACGGTTCAGGTGTCGACTGTGGAAGACGGCATGGCCAAACCCGTAGCCTTCGATCTGTCGATGTTTGACAAGTCGACCGAGGTTCCTCAGTTGCCCGTCGACGACACGCTGGGTTTTTCGGGCCTGCGCCTGCGGACTGAAATGCATCGCCCTGGCAAAACGGATGAGTTCTGCGTCTTTCAAGGCGCCAGCTATTTCCGCGCCATCGGCTTGCACGAGGTCTACGGCCTGTCGGCCCGGGGGTTGGCGCTGAAAACCGGCGATCCGGATGGCGAAGAATTTCCCGAATTCATTCGTTTCTGGCTGGAACGTCCCAAGCCCGGTCAGCGCAACATGGTCGTTCATGCCCTGATGGACAGCCCCAGCGTGACAGGGGCCTATCGGTTCAATGTCACGGCAGGCGCGGATTGCGTGATGGAGGTCGAGGCCACTCTGTTCCCGCGTACGGAACTGACCCATGTCGGCATTGCACCCGGCACGTCGATGTTCCTGTTCGATCAGACCAATCACAGCCGTTTCGACGATTTCCGCCCTGCTGTGCATGACAGCGACGGGCTGCTGATCCGCAACGGCGCTGGCGAGGTCCTGTGGCGGCCTCTGGCAAACCCGACCCGCCTGCAGTTCTCGTCCTTTGTCGACATGAACCCGCGCGGGTTTGGCCTGATGCAGCGCAAACGGGCGTTCGCGGATTATGCCGATCTTGAAGCGAGTTACCACAAACGCCCCGGCCTCTGGGTCGAGCCAACTGGCGATTGGGGCAAAGGCGCGGTCACTCTGGTCGAAATTCCGGCCGATCAGGAAATCTACGACAATATCGTCGCCTATTGGCGCCCGATGGAGCCCTATGCGGCCGGAAGCCAGGTGGACCTGTCCTACCACCTGATCTGGGGTGAGGAACCAGAGCGCACCCCGATGCCACGCGTGATCAACACTGCGATGGGTGACAACACATTTGGTCACGGCCGTCTGGCAGTGATTGACTTTGAGGCCAGCGAGCTATTCGACGAACCTGAGGCGATGACGATCTTTGTGGACTCGCCCCATGCAGAGACCTCGGAAGGCGTCCTGCAGCGCAACCCCGATACTGGCGGCCTGCGGTTGGCCTTTTCCTTCGAGCCGGGAGACCGGAACCATGTGGAACTGCGCGCACAGTTGCTGAAAGACAAGCTGCCTGCCTCCGAAGTCTGGCTGTATCGTTGGACATCATGAGCAACGATCTGCATATCATGCCGCCTGAGGCACCCCTGGCGATGCCGGAGCAGAATTTCAGCGCAGGGTTCCGTGACGCTCAGGCGCCCGGCAGTAGGCAGGCATCTGCAGGATTCTGGCGTGCGCTGGCGTTCTCGCCTGCGATGGCGGCTACGCTGGGCATGCTTTGGGTCATGACCGACTGGTTCGGAGCCGAAGGGATCAATCTGATCGAAGCGATTCTGTTGGCTCTGATCTCATTCAACTTTTTCTGGATCTCTTTCACGGTCTGCACCGTGTTGTTGGGTATGATTTCTCTGTCGCGGCAGGAACAGCCCAAACGTCAGGGCCGCCCACAGGCGCTGCGCGTCGCGCTTCTTATGCCGGTCTATAATGAAGTACCCTGGAACGTGCTGGGCAACGCCCGCACGATGCTGGAAGACCTGCGCGCGCGGGATGGTCAGCACCATTATGCGATGTTCATCCTCTCTGACACCCGCGACCCCGAGATCGCGGCGCAAGAGCAGGCAAGTGTCGAAGCGTTGCGCACCACCCTCGCCCCCGGGCTGGAACTGTACTACCGCCGCCGCGAACAGAACACAGACCGCAAGGTCGGCAATATCGCCGATTGGGTCAGCCGTTGGGGTGCGGATTGGGATGCGATGCTCGTGCTGGATGCCGACAGCCTGATGACCGGCCGCGCCATCCTGCGCCTGACGGATTCTCTGGCGCGCGACCCCGGTGCGGGCCTGATCCAGAGTTACCCTCAGTTAATTGGCGCTCAGTCGGTTTTTGCCCGGATGCAGCAATTTGCCAATGGTGTTTATGGTATCGCCTTCGCCGAAGGTCTGGCCCGTTGGTGTGGCCAGGAAGGAAACTATTGGGGCCATAACGCGATCATCCGCACCAAGGCTTTTGCCAACTGCGCGGGGCTGCCAAGACTGCGCGCAATGAATGGTCAGGAAAAACTAATCATGAGCCACGATTTCGTCGAGGCCGGCCTCATGCGTCGCGCCGGATGGGGCGTGCGGTTCCTACCGCGCATCCGTGGATCCTATGAAGAAACCCCACCAACGCTGATCGACCACGCGTTGCGTGACCGGCGCTGGTGTCAGGGAAATTTGCAACACCTGAAGTTGCTGGGCTCAACCGGATTCCGCGCTGTGTCGCGGTTCCACATGTTCCATGGAGCAGTCGGATATCTGATGTCGCCTCTGTGGTTTGCCTTGCTGGTGATGTGGGCGCTGATCGGTCAGGGCGAGGATGCCTCGGTCCTGCACTATTTCAGCCCCGACAATCCGCTGTTCCCGCAATGGCCCGAGATGTCGGAAACCCGCCACGTGCTGATCATTCTGGTCATGTATGCCATGTTGCTGGCCCCCAAGGTACTTGGCGTGCTTGCCCTGCCTCTTAGCGGTGTGCGCTATGCGGATTTCGGTGGCGCAGGTAAATTCATGACCTCATTCATCTCGGAAGTCATCCTGTCGATCCTCTATGCGCCGATCCTTATGGTGCAACAGATGATCGCCGTCTTCCGGACAATTCTTGGTATTCAAAAAGGCTGGTCTCCCCAGGCGCGGGATGGTGGCAGCTATGGCCTGCGGACGCTGATCTTATGTCACACGCTGGAAACTATCAGCGGTATAGCCTTGGGCGCCGGCATCCTATCGGGTCTGGTGTCAATCTGGCTGGCTCCGATTGCCATAAGCCTGGCCTTTGCCATCCCGCTTTCCGCACTCAGCGGCGTTTCAACCTCACCGGCGCGGCGCATGGTCGGAATGAAAGAAGATGTTCAGGAACCGGCAATCACCCGGTCCGCCCGTCTCCACAGGGATGAATTGAAGCGCCTGGTCGAAGGCAAAACCGTCATGACTCCTGCCGAGTGATCAACCACCCGGCAGGCCCTCGTACCACTCTACCATCATATCCGACCATCCCTGCGGCACGTTGTGACCACCGGGGAAAAGTGCGAATTCCAACATCGCGCCATCGGCGCATCCGGTCCATCTGCGGCGCATGAATTGCCCGGTCGTGGAAAATCCGCTGGGTTTGGTATCGGCGCATTCGTTTGCGACCCGCCAAATTTCCAGACCGGCAAAGATATCGCCCTGATGGAATCGACCACCGCCCAAAAGGCGCCCTTCCAGTGGGACTACATTGTCGATCCAGCCATGGGTGTGAAACATGCGCACCGGGCCATCGCAGGCCTCGGGATGCGGTCGCCAAAACCCGCCTGAAACCGGAGCATAGGCCGAAAACGTATCCGGCGCCGCGCAGGCGAGGTAGTAGACCATGAAGGCCCCCGCAGAAAACCCGCCCAACACGACGCGGTCATCATCGACCCCGAACCGGTCCGACGCATCCTGAACCACCTCGCGCAGAAAAGCCGTTTCGTCACGCCCTTCCCAACCCGGGAAGAAATTCCAGCTTTGGCGGCCGTTACGCTCGGACCCCTCCGGTGCCATAACCGCATATCCGCGAGCAAGCAGAGGATCGACCAAGCTGCGGTTCTTCAGCGTTCCGGTCGCAGTCCCGCCATAACCGTGCAGAAACACCACCAGCGGTGGGTTTTTGGTTTCAGGAAGTTCGATATGGTACCCACCCGACGGCGTTTCGCACATGTCTTCCTGATCGACACAGGCGGCCATTCCTGCCTTACAGATCACGGCCATCCCGACCGACAGAAACAAGCTTCGGATCATTCCGCTTTCCCATCATAGTGTTGAACCGGCAGGCCTGCGCGAACCCAGCCTGGCCCTGCTGCTGAGCCTAACATACCCTCGGGCACGTCGATGATATTTGCGAACCCCGCCTCGGACAGCCGGTTGCTCAGCCGGGCCGAGCGCACACCGCGCGCGCAGATCAGGGCGATTGGGGCATCGTGGTTTCCGCCGACAATCTGCAGCAGCGCCTCATCAAAATCATCGCGACGCATGTCTAGGGGATGCGCGCCTTCGCCCACGCCCGAGGCATCCCATTCGCGTGGGGTACGGATGTCCACCAAAAATATATCTCCCAGCCTAGCTTGCTGATGCGCATCCCCGACACTGATCCGACCGCCCGCATAGCTCTGCGGGATCAGGCGGTATTCACGGATTGCAAAACCGCCCAGAACAGCAGCCGCACCAAACAGCAGAACCTTTCGCCGTGTCCGGTTTGCCCCAGCAGCCACTGTAATCCCTCCTGATCCGATGCGGTCCTATGTATCACAGCAGCTTATCCAGATCCGTGTCGAAATTAACCTGCCTGTTCAAGTTCGTGTCATCGCCGCTTTACCTGTACCATCCTCTGCCTTGGGGCCCCTGAACAGGCAGAATGGCTTGCAATCGCTGGACACTCCGCGAATTATCCTTACAAAATCAATAGCACTTTTGACCGCCCAGACCGGAGTATCGCAGTTGTCCCTATTCCTCATCGCGGCCCTTCCCTTCCTCGGAGCTGTATTCCCAGCCCTTTTGATCCGGGCTGGACGAAACGCAGCAGCCTCGGCCGCTGGGTTGACCACTTTTCTGGCGCTGATGGGGCTGTTGATTCACATCCCAACCGTGATGCGCGGCGAGGTCGTTACCGCCCGGTTCGACTGGATTCCGGCACTGGGCCTAAACGCCAATTTCATGTTGGACGGCCTTGGGTTTCTGTTCGCGCTGCTGATCCTTGGCATCGGTTTGCTGATCATCCTCTACGCCCGGTTCTATCTCTCGCGCGAAGACCCGATGGGGCAGTTTTACACCTATTTGCTGCTGTTTCAGGGCGCGATGGTGGGAATTGTTCTGTCGGACAATATCCTGCTTTTGCTGATATTCTGGGAACTTACCTCGCTTAGTTCATTCCTTTTGATCGGATATTGGAAACACCTCCCCGAGGGACGACAGGGCGCACGTATGGCGCTGGCTGTGACCGGCTCTGGCGGCTTGGCGATGATTGCGGGGATGCTAATCCTGGGCAATATCGTTGGCTCTTATGACCTAAGCATCATTCTCCAGAACAAAGAGCTGATCCAGTCTTCACCCTATTACATGCCAGCGCTGATCCTGATTTTGCTGGGGTGTTTCACCAAATCGGCACAGTTCCCCTTCCATTTCTGGCTGCCACACGCGATGGCCGCCCCTACGCCAGTATCGGCCTATCTGCACTCGGCCACGATGGTAAAGGCAGGGTTGTTCCTGATGGCCCGCATGTGGCCCGTTCTGGCGGGTACTGATGCGTGGTTCTACATTGTGGCCACAACCGGCCTGGTAACCATGCTGATCGGGGCCTGCATCGCCCTGTTCAAAGATGATCTCAAGGCGCTGCTGGCGTTTTCGACCGTGTCGCATCTGGGTCTGATAACCATGCTGCTGGGGTTTGGAACCAAGATCGCCGCTGTTGCTGCCATCTTCCACATCATCAACCATGCGACGTTCAAAGCAGCCCTGTTCATGACCGCCGGGATCGTGGATCACGAGGCCGGGACCCGCGACATCAAGCGACTGGGCGGATTGCGCCATTTGATGCCCATCACCTTCACCATCGGGACGATTGCCGCACTTTCCATGGCCGGTCTACCTCCGCTGAACGGGTTTCTGTCCAAGGAGATGATGCTGGAGGAAACGGTCCACACAACCTGGCTGCATTCGCATTATCTTGTGCCCGGACTGGCGCTGCTGGCGGCCTTGTTCTCTGCAGCCTATTCGTTCCGCTTTGTTGGTCACGTGTTCCTTGGTCCAGTACGCGACGATTACCCAACCCATCCACATGACCCACCGGCCGGGCTTTGGCTTGCACCCGCTTTCCTGGTCGTGCTTGTCGTCCTGATCGGTCTTTATTCCAACGCCATCGTAGGTCCGCTGGTGGCAGTTGTTTCAAGTGCGGTAATCGGGGGCGAGAAGCTGCCCTATTATTCGCTGAAACTCTGGCACGGGTTTACGCCTGCCCTGTATATGTCCGCGTTCGCGACACTGGGTGGCCTGGCCTTGCTGACACAGCATCGGCGCGGTGAGTTTATCTGGAATGCGCTGCCCAGACCCGAGGCGAAAACTATTTTTGACGCAGTGATCGCTGCGCTTACGACGACCAGCCGCTGGGTCACAGATACTCTGCATAACGGGGTCCTCAGCCGGTATGCCGCCATCCTGATCGTCTTTACGGTTGGGCTGGGATATTACGCATTCGCAACCGGATCTATTGGCGTTGAAACACGCACGCCCCTACCCGTTCAGATCATTCCGTTCATTGGCTGGATCTGCCTGATCGCCGCGACGCTGGCCATCATGTGGTTCCACCGCAACCGGCTGTTGTCCTTGGTGCTGATCGGGGTCGTGGGCCTGATCGTCTCGATGGCCTTCAACTATCTGTCCGCACCCGACCTTGCCCTGACACAGATTTCTGTCGAGGTAGTGACGATGATCCTGCTGTTGCTGTCGCTGAACTTCCTGCCCACGGACACCCCCTGGGACAGCAGCGCGGCACGGCGCTGGCGGGATGCCGCGATCTCGGTCGTGGCAGGCATCGGATCAGGTGCATTGATCTATGCGCTGATGCTGCGGGATTTCGGCTTTCCCAGCATTTCCGAATTCCATCTGGCCAATTCGTATAAGGGCGGCGGAGGCACCAATGTGGTCAACGTGATCCTGGTGGATTTCCGTGGCTTTGATACTTTCGGCGAAATCATCGTTCTGGGCATTGCCGCCCTGATCATCTTTGCCCTGACCGAGGCGGTTCTGGAAACCAATGTCCGGGGGTATTTGCTGAACCGTAAACCGCACTGGCCGCAATCGGGTGACTCTCATCCGTTGATGATGGTCGTGGCGACAAGAGTGATGATGCCGATCGCGCTGATGGTCGGGGCCTATATCTTTTTCCGCGGCCATAACCAACCAGGAGGAGGGTTCATCGCCGGTCTGGTCGTCGCCATCGCCTATCTGATGCAATATATGGCCAGCGGCTATACCTGGGCCATCGAACGGCAACGGTTCTATTATCACGGCACAATCGGCTGGGGCGTTCTGATCGCCGCAGCAACTGGAATTGGCGCATGGTTCAATGAACGTCCCTTCCTGACCAGCGATTTCGGATATCTGAACTGGCCGCCGCTGGAAGAGTTCGAATGGGCAACCGCCATGCTGTTCGATACCGGCGTGTTCCTTGCGGTTTTGGGCGCGGTGATGCTGGCACTGGATAGCCTGTCCCGCTTGGCCTGGCAGCCCGGCATGGCGCAGGAATTCCCAATGGATATCAACCCGCTGCGGGACGATCCGCCCGAAGAAGAACAAGAAGAAAAGGAGCAGGTCTGATGGAAGCGCTCGTAGCCTCTGCGGTTGGCGTGATGACCGCCGCCGGGATTTTCCTGATCCTGCGTCGCCGGACTTTTCCAGTCATTCTGGGACTGTCTCTACTGACCTATGCGGTGAACGTCTTTTTGTTTGCCACCGGGCGGCTGGCTTTGGACGCGCCGCCGGTTCTGAACAAATATGAAGAGGTCGCCTATACCGATCCCTTGCCGCAGGCCCTGGTGCTGACCGCCATCGTGATTTCATTCGGGATGACTGCGGTGATCGTGATGATCTCGCTTTCGGCTTACCTGTCGGCCAAGGATGACCACATCGACATGGCCGCTCATGACAATACGGACGCGCCGGGAGAAGACGCATGAACCATTGGATCGTTGCGCCAGTCGTCCTGCCCGCGATTCTGGCTCCGTTCATCATCATGGTCCTACGATACCACCTTGATTTGCAGCGCATATTCTCGGTCGCCGGTGTCGTGGCACTGCTTGGCATCGCCCTGACAATCACCGCACAGGCCGCAGGTGGAGACATTCTGGTCTATGAGTTGGGCAACTGGCCAGCGCCCTTTGGAATCGTGCTGGTGCTGGATCGGTTATCTGCCATGATGGTCTTGCTGACCGCGCTTTTAGCCCTTCCGATAGTGCTTTATTCGATTGCCTCCGGATGGGATGCACGCGGCAAGCACTTTCATCCCTTATTCCACTTTCAGCTTATGGGCGTATGCGGTGCCTTTCTGACAGGTGACGCCTTTAACCTGTTCGTGTTCTTCGAGGTATTGCTGATCGCGTCCTACGGTTTGATGACGCACGGCGGTGGAGCCGTTCGGCTCAAGGCAGGCGTGCAATATGTCGCCTACAACCTTTTGGGCTCAACGCTGTTTTTGTTTGCCCTTGGCACGCTCTATTCAGTGACCGGCACGCTGAACATGGCGGATATGGCTTTACGGATTGCCGAGCTTCCGCTCGAAGACACCGCTCTGATAAGAGTGGGTGCTGCCCTGTTGCTGCTGGTATTCTGCATTAAGGCTGCAGTTCTGCCGCTGCATTTCTGGCTACCGGCCAGCTATGCGAATGCTCCTATGCCAGTTGCCGCGCTGTTTGCGATCATGACAAAGGTCGGGGCGTACTCGATCTTGCGCATGTACACGCTTGGCTTTGGCCCCGAGGTTTTGGTTGCGCATGATCTTGTGATCAACTGGCTGCAACCTGCCGCTTTGGTAACTTTGGCAGTTGGTACAATCGGCATATTGGGCTCACGACACATCGCGCGCCTTGTGGCTTTTTGCGCCATCGCGTCAATGGGTACCCTGCTGATCGCAATTTCCCTGTTCACCGAAACGGCCACTGCTGCCGCTTTGTTCTATATTTATCATTCGACACTGGCGACGGCGCTGTTGTTCCTGATTGCTGATCTGGTGATCGAGCGGCGCGGAGGCGCAATTGCCCCAAAGCACCCTATGGCACAGACCGGACTGATTTCCGCACTGTTCTTTATTGGTGCGATTGCTTTGGCCGGGATGCCGCCCCTGTCTGGGTTCATCGGCAAACTGCTGGTCCTGGACGCCGCGCGAGATGCACCAGACGCAAATACGGTCTGGGCTGTGGTATTGATCGGCTCATTTGTAACTATAGTAGGACTGGCCCGCGCCGGAACTTTGATCTTTTGGAAAAGCCATGACGCCAGCTTGACCACCGACCAAGCCGATACAACTGACGGCGAGACCGCCTTTCAGGCAGCCCCGGAACCTTCGCCCGGGTTGGCCTTTACGTCGGTGTTTGCTTTGATCATCGGTCTGGTCATGCTGACATTGTTTGCCGGGCCTGCAATGAACTACGCTACCAGCACAGCGGAACAGTTGTTTGCACCCGAGAACTACATCTCGGCCGTGTTGGGAGTGGAAGAATGAAAAAACTGCTTCACCGGATATTCCCGCACCCGCATCTGACTTTCCTGCTGACGGTCGTGTGGATTTTGCTGGCAAACACACCATCGCTGAATTCACTGGTGTTTGGCCTTGTGCTGGGGATTATCATCCCCTTCGTCACACAGCCGTATTGGCCAGACCGGCCCGTTCTTCGGAATTGGCCGATGATCACCGAATACATATTGGTGGTTCTATGGGACATTGTTGTCGCCAATATGACAGTTGCCAGGATCATCCTGTTCAAACGGGATTCCGACCGTGAACCGAACTGGGTCTGCATTCCGCTGGAACTGCGCACACCCGAAGCGATTACGGTTCTGGCCGGGACAATCACCATGACCCCCGGCACCGTCAGTTGCGATCTGTCAGCGCAGGGTCACAACTTACTGGTACACTGCCTCGATGCGCCAAACCCGGACGAAGTACGGGATCAGATCAAGCAACGATACGAGCGCAGGCTAAAGGAGATTTTCGAATGATCGAGCTAGCAATCTACTTTGCCTTTGCCTGTTTCGGCGCAGCCATCATGATGTGCCTGTGGCGGATCATTACTGCCGATGGAGTGGGCACCCGGGTTCTGGCGCTGGACACGATGGTGATCAACACAATCGCCCTTATGGTGCTTTACGGGCTATTTCTGGGGACCGAGATTTTCTTCGAGGCCGCCATGATCATCGCAATGCTCGGCTTTGTCTCAACCGTTGCCTACGCGCGCTTTATGCTGCGCGGCAATATCATCGAGTGAGGGCGACATGTCGGTAATTTTTGAGTTTCTGGTCGCCTTCTTCCTGGTTGTTTCAGGCATATTTGGTTTTGTCGGATCGTACGGAATGATCAAGCTAAAGGACCCGATGTCCAGGCTCCATGCCCCCACCAAAGCGACAACGCTTGGGGTGGGTGGCGTTCTGATCGCCTCAATCATCCATTCCGTATTGATCGAACATCACCTGTCTCTGCACGAGCTGCTGATCACGCTGTTTCTGTTCCTGACTGCTCCGATCACGGCCCTGTTTATTGCCAAATGGCATATTCACCGCCATGAAAAGCCCCAGGATCTGCCCGACGCGGGTGAGGACAAAATCTGGGCCACACATGCGGTCGAACAAGTCGAAGACGTTCCTGATCACAGAAACACCTGATACCTATGCATAGACCTCCGTTACCCCTGACCCGCGATCTGGTTCTTATCGGCGGCGGTCATACGCACGCGCTGGTGTTGCGAAAATGGGGGATGAACCCTCTGCCTGGCGCGCGCCTGACGGTCATCAACCCCGCGCCTTCAGCCCCCTATTCAGGGATGCTGCCCGGTTTCGTTGCCGGTCATTATCGCCGGGGTGACCTGGATATTGATCTGGTGCGCCTGGCTCGCTTTGCGGGGGCACGGGTGATATTGGGTGCCGTCGAAGGGTTAGACCCTGACCGGCAAGAGGTACATGTGCCCGGCCGACCGCCCGTCGCCTATGATGTAACCTCGGTTAATGTTGGCATTACATCCGACATGCCGGCCCTACCTGGATTTTCCGACCATGCGGTCCCCGCAAAACCGTTAGGGTCTTTTGCCGCCAGGTGGGCCGAGTACCAATCTGGTGCAGGCGCCGCCTCGGTCGCCGTGATCGGCGGTGGTGTTGCCGGGGTCGAGTTGATCATGGCGATGGCGCACGCTTTGCGTTCCGCAAACCGCAGCGCCCGATTGACCCTGATCGACAATGCTCGGGCCCTGACCGCGATTGGCGCAAAGGCGGCCTCGATCATTCGCAATGCGATGGCTGAGCTGGGCATCGACGTGATCGAACAGGCCGCCATCGTTGAAATTCATGCGGATCACATCCGGTTGGAGGACGGGCGCCAGATTGCGGCTGAATTCGTGACGGGGGCGGCGGGGGCCAAACCCTATGGTTGGATGGCGCAGTCCGGGCTGGATCTTCACGATGGCTATATCACGGTGAATAGCCGGCTGCAGTCCAGCAATCCTTTTGTGTTCGCAGCCGGCGATTGTGCCCATCTGTCAGAAAACCCCAGACCAAAAGCAGGTGTCTATGCCGTCCGAGAAGCCCCGGTTCTTTACGACAATCTTCGGGCCTCGCTGGGTGCCGGAAAGATGCGCCCCTATCATCCGCAAAAAGATTACCTCAAGCTGATATCGCTGGGTGGGAAATCCGCATTGGCCGAGCGATTGGGAACCTCGCTCAGTGGTCCGTTGATGTGGAAATGGAAGAACCATATCGACCAGAATTTCATGAATAAGTTCCGGAATCTGCCCCAGATGAAAGCAGCGGAGTTGCCCCGCGACCACGCTTTGGGCGTGCCCGAAGTCCTGGGTGAAAAGCCCATGTGCGGTGGGTGCGGCGCAAAGATTGGGCGTCGCGCTTTGCGCAGTGTTCTGTCTGATTTACCGCTCCCCGATCGGCAAGACGTAATACCGCTTTCAGGTGACGATGCGGCTTTGCTTCTCACCGGCGGCGCGCGGCAGGTGATGACCTCGGACCATTTGCGCAGCTTTACCAATGATCCGGTTTTGATGACACGGATCACGGCCATTCACGCATTAGGTGATATCTGGGCGATGGGTGCGGCACCGCAGGCCGCCACCGCGACGATTATTCTGCCTCGGATGTCACCCGCACTGCAACAACGTACCATGTCAGAAATCATGGCCACCGCTAGTGACGTCATCCGCGCAACCGGGGCCGAAATCGTCGGAGGCCACAGTTCGATGGGGGATGAGATGACCATCGGGTTCACTCTTACCGGCCTGTGCGAAAACGACCCGATCATCTTGTCCGGGGCCCGCAAGGGCGACGCTTTGATCCTGACCAAGCCGATTGGCAGCGGCGTGATCATGGCCGCCGAAATGGCCGGTTTGGCCAATGGCATCTGGGTCGCAGAGGCGTTCCGCCACATGGTTCAGCCGCAAGGCGAAGCTGCGCGCATTCTGTTCAGTGCCCATGCGATGACCGATGTGACCGGGTTTGGTCTGGCAGGGCATCTGCAAGGTATTTGCGGTGCCTCGGACTGCGGTGCGGTAATTGCTCTGGATGCGGTTCCCGTGATGGCCGGGGCTGTGGAGCTTAGCGCAAGCGGTGTTCGGTCCACGATCTTCGAAGACAACCGCGCCATTGCGCCTGAACTCGCCAACGGACCTAAGGCTGATCTTCTTTTCGACCCTCAAACCGCCGGAGGGCTATTGGCCGCTGTCCAAGCCGATGACGCGCCAGGCCTGTGTGCAGACCTACATGCGGCTGGATATCCGGCAGCAATCATCGGCATGATCGACGATACGCCGGGTTTAAAACTTCAGAGCTGATCCAGGACCTGTTCGACCCGCACAGCGACCTCTTTCAGACCGGTACTTGCCAGCGAGGGCACCTGGATCGAGGCTACAATTTCGGCGCTGTGTACGCGCGCCGACTTGGCATAAGCCGGGTCGTAATGCTGTTCCATAAGTGACCGTGTAAGGGCCAACTTGTTATCCCCATCAATCAGCGCAAACCACCCATCCACCACCTCATGCCCACGGTGAGACCTCAGCGGCGACAGGAGATCTTTCAACCGCTCGGCATCGCTGAGGACATCGTCATATGCCGAGACCAGATATTCCGCGCGCGCTTCTATCGGGGCATCAATCTGAATGCGCACGGCCGCACACATGGCGGACCAAAGCCTCGGCGGCAGGATCAAAGAGCCGATTTTGGACGATTCCGCTTCGACTACGACGGGACGGGTGGGGTCAAAACCACAAAGTTCTGCGGCCAGCGCGGATTCGAATGCCTTTTGACTGGGTTGTCCGCCCGGCATTGCCCCCAGCAACGACCCCCGGTGATTGGCAAGCCCTTCGAGATCCAGAACCTGGACACCACGTTCCTGAAGGTGTGTAAGCAGCTCGGTCTTTGCTGTGCCCGTATACCCATCCAGGAGGACGAATTGAAACGGCAACGGATCGTCATACAGATACCGGCTCACCAAGCGGCGATAAGCCCGATAGCCGCCCTCGACAACCTCGGCCCTCCAGCCAATCTGTTGTAGCATCCAGGTAAACGAACCAGATCTCTGCCCACCGCGCCAGCAGTATACAAGGGGTTTCCACCCCCCTTCGTGATGGGACAGGCTATGTTCAATGTGGTTGGCCGCATTCCTGAAAACCAGAGCCGCCCCCAGCTTGCGGGCCAGAAACGGGCTTTCCTGGACATAAATCGTCCCGACGCGCGCCCGTTCGTCGTTATCCAGAACTGGCAGGTTGATAGACCCGGGCAAATGATCCTCGGCAAATTCAGCCGGGCTGCGCACGTCTATGGTTGTGTCGAACTCATGCGCGTATAACTGCTGAAGGCTGGTGATTTTCAGAACCATGTCAACGATCTAACCCGCGTCGAACCGGATGGAAAGGCACGGTGTCAACCTGCGATGGGATCGACAAGCGTCGGTCCACTGGCCCGATTGGAATTGACGCCCGGATCGACACGATGAAAGCCAAGAAGATCTTCCTGCCCCGGAGACAGCAGCCGCGCAGCCCCTTTGCCCATTTCACCCAACCATAACGGCCAGTTTTCGGGTTCAACAATCAGGGGCATGCGGTGATGAATTCTGCCCAGATTGCGGTTCGCTGGTGTCGTAACGATAGCGCATGTTCCCTTCTGGTCGCCCTCGGGTCCCCAATCTTGCCATACCCCGCCAAAAGCAATCGGGGCCCCGTCTTTTCTGAAAATATACCAGGGCAGCCGGTCTCCGCTCTCGGTTTTGGTCCATTCATAAAACCCGCTGGCAACGATCAGACATCTGCGTTCTCTGCAGGCCGCCCTGAAAGCCGGTTTTTCAGCTAGCGTTTCGGCGCGGGCATTGATCAACAATGGCCCAGCAGTTTTGGACTTGTACCAGTGTGGTAAAAACCCCCAACGCAAGGCATCCAACTGACGCCCGGTTTCGCCTGCCCTGACCACATGCACCTGACATGTCGGGCAAACGTTGAAATTCGGGACAACAGGCAGAGCATTGGCCGGGCGCGCAGAAAACAACTGGGCCATGGCATCATTTGGAAGGGTTATTGCAAACCGTCCGCACATAGGTAATGAACTTTCAACAATCGTTTTCTACAGGCACAGGTTCTCACGGGGTCATATGCAAAATCAAACGGCGAAAACCTTAAAAGTCAAAGCTGTCGCAGCGCTGGAAGAAGGCAAATTCCAGGCTGCGCTGAAAAAGGCTCAACTTGGCGTAAAAAAGTTTCCGACCGACTCGGATTTTCATGCCATTTCCGGTTTTGTTCTGACCGAGATGAAACAGTATAAAAGGTCGATCCCGCATTTTGTCGAAGCCGCGCGGATGAAACCTGACGATCCGCAATTCGTCGAAAACCTCGCCAATGCTCTTATGCAAACCGGCCAGATGGCCAAAGCCTTGGAATATGCCGAACTCAAGGCCGAAAAATTCCCAGCCAGCAAGGAACTGAACCGGGTCATTGATGAGATTACGCTGAAAGGACAGAATTGGCGCCTGATCATTGATCACGTGACCAAAAAACTTCAAAGCGACCCTGAAAATGTCAGCCTGTTGTCGACTCGTGCCCGCGCCTATGGCCGCATCGGTTATATCGAGCACAACTCACGCGATATAACCAAGGCGTATGAATTGGCACCGGACAACGAAAAGATAGCCTTTCAAAAAGCCGTAAATCTGCACCAGAGTGGCGACAAAAAGGGATGCGCCAATATTCTGCAGGGCATCTACGCCAAAGAACCTTTCCATGTTGCCACCCTTCTTCAGCTTTCGACAATGTCCAGCAAAGAGGACGCCCCGAAACTGATGCAGGCGGTAGAAGCAGCGATATCCGAAAGCGTACACGAGCTGTCGGAACTGGAATTTGCCAAGGCCCACCTGATCCAAAAAGCCGATAGCCTTGGCGCAGCACTGCCGCAATTTGCACGTGCCAATGCCATCCAACACAATGTCAAACCCTATGATTTAGAGGCGGAAGAACAGAAGTTCGAACGTATCACTGGCCTGTTCCCTGTAGGGGGAAGAGTTCCTTGGTCCGAACAAACCGATCAGCCGGTTCCGATCTTCGTTCTGGGCCAGCCGCGCTCTGGCACAACGCTCATGGAAATGATGCTGAGCTCAGCGCCAGACATTGCTGGCTGCGGCGAACTGACGGTTGGGGCCGATCTTTCGCGCGACTACGCACAACATCGCAAGACCTTCGATTCCACTGCCGCAGCGAAATATGCCAAAGAGTTCCGAGAGTTGATGCCGCCGATCCCCGATGGCTCAACCGCTTTTGTTGACAAGATGCCCCACAATTTTCAGCGGGTCGGCTTCCTGTTGTCAGCATTCCCAAACGCCAAGATAATAAACATGCTGCGTGATCCGCGCGATGTCGGTCTTTCGAAATGGATCCGCCGGTTCCCTGCGGGGGGCATGAACTATGCCTCGAATCTTGAGACCATTGCCCATTCTGCCAACCTGTATCGTCGCTATATGGCGCATTGGGAAGCTGTTTTTGGCGACAAGATCCTGACCGTTCCATATGAAAAGCTTGTCGCGGACCCCGAAACCTATAGCAAGCAGGTCGCCGCTTTCTGCGACCTCGAATGGACCGAGACGATGATGCATCCGGAAGAGAATACCAAACAGGTCCGGACTGCCAGTATCGACCAGGTTCGCAACAAAATCTCAACCAAATCCATTGGGGGATGGCGATCTGTGTCGGAACATATCCAGCCCATGCTTGCGGGTTTTGATACAGGGCTTTGGCCGGAATACGACATTGATCAAGGCTGAAGGTTAGCTGAATGAAATAGGGCCGCATCCCAAGGTGCGGCCCTTTTCGTTTCGCTCTGGTCGCCTTACTTTTGCTTGATGCGACCGTCCAGATAAGGCTGGTAAGGCGCGTTTTCGGCTAGGTATTCCGCCGTGACATCCGCCAGATCCGGGCCAAAGTCATAGGCATTTTTATCGTCGCCTTCGAACATACTGTACCCGTCACCGCCATTTCTGACGTAGTTATTGGTAACGACAAGATAAGTCGCCGCCGGATCAATCGGGGTAAGCCCATCGCCGTTGGATACCATGACCTCTGATACGCGCCCTTCGTTTGGTGCCACCGATGCGTCCCAAACAAAGGTCAGACCGGCAACCTGCGGAAAGCGGCCCTTGACCTCTTCTACCTGGCTCACGCCGTTTTCAAGCGCGTCAACGATGCCTTGTCCGCTGATCTCAAAGGTTGAAAGCGTATTCTGGAACGGCAGCACGGTCAGAACTTCACCCATGGTCACATCGCCAGGGTCAATCGAAGCACGCAAGCCGCCAGAGTTCGCAATCGCGATATGAACGCCCTGATCAGCAACCCGCGCAAGCATGGCATCAGCGACCAAATTGCCCATCTGACATTCCTGAACACGACAGATCGAACGGTCACCCTCAATCGCCTCAGACGTGCTGGCCACGACCTTATTGCGGATTTCGTCCAAAGGAGCGGCCAGTTCTGCGATACGGTCCAGCGAGGCCTGATCTTCGGCCACGTTGTTGTCCATGATCAGCGGCTCGCCAGCCGCCGCGACAACATTTCCGTCGTCATCAAAAGTGACATTCAGCTCGCCCAGGAATTTGCCATAGGCATAGGCCTGAATGATCTGCACGCCATCGACCACTGTCGGATAGGGGCCAACAGCCTTGTCAGAAACGTTGGACAAATATGTATTGGAATGCCCACCTACGATTACGTCAACGCCGGTCGTTTCCTGTGCAACACGCTGGTCGACAGCATATCCCGAATGGCTGAGAACGATGATCTTGTTCACGCCTTCCGCGGTTAGCTTGTCCACTTCGGCCTGAACCGCGGGAACCGGGTCCGAGAATGTGATGTTCGGGCCAGGAGAGGCCAGTTCATGCGTGTCTTCCGGCGTCAGGCCAACAAGGCCGACTTTTTCTCCGCCGACTTCGATCACTGTAGACTTTTTGATCTTGCCACTCAGCAATTCTTCGCCTGAAAAATCCGCGTTCGACATCAGCACCGGGAAATCAACCGTGTCGATAAAGCCGCGCAGGACTTCCGGGCCATCATCGAATTCGTGGTTGCCCACGGTCATAGCGTTATAGCCCAGTTTGTTCATGAACTCGGCCGCGACCTTGCCCTTGTAATAGGTATAGAACAACGAGCCCTGAAATTGATCGCCGCCATCTACCAGGATCGAGTTTTCGGCACGCCCGCGGGCTTCTTCCACTGCTGTTACGAGACGGGCAGATCCGCCAAAACACTTGCCTTCGGCGTTGTCATCTGAACTACAGCCGCTGTCATATTTGTTGATCGGCTCGATACGCGAATGAAAGTCGTTGGTGTGCAGAATGGTCAGTTTATATTCGGCGGCGGCCATTCCTGCAGTCAAACCCAGCACAGCAGCCGAGGCTAGGAAACGGGTGAACATATTTTAACTCCCTTTGTTAATTGCCAAGATGTTGCGCCGCCTTCAGCAAAGAGTCAAAGGGGGAAATCCGGCTTGAATCTAGCCGCAGCGCGGGGCATGACCGTTCTATGCTGATTTACAAGATTTTCCGCGCCAACGAATGGACAGCGCTGCAGACCGATGGCGCCACGGATGGTGCTCCGATTGATGTTTCGGACGGTTTTGTCCACTTTTCGACAGCTGAACAAGCTGCGGAAACCGCTGCCAAGCATTTTGCCGGCGCCGAAGGTTTGACGCTGTTGGCCTGCGATGCTGACGCGATGGGCGAGGAACTGAAGTGGGAGGTTTCGCGCGGGGGCGCTCTGTTTCCGCATCTCTACCGTCAGATCCGCATGACCGACATAGCTTGGTCCTGCCCCCTGCCCTTTGACGGCAACGCGCATCGCTTCCCGGACGACATGAAATGACGGAATATATCGACCCGGATCGCGCCCAGTTCGAAGCCTTCAAGGTGCTGGATCGTGACCACCCGATCGAGATGCTGAACCTGGTGAGGTTCCGCAGCCGGGCCGAATATCCATCGGGGCACGAACTGGCCAAAAGCGGTCTGTCGGGCGCTCAGGCTTATCGAAATTATGGGATCGAAACCGGGCCGATCATTGCCCGCCTTGGGGCAAAGATCATTTGGCGCGGCGCGTTTCAGACTACGTTGATTGGCCCAAAGGATGAGCTATGGGACGCGGTATTTATCGCGCGTTACCCATCGGCCCATGCCTTTCTGGAAATGATATCCGACCCTGATTACAAACAGGCGGTCGTGCATCGTCAGGCTGCGGTGAAGACCTCTCGCCTGATCCGGTGCGCGCCGACCGAAGGCGGAGAAATGTTTGGATGAAACTGACTGAAAAGCTGGGGCTGGCTGCCCTGCACCGGCTGGATCCGGAAACCGCACATACCCTGTCGATCAAGGCCCTGAAAGCGGGGCTTACGCCTGCGCCGGGGCCGGTCACCTCGCCGCGTTTGCGGACCAAAATCGCCGGGCTGGATCTGCCCAATCCGGTTGGTCTGGCCGCAGGGTTCGACAAGAACGGAGAGGTTCTTGGCCCCCTGTCTCGCGCCGGGTTTGGGTTCATCGAAGTCGGTGCCGTTACTCCACGCCCGCAGCCCGGCAATCCCAGGCCGCGCCTATTCCGCCTGACCGAAGACCAGGCTGCCATCAACCGCTTTGGCTTTAACAACGAAGGGATGGAGGCCATGGCCCGTCGTCTGGCGGCGCGCCCCAGGGATGCGGTGATCGGACTGAACCTTGGTGCGAACAAAGACAGCGATGATCGACCCGGCGACTTTGCCAAGGTACTGGCCCATTGTGGGGCGCATCTGGATTTCGCTACGGTCAACGTGTCATCTCCGAACACTGAAAAGCTGCGGGATTTGCAAGGCAAAGCGGCGCTGAGCGCTCTGTTGAGCGGCGTGATCGAAACCCGAAACACCCTAATGCGCCCTCTACCAGTATTCCTCAAGATCGCCCCCGATCTGACCGAGGATGAGCTGCGGGATATCGCCGAAGTGGCCCATGAATCGGGCGTTGATGCGGTCATCGCCTCGAACACCACTTTGTCGCGCGATGGGTTGCGCAGCGCACACAGAGACGAAGCAGGCGGCCTGTCCGGCGCACCTTTGTTCGAAAAATCCACCCGCGTTCTTGCCCGGTTTAGCCATTTGACCGACGGTCAGATTCCGTTGATCGGTGTTGGTGGCATCAGCACAGCAGAACAGGCCTATGCCAAGATATGCGCCGGTGCTTCGGCCGTGCAATTCTACACAGCGATGGTTTTCGGTGGTATCTCACTTGCGGCGGAAATCGCGCGAGGTTTGGATGACTTGCTGGCGCGCGACGGTTTTGAAACCGTTGCGCAGGCCGTTGGAAGCAAAAGACAGGACTGGATATGATCGAATACTGGCACAATCCCAGATGCTCTAAGTCTCGCGCAGGGCTCGCTTTGCTTGAGGAAAACGGAGCGCAGGTCGAAATTCGCAAATACCTTGAGGATACGCCCTCGGCAGACGAAATCCGGGCCGTACTTACACGCCTTGATATCCCCGCCATCGACCTGATGCGGACTAGCGAAAAGCTGTTCAAGGAACTGGGCCTAACCAAGAATACCGCTCAGGATGACCTGATCACAGCAATGGCGGCCCATCCGATTTTGATCGAGCGTCCGCTTGCAATCAAAGGGGACAACGCAGCCATTGGTCGCCCTACTGAATCCCTTCTGGACCTTCTTTAAGCGACCAAAGCCTCAAGCTTGGGGTATCGCCATCCCAGCGTGCAGGCACGCGCGATATTCAAGATCATCAGCGCGGCCCAAAGGCCGTGATTGCCGAGCGCAGGCACCAATATGAACAGGGCCAAAACATAAATCGCAACCGAATGGATCATCGCATTGCGCATTGCGCGCGTCCAGGTCGCGCCTATGTAGATGCCGTCAAACATCCAGCTTGCCACACCGATCACCGGCGCCAGCGCCGCCCAGACCAGATACTCGCGTGCGGCTAGTCGCACCTCAGGTGCAGTTGACATCAGGTCGATCAAAGCTGGCCCGGCCAGATAGAAAACCGCACCAAGTACAAATGCACCCCCTACCCCCCATTGCGAAGCCATGGCCGCGGCTCGGCGCACCTGATGCCGATCCCGCGCGCCAATGGCGCCGCCGACCAGTGCTTCGGCGGAAAAGGCGAACCCATCCAGTGCAAAGGCGGTAATTTCGAGAAACTGCAGCAAGACCTGATTGGCTGCCAGATTAACATCCCCCAGATCCGACCCAACGAAGAGGAAAGTGGTAAAGGCGCCAGTCAGCAGTACCGAACGGACCATGATGTCGCCATTCACCTGCATCATCCGGCGCAGGCGCGTGGGATCGAAGATCCGCGGCCAGTCGCGCCATTGATTCCCAGTAAAGGCACTGCGGCACAGCCAGAGGCCCAGTGCCAGCCCGCTCCACTCGGCGATGAGAGTCGCGATGGCCACCCCCTCGACGCCCCAACCCAGACCAAGCACAAACCACAGATCCAGCAGAATATTCAGCCCGTTCATCCAGACCTGCAGGACAAAGACCCCACGCGTACGTTCAATCGCAATCAACCAGCCAGTGATGGCGAACAGCGCAATCGTTGCCGGCGCACCCCAGATGCGTATCCGCAGATAGTCGCGGGTCAGCGCCTCAACCTCGGGGCTGGCGGGGGAAAGGGCAAAAGCCCCTTTGAACAAAAGGACCTGGGCCAATATGAAAACCATACCTGCCGCACTGCCCAGCAATATGCCCCGCATCAGCAGCGCACCGGTTTCGGCAGTGTCACCCGCCCCGCGCGCCTGCGCCGCCAGGCCGGTGGTCCCCATCCTCAGAAAGCCGAATATCCAGTAGATCGAGGCCAGAATCACGGCCCCCATCCCAACAGCCCCAATCGGCGCAGCCAGACCCATCTGCCCGACTACGCCAGTATCCACGGCCCCAAGGATCGGAACCGTGGCATTCGACAGCACGATGGGCGCTGCAATTTTAAGCACGCGCCTGTGCGTGATGGGTGCCGAGGCGTCTTGCATGGAAATCTACTCA
This sequence comes from Ruegeria sp. CDSC045, assembly GCF_059610725.1. NCBI lineage: Bacteria > Pseudomonadati > Pseudomonadota > Alphaproteobacteria > Rhodobacterales > Roseobacteraceae > Ruegeria > Ruegeria sp. CDSC045. Next base: position 1,010,266 of record NZ_JBXWOE010000001.1, read on the forward strand.
GCTTTCGATTTGGACTGCGGCATCAGAAAATGCCCGCTGGCCTGTGCGAAAGGACGCTGATGATTGTCCTGCCACGCTTCGACACGAACCGACGCATACCGGCGCCCTAATCGGCGAACAAAGGCACGCGCATAGGCATCCCGTGGCAAGCCCGATCGCAGGTAATCAACGGTAAAATCGACTGTTTTTGGAAACATGATGGTTTCATCTTGAAAGACCGTGCTGGCATCCAATTCGCCGTTTTCGATCCGGGGAAAGAAATACTCCCAACTCAGGGTGATAACCGCGGTTACTTCCAGAAAGGCAGCCGTCACACCACCATGAAGCGCCGGAAGCATCGGGTTTCCGATCAGCTTTTGGTCAAAGTTCAGTACCCCGGTCAACTCATTTCCCCGCCGGTCAAATTCGATTCCGAGAAACTGAATATATGGAACACCATCCACGATTGCCTTCAGTGCTGCATCGCGACGCTGTTCGATAAGCTGCATGGCTTCGGGCCGAGGTCGTGACATCATCGGCTCTCCACTGTGAATGAACCGGTGGCGGTTGCCACGGGCAGGTCCTTGTCCTCATCCATCGCAGTTGCGCGGACAAAGGCCACGTTTCTGGTGATATGATAACAGACAGCATGTGTCGTAATGCTCTGCCCTGGCGTCGCCGGGCGCATGTAGTCTATCCGCAGATCTATTGTCGCGGTGGCGCCGGGCGAAGAAGGATGGCACATGACCGCGGAACCGCAGCAGGTGTCAAGCAGGGCAAAAACCGCCCCGCCATGGATCACACCCGTGCGTGGATCACCGATCAGTTCGGCCTTGTAGGGCATCGAAATCTCGGCCTCGCCATTACCCATTTTGGTGAGTGTCAAACCCAAAGCTTTGGCATGCGGAATGGCCTCAATAAACTGTCGTGCTATAGCAGCTTTGTCGACCATCTACTTGTGTCCTCTCTGTTTCTCCCTTTATGAGCGTCAGGCTAGCAAAAGAGCAAGCCCGCCTGTTGCGCTTGAACTCGCCACGTCCTACGCTGTTTCGAAGGAGACCAGGAATGCCCGACAACCGTTTGTCATTCAAAGAGATGTGCGCCGAGTTTGACGTGACTCCACGTACCCTGCGCTACTATGAATATATCGAACTTCTGCAGCCTGACCGCGAAGGCCGAACTCGCTTTTACGGGCCTAGGGAATGCGCTCGGATGACGCTGATCATGCGGGGACGGAAATACGGATTTCCACTGGAAGATATCCGCCAGTGGCTGCTGATCTACGAAGATCAGGGGAATCAGGCACAGATGAAGGCCTTCATCGAAATGGCCGAACATCAGCTTGTCGAACTGAACAATCAGAAAAAACAGTTGGATGAAGCCATAGATGCCTTGGAACAAATGCGTGACCAGACCGCGAAATTGTTAGACTAGGCATTGCTGCCCAGTTGATCGCGTTTACTATCGGATTTGCCAAAGCCAAAAACAGACCCTTCCTGGGCTCTTTTACCCTTTCAGCATGCTTTCTCGTGTTTGGAAAATTGCATCTGGAAGGTGATCTGACGTGACGTCCTGAAATTCCCTGCAGTAGAAACCTTGACGCGAACGGAAGTTACGTCAACTTATTTGTGACGCAGCGTTCGCGTTACGTGAACGGCATCTACGTGCTGTAAGACGCGCATCGACTGCGCAAATCAGCTTAACGAAGGCCAGTTACAAGAGTGCAGAAACCATGACCGAAGATCTGATGACCATTCGTGAAATGTGCGAGACCTATGATGTCACGCCGCGCACATTACGTTTTTACGAGGCAAAGGAACTTTTGTTTCCGATCCGCGAAGGGCAGAAACGACTGTTCACCAAAAGCGACCGGGCGCGTCTCAAGCTGATCCTGCGAGGCAAACGCTTTGGCTTCAGCCTGGAAGAAATTCGCCAGCTTCTTGATTTGTATCACGTAGGTGATCAGCAGGTTACACAGATGACCCGCACCTATGAGATCGCGTGCGAGCGGCTTGCCGATATGGAATCCCGGCGTGAAGAGCTGACCCAGGCCATTGACGATCTAAAAGAACAGTTGAGATGGGGCGAGAAAGTGATCGCCTCGATCAAGAGCGACAAAAAGGCCGCAGAATAACCCCGGCGGCACCCACCCACCGGACAAGCGAAACTAAGGAAGTTCCCAATGCCCGTATACAATGCACCAACCAAAGACATGCAGTTCGTATTGCACGAAGTGCTCAATGTATCGGGATCGGACATCCCGGGTTATAGCGAGCTTGAACCTGATTTTACCGGCGCTGTTCTAGAAGAAGCCGGTAAGGTGGCGACAAATGTTCTGCACCCGCTGAATACAATCGGTGATACCGAAGGATGTCGTTTGGAAAACGGTGTGGTATATACCCCTACTGGCTTTAAAGACGCATTCGGTCAGATGAAGGAAGGCGGCTGGACCGGCCTGGACATGCCCGAAGAATTCGGCGGCCAGAACATGCCTTATGTCATCGGCTCTGCCGTGGCCGAGATGTTTTCCGCCTCGAACCAGGCGTTCACCATGTATCAAGGTCTGACCCACGGCGCAGCCTCGGCCATTCTGGCGCACGGCACCCAAGAGCAGAAAGAAACCTATCTGCCGAACATGGTTAGCTGCGATTGGACCGGCACCATGAACCTGACCGAACCGCATTGCGGCACCGACCTGGGTCTGATGCGCACCAAGGCTGAACCGCAGGCGGATGGCACCTACAAGATTTCCGGTCAGAAGATCTTTATCTCGGCTGGTGAACACGACATGGCCGACAACATCATTCACCTGGTGCTGGCCAAGATCGTGGGCGGCCCCGAAGGCATCAAGGGTGTATCCCTGTTCATCGTTCCTAAATTCATGGTGAACGAAGATGGCAGCCTGGGTGAACGCAACGGCGTATCGGTCGGCAACATCGAAGAAAAGATGGGCATCCACGGCAACTCGACCTGCGTCATGAACTATGACGAGGCAACCGGCTATCTTTTGGGCGAAGAGCATAAAGGCATGCGCGCGATGTTCACCATGATGAACGAAGCCCGTATGGGTGTAGCCATGCAGGGTCTGTCCCAGGCCGACGCGGCCTATCAGAACGCGGTGGAATACGCCAAAGACCGCCTGCAAGGCCGCGATGTGACCGGTGCGAAAAACCCGGACGGTCCAGCCGATCCGCTGATCGTGCATCCCGACATCCGCCGCAGCCTGATGGATCAGAAAAGCTTTACCGAGGGTGCCCGTGCCTTTGTTCTGTGGGGAGCGACCATGATCGACAAGGCCCACCGCTCTGGTGACGATGACGCCGATGGCCTGATCTCACTGCTGACGCCGGTCCTCAAAGGGTTCCTGACCGACGAAGGCTATGACATGACGGTCAAGGCCCAGCAAGTCTATGGCGGCCACGGCTACATCGAAGAATGGGGCATGTCGCAATATACCCGCGACGCCCGGATCGCGATGATCTACGAAGGCGCAAACGGCGTTCAGGCGCTTGACCTTGTGGGCCGTAAACTTGCCCAGGATGGCGGCAAACACGTCATGGCGTTTTTCGAAATGGTCAAAAACTTCTGCAAGGAAAACGCAGGTCAGAACGAAGCCTATGATACGGCGTTTATCGAACCGCTGAAAGCGGCCTCCAAGGATCTGCAGGCCGCTGCCATGTACTTTATGCAAAGCGGCACCAAGAACCCCAACCATGCGCTGGCTGGGTCGAATGACTTCATGCACATGTTCGGTCATGTCTGCCTGGGCCTGATGTGGGCACAGATGGCAAAAGCCTCTTATGCCGCACTTGAAGCCGGGACTTCGGACACCGAGTTCTACGAGACAAAGATTACCACCGGCCAGTTCTACATGGCGCGTCGCTTGCCAGCCACCGGTCTTCATCTGACACGCATCCAGAGCGGTGCGGATACTGTCATGGGCCTGGACGCGGCAAGCTTCTGATCTCTGACCGGCCCCAGACCATCTTGGGGCCGGCCATTCGAAAGGCTCGATATGCCAAAACGATTTCGCCTAACACGCCGTTTCCCGGTCGCCATGACCGAAGACGGCTATCGCAAACTCAGAGGGTTCGCGCGCGAGGCTGGTCTGGACGAAGGTGAGGCACTGTCATTCCTGTTCGAGAACTTCAACAGTGTCATCGACGAAGAGAGCCTGACGCACCGTTTGCGTATCTTCAATTCCGAACTTGAAGAGCGCAAACGATAAGAAAACAGACCCGCCCAAAAAAGGGCGGGCTACATGATACAGCACATCGCACTGACTCATGTGCCAAGGGAGGCAAATGATGACCATCAAACTGCATTGTTTCGGCGTCAGCGGAAACTCGTACAAGGCGGCGCTGGCTCTGGAGTTATCAGGGTTAGAATGGGAAGCCGTCGAAGTCGACTTCTTCAAAGGAGTGACACGCACTCCCGAATTTCGTGCCACTGTCAACGAAATGGGTGAAGCGCCCGTCATGATTGATGGCGACTTTCGCACCAGTCAGTCCGGGGCCATTCAGACTTATATAACTGAAAAGACAGGTATGTTCGGAGGAAAGACGCAGGAAGAGAAATACGAGGTACTGCGCTGGGTGCTGTGGGACAATCACAAACTCAGCTCGATGGCAGGCCTGACCCGTTTTTTGATCAACTTTCTGCCGGAAGAACATCGCAACCCAGACGTGATCGCATTCAACCAGGGTCGTCTGAAGGCTGCGTATCAAGTCCTGGATGCACATCTGAACGGTCGCGACTGGATCGTTGGGGACGGCGTAACCAATGCTGATCTCAGCTGCTGTGGCTATCTCTACTATCCTGAACCCTTCGGCTTTGACCGCACCGAATGGCCAAATATCGACGCCTGGCTGACACGCTTGTCCCAGCAGCCTGGCTGGAAACACCCCTACGACCTGATGCCCGGCTCTGTGCCGGATCGAGCTTAAGGAGAAAACTATGACCGACGCATATATCTATGACGCCCTGCGTACTCCGCGCGGCAAAGGCCGCAAGGATGGCAGCCTGCACGAGCTGACTTCGGCGCGCCTGTCCTCGCTGACATTGAACGCCGTAAAAGAGCGGAACAATCTAGAGGGCCACGCAGTAGAGGACGTCATCTGGGGCAACGTAACCCAGGTTATGGAACAGGGCGGCTGTCTGGCACGAACCGCAGTGCTGGGTTCTGATCTGGATGAATCGATCCCCGGGCTGGCGATCAACCGGTTCTGCGCCTCGGGCATGGAAGCTGTGAACCTGGCTGCCAACCAGGTCAAAGGCGGCGCAGGCGACGCCTATATTGCAGGCGGGGTCGAGATGATGGGCCGTGTTCCGATGGGCAGCGATGGCGCTGCGATTGCGGCTGACCCTTCACTGGCGATGAACACCTATTTCGTTCCGCAGGGTATCTCGGCTGATATCATTGCGACCGAATACGGGTTCACACGCGATCAGGCTGATGCGCTAGCGATGGAATCGCAGCGCCGTGCAAAAGCTGCGTGGGACGACAACCGGTTCTCGAAATCGGTCATAACCGTTAAGGATCAGAACGGCCTGACCATTCTGGACCATGATGAATACATGCGCCCCGGCACGGACATGCAAAGCCTGGGTGGCTTGAACCCCGCATTCCAGATGATGGGCGAGCAAATGCCCGGCTTCGACAACGTCGCAAAGCTGAAATACCCGCATCTGGAAAAGATCAATCATATCCACCACGCGGGTAACAGCTCGGGCATCGTGGATGGTGCGGCGGCAGTTCTGATCGGCAACAAGGAATTCGGCGAGAAGTACGGCCTGAAGCCGCGCGCACGCATCAAGGCCACGGCCAAGATCGGCACCGACCCCACCATTATGCTGACCGGTCCGGTTCCGGTGACCGAGAAAATCCTCGCCGACAACGGCATGAAAATCAGCGATCTCGACCTGTTCGAAGTGAACGAAGCCTTTGCCTCGGTTGTTCTGCGCTTCCAGCAGGCATTCGATGTCGATCCGGCTTTGGTCAACGTCAATGGCGGCTCGATCGCAATGGGCCACCCGCTGGGCGCGACCGGAGCGATGATCATCGGCACCCTGCTGGATGAGCTTGAACGTCAGGACAAGGAAACCGGGCTGGCCACGCTTTGCATCGCATCCGGCATGGGTGCAGCAACGATCATCGAGCGCGTCTGATGCCAAAGCTGGATCTCTCTCAGATTCCGTTTCAGGGCGGCTCGGCCTATCCGGGCAAGCTGGCCGAGGCGACCGCAGGCCGTTTTGTTCAGCGCCTCGGTGATGCGGGCGGGCTGACCCAGTACGGGGTCAACATCGTACGGCTTGAACCGCAAGGCATGTCCTCGCTGCGCCACTACCATATGGAGCAGGACGAGTTTGCAATCATGCTAAGCGGCACCTGTACGCTGATCGACGACGATGGCGAGCATGAAATGCAGCCCGGCGATTGCGCCGCATGGCCCGCAGGTGAAGCCAACGGCCATCACCTTGTGAACAACACCGATGCGCCTGCGACCTTTCTGGTGGTGGGCACACGGACCCCGAACGAGACCGGCTATTACAGCGACTTAGACATGATGGTGAAGGATGATGAGAACGGATTCTCCTTCACCCGGAAAGATGGCAGCCCGCTAACGGCTGACCAGATTGGAGATGACAATGACTGATTTCACTCTGAGCAAAGACGCGGACGGCGTCGCCATTATCACCTGGGACGTCCTAGGAAAGTCCATGAACGTGATGTCTTTTGACGGCTTCGCACAGTTGAGCGATTGCATCGATCAGGCACTTGCCGATGACGAGATCAAAGGCATCGTTATCACCAGCGGGAAAGAAGGTTCGTTCGCCGGTGGCATGGACCTGAACCTGCTTGCGGTGATGAAAGAACAGGCGGGCGACAACCCCGCCAAGGGCCTGTTCGAAGGCACCATGAATATGCACGGCGTGCTGCGCAAGATCGAGCTGGCGGGCATGGACCCCAAGACCAAGAAAGGCGGCAAGCCGATTGCAACCGCCCTGCCCGGTACAGCCGCAGGCATTGGCATGGAACTACCGCTGTCGACGCACCGCATCTTTGCAGCCGAGAACCCAAAGGCGAAATACGGCCTGCCTGAAATCATGGTTGGCATCTTCCCCGGCGCTGGTGGCACCACCCGTATGGTCCGCAAGGTCGGTGCGATTGCAGCCGCTCCGCTGTTGCTGGAAGGCAAGATGCTGGACGTCAAAAAGGCGAAAAGTGCAGGCTACATCGATGAGATCGCCGAGGATCCAGTTGCCGCAGCAAAAGATTGGGTGCTGAACGCCAAAGATGCGGACATTGTGAAGCCTTGGGATGCCAAGGGTTACAAAATGCCCGGTGGCGCGCCTTACCACCCTGCTGGTTTCATGAATTTCGTCGGCGCCTCGGCTATGGTGAATAGCAAAACCCAGGGTGCGTTCCCTGCCGCCAAGGCGTTGCTAAGCGCTGTTTACGAAGGTGCACTGGTTGATTTCGACACCGCGCTGAAGATCGAAGCCCGTTGGTTCACCTCCGTTCTGATGAACCCGTCTTCGGGTGCCATGATCCGATCACTGTTCCTGAACAAGGAAGCCTTGGAAAAAGGCGCCGTGCGTCCTGCGGGCGTACCGGATCAGTCAGTCAAGAAGATCGGTGTTCTGGGCGCTGGCATGATGGGTGCGGGTATCGCACTTGTATCGGCGCAGGCCGGTATGGAAGTTGTTCTGGTCGACCGCGATCAGGAAGCAGCAGACAAAGGCAAAGCCTATACCGAGACGTACCTGGACAAAGGTATGAAGCGCGGCAAGGTTACGGCTGAAAAGAAAGAGGCCATGCTGGGCCGCATCACCGCGACCCCTGACCTTGATCATCTGAAGGGCTGTGACCTGATCATCGAAGCCGTCTTCGAAGACATGGGCGTCAAGGCCGAGATGACCAAAAAGGTCGAGGCGATCATTCCCGAGGACTGCATCTTTGCCTCGAACACCTCGACCCTGCCGATCAGCGACCTGGCCAAAGCTTCGGTGCGTGCGGATCAGTTCATCGGCATCCACTTCTTCTCGCCCGTCGAGAAGATGTTCTTGGTCGAGATCATCAAAGGCAAGGAAACCGGTGATCGCGCAGTGGCCAAGGCGCTGGACTATGTGCGCCAGATCCGCAAGACGCCGATCGTGGTCAACGATGCCCGCTTCTTCTACGCCAACCGCTGCATCATTCCCTACATCAATGAAGGTGCCCGGATGGTGACCGAAGGCGTCAGCCCGGTTCTGATCGACAACGCGGCACGCCAGTTGGGCTTCCCTGTCGGGCCTATCCAGCTGACTGATGAGACCTCGATTGATCTGGGTGCCAAGATCGCACGCGCGACCAAGGCCGCGATGGGCAACGAATATCCTGAAAGCCCGTCCGATAATCTGATCTTCTGGATGGAAGAACAGGGCCGTCTGGGCCGCAAGGCAAACGCGGGCTTCTTCGACTATGACGAAAAAGGCAAGCGCGTCGAATATTGGAAGGGTCTGCAGGACAAGTATCCGCTGGCAGAGGATCAGCCCGACCTGATCGAAGTGCAGGAACGCCTGATGTTCGCTCAGGTTCTGGAGGCCGTCCGCGCATTGGAAGAAGGCGTTCTGGAAGACATCCGCGAGGGTGACGTCGGCGCAATCTTGGGCTGGGGCTTTGCACCTTGGTCAGGTGGCCCACTGAGCTGGCTGGACATCATCGGCACCCCTTATGCGGCCGAGCGCTGCGATCAGTTGACCGCACAATATGGGGAACGGTTTACCTGCCCGCCGCTGCTGCGTGAGATGGCAGATAAAGGCCAAAGCTTCTACGGGCGTTTCAACCCCGAAGCCAAGGCTGCCTAAACAGTTGGTGCTGGCGTAAGAGACCTTACGCCAGCACCCTGCTTGTCGTGTTTGGTTGGTCTGCCGTTCAGATCACTGGGAGAGGCCGGCCCGGACGACCCGGGCGACGCGCGCCCCTGCTGGGTCTCAAAGGGACAACTTGTTCCAGTGAGATGGGTGCAGGCAGCGCACCCAACGGGTTGGCAAGGGCTGTCACGCGGCCCTCGGTTCGTATATCTTCGACCAATTCCGCCGCTGTTTCGCTTTCGGCAATTTGATAGCCCGCACTTGCGCCGCTGTGGCCGCCGAAACGCCCTGACGGGCAGAAGGCGCGCATGCCGCCTTCCATATAGACCACTTCATCCTCGTCAAAGAACAGTGCACTGACATCGAATGATGATGCCGGGACGTCCGACTTGATGCGGAACAAACCGCTCAACTTTCGTGCTGCCACGACAGTCAGATCTGCGGTGCCATGCTCCAATGCTATACCCTGTTCAGGCATGATCCAAATCGTACCTGGGCTGTCGACGGCACTTGGGGGTACGCGGACTGGCAAATACTCGATCCGACTTTCTTCAGTAGGAATCGAAATCGTATCGACAGAAATGCGCCTTACTGCCTTAAAGCCGTTCTCGACTGTCCGGATCAGATCACCAGGCTGAATGTCTTCAATCGGCGTCCAGCCGTCGACGGTTGCAACCCTGGTCCCGTGGATCAAGCCGCCACGGCGCGCGTTCAGTTCTACTCTGGTTTCGAATTGTGTCCGGCTTTCCGGAACATCTGAAATACCCATGTCACTCACTACTTCAAACACGTGCCTCCCCCCCTGCTGGCACCAAAAACAATAGATATTCATTAGCATCCAAACCGATCACACGTCCAAATTTTGACACATTTGAGCCTGATTTGGGTCCCAAACCCCGTTGGATAACGCTAAAAACGGAACAACGATCTGTAATCGCCCGGTATTAAGTCCGGCAGGGAAACTATATTTCTGTCATCTAATCAAAAGAGTATTCGAATCTGTCTATATCTTCAGCGCAAGCCTCGGCGACGGCCTCTTGTGATGCGGCTGAATAATAGCTGCGGTAATCTTTCGCCCGCTCTGATCGATTCAGATGCGGCAGCGTGATCCGGAACCCCAAATGGTCGAACAGAGGCTCTGCGTCTTGATCAAACGCTTCGAGTCTGATGAAATACTGGCACTGCTCGATACCATCGGCTCGCGTCACGTAGTGCCGCGCCGGATGCTGACGGAGCGATTGTTGCGTCGCAGGGTGGCAGACAAATCCTTCAAACGAATGGGCGCGGGCCAGCGCGATTGCGGGGTGATCAAAGCCTTGCACCTTGAGCCAGTGATAATAGCTGACAAGCCGATCCCAGGGATTTCGGACCAGAGTAAAGACTGTCATCCCCGAAAAGTCATCCGGTGAAAGAACACCTTCGATATCGGCGAGGGTTGAATGTTTCCAAAGGCGGCCACGCGCCGATAGCTGTTTGATCCGCCTATTGCGTTTCTTTGCCTTGGGCGTATCTCCCAGCAAAATATCATCCTTCATCGCGCGCTGTTCCAAAGCCAGCGACAAAGATGTCCCTCCAGTTTTGGGAATGTGGACAAAGATATAAGAGCGACCGCGCGAAATGATCACGATGCGGCCTCTGTAGCGGCGGGACGCGTGGACCGCCAGGCCAGCAGAACTCCGGCCGTTGCGATCAGGCATATGCCGAGGATCTGCAGAACACCGATATTCTGCCCAAAGACCCTCCAAGCGAACAAGGGTCCAAATATCATCACCGAATATTCAAACACCGCCACATAAGAGGTCTCACCGATCTGATAGGATTTGATCAGCATGAATACCGCAATCGTCGACCCTATTGCCTGAACTATAATCCAAGGAATTGCCGGTCCCATTTGCCAGACCCAGCCACGGGTGACGAAGCCCTCCGGCCCAGCGACCGGAACCCCCGGAAACAAGGATAACACGATCAGCCCTACCGCTCCGGCCACTCCCAAGGTTGTCACCATAGCCGCCAGCAATGCCGTCGTGCTTTCCTGCGCGCAGTGGCTTCGGGTGATGACTGAACTGAACGCGTAGAACAGCCCTCCGGCGACCGGCAACAGCGTTTTTGCATCAAACTCGCCGGGATTCGGCTGCAACACGCACAAAATCCCGGCAAACCCTACTGCAACGGCCAGAATACGCCATGGGCCTATCCGTTGCTTCATGGCGACGGTTGTAATCAACAGCACAAAGATCGGCGACGTGAACAAACCCGCCAACGCCTGCGCAATCGGCATCAGCGCAAGCGAGGCAAAATAGAACAACATGGCCAATGTGATGAGAACACTACGCAGGATCACGGGGCCAAGCCTAATCGGGCGCAAGCGGCCCAGCCCAAGCAGTGACAGGCCCATTATCAGCGGTAGCATGAGCAGTGCCCGGCTGAAATGGAACTGCCACAGACCGATCGTTTCGGCCACCAAGATGACCACATTATCAATCACGCCGATGATTGCCATAGCACTGACCATCAGCACCGAGGCCAAAACCGGTGAAGTCTGGGTGTCCGCCTGCATCATTTTCCCCGCGGCATGATGGAGAGCGGTAACAGAATATTCCGCTCGTCTAGGTATCCAGCACATTTCCTGAACATCGCGCAACAGGTTTGCGCCGGTTGAATTTAGCGTGTTAAGCTGGCTCCAATTAAGAACGAGCAGACATCACCCCGATGACGGCACTGAAACAGTTCCAGCGGATCGAAGCCACCGGTCTGTGGCGCCCCTCGCCCGATGTTCAGCGGCGCGAGGTTGTTGTGTCGATTGGCGAAGCGACGCTGACGATATCGGATTTCAACGACCGGGCACTGACGCATTGGTCGCTGGCCGCGTTAGAGCGCCAGAACCCCGGTGTTTTCCCTGCAATTTACCACCCGGATGGCGACCCGCAAGAGACGTTGGAACTGGCCCAATCCGAAACCACGATGATCGAAGCCATTGACCGTCTGCAGCGTGCCATCGACCGGTCACGCCCCCACCCCGGGCGTTTGCGGTGGTTCAGCGTGGCCGGGGTTGTGGCTGCTGTGGCCGCGCTCATGCTGTTGTGGTTACCGTCAGCATTACAAAACCATGTCGTATCCGTCGTTCCCGAAATCAAACGTATCGACATCGGCGATACAATCCTGAGGCGCATCGAAAGAGTGTCAGGCCGCGCCTGCGTGTCCGAGGGCACTCAGGAAGCACTGGATCATCTGGCGGCAAGAACGGGCGTGCGCTCAATCGTTATCCTACCAGCCGGAGTACAGACCAGCCTGACCCTGCCGGGTGGAATTGTCCTGTTGAACCGATCTCTGGTCGAAGATCACGAGGACCCCTCGGTCGTGGCCGGGTACATCCTTGCGGAACGTGCACGTGTGCAGGCACAGGACCCACTGGATGATCTGCTGGACCGGACCGGCATCAGATCTGCGTTCCGCCTGCTGACAACCGGTGAGCTGACACCTCAGATTGTCGACAGTTATACCGAAGAAGTTCTATCAGAACCCCGTCCGGCTGTACCAGACGAGAACCTGCTGGAAATTTTTGCCGAGGCAGCTTTGCCCTCAGTCCCCTTTGCTTATGCGACGGACGTCACAGGTGAAACCGTGCTGGGCCTGATCGAGGCTGACCCGATGGCGGGTCAGCCCCTGCAGCAGATTCTGCCAGATCGCGAATGGGTCCGGCTGCAGAATATATGCGGCGGATAAGCCCGCTTATTTGGTCCCGAACATCCGGTCACCCGCATCGCCCAGACCCGGCATGATATAGCCTTTTGAGTTCAGCTCACGGTCCAGTGCGGCGGTGACGATGTGAACATCCGGGTGCGCCTCTTTCATGCGGGCAACGCCTTCGGGAGCGGCCAGCAGGCACAGGAACCGGATATCCGTCGCGCCAGCCTCTTTCAGCAAATCAATCGCGGCGGCCGAACTGTTGCCGGTTGCCAGCATCGGGTCGACAGCAATGACCAAACGGTCCTTCAGCCCCTCGGGCGCTTTGAAGTAATATTGGACGGGCTTCAAAGTCTCTTCATCGCGGTACAGGCCAACGAAGCCGACGCGGGCCGAGGGGATCAGTTCCAAAACGCCGTCCAGCATTCCGTTACCGGCGCGCAGGATAGAAACCAGCGCCAGTTTCTTACCTGCCAGGATGGGGGCGTCCATCTCTTCCATCGGGGTTTCAATGTGCCGGGTGGTCAATGGCATTTCGCGCGTGATCTCATAGGCCAGAAGCAAGGTGATCTCACGCAGCAACTGACGGAATTCGGCGGTCGAAGTGCCCTTGTCCCGCATGAGCGTCAATTTGTGCTGCACCAACGGGTGGTCGACGACGGTCAGGTGTTCGCTCATGATATCTCCAGTCTTTTCTTGACCCGCGCACGGGTCGCTTCATCGCAAAAAGCCGCATTCAGGGCGGTTTCATTCAGGGCGGCAAAATCCTCGGCCTCCCAACCAAAGGCCTTGGCCAACATCTCATATTCACGCCGCATTGTGGTATGGAAAAACGGCGGATCGTCGGTGGACACGGTGACCTTGACACCTGCCTCGCGCAACTTGGAAATCGGATGGCTGGCAAAGTCGGGAAACAGGCCCAGAACCACGTTCGAGCCCGGGCAAACCTCGAGCGTCACACCACGATCAACGATCTCATGCACAAGGTCGAGATCTTCGATCGCACGCACGCCATGGCCGATGCGTTCAACTCCCAGATCACGGATCGCATCGCGGACACTATCCGGCCCACCGAATTCCCCGGCATGGGTGGTCAGGCGTAGTCCGGCCTCGCGCGCGCAGTCAAACGCCCACTTATAATCGCCCTGAACCCCCATGGATTCATTGCCCCCCATACCGAACCCGGTGATCCAGTCGCCCGCTGTTTCAGCGGCACAATATGCACTGAGCTTGGCCTGTTCGGGTCCGAAATGCCGGACACAGGTCACCACGCCGCGCAGAGTGATATCGTATTTCCGCTCGGCTTCATCAGCGGCATCCTGAATGGCACTTAGATAGTCGCGCCAGGCCACCAAATCGCCACCGCCACAGAAATCGGGGCTCAGAAAGCTTTCCGAATACACCACCCCGTTCGCCGCGCTTTCTTCAAGAATAGCCAACGTCAGACGGCGGAAATCCTCGGGCGATTTCAGCACCTCACAGGCGGCCTCATATACGCTGAGGAAATGGGCGAAATCCCGGAAATCATAAGACCCGTCATGTTTGAAAATCCCGCTCAGGTCGATGCGCTTTTCATGCGCCAGCTGACGGATGAAGGCAGGCGGCGCGGCACCTTCGTGATGCAAGTGCAGTTCGATCTTGGGTAGGTCAGCGACAGTCATAGAAAGCTCCGCCCCGGCCCTTGTGCCGGGATATTCAGGTGATGTGCGATACTGGCTGCAATGTCCGCGAATTTGACCTGACCGATCTGCCCCGCCCCCTGCCCTGCAATCAGGACAGGTACTTGCTCACGCGTGTGGTCGGTGCCGATCCAGCTTGGGTCGTTGCCGTGATCAGCGGTCAACAACATCAGGTCATCGGGGCGCAACCGGGTCAGAATTGCACCTATCTCTTGGTCAAACCATTCCAGCGCGCGGGCATAGCCGCTGATGTCGCGCCGATGGCCATAGAGACTGTCGAACTCGACAAAATTAGCGAATGTCAGGCTGCCCTCTTCGGCCTCATCGACCAGATCGGACAGATGACCCATCAAGTCAGCATCCGACCCTTTGCGCAGCGTGTCGATTCCCTGCATGGAAAAGATATCGCCGATCTTGCCCACTGCATGAACACGGCGGCCCGCATCCTGACACCAGTTCGTCAGCACCGGAGCGGGCGGCACGATGGCAAAATCCTTGCGGTTGGTCGTGCGGGTGAACCCTTGTTCGGGCGAGCCGACAAAGGGCCGTGCGATCACACGCCCCACTTTCATCTGGTGCAAACGTGGGGCCAGCGCGCGGCAGAGGTCAAGCAGACGGTCTAGGCCGAAACTTTCTTCATGCGCGGCGATCTGAAAGACACTATCGGCCGAGGTATAGCAGATCGGCCAACCGGTTCGCATATGCTCGGCCCCCAATTCGGCGATGATCGTGGTGCCCGAGGCGTGGCAATCCCCCAAAACCCCTTCGGTTCCGGCGGCCTCGGCTGCGACCTTGCTCAGATCAGCCGGAAATGATGGTGTTGTATTGGGAAAGTAATGCCAGTCCCACGGCACAGGCAGCCCTGCTAGCTCCCAATGCCCCGATGGCGTGTCCTTGCCCGGAGAATCCTCACAGGCGCAGCCCCACAGACCTGTCGGCTGGGCCAGCAAACCCGGCGTTTCCGCACCCGAGGCCAGCCGTGCCGCAGCACCCAACCCCAGCGCATCCAAATGCGGTAGATGCAAAGGCCCGGATCGCCCCTCTTCCGCCTGACCTTGTGCACAAGCCTGCGCGATATGGGCCAGAGTGTTTGCCCCAGTATCCGGCATGTCGCCATTAAAGAACTGATCAGCATCGGACGCACCGCCGATACCCACAGAATCCATCACCACAAGGAAGGCGCGGCTCATGGCGTGATCCTCTCGTGGACAAGGGTTGGCACCACTGGTTTACCCGTTCCAAGCGTGATCGCCTTTTGAACAGCATCAGCCGCACGTCGCGCGGCATCCTCGCGGGCGGCATGGACGACAGCCAATGGCGCGCCTTTTTCGACCCGGTCGCCCAGTCGCACCAGATCTGACAGCCCGACCGCAGGGTCGATCACATCGCTTTCAACCTGACGTCCGCCACCCAATTCGACAACCGCAAGGCCCAGAGCCTCTCCGTCTATCGTGGTTACATAGCCCGCAGCGGGAGCGGACACTTCGAGGATCACGCTGGCTTCGGGCAAATAGCGCGACCAATCGT
Source organism: Ruegeria sp. CDSC045 (assembly GCF_059610725.1). Taxonomy (NCBI): domain Bacteria; kingdom Pseudomonadati; phylum Pseudomonadota; class Alphaproteobacteria; order Rhodobacterales; family Roseobacteraceae; genus Ruegeria; species Ruegeria sp. CDSC045. The sequence continues at coordinate 1,025,991 of NZ_JBXWOE010000001.1, forward strand.
CGACAAAGTGAATGGGTGCCCCAACTGCGGCCATCATGCGGCCAAACCGTTCTGCGGCACGGCCATCGCGGATGACCTTGGCGATTTTGTCCCGGCCTTCTTCCGAAGTGGCAAACATACCGGCGTCAGCCAACAGAACCCCACCCAGTTCGGCAGAGATCACAGCCAACGGCGCGTCAGGCGCTTGGGTCAATACCTTCATGACCTCATCCACCTCAAGTGCATTGCCCAGCGCAGAGGCAAGCGGCTGGTTCATATCGGTTATGACTGCCGAGGTCCGACACCCTGCAGCGTTGGCGGTTTCCGTCAGCGCCCGTGCCAGATTGCGCCCGTCATCAAGGGTTTTCATAAAGGCCCCACTGCCAACCTTAACGTCTAGCACCAGTGCATCCGGGCTGGCTGCAAGCTTTTTCGACAGGATCGACGCGGTGATCAGGTCGAGGCTTTCAACTGTCGCGGTGACATCCCGAATGGCGTAAAGCCGTTTGTCCGCTGGCGCGATTTGCCCGGTGGCGCCGACAATGGCTGCCCCCGTTTCGTTCAGCAACTGCACCAGTCGGTCCTGGCTGATCTGGGTGGTCACACCGGGGATGGATTCAAGTTTGTCCAACGTGCCGCCCGTATGTCCCAGTCCCCGGCCAGAAATCATTGGCACATAGGCCCCAAGCTCGGCCAGTGCGGGGGCGAGTACCAGGCTGACGCTGTCCCCCACACCCCCGGTCGAGTGTTTATCGATTACCGGACCTTCCACATCCCAGTTCAGGACATCGCCGCTGTCGCGCATCGCAATGGTCAGATCGGCGCGGCCCTGCGCGCCCAACCCGCCCATGCAAACCGCCATGGCAAAGGCCCCTGCCTGCGCGTCACTGACCCCACCATCGGCAAGCCCCTGCGCAAACCAGTGCAGTTCCTCGGTGGAGGGTATATCCTTGCGGCGCAACTTTGCGATGATCGAGCGGGCGTCCATGGGGTCACACATCCTCCATATGCGAGGCGTCAAATGCGCCTGGCAGCAGATCCCCGATAGTGGTTTTCAACTCCGCCCCGTCCAAGCTGGCCAATACCACCTTGACGTCACGCTTGCCGAACTCGGCCAGTTTCTGGCGGCACCCCCCGCACGGCGGTACTGGCTGAGGAGACGACGCGACCACGTAAACCTCGGTCAGTTCCTGCTCGCCAGCAGCGACCATAGCGGCAATGGCTCCGGCCTCGGCGCAAGTGCCTTCGGGATAGGCCACGTTTTCCACATTGCAACCGGAGTAGATCTGCCCCGACAGGGACCGGATCGCCGCGCCGACCTTGAAATTGGAATAAGGCGCATAGGCGTTTTCCCGCACGGACAAGGCTGCGTCTTTCAAGCTCATGGCGATTCCCCATTTTTTGATCATCTGGTCAGAAAGTCATACCCTAAATGAAAGCCCCCGGGGAATTGAAGCCCCGAGCGCAGAATTCCTGAGCCAAAATGCTTAATCCAGAACCGTATTGAACACGCCAGGCAGCGTGACCTCAAGCAGTTCAACATCATCGGTCGGATCAGACAGGCGTGTGCGCATACCCGGTGGGATGACAAAGGCATCGCCCTGTTCCAGCCGATAGGGGTCGCGCCCCTCGCCTTCGAGCGTCAACTCACCGTTCATAACGAAGGTGAAATGAATATCGGTATCATGTGTAGCCCAGGCGGTGTCACCCTGCCCCCGACGCACCACCTGAACGCCTGCGACACCCATCGTGTTCTGGGCAATCGTGGTGTCGCGACAGATGTAGCCCGGCAAACGGAACGGCCCCCATTCTGCCCCCTCGGCCTGGTTGTAGACAAAGCGCTGGCCCTGCCATTCGCGATCCGGGCGGTATTGCGGGGTCGGCAACTGCATTTCGTGGTCGATTTCGGTGACATGTTCGGCAGGAACACCAATTTCGATCACCTGCACATTGTCCGATGCTTCCAAGACACGATGACGGATTTCGGGCGGCTGGATAAAGCAATCACCGGCGGTCAGGCGCATCTTGTCGCCCTGATCCTCGTAAACCACATCGACCCAGCCATGGACGCAGAAAATCAACTGAAACCCGACCTTGTGGAAATGCACCATGTCTGGAACCGGACCGCCATCAGGAATGCGGATATGGCTGGCAATGATCGACCCGCCCAAGCGATCGGGTACCAGATCGCGATAATGCATTCCGGCGCGCCCGATGACCCACGGGGCCTGATCCTTGAGTCTGCGCACGACAAAGGAATGCACGGTATCCGGCATCACCATCGGCGGGTTCAGTTCATCAATTTCGACACGCGTCCCGTTCGGCGCGACCAAACTGCGCTGGCCAGCCGCAAACTCATCCGGATTTTCGGTCAGAATGCGCAACATTCCGGGCGCCTCGGGTGCATCCTGTTCGATCCGTAATCGCAATCCATGCCCCGAGAACACGGCGACCCGAGGATCATCAGCCGGATAGATCATATCCATCCGCATCCCCAGTACCTTGGTAAAAAACGGGATGTCGTCACGTAATTCCTGCGTCGGCAGACGAATCTCAGCTTTGGTCTGATTGCTGGTCATTCAAGTTCTCTTCGGTCGTGGCTTTGGGCCATCCGATCAGAACAGAAGCCAAAATGCCAATCGAAAAGAACATCTCAAGCGTTTCTTCCAACACAAACAAACGCATGATCATCTGGTCCGACAGGTCGTCTTTCAGTGCGCCACTGACTTCTTCCAACCCCTGCGCAACCACCGCACACATACCGGCCAGAAAGAACACCATTAGAAACGGGACCCGTTGCTTGAACGCACGCCACCCGTTTGGCACCCCGTGCCAGAGCAAGCCTCCCAGAACCAAAACAGCCAGGATGACGCGAACCGCGTTCATATCAAGCAGCGTGTCCAGCCCATTCAGAATCCCATATGGCAGGCTATCTACGGCATAGATATCCGCAGCAAGTTCGCGCTCTGCCAGCAGCAAACAGACGAGACCGATATAGAGACGGGAAATCCCGCGATACCGGAAAAGCGCAATGCCCCCGGCCAGAACAAGCGCCGCGGCCGAAATGGATTCGAACGGGCCACCCTCATGGCTGAGGGACATCGCCTGCACCGGCCAGATACAGAGGACCACCAAGATCAGCAACGCAACTCCAATCGCTGCACGAAACAGCGGCTGGTCCAGCCCAAAGGACCGCTTGGTATCGGTTGTGACGGGTATCGACTGAGATTGTTTTTCCGAGGTCATCTTGGGCCTTCGATCTCCTGTGGAAGCGGTGCCGAATATGAAGATGCGCGACCGTAACCATATTAGAACATAATTCAACCTAAGGCCGTGTTTGGCAAAAATCCATTTATGAAGTGACGTCACGTAGCCAAGGCGCCAGAAATAGTTTAACCCTTCAACCAAATTCGGAACGGAGATGAATTGCCTATGTCTGACACTCCCAACCTGCGACAGGCCGCGCTTGATTATCACGCTCACCCAAAGCCTGGAAAGCTCGAAATCAGGGCTACGAAACCCATGGCCAACGGTCGGGATCTGGCGCGCGCCTACTCGCCCGGCGTCGCCGAGGCCAGCCTGGAAATCAAGGCCGACCCGTCCAACGCCGAGCTTTACACTGCGCGGGGCAATCTTGTTGGCGTGGTCTCGAACGGAACAGCAGTGCTGGGCTTGGGCAATATAGGCGCTCTGGCTTCAAAGCCGGTGATGGAAGGCAAAGCGGTTCTGTTCAAGAAATTCGCAGGGATCGACTGTTTCGACATCGAGGTTGACCAATCCGACCCCGAAAAGCTGGCCGATATCGTTTGCGCGCTGGAACCCACGTTCGGGGCGATCAATCTTGAGGACATCAAAGCCCCCGATTGTTTTATTGTCGAAAAACTGTGCCGCGAGCGGATGAACATCCCCGTTTTTCACGATGACCAGCACGGCACCGCAATCGTCGTGGGCGCCGCTGCTAAGAACGCGCTGTACGTTGCCGGGAAAAAGTTCGAGGATATCAAAATCGTCTCGACCGGCGGAGGCGCGGCTGGGATCGCCTGCCTGAACATGCTGGTGAAGCTGGGTGTGAAACGCGAAAACATCTGGCTGTGTGACATTCACGGGCTTGTCTATGAAGGGCGAGCCGAGGACATGAACCCGCACAAGAGCCAATTCGCCCAAAAGACCGATCTGCGCACGCTGGATGACGTGATCGGGGATGCCGATCTGTTTCTGGGGCTTAGCGGACCGAATGTCCTGAAACCCGAAATGGTCGCGAAAATGGCCAACAGACCAATCATCTTCGCGCTGGCCAACCCGACGCCCGAGATTCTGCCGGACGCAGCTCGCGAAGTGGCCCCCGATGCGATCATCGCAACGGGTCGCAGTGATTTTCCCAATCAGGTGAACAACGTTCTGTGCTTTCCTTTCATCTTCCGGGGCGCCCTGGATGTTGGTGCGACCGAAATTAACGACGCTATGCAGATCGCCTGCGTAGACGGTATCGCTGATATGGCCCGGGCAACGACCAGTGCAGAAGCCGCCGCCGCCTATAAGGGCGAGCAACTGACATTCGGACCTGACTATCTGATCCCAAAACCTTTTGACCCGCGCCTCGTCGCTGTTGTGTCCTCGTCAGTGGCCCGGGCGGCTATGGACAGTGGCGTTGCCAGGCGTCCGATTCCAGATATGGAGGCCTATAAAGAGCGCCTGAACCAGACGGTTTTCAAATCCGCCCTGATCATGCGCCCGGTTTTCGAGGCCGCAGCAGCTGCGTCGCGCCGCATTGTATTTGCCGAGGGCGAGGACGAACGTGTGCTGCGCGCCGCTCAGGCCATTCTGGAAGAAACCACGGAAACACCGATCCTGATCGGACGTCCCGAAGTCATCGAAGCGCGATGCGAGCGCCTGGGCCTGACCGTGCGTCCCGGCGAGGATTTTCAGATCGTGAACCCGGAACATGACAATCGCTACTATGATTACTGGACCTCATATCACCAGATCATGCAGCGCCGCGGTGTCACCCCTGATCTGGCCAAGGCGATCATGCGCACCAACAGCACAGCCATTGGGGCGATCATGGTCCAGCGTGGCGAGGCCGACAGCCTGATCTGCGGAACCTTTGGCGAATACCGCTGGCACCTAAGCTATGTCGAACAGGTGTTGGCCAATGGCGACCTGCGCGCACATGGCGCTTTGTCTCTGATGGTTCTTGAGGACGGCCCTTTGTTCATTGCCGATACACATGTGCGGCAATTACCAACGCCTGCAGAGCTTGCCGAAACCACCCTGGGCGCGGCCCGTCATGTCCGGCGTTTCGGGTTGGAGCCAAAAATCGCGTTCTGTTCGCAATCTCAATTCGGCAATCAGGCCGAAGGCTCGGGCAAGCGCCTGCGGGCCGCTTTGGAGATTCTGGACTCGGAGCCGCGCGATTTCACATATGAGGGTGAGATGAATCTGGACGTAGCGCTTGACCCTGAACTGCGGTCGCGCATCTTCCCGCATTCACGTCTAGAAGGTGTCGCCAACGTCCTGATATTTGCCCACGCAGATGCCGCCAGCGGTGTGCGCAACATCCTGAAGATGAAGGCCAACGCGCTGGAAGTTGGCCCGATCCTGATGGGTATGGGCAACAAGGCACATATCGTGACCCCCTCGATCACCGCACGCGGGTTACTGAACATGGCGGCGATCGCAGGAACGCCTGTCGCTCATTACGGGTAAAGGGTCACGGATCCCCTCCGGGCACCGAAACAGGTGCCCAGACTGATTCCTTCATATTTGCACCAATACATTTGCAGTTTTGCAAAAATGTGAATTCGGCGCGCAAAATCCATAAATTGCCAACAGGTTTGCAAAAATTAGCAGGGAAATTCTTATACATCTGCAAATATTTTGCGATAAAGTGACGCCCCGTCACTTCGACCGCTTGTCTGCCCCCTATACCCCGCCCTAGACACGGTGCAGGGATTTTTCGGAGGAGACCAAAGTGGCATATCAGGACGTTTACCAGAGCTGGAAATCCGATCCGGAGTCATTCTGGATGGAAGCTGCAAAAGGAATTGATTGGGTTCGGCCACCCAGCAAGGCTTTGTTTGACGACAATGCTCCTCTTTATGAATGGTTCTGTGATGCCAGGGTCAACACCTGCTGGAATGCGGTTGATCGCCATGTCGAGAATGGTCGCGGTGAACAGACGGCCATCATCTATGACAGCCCAATCACCCACACCAAGCGCGAGATCTCATATGTCGAACTGCGCAATCGGGTCGCTACTTTGGCCGGGGCATTGCGGGCAAAAGGTGTCGAAAAGGGCGACAGGGTTATCATCTATATGCCGATGATCCCCGAAGCGCTTGAGGCGATGTTGGCCTGTGCCCGGCTGGGTGCGGTGCACTCGGTTGTGTTTGGTGGCTTTGCAAGCAACGAATTGGCGGTCCGTATTGATGACGCCAAACCAAAAGCAATCATCGCCGCTTCTTGCGGGATGGAGCCGGGCCGTGTGGTGCATTATAAACCGCTGCTTGACGGTGCCATCGAACTTGCCAGCCACAAGCCCGATTTCTGCGTGATATTCCAGCGCGAACAAGAGGTTGCGCATTTGGTCGAGGGGCGTGATTTCAACTGGCACGGGTTCCAGTACGGTGTTGAGCCTGCGGAATGTGTTCCTGTCGATGGCAATGATCCAGCTTATATCCTGTATACATCTGGCACGACCGGAGCGCCCAAAGGGGTCGTACGGCCGACGGCCGGCCATCTGGTCGCCCTGAACTGGACGATGAAGAACATCTATAACGTGGATCCCGGCGACGTGTTCTGGGCGGCTTCTGATGTCGGCTGGGTCGTTGGCCACTCATATATCTGCTACGCGCCGCTGATCCACGGCAACACCACGATAGTGTTCGAGGGCAAACCGGTTGGAACCCCAGACGCGGGCACCTTCTGGCGGGTGATATCCGAGCATAATGTTCGCAGTTTCTTCACTGCTCCCACTGCAATCCGCGCGGTCAAACGTGAAGATCCCAAGGGGGAATTAATCCCTGAATACGACCTCTCTTGCCTGCGAGCCCTGTTTCTGGCCGGAGAGCGGGCGGATCCCGACACGATCGAATGGGCCAAAGACGCGCTGAACGTTCCGGTCATCGACCATTGGTGGCAAACTGAAACCGGTTGGACCATCGCGGGCAATCCGCTGGGGATTGAAGAACTGCCAACCAAACTGGGGTCACCGGCCAAGCCGATGCCCGGTTACGACGTGCAGATCCTGGACGAAGGCGGGCATCCGATGAAACCCGGAGAGCTGGGCGCGATTGCGGTAAAGCTGCCCCTGCCGCCTGGCACTCTGCCAACGCTGTGGAACGCCGAAGACCGGTTCAAAAGCTCGTACCTGAATCACTTTCCCGGATATTATGAAACCGGCGATGCGGGCATGGTTGATGAGGACGGGTACCTCTACATCATGGCGCGCACCGATGACGTGATCAACGTCGCGGGCCATCGTCTGTCCACCGGCGGCATGGAAGAGGTTCTGGCCGCGCACCCTGACGTTGCCGAATGCGCCGTGATCGGCGTGTCGGACCAGTTGAAAGGCCAGATGCCGGTTGGTTTCCTGTGTCTGAACGCGGGCTGTGATCGAGACCACGGTGACGTCGTTCAGGATGTCGTCAAGCTGGTGCGCGAAAAGATCGGACCGGTCGCTGCCTTCAAACTGGCCGTGGTTGTTGACCGGCTGCCCAAAACGCGGTCGGGCAAGATCTTGCGCGGGACCATGGTCTCGATTGCGGATGGCAAGGACTACAAGATGCCCGCCACCATCGACGACCCGGCGATTCTGGACGAGATCACCGAGGCGCTGAAATCCATCGGCTACGCCCAGTAGAAAATCGGTGCGCCTGCCGCCTCTTGCAACCTGACACCGGGCCTCTACTGTCTGACCAAGACAGTGAGGCCCCATGACAGAAACCGACATCTGGCGTCTGAACGCCACAGATCTGACTGCGTTGACGCGCAACAGGGAAATCAGCGCGGAAGAGGCCGTCAAAGCCTCCATCGACCGGATGCAACGGGTCAATCCTGCGCTGAATGCGGTTGTCGAAGATCTGAGCCTGCAGGCGCTGGACCGTGCGCGATATCTGGACAAGGCGGTCGGTGGCGGAGAGCAGCCCGGCCCCCTGCATGGTGTGCCGGTCACCATCAAAATCAACGTCGATCAAAAAGGACATGCGACCTCGAATGGGGTCGTTGCCCTGAAAGACGTGATCGCCCCGGATGATGCGCCGGTTGTTTCCAACCTGCAAAAGGCGGGCGCCATCGTCATCGGTCGCACCAACACGCCCGAGTTTTCGTTCCGTGCTGACACAGACAACGAACTGCACGGCCGCACGTATAACCCCTGGGGGCGTCATATCTCGCCCGGGGGATCTTCTGGTGGCGCGGGCGCGGCTGTGATGGCTGGGATCGGTGCGCTGGCCCATGGCAACGATATAGGGGGCAGTCTGCGATTTCCTGCCGCCGCCAATGGGGCGGTCACCGTCAAACCGGGTTTGGGTCGTGTTCCGGCGTGGAATCCCAGCCAATCGGCAGAACGGGGCATACTGGCACAATCGATGTCGGTGCAGGGACTGATCACGCGCTCCGCAGCGGACCTGCACCTGTCCATGCCCAGCTTGATCGCGCCCGATCCGCGCGATCCGTTTCACGTGCCGATGCCGTGGCGGGGTGAGGACCAAACCGGCCCGATCAAGGTCGCCTTCACCAAGCAGACCTTTGGATACGATTTGCATCCCGAAGTCGACAAGGCTCTGGATACTGCATGCGATGCATTGATCGAAGCAGGCTATGTAGTGGAAGAGGTCGCACCACCCGATATCTTTGAAGCTGGTCGTGGCGGGTACCGCGCCCTGATGGGCGAAGTTTTGACCTTGTTGAAAGCCGATATCGAGGCTGCGGGATCAAAAACAATCCGCGACATATTCGAGGTCTACTTTCAGGAATTCCCACCCATAGTTGGCACAGACCTTATCGAAATGCTGGCCAAGCGCAGCCACTATGCGCGCGAGTGGTCTCTGTTCATGCATAACTATCCTCTGGTCCTGTCACCATTCCTGCCACAGCCGTTCTTCAAACCGGACCGAGATACCGAGGGCGCCGAGGGCGTGCATGAAGTTCTGGGCTGTGCGGTCTATTCCTATGCGATGAACTTCATCGGCCTGCCCGCGGCATGTGTTCCGGCGCGGCTGGCCGAGCTGCCGCATGGGCCGCAGCCGATCAACATCCAGATCGCAGCCCGCAGATGGCGCGAGGATATGGCCGTAGACGCCGCCGCGGCGATAGAAGACCGGGTAGGGCAAATGTGCCTGCCATTGTGGAAGAAAATGGGGACGTCCTTCTAAATAGACGTTGTCCAAAAAAAATTGACCCCGGGGTTTTGTACCCGGGGTCCGCTTTCTAAAATATGCCTAGAAATCCGATAACGAGCGTAGCACCACCTACCCTCGCCCGCACATAAACTGCACGTTCATTTCGAAACCGCCGTTGATGGCCACTCACTTCCACCATGGCGTGTTCTCCAGGCAAGTTCACACTACCTTAATGTTAATCGGATTCGTGTGAACTGGTTCACACAAGCGCGATTAATTCGTACCTGGCCTTTCATTTAGGTGAACTGTTCCGAAATCAGACGCTCTTCCAGGCCGTGGCCCGGGTCGAACAGGATACGGTGCCGAATCGCCGGTTCAGATCGAATTTCGACCCAATCAATATCCGGAAATGAATTTGAATCCGCATCCGCCATGACCGGCCGCTTGTCCGCATCCAACACATCGAACCGCACCTGGGCGATTTTGGGCAGCAGTGCGCCCCGCCAGCGTCGCGGACGAAAGGCTGCAATCGCTGTCAGAGCTAGAACATCCGATCCAATCGGCAGGATTGGCCCATGCGCGGAATAGTTATAAGCCGTCGATCCTGCTGGCGTTGACAGCAAAGCGCCATCGCAAACCAATTCATCCATGCGCACGCGACCGTCCACACTGATCCTCAGCCGCGCCGCCTGAGGGCCTGCCCTTAGCAAAGAGACCTCATTGATGGCTAGCGCCTCATGAATCTTGCCGGACTGATCCATCGCGCGCATTGCCAGCGGGTTGATGACCTCTTCTTCGGCGGCGGAAAGACGGTCCATCAGGTCTTCTTCGTGGAACTCGTTCATCAGGAACCCGATTGTTCCACGATTCATGCCATATACGGGCGTATCGAGGTGCTGCATGTTGTGCAAAGTGTGCAGCATAAAGCCGTCCCCACCCAGTGCGACAATTACACCGGCATCACGCGGCGCCGCATTGCCATAGCGCCTGACCAGTTTGTCGCGTGCGGTTTGAGCCACCTTGGCGTCGCTGGCAAGAAAAGCGATTCTTTGAATCATCTATTGTGGTTTCCAGTGCTGCACATTTGGTTCCGAAACAATCATACCTTTCCCCTATAGACCAGACTTGACGCCACCGCTGGCCAAATCGTCGCTTTAAGCCTTTTGCCGATGTCCCGTTTCCGATAGGAAATCCGCAAGAAATCCCAGCATTGTGGAGCCCCCATGAACGCCAATCTACGTGATACCGGTTTTTTCACCCAGTCTCTCTCAGCGCGCGACCCAGAGCTGTTCGGCTCGATCACGTCCGAGCTGGGCCGTCAGCG